>PAWF01000047.1 GCA_002714015.1 Gammaproteobacteria bacterium | reverse complement strand
TTTTTTTACTGTTCAAAATGTAAACTATTCTGATTGTTCATTTAACTGATTATCAAAATTATAGTCTACAAGTTGAATAACTGCCATTGGAGCAGTATCACCATTTCGAATGCCACTCTTCAAGATTCGTAAATACCCGCCAGGTCGATCCCTGAATCTTGGCCCTATTTCAGTAAAAAGTTTGCCCACAGCTTTCTTGTCTCTGAGCAAATCAAAAGCGCGTCTTCTTCTAGAAACTCCATCCTCTTTTGCAAGAGTTATAAGGGGCTCGACAGTCTTTCGAAGCTCTTTGGCCTTAGGCAGGGTTGTAGAAATAGACTCATGCTCAATTAAAGACGCCGCCATATTTCTATACATGGCTTTGCGATGACTACTTGTTCTTCCTAGTCTTCTTCCTATCTTTCTATGTCTCATCTTAAACTCTCAGTGAATTCAACGATTGATTAGTCTACTACTGCCTCTTTTGGTGGCCAATTATCTAACTCCATTCCAAGTGATAGCCCATGGCTTCCAAGAACTTCCTTGATCTCATTAAGAGATTTTTTACCCAAATTTGGAGTACGCAGTAATTCAACTTCGGTTTTTTGAACAAGATCACCGATATAGTTAGCATTTTCTGCTTTCAAACAATTTGCAGATCTTACTGTCAATTCAAGCTCATCTACAGGCCTAAGCATGATCGGATCTATGAGAACTTCCTCTTCCTCTTTCTTCTGCTCTTGAACTCTCGTCAAATTTGTAAATATACTGAGTTGATTTTGAAGAATTGCACCAGCATACTTTATCGCTCTTTCTGGATCTATAGTTCCATCAGTCTCTAAATCAACAATAAGCTTATCCAAATCTGTTCTATTCTCAACTCTTGCAGCTTCTACCGAATATGTAACTGTTTTTATTGGGCTAAATGATGCATCGAGCTTTAAAAGTCCAATTGTTACATCAGCATCTTTGCTTTGAGTAGGAACTGGACGATAACCTGTACCCTTTTCAATCTTTATCTGCATCTTCAGTTCTTTCTTTGAGCTGATGGTGGCTATATGATGATCAGGATTCACAATCTCTGTGTCGCCGTCGACTTGAATATCTCCAGCAGTTACAGTGCATGGGCCCTTCTTGCTGATAACAAAATCAGCAAAGTCTCTGTCATGAATATTAATAGCAACACCTTTGAGGTTTAACAAGATCTCAACGACATCCTCTTGAACTCCTTCAATGGTTGTGTACTCATGTAAAACACCATCAATTTGAGCTTCTGTAATAGCGTAACCTGGTAAGCTAGAGAGCAGTACTCTCCTAATTGCATTACCCAGTGTATAACCGAAGCCTCTTTCAAAAGGCTCTATGGATACTCTTGAATGGAGCTCATTTTGAGACTCCAACTTAATGACCATTGGGTTTAGAAGATCTAACACAATTTCTTCTTTCTCAACTTCTTCCTTTTCAATAATCTCATCTATATTTTCATTTTCATTTTCAGACATAAAAATCTCCCAAAAAAATTATTTTGAATAAAACTCGACTACGAGGTTTTCTTGAATATCGGGCAAGATATCTTCTCTTTCCGGTATTGAATTCACAATGCCTTTAAGTTTCTTCTGATCAACACTTAACCACTCACTGATGCCTAGTTGTGATGAAATATTTACTGCATTCTTGACCCTAAGCTGCTCTTTTCCCTTATCAGAAACCGATATTTCATCGCTAGCATTAACTTGATATGACGGAATATTGATGACTTTTCCATTCACCATAATTGATTTATGGCTTACCAACTGTCTTGCTTCTGCTCTAGTCACTGCAAAACCCATCCTATAGACCATGTTATCTAACCTTCCTTCAAGAAGTTTTAACAAATTTTCGCCTGTTGATCCCTTGAGCTTAGAAGCTTTTTTATAATAATTTCTAAACTGCTTTTCCATCACGCCATACATTCTTCTTAGCTTTTGCTTCTCTCTTAACTGATTACCATAATCGGATAATCTCTCCCTTCTTGAGCCTACCTTTGATCCTGGAATCGAATTCAGTTTGCACTTGCTCTCAATTGGTTTAATCCCACTTTTGAGAAATAAATCTGTGCCTTCTCTTCTTGAAAGCTTGCATTTTGGTCCTAAATATCTAGCCATTAGTATATACCTCTCTATACCCTTCTTTGTTTAGGTGGACGACAACCGTTATGTGGTAATGGTGTCACATCTTCTATGCTCACAACATTTAGGCCAATTGCATTCAGCGCTCTAAGTGCAGATTCCCTACCAGGCCCAGGTCCTTTGACCTTTACAGAGATATCCTTTAGACCATACTCTTGAGCTTTTGTACCAGCTCTCTCAGCTGCAATTTGCGCAGCAAATGGAGTACTCTTTCTTGAGCCTCTGAAACCAGCCCCGCCTGCAGTGGCCCAAGCCAATGTGTTTCCCGATCTATCTGTAATAGTTATAATTGTGTTATTAAATGACGCATGAATATGTGCAACGCCTTCAACAACATTTCTCTTACTTTTCTTATTCTTTCCTATAGCCATATTTATTCCTTAAGCTCTCATAGGCTTCTTAGGGCCTTTTCTGGTTCTGGCATTAGTTTTACTTTTCTGCCCTCTAACTGGCAATCCTCTTCTGTGTCTAATGCCTCTATAGCAACCTAGATCCATTAATCTTTTTATATTGGTTGATGTGTCTCTTCTGAGATCACCCTCTACAAGATGGTTCCCTAATTCACTCCTGATACTCTCAAGCTCCTGTTCAGATAAATCCATAACTTTTGTATCCTGAGCAATACTGAGCTTATCGCAAATTGAAGTAGCCAATGAATTTCCTACTCCATATACGTAAGTTAGTGAAACTCTTACATGCTTATTGTCTGGTATATTGACTCCTGCTATCCTTGCCATAACTATCCTTGCCTCTGTTTATGTCTTGGGTCTTTACATATAACTCTGACAACGCCATTTCTTCTGATGACCTTGCAGTTTCTACAAATTTTCTTCACTGATGCTCTTACTTTCATCTTTTTTTCCTACTATCTAACTCGACCACCTTTTCCATAGTTTTTTAAGTTCGCCTTTTTCATAAGCCCTTCATATTGCTTAGACATCATTAGTGCCTGTAATTGAGCCATGAAATCCATCGCTACAACCACAATGATGAGAAGCGATGTACCGCCAAAGTAAAATGGTACCCTAAAGTAGAGAATCATGAACTCTGGAATCAAGCAGACGAGCATAATATACAATCCGCCCCAAAAAGTTAACCTTGTTAGCACTTTATCTATATATTCTGAAGTTTGCCTTCCTGGTCTAATACCTGGCATAAAGGCACCAGATCTTTGTAAATTATCGGCAGTATCTTTAGAATCAAACACCAAAGAGGTATAAAAAAAGCAGAAAAACATAATCAAACCAGCATAGAGAAGAATATAGATTGGCTGCCCAGGAGCCAAACTTGCAGCTATATTTTGTAGCCAATCAAAACCCTCTGATGTACCAAACCAGCTTGCTATTGTAGCTGGAAATAAAATGATACTAGAAGCAAATATCGGTGGGATAACTCCTGACATGTTAATTTTAAATGGCAGATGAGTAGACTGTCCTTGCATCATCCTTCTTCCCTGCTGTCTTTTAGCATAATTGACAGGAATTCTTCTTTGTCCTCTTTCAACGTAAACTACAAAAGTTGTAACAGCCACAATCAAGATAAGGAGTATAAGAACAAGTGCAGATGAGATTTCACCCGTATTGGCTAATTCTAAAGTACCTCCTATTGCCGAAGGCAGGCCAGAAATAATACTAGCTAAAATAATCATGGAGATCCCGTTTCCAATCCCTCTTTCTGTAATCTGCTCTCCAAGCCACATAAGAAATATTGTGCCTGTTGTAAGTGTCACACAAGACGTGAATAAGAAATTAAACCCTGGATCTACTACTACGCCCTGATTTTGTAATGCAATTGAAGCTCCAAAGGACTGAAAAGCAGCCAAAAAGACTGTTCCATATCTAGTATATTGTGTAATTTTTCTTCTTCCCGACTCTCCTTCCTTTTTGAGCTCTTTAAGGGCAGGAGTGGTTGCGCTTGCAAGTTGCATTACAATCGAACATGAGATGTATGGAAATATTCCGAGAGCGAATATACTCAATCTTTCAAGAGCGCCTCCTGAAAACATGTTAAACATGCTTAGAATAGTTCCGGACTGCTCTTCAAAGAAATTTTGTAGAGCATTTGGATCTATTCCTGGAACAGGTATGTATGTTCCAATTCTATAAACAACTAATGCACCAATCAAAAAAAACAAACGTTGTCTCAGCTCAGTAAACCTAGACATATCAGCAAATGATCCACCTGCAGTGTTAATAGTGTTCGCCATAAATTAATCCAGTATTGTCCCGCCAGCCTTTTTTACAGCCTCTTGAGCACCTTTGGTCAATTTTATGCCTTGTAATTTAACAGCTTTC
Organism: Gammaproteobacteria bacterium; assembly: GCA_002714015.1. GTDB lineage: Bacteria > Pseudomonadota > Alphaproteobacteria > UBA828 > UBA828. The sequence continues at coordinate 7,235 of PAWF01000047.1, read as the reverse complement.
CCAATTGAACCAGATGCAATAACTTTGACTCTTTGAATATATCTTGGAACGATGTTTGCATTCTTAAGGGCATCGATGTCAATAACTTCAGCTTCAACCTTCTCAAGCTGATCCAATCTGAGTTCTGCAGAATCCTTTTGATCGGATGTAAAACCTCTTTTTGGCACTCTCCTCTGGAGTGGCATTTGACCACCCTCAAAACCTACTTTATGGAAACCGCCAGATCTGGCTTTTTGTCCCTTATGGCCTCTACCAGAAGTTTTTCCGAGACCAGAAGCATGTCCCTTTCCTTTTCTAATCTTCTTAGACTTTGNNNCCGGGATTNGGTTTTANTTCNTTNAATCTCATTTGANATCCTCAACTTNTANCAGATATTTAACTTGATTAACCATTCCCATATTTTCAGGAGTTGCATCAATAACAACTTCTTGATTNATTTTNCTCAAACCNAGTCCNGAAAGTGATGCTGCATGNTTCTTAATTCTTCCGAAACGGCTTTTNACCAANNTGATTCTNACTTTATTTATTTTNTCNNCCATGATTTATGTAAATATCTTAGATACNGGAATTCCTCTTCTTTTTGNNACTCTNTGNGGTGAATGAATAGANTCNAGTGCATTGATTGTNGCTCTAACAAGATTAATTGGATTCCTTGANCCATAACTNTTTGCCAAAATATTCCTAATACCGACACATTCGAAAACTGCCCTCATAGCNCCNCCTGCAATAATACCTGTACCATCAGCTGCAGGCTGCATGTANACCTTTGTTGCNCCATGCCTNCCATNTANCTCNTAATAAATCGTGTCNTCTTTNANAGAAACTTNGTGTAAATCTNTTCTTGCNGCCTGCATTGCTTTTTGNATAGCTANAGGGACTTCCTTTGCTTTGCCATAGCCCATNCCAATTTTNCCTCTNCNATCACCAACAACNGTNATTGCTGCAAANCCNAATTGTCTTCCNCCTTTGACNACTTTTGCAACNCGATTNACTGCNACNAATTTCTCTATTAGCTCATCAGCTTGTTTTTCTANATTCATATTCATATTTAAAANTCCAATCCATTTTCTCTGGCAGATTCAGCAAGAGCCTTGACTCTTCCGTGATATAAAAATCCTGATCTATCAAATGCCACTTTGTTAATTTTTGCTTTTTTTGCTTTCTCAGCAATTTGTCGTCCCACAGCTTTTGCTATATCAATTTTTCCTTTTGTCTTATCTCCCAAGATTTTCTTCACTTCTGGATCTAGACTTGAGGTTGCAGCTACTGTCTGGTCATTAGGTGCTATTATTTGTGCATAGATATGATTTGATGATCTATGAACACATAACCTATGAGCTTCGAGTTCTTTAATTTTAGCTCTAGCTTTTTTTGCCCTTCGTTTTCTTTTATCAATCTTTGAAATCATAACTTTATTTTTTAAACAGCTTTCTTAGTTTCTTTTAATGTTATTTGCTCATCTTTATATCTCACACCCTTGCCTTTATAAGGCTCAGGCGGCCTAATTGCTCTTAGCTCAGCTGCAACTTGTCCAACTTTCTGCTTGTCAATTCCAGCAATGGTAATTTCGGTTTGAGAAGGTGTTGATATTTCAATTCCCTCTGGGATCTCATAGTTAACAGGATGAGAAAAGCCTAGTGTTAAATTCAATGTCTTACCTTGTGACTTGGCTCGATAGCCTACACCAATTAGTTCAAGTTCTTTCGTATATCCTTCAGTAACACCAATAACCATGTTTTGTATTAAACTTCTAAATGTCCCTGCAGCAGCTTTAGAAAAACGTGATTTGCCATTAGAGGTGATCTTTACTGAACCATCCTGTATAGCGATAGAGACATCATTGATTAAATCAAGCGATAGCTCCCCTTTAGGGCCTTTCACTTTTAATAGATTGTCTGAATCAACAATATTTGCTTCTACCGCTTCTGGTATATCTACAGGTTGTTTTTCTATTCTTGACATTTTATAGCCTACTTAATTTAAGACACCACGCACAAGACTTCTCCGCCTTGTCCAATTTTTCTTGCTTTTCTATCACTCATAACCCCGGATGAGGTAGAAACAATTGCAACACCCAAGCCTCCCATAACTCGTGGGATTTCAGATGTTTGCTTATATATTCTTAATCCTGGTCTACTCACTCTATCTATTTTTTCAATGACAGGTTTGCCATCAAAATACTTCAATTCAATATTTAGATTGCTCTTATTATTTTCAGATTCTTCGCTAGTAAACCCTTTTATATAGCCTTCCTCTAATAAAACTGATGCAATACTTTCCTTAATTTTTGAATGAGGAATAGAAACACTCGAAGCGCTTATTTTATGAGCGTTTCTAATTCGTGTTAACATATCGGCAATTGGATCTGTCATTGTCATATCTGTTTCCTCTTTTTTACCAACTTGCTTTATGCAATCCCGGTATATTTCCTTTCATTGCTTCTTCTCTGAGCTTGCTTCTTCCAAGTCCAAATTTTCTATAGTACCCCTTTGGTCTGCCAGTAATTGAGCAACGATTTCTCAATCTTGATGGGCTCGCATTTCTTGGCAGCTTTTGTAACTTTATTCTTGCTTCGTTTTTCTCTTCTTGTGATGCATTTACATCACGAAGGATAGCCTTTAGAGATGCTCTTTTTTCAGCATACTTTTCAACCGTTCTAAATCTCTTGAGTTCCCTCTCTACAATTGCTTTTCTCGTCATTCTTTTTTCTCACTTTCAGTTTCTTTATCTTCTGTTTCAGATACTTCTTCTGATTCAGGCTCTTCATCGGATGTCTCGGCAGCTGCTTTTTCTTCTGCTTCATTCACTGCATCAGCTGTCTCAATAACTTCTTCTTTGCTCTCTTCAGGCTCTGCATCAGCTACTTCAATAATTTCTTCTGATTCTGACTCCTCAGTTGTTTTTTTCTTAGGGGCATCTTTGAGAGGGAAGTTGAATTCTTTTAATAATGCTAATCCTTCCTCGTCATTCTTAGCACTTGTTGTGATGCTGATATCTAAACCTCTTATCTTGTCGATTTTGTCATAATCAATTTCAGGGAATATGATCTGCTCTTTTATTCCTAGACTATAGTTACCATTACCATCAAAAGATTTGCTATTGAGCCCCCTGAAATCTCTTACGCGAGGAAGTGCGACATTAATAAGTCTGTCTAAAAACTCATACATCCTTTCTCTTCTGAGTGTTACTTTGACTCCTATTGGCATTCCTTCTCTTATTTTGAAAGAGGCAACTGATTTTCTGGCACGAGTGATTAATGCTTTTTGTCCAGCTAATTTCTCAAGGTCTGCAACTGCTTTTTCGATTGTTTTCTTATCCTGTACTGCTTCTCCAACACCCATATTCACAGTAATCTTTTTTATTCTTGGTACCTCCATAGCATTTGAGAGTCCAAGCTTTTTCTGAAGATTAGCTTTAATTTCTTGGTTATATTTCTCTTTTAACCTTGCCATTTCTAAATATCCACAACCTCATTATTTGACTTGAAGTATCTAACTTTTGTTCCATCCTCAAGTTTCTTTATACCCACTCTATCTGGTTGGTTAGTAATAGGATTCATTAACATTACATTTGAGATATGGATTGGCATTTCTTTTTCTATGATTCCACCCTCTTGTCCAGTATTGGGGTTACCTTTTTGATGTTTTTTGACAATATTCACATTCTCAACAAGTACTTTAGAGTTCTTGAGTATATTTAATACAGTGCCGCTCCTTCCTTTATCCTTGCCTGAAAGTACTATCACTTGGTCGCCTTTTTTTATTTTTTTCAATTTAATATTCCTATATAACTTCTGGAGCAAGGGAGATAATCTTCAGTTGCTTCTTTGCTCTTAATTCCCTTGTAACAGGTCCAAATACTCTTGTTCCAATAGGCTCTAATTTATTGTCGAGAAGCACTGCAGCATTTCCATCAAATCTTATGAGTGAGCCATCAGATCTTCTTACACCAGATTTGGTTCTTACAACCAATGCATCATAAACATCACCCTTCTTAACTTTACCTCTTGGAATCGCATCCTTGACGGTAACCTTTATGATGTCCCCGATTCTTGCATATCTCTTTTTTGAGCCGCCAAGCACTTTTATACAAAGCACTTTCCTAGCACCACTGTTATCTGCAATATTGAGCATTGTTTCAGTTTGAATCATAAGTTACTCCGCTCTTTTAGACTCTAATATTTGATCCAAGACCCAAGCTTTTTTCTTTGATATTGGCTTAGATTCTCTAATTGTCACTTTATCTCCCGCCTTGGAAGCGTTTTCTTCGTCATGGATCATGATCTTTGTGGTCTTATATATATATTTATTATAAAGAGGATGCTTCATCCTTCTTTGCACAGCGACAGTAGCTGACTTTTCCATTGAGTCACTGACAACAACGCCAGTAGTTCTTCTTGTATTTTTTTGATTATCAATTGCCATTATTTTGCTCACTCAAAACTGTTTTTAATCTAGCTATATCTTTTCTAATCTTTTTAAATTGACTTGAATTTGTGACCTGTCCAGTGACAAATTGAAGCCTTAACTTCATTTGCTCATCTAAAAGGTCATCAAGCATCTTTTCTAGATCCTTTACTCCCTTGCTTCTTATATCCTTGATATCAATCATATGATTTGCCTACTTACAAACTTTGTACTGATTGGAAGTTTTGCTGCAGCAAGTTTAAATGCTTCCTGAGCTAAGCTTTCCTCTACACCACTCATTTCATATAAAACTTTTCCTGGCTGAATTTGTGCGACCCAATATTCGACATTACCTTTACCTTTACCTTGCCTTACTTCAAGGGGCTTTTTAGTAATTGGCTTATCAGGGAAAATCCTTATCCAGATCTTACCGCCTCTTTTAATGTGTCTAGTCATGGCTCTTCTAGCCGCCTCGATTTGTCTTGCTGTAATTCTTCCTCGACCAGTAGCCTTTAATCCATATTCACCAAATGAAACGGTACTTCCTCTAGAAGCAAGGCCTCTATTCTTGCCTTTCATTTGTTTTCTGTACTTTGTTCTCTTTGGTTGTAACATTTATTTTTCCTAATCTATTTACTTTGATTCATCGTCTTTGAAAATCCAAACTTTCACACCAATGATTCCATATGTAGTCATAGCTTCTGAAACGCCGTAATCTATATTAGCCTTTAGAGTATGGAGCGGAACTCTTCCTTCTTGATACCATTCTGATCTAGCGATTTCTGCACCATTCAGTCTGCCTGCTACTTTCACTTTTATTCCATTTGCTCCCAACCTCATTGTATTCGTAACAGCTCTTTTCATGGCTCTTCTGTATAGAACTCTTCTCTCTAATTGCTGAGTTATTGAAGAAGCTACAAGTTTTGCATCTAATTCAGGCTTTTTTATTTCATTTATATTAAGCAAAACATTATTAATTGAAGTTTCCATTAAGCTAGCTACCTCTCTTCTCAAGCCTTCAATTCCTTCGCCTTTTTTTCCAATCACAATTCCTGGTCTGGCTGAAAATATAGTGACAGTAAGATTATCAGAACTTCTCTCTATCTGAATATTACTTACCGCAGCATCCTTAAGTTTTTTATTCAATAGCTCCCTGATCATAAAATCTTGATGAACATTCTTTGAAAAACTTGATGAGTCAGAGAACCAGTTTGAAGACCACTTCTTACTGATACCTAACCTTATACCTATTGGATGTACTTTTTGTCCCATATTACTCGTCCGATAATTCAATTGTGATATGACTATTTCTTTTTAGAATTCTTGTTCCTCTACCTCGTGCTCTTGCTCTAAATCTTTTGAAAGTTGGAGCCTCATTAACATAGACTTGTGATACTTTTAAATCATCTATATCTAGTCCTAGATTGTTTTCAGCATTAGCAACTGCTGAGTTAAGAACCTTTGAAACGATTTTTGCTGCTTTTTGGGGGAGAAACTTCACCAACCTTATAGCTGCCAAAACATCAGATCCTCGAATCATGTCGACGATCAATCTCGTCTTTTGAGGAGAAATCCTTGCATACCTTAATGTTGACTTTACTTTCATTTTCTTAGCTCTTACTTAGTTTTACGATCACCAGAATGTCCGCGAAATGTCCTTGTTGGGGCAAATTCACCTAATTTATGGCCAACCATATTCTCAGAAATCAATATCGGTACATGCTCTCTTCCATTATGAACAGAGATAGTCATACCTACCATTTCTGGTATGACCATGGATCTTCTAGACCATGTTTTAATTCTGGCTCTTCCTCCCTCTTCAACTGCTTTTTGGACTTTATCCATCAAATGCAAATCTACAAAAGGTCCTTTCTTTATTGATCTAGGCATATTACTTTCTCTTCTTCCTTCTTCTAACTATGAACTTATCAGTCACTTTGTTAGATCTGGTTTTATATCCTTTGGTTGGAACACCCCATGGAGAAACAGGATCTCTGCCACCAGAGGTTTTTCCTTCTCCTCCTCCATGTGGATGGTCAACTGGGTTCATTACAACGCCTCTTACAGTCGGTCTTACGCCTCTCCATCTGCTTGCACCTGCTTTACCAAGTTTTCTTAAGTTATGTTCTTGATGACCGACCTCGCCTATTGTTGCTCTGCAACTAATTAGAACTTTTCTGACTTCTCCAGATTTCAACCGAAGAGTAGCATAGTTTCCTTCTTTTGCTAGAACCTGAACACTTGCTCCTGCTGATCTAGCAATTTGAGCACCTTTTCCTGGTTTCATTTCAATGCAATGAACAATTGTTCCAACAGGAATATTATTTAGTGGAAGAGTATTACCATTTGCAATTGGAACATTGTTTCCAGAAAAAACCTTGTCTCCTTCTTTAAGGCCTTTCGGTGCAATGATGTATCTCCTCTCACCATCCTCATAAAGAACAAGAGCTATATGTGAAGAGCGATTAGGGTCGTATTCAATCCTTTCTACAACGGCTGATATATTGTCTTTATTTCTCTTAAAATCTATCTGTCTGTAAAGTCTCTTGTGTCCTCCGCCGATATGTCTAGTTGTCATTCGTCCATAATTGTTCCTTCCTCCTGTTTTCTTTAAGCCAGAAGTGAGAGATCTGTGAGGTCTTCCTTTGTGGAGATTATCTGTTTTAACAGTCTGAACAAATCTTCGACCTGGTGATGTTGGTTTTGACTTTATAACTGCCATTTCTTTAAACGTCCGTATTTAAAATATCTAAGTTTTGCCCTTCAGCTAATTTGATATATGCTTTTTTCCAGTTCTTTGTTTTACCTGTTCTCATACCAAATCGTTTT
>PAWF01000046.1 GCA_002714015.1 Gammaproteobacteria bacterium | reverse complement strand
TCGTCCAAAGTTTATAGAAATAGTAGTTGATGCAATACCAATTTCATTTGTATCAGGATTACTTGCTATAACAGTATAAGTCATGACTACCGCCTTTTATTAATGAATAGTGTTTGCTGAAAAATTTAAATTTGCGTTATTTAGTTTTATATAAGCTTATTCATAAAATTAATTATTTATTAGCGTGGCAACTAGCTGTATTTGAAGTAGAGGGTAAATCTAGGCAGGGGTTAGAATCAAAAAACCCGGATGGCATAAGTATAAATCCGCAGGTTACACAAGACTGAATAGGGAAATCTTCAGGTCGTGGTTGATGGTGCAAACCAAATACATGCCATGCAACTATATCAGAATTTTCAATTGATCTTTCCTGTTCAACGTATGATGCAATTCCGTCACTACCATCTGAATGATTAACAAAAGTTCCTGCTGGGTAGCGTTCTTCTGAGTCATACGCGCTCAACCACAAGTCATTATTTATAAACGTAGAGCGTTTCCCTGATGGAGATTGAGGGTTTAAGAATGGAGTAATACAACTTTTAGGTTCTAATTTATAAGCAGTTGCACTCCCCACATGGTTAAGCTTATTTGGGTTTATAAACTTCCAATACCTTTGGGTTTGGGGGTTAGATTTCCTCCCTGTTTCCGTTTCTATAACACGCTCATTTTCAAAAAAAGCGTTTCCATAAGGGTTCTTATCTGAATCCTCCTGCTTGGTATTAACCTCAATAACTGAATTTTTATCACCATCAATAGACATATCAAGTCTTGCACAAAAGAAATGTTGATGTATCTGCCCAACAACACCAGGCGCAACCTCCCTTCCATACTTACTTGGTTTCCCAGGATTACAAGCAGTTGTGTTTATACTGCCAGTAGCCTTGATTTCGAATTCAATTACACCATCCATATAGAGATACCAATAAAACCCATACTCATAATTACCAACAGTAACAATAGAAGAAATTACAAGCCGTCTAGAACGACGAACCTCAGCATTATCACTCCGAAAATCCCAGTGCTTCCATAGAATCCCACTGTCTTCTTCATGTATACAAATTGCATTTTCAGTATGTATTAGACCTCCGTTCATATTTCCGGTCCATGCATCAAGGTATTGTATAGAACCTAAACAATCACAACCTAGTTTCAATGAATTAGTTAAATACCCTATTCCATATTCACCTATGTCAAAAACATTCTTCCTGAAATGCCCTCCATCTGGAGAGCCATAAGGAACAACCATTTCAGCAACAGAAGCTCTGTATATAACCGGTCGCCCCCCATAACTTAGATCATGCAAGGTTAGTGACTCACGAGCATTAAATCCTATGACTAATTCCCACTCGTGCCACTTTAATTGATGACCATCAAGCTTGAAACTAACACCCTCGGGTTGTTCAACATTGATTGGTAATAAATCCTGTCGAACAGTTTTTTGACTTACTGATGAATATTCATACTTATCTTCAGGAATAGGGATAAGACCATAGTCGTCGACTCTGATTACTTCCCAAGTATTCAGATCAACAACTGCATTTAATCCTTCGATAGGATGGGCATAATAATTCTCGGCACCGCCAACTTTTTGCCATGCAAAGGTATGGGAAAGATGACGATTCTCCTCCCCATCTATTTCAAACATACCAGAAGACCATGGATCAACACAAACTTGATCCATATCAGTGATGCCTCTTTTATGACATAATTCAATAAATTTAGGAGATGACTTAACTGCTTCCTCAATTTTCATAAATTGCTCTAGTTGAATCATAGGTCGAGCCTTGGGAAGATGATTAATTGACTCAACACTATTCTTGTCAAGACTTACAATTATTTGATATACACCGATGTCATCTCGTGGAAACATATTTACTCGAACATTACGCCTTATTGTATCACCTTTTGAAAAGGCCCTAACAACTGATTTTTCTGGTTCCATAAGTTCGATAATTTCAAATGCCATAGAATCATCGATTTCTTTAGATGAGCGAATAATCATAACAGCCTTTTGAATTTCTTTTGGTGTAAGTGGCTGCAGTGGGTGTTTAGGGTCTCCATGCTCTTCTTTAAATCTATCCAGCATCATAATCCTCAAAACATTAATATTTTGTATAATTACTTTTTAATAATTATTCAGATGCAATAAATTTAGAACATCTTAATAAAAAAATTAATCTCTCTTAAAATTAACTTTAGCAGAACAGCGCCCATTACTCTCTAAATGACTTGAATGAGCAATAAATTTCCCTGTATTTTTTTTCAATCTAGCAGCTGGCGACTTATATATTGCTGATAACGACGTAACACCTTGCATTGGATAAATTGCAAACTCTTCAATACGACCATCTGAACGTACAAATCCAGAGATTATATATGTTTCTGGTCCACGACTAGCCTCAAATTTTATGATGCCAGACTTAATTAATAATTTAGCATTGAATTCTTTGACGAAGTCACCCTGGCAAAGCATTACTAACTTTGCTGTCCAAAACCCATCAAAACTATAATCCGTTGATAAAGCTAAGTTTTTATTTCCAACTAAAGCCAATAGAAAAAAAATAATTAGAAATGGTAATCTTTTAGCCATATTACACCTAAAGATTTATCCTATTTAGTAACTAAAACTTATTTCATAATTCCATATTATTTGATCATTTTATGCGGGGATTCATTACAGAAAACCAAAGAGGTGGAATAAGTGCCATTAATAACATTGATGCATAACCTGCTGGCAATCGTGGAGCTCCATTAACTAACTTTAGACTATCATAACGGACACCTGGTCTAAGATGATGGTCAGAATGACGTTGTAGGTTTGCAAGGAAATATCCAGAAATTCGATGACCATCATCCCATGAATGTTTAGCTGAAACAGGCTCAAATCGTCCTGGGGTTATTTCACGTCTGCATAAACCATAATGTTCAAAATAATTAACAACTTCGAGTTGAAATATTGCGATAAAGCTAACTGCAAACCAGGTAAGCGCGGCTTCCCAACCTAAGCTGAAACTTATAATTAAATAGGAAGCTATTTCTATAGCTAATCCTGATATTACTCGATTATAAAAACTAAAAGCTTTTCTTTTTCTCCGACGAAGACGAGAAGACTCAAGTTTAATAGAAGATATTAAGCCTCCAAAAACAGTTCGTGGCATAAAAGCATAAAAACTTTCACCTAGCCTTGCAGTTGCTGGGTCATCAGGTGTTCCCACCGTTCTATGGTGACCATACACGTGTTCTACGGACCAGTGATGATAAGTAACAGATAAAAGCATTATTTCACCTGCTAGTCTCTCCCAAAGATGTTTTCTATGTATCAACTCATGCGAAAATGTTATTCCAATAGCACCCGCCATAACACCAACAGAAAGAACCACTCCAATAATCTCTAGGGTTGATAGATTTCCAAACGTCACTACCCAAATGCACCAACCGATAAAACATAATTGTGTGAAAGACCATAAAATAGGGGGAAATGAATATAAACTTAGAGGACCTTCTTGTCTTTCAAGTTTTGATTGAGAAACACCAGAGATTGTTGGGTGTTGAGGGAATATATGATCTGAAAGATTAATTACTCCATATACAAAAACTGGAGTTATAAAAGTCCAATACCCCCCCAGCCACCAACCAATTATAGTAAGGGCTACAAGTATATATGGCAGAAAATATAATAGCATGGCGTATGGGTTAATCTTTGACATTATAATAATTTATTAAATAGTTTTTTATTTAGATTTTAATGTATTCATAATGAAGCCGGCTGATTGCATTTTTTCCATAATCTCTTTTGCATGCTGATGACCTCGCGTTTCAATGGTAATATCAAGTTGAGCTGAACTTGCGGCAAGGTCTAGAGCAAAACGACCATGTTCCACTGCTAGTACATTTGCACCTGCATCAGCACAAATACCAGAAACAGCCTGCAGTTGCCCTGGCTTATCAGGTATCGTAATACTCAATGTAACCACCTGACCGTTACGAACCATATCTCGCATAAGAACAGAGGATAGCATGCGGGAATCAATATTCCCCCCACAAAGTATTAATCCTACTTTTTTATCTCTAAAATTATCAGGATATTCTAATAGTGCGGCTAAACCAGCAGCACCTGCACCTTCTGCTATTGTCTTATCAGTCAATGCAAACAATGCAATAGCTCTTTCTATAGAATCTTCTGATACAATTAAAAAATCATCAATGTTTCCCTTTATAACTGAGAGGGGTATCTTACCTATTTGAGCCACTGCTATCCCTTCTGCTAAAGTAGAACCTTCACAAGGCTTAGTTAAACCTCCAAGAGCATTAGCTAGTGAAGGGTATCGCTCAACCTCAACACGTATAACCTTAATTGATGATTTTAGACTCTTTGCAGCAATCAAAGAACCAGCAATTAGCCCCCCTCCTCCAACTGGAACTATTAATGTATCAATGTCAGAATTTTCTTTTAACATTTCTAATACAATAGTTCCTTGACCAACAATAATATGCTTATCATTAAATGGATGAATAAAAGTTAGACCTCTAGAAAGAGAGAGTTCTTTTGCATAATCTTCAGCTTCCGTTAGGTTTTTTCCTTTAATTATAACTTCAGCTCCTAATTCTTTAGTACTCCTAATTTTTGTAAATGGTGTACTGTCAGGCATCACTATGGTTGACGGGATACCAAGACGTTTTGAATTATATGCGACTCCTTGCGCATGATTACCTGCAGACATTGCAATTACACCACTGATTTTTTGTTCATGAGATAATGTCATCAGCTTGGTTAGTGCTCCGCGAACCTTAAAAGAAGAGGTATGCTGCTTATTTTCGTATTTTACATATACCTCAGCATTTAATTTCTCCGTTAGAGGTCGTGATAGAGAAAACGGAGTTTGCAGAATCTCATCCCTGAAATCACGAGCTGCAGTTTTGATACTTGTAATATTAATATTCATGAAAGTAGGCCTTATCGACTTATCTTTAACTTTTAAGGTTTAATGGAAACATCAAAGCTAATTATAATACAAAGGTTATTTTGAATTTGAGGCTATAAAAAGGTAATTTTTCAAAGTTTATAATCAAATACCATAAAAAATTCTAATTTGATTTAATTTTGCATCTGGTTAACATTATTTAAAGAATGGGGAAGTAAAGTGCAAACACACGATATTAGTTTATCCATGGCTGATAAAGTTAAGTTAGCAGGTAAACTATATTTGCCTGATGGCCCTGGACCTTACCCAGCAGTAGTTATGAGCCACGGTTTCAGTGCACTTATGGATATGGGTCTTGATCCTTTTGCAAAAGCTTTCCAGAAAGCTGGGCTTGCTGCATTAATTTACGACCACCGCAACTTTGGTCACAGTGATGGTGATATTCGCCAAGAGGTAGACCCGTGGCAACAAATTCGTGATATGCGGGAAGTAATATCTCATGCCAGAATTCATGAAGCATTAGATTCAACTCGTATAGCTCTTTGGGGAACAAGTTATTCTGGAGGTCATGTTTTAGTTATTGGTGCTGTGGACAGACGTATCTCTTGCATAGTTAGTCAAGTTCCAGTGACCTCTGGTTCGGGTGCAATTGAGCGAATGATAACCGCGCCTGAAATGTCTAGCTTTCTCAATACGATTTATAAAGATTATGATGATCGTGCAAGAGGTCACCCGGCTACTACGATGCCAGTTTATCAATCTGAAGGTGAAACAGCCAAATGGGCTGAAGCATTAGGTGAGGGTACTGGTTATCTTAACGAAATAACGCTTCGTAGCCGCGATTTATGGCTAGAGTATGAGCCTTGGTCTTTCATGCATAGAATTAGCCCAACTCCGTTGTTAATGATAGTGGCAGCAAACGATACACGCGTACCAACAAGAGATCAGTTAGAAGCATACGATCGTGCCCTAGAGCCAAAGGAGCTCTTACTATTGGACTGCAAACATTATGACCCATATATGTCAAGATTAGATGAAGCTAGTAAAGCTGCTTGTGAATTCTTTGTTAAACATCTTAAGCCATAGCATTTAGAGGTTAACTTTTGGTTAACTATGGTATTTGAGTAACCTTAACGCATTATGGAGTATTATTTTGAATAAAAACCAATGGCTATATCAAGTAAGAATTCGCGTTGATGAAAATTTATCCAATGCATTAAGGGCAGAAGATAAGACAGGGACTTCAGGTATTATATTTTCTATAGCCAACACTCATAAACTGACCCCAGTTTGTACTTATGATGCTTTCAGAGATTACTGTTTAGAGGCAGAACAAAACACTTTAGATAACTATCCACTTTATGAGTGGACCAAACAGACAATTGAAAACCCACAGAAAGCTCAAAAACATAAAAAATCTTTTGCTTTCTACTTAGATAGTGAACAGGTTTATGAGGAGGAACTGGCAAGATCACTTTTTAAAGACCTAAAGCCACTGTATGAAAATAACCTGATCAGTGAAGTTAAATTAATAGATAGCAACCCCGCAAATAACCCGCAGCCACCAAAAAATAATAAGGTCTGATAGTAGTGATGACTAACCAAAAAAATCTTTCTAAAAGTTAGCCTTAAGTTCATAAACTTTGAATAACTACATAGATATATATTGTGAAAGAAACAATATTGAATATTGGGCAGAACCTATTAATGCACTCACCAATATTGCATTTATTTTTAGTGGATTAATTTTATCCCTCACAATTTTTCGCCAAAATATAAATGCCCGTAAAGATATTACTTCTTGGATTTTAGTAAGTTTAATTTTACTAATTGGTCTTGGCAGTTGGTTATTCCATACACATGCTACTACTTGGGCAATGATTGCCGATGTTACACCAATATCAATTTTTATTTTAACTTATGCATGGTTTGCACTTAGGCGTTTTGTTGCTGCCTCTTTATGGTTTTGTATTTTGGGCACAAGCTCTATTTTAGCTTTTTCCATATTATTTCAGCTACTTATTAAATTACCGGCAGGTGCATATTTAGGCGCCTTACTAGCAATGGTAATTATGGGTGGGTATTTATTTATCTTTAAAAAACATCCTGCCAGCTATTTTCTATTACTTGCAGCAATAATTTTTTCAATATCTCTAACTTTAAGAACTATTGATGAAATCGTATGCGAGAGCTTTCCTCTTGGTACGCATTTTATGTGGCATCTATTAAATGCACTTGTTCTTTTTATTGTGACACGAGCTCTTATTGTATTTGGAAAACATAAGCCCTCATAAACATATGAACAATTTATAAAAATGTTTAACTTTTTAAAAAAGAAAATAAATTATTATCATAATTTGATATTAATAAAATCATCAAACACGACTATAACCACATTTTGTCTCAAATATTTGAACAGGAATACCTATAGAAAGCATAGCTTCTCTGCACTCTTTACCAACAGTTCCATAGACTTCTACGCTGAATGAATCGGCAAGTGCAGCATGTTTTGAGAGATAGTCACTAACGGGTGGATTATTCAGGTGCGCAAAAAAGGCTGCATCATTTTCATAAAGTTCTGACCATACAAACTGAAGGGGGTGACTGGGGTCCGCATCAAATGTGTGATGAATCATACCAGGTTCCGACTCCTTTACTGCTTCATCAGTAATCTTGGCGAGCTTTAAGTAATCCTCAACCTTACCTTCTTTAACCTTTATTCTTGCTATCAAAATAAATGGTGTAGATGAATCAAAATGTGTCAATTTTCATTTCCTTAGATATTTATATTAAAAAAAGATAATATATAAATTCTATTAAATATAATCTTATAAAGGTCTTAAAAATTAACTCTAGAGTTTTATAGCTAGATTCTAGACTCTATATTTGCAGAATGTATTGTATGCTATATTTTTTTTTACTCCCCAATTCAAATTGACTTTCAACAAATAGCGGAAATAATTTTAATGGTTTGCTTTAATTACAAATTATCTGTAAATGGCTTAAATCAATGATGTTCTCTGAAAAAGTGGCAATAGTCACAGGTGGCAGTTCAGGTATTGGCTATTCAACTGTTATTGAAATGTCTTCTAGAGGTGCAGCCGTTATAATTGCTGATGTTGATGAAGAAAACGGAGAGGCTGCCGCTAAAAGCGTTAAAGATAAAGGTGGGATTGCTCTTTTCAAATATACAGATGTATCTAATGCCACCCATATTTCCGAAATGGTTGAAAAATCTCTAACCGAATTCGGCAGATTAGACTTTGCTTATAACAATGCTGGTATTGAAGGACAGCAAGCATTACTAGCTGAACAAAAGATGACAGAAGTACAGCATGCATTCGATGTAATGATCAATGGAGTATATATGTCAATGCAAGCACAAATCCCAGCTATTATGGAATCTGGTGGCGGGGCAATTGTAAATGCGAGTTCTATTTGGGGTTTAAACTGTTGGCCGGAGTGGTCTCCTTATATGACAGCTAAACATGCAGTATCTGGAATGACAAAAGCAGCTGCTTTGGAATATGCCGCAAAAGGGGTTAGAATAAATGCTGTAGCACCCGGACCTATCTTAACTCCTTTATTGCTCAGAGGCTGGAAGAATGATCCAGATAAAGCTTCTGGAAGAGTTCCTATGAAGCGAATAGGTCGCCCCGAGGAGGTAGCAAATGCGGTCTGCTGGCTTTGCTCAAATGAGTCTAGTTTTATTACAGGACATGTAATGCCAATAGATGGCGGCATGAACGCTGAGATTGGATGATTCACTCTTGGAGTCATTTTGAATGAAAGCTAACAGTAACCGCAATATACCTGTCACACTTGATGTTGAGACAAATAGTCTATTACCAATACATGCTTGGCCAGTCAGTTTAGCCGATATTATTCCACATATGAGAGCATTTTATAAAATATATTTAAAGCAAACAGTTGCTGTTCCTGACTCAGATATTAGAGATGTATTGTTATTAGGTCGGCGCCCCAATCAAACTCTAGCACTTATACAATTGGCACTTCTTACAGACTCAGCATTGATAAAGGGTCAACAGTTAGTTGGACCAGAAATGGTAGATTACTTTTCTGGAAGAACTGATAAACTTCCAAAAACTTTGCCTTCATTAGGACAAAACACTAAACCTCCAAGGTTTCTCGGGTTACGAAGACTTGCAAGAACTGCAAGCTGGACAAGCATCCCAAAGATACCAAAAGCCATGCTCTATCCGGATGCAGTATCCCTAACACATAATTCATTATTAAGAGAATTACTTCATGGCATCTCCGATAGTGTAAGAAATTCATATGATTGTGATTTTATTAATATGACAAAAAAAAGGGACATGGTTTTTTTAAAAAAAATTGATGTTGCAGAAATTTCATCTGAAATAACAGCAAACCTTTTATACGACTTACCTTTACAAACTGAAATTAAAGTCCGTTTATCTAAAGCCATAAGGCAATTATTTAATGAGTCTTATCAGGACGCCACCAACATACTAGCTCATTTAAGAGCAGTACCTAAACTACCTAATAAGATATATACAGGAACAGGTAATAAATGGATGTCCAGAGCATTAGGCTTAGAAATTATAAGACGAGAAGGGGAAGCAATTCGTTGTGACCACGGTGGGTCAATATCACTTCTACANCCCCCTGAGTTTGTTGCATTAAACGAACTAGCAGTATCTTCTAAATTTTATGTGACCACAAAAATGGCTGCTGAGCTTCCTGAACTTAATGATGCTGTTAAACTTACTAATCCAATTCAATCATGCTTAATCAAATCAGCAAATGGTGATCCAGGACTAGAAGTTACACATTCGGCTTCCCATAAAAAAATAAATTCAAGTCAAAAATTAAGAGTAATGTATATACCCTCACTTTTTTATGGACTAAACCAAGCTAGCCCGCCTGTTCTAGGTGGTCCACAATATATGGCNTGGCAGGAGCGATTAATTGGCATATTAAANAANATGTCAATTGACCTCACTTGTAGACCACATCCAGGCGGTCAAAAACCTCCACATAATTTAAATCCTACTCGAGATATTGCACTAGCTAAAAAACCTTTTGAAAGTGTAGTTGCTAATACAGACGTTTTAATTTACGACTTTCCTGCCACCACAACNCTCGCCGTTGGNTTATGTACAGATCGCGCTATAATATTACTAGACCATGGAACAATGAAATTTAATGAGTCCGTCTCCTCTGAGATTAGAAAGCGTTGCACTTTGCTAACCTGTAACTTTGATGAACATAATATACCTTTTATTTCCAAAGATGCTTTGGAAAGTGCAATATNCGACTCAACAAGAATTTCAGACCCAACATATTTTAGNCAACTATTTCTTGGAAAACTAAAATAGTAATTATGAATGATTCAATTTGTATATATTTAGCAGACCTTGCTCACACATACTCAGTAGATGATAGGTCACTACCTATACCTCTTGGAATTGGGTACATTAAAGCTTATGCAATGGCCAATTTAGGCAAATCAATTTCAATAAAACTATTTAAACACCCTGAAAAGTTTATGACTGCGGTAAATTCAAACCCACCTGATATTATTGGATTTGCAAATTATGGNTGGAATGAACAGCTCAATAAAGAAGTGGGAAAGCACATTCGTAAACTTGCACCAAATACAATGATTGTAGCTGGAGGNCCAAATGTAGATGTGGATAGGAATAATAGAGCAATTTTTCTATCAGAACATGATTATATAGACTATCTAATCATTGATGGTGGGGAACAGCCATTTACGGAACTCATTAAGTGGTGGAAAAATAATCAGGGTAGACCGTTAGATAAGGAAAGTTTACCAAATAACCTGGTCTACCTTAACNATGGTAACCTATATGAAACTGAAGAGCGTCCACTAAAAAAGATTATTGATGATATTCCNTCACCNTATTTGGCTGGATATCTTGATGNTTTCNTAAAATNAGGAATGATACCNTTATTTGAGACTAACAGAGGNTGTCCNTTCAAATGCACTTTTTGTGCTTGGGGTTCAGCATCTAAGGACCTCGTCAGAAGGATGTCACTTGATCAAGCATTAGCAGAAATTCAATACGTCGGTCAGCGTTCTGATGCAAGAAACTGGATAATATGTGATGCAAATTTTGGAATTTTAAAAAGAGATATAGATCTAGCAAAAGCAATCCGTAAAGTAAGAGATGAAACAGGCACTCCAGAAAAGTGTCATATTTGGCTTGCAAAAAATGCAACTGAAAGAAATTTGGAGATAGGAGAAATTTTTGGGGATATGACTGTTCCGGTAATGGCAGTGCAGAGCCTTGAAGATGAGGTTTTAAAAAATATAAAACGGGATAATATTTCTCTAGATACCTATGCAGATTATCAGCAAAAGTTTCATTCNATAGGATCTCGAACTTATTCAGACCTAATAGTACCTTTACCAGGAGAAACTCTTGGAAGTCATCTCGCAGCTTTAAAAGAATTAATGTCTTTAGGTGTTGATATAATTCAAAATCATAATATGCGCTTATTAGCAGGTGCGGAAACTAATGATCCACAAACTCGAAATAAATTTAATTTTCATACTCGGTGTCGTTTGATACATGGTGATGCCGGTATTTATCAAGATGGTAATGGTACGGAATTAAGTGTCTTTGAATATGAAGAAAGCCTACGTGAAACGTCNACAATGAAAGAAGATGAATTATTTTACCTGCGTAAAATTCACTTTCTTGTTGATTTTTGCTGGAATATTGAAGTCTATAAGCCCTTACTTAAAACTGCTCTGGCTTANGGGGTTAACCCAATAGATATAATAGTAAAAGTATTTGAAAGAAGTAGTAAACCAGAGTTCAAAGATAGTTCANAATTTTGGCTCGAACTTGAAAAATATTCACAGCAAGAATGGTTTGAAAATGAAGAAGATATAAAAGCTTATTTTGAAGTAGGAAATAACTTTAATAGGTTGATAGGACAGGAGTTTGAGAAGTTAAATATTAAATTTAGTATTATTCTTTTACGTGATGTAAAAACNGTATTTGATGAGCATTTNCTCTATGTTATTGAGCACTTAAATATAATTCCTCAAGATGTGCTTAATGCAGTAGGTAACTATACATTTGCTCAATTTCCGCCTTTATCTCGCGATAATTCAAAACTTTCTGTTGATTTACCTGATAATTACTTTGATATCACTTATGAATCTCCCAAAGAAACTTTTATGAATAGCTCTACAAAAAAGTTTTGGTTTGTTGAATCAGATAAGCGAGCAGAACTTCGAGCTATTTTAAGTGATGCACAGCAAAAGACATTATCAAAGGTTTTAAATACTCAGGGCATTTCATTACGCGATTTACGGCTTGAGCTAGCCTAAGAAAAACTTACAAAAGGAGAACTACTTTGAAGTCCTGCGCTGTTATTGGAGCGGGTTTATCTGGTTTAACTTTGGCTAGAATACTTTCTAAGCATTTTGAAGTAACATTATATGAAAAGTCGAATGGTCCTGGTGGGAGAATGGCCTCAAGACAGGTCAGCCCATATTCTTTTGATCATGGTGCTCAATATTTCACTGCTAAAACTGAACCGTTTAAGCAATATGTAAATCAACTTATTAAGGTTGGTTGTATTGAAAGGTGGGANGCGCGCTTCGTAGAGATAGAGAAAAAAGAAATTAGTAATAGTTGGCAATGGAGCAATCAATATCCACACTATGTGGGAGTGCCAACAATGAATGCAATNGGAAAACACTTAGGCAATCAACTAAACATTAAACTCAATGTTAATATTCAATCNCTAAATAAAACNTCNNATAGCTGGCATCTCTATGATAATCAAGNAAANCTGGTTGGAAGTTTTGACTGGGTTATAATAGCTATACCAGCTGCTCAAGCGNTTAAATTATTACCAGCCTCGATTTCATTTTCAACAATCATCAAAACAATAAAAATGACAGGCTGTTTNTCACTTATGCTTGGTTTTCAAAAAACCTATGATATTAAGTTTGATGCAGCATTAATAAGAGGACGAGATATTAGCTGGGTTTCCGTAAACAGTTCAAAACCANAAAGAAACCAACCATTTTCTCTTTTGGTTCATTCGACTAACAGCTGGGCCGATAAAAATATAAATGAAAGAAAAAATTATATAATTGAGCATATGTGTAAAGAGGTTAACGAAACGTTAGGATTTGATGTAACAATAGCTAATCATCAAGACCTGCATACCTGGCGTTTTGCTAACGCAAAAAAAAGGTATGAGGAAAAATATCTGATTGATAAAGAAAAATGTATTGCTGTGTGTGGGGATTGGTTAATTCAAGGAAATGTAGAAGCTGCCTTTACAAGCGGCAATGAACTAGCCAATCAAATTTGGAAATCTAGCTTAATTTAATTATATTTAGACTTATTGTTTAAGGTATTTTATTTGTAGTAGTATTTTCCTCTACAAATCAAATATCTTAAGCTATTCTATTATACTATGTCTAAATCCATAACTGAAACAAAATCTTTTTCCATTATGCCTATCGGTGCCTGTGTACTTTTGCAACTTACAATGGGCATGCTTTATGGCTGGAGCGTCCTTCTTGTCCCCCTTGAGAACAGCTTAGACATATCTAGGTCAGAAGTAAGTATTGCTTATTCACTAGCCTTTATTTTTGTTACTGTTGGTTGTTTTGTTACACACCGCTTANTGCAATGGCTATCTTTACCTAAATTATCCATGNTTATNATGTCTANAGGTGCTGCCGGCATAGCTCTAGCTGGTTTTGGTGAACACCTTATTACTCTTATTTTAGGCTATGGCATACTTTTTGGTTTTGCGAGTGGAGTTTCTTATTTCCTAGCGGTATCAGCTTGTGGAATACGCTCTCCCCTACCCCATAGTGTTTCCTTAAGCATTGCAGTTGCTTCGTTCGCCCTTGGTGGAGTTATGTGGCCATCAATTTATACTGCACTTATACAATGGGTAGGCGTTTTCCCTACGCTACAACTCTCTGCTTGTATTATATTACTAGCTGGAATCNTATCATATTATTTATTCCGTTCATCTAATGCAGAAGTTCCTAAGCCNGAGAGTGAAGTAGGTTTTTTTGAAGATATGCTAACCAACAAACCTCGAATTATGATTTGCTTNTGGATAGGGTTTTTTCTTTTAGCTTTTGCAGCATTGATGATTATTGGACATGCAGCTGGTATGGTAAATGAATGGGCAAAAAATGATATAGCATTAGGNCCAATGTTACCTAATCTTGGATATATTACAGGAGCTTTAATCGCAGGTCAGATATGCAGNTTTCTTCCAGGCAANACAGTTACAGTTGGCATGTGNACTCTTGCAGCCATAGTTCTATTTCTTGCCTGGATAATACCAGGCGTAACTCTAGGGTTTCTGATGCTAGCACTAGTGGGGGTTTCCTTTGGTATGGCTTCTACTGCTTATCCAGCCACTATTGGAAATTATTATGGTGTAAACGAAATACCAAGAATTTATGGTCGTCAATCAATATCATATGGTATTGGTGGACTAATAGGTCCTCTTGCTGCCGCCGCGATCTTTGATGGAACACTCTCATACTCACTATCCATATTAACTGCTNCNGTCATAGCTGCGGTTGCAGCNATAGTNCATTTATCTCTACCAAAAATCAAAGCTANATAATAAGGAAATAATTGTGAAATCTGCTAAATTTTCTATTGGACAAGTTGTTAAACATCGAGTTTATCCATTTCGTGGTGTCATTTATGATGTAGACCCTGAATTTAATAATACCGAGGAATGGTGGCTGGCTATACCAGAAGATATTAGACCAATAAAAGACCAACCTTATTATCATTTGTTTGCTGAAAACTCTGAAACCACTTACGAGGCATATGTTTCAGAACAAAACTTACTAATTGACGAAACTGGGTTACCTATTAAACACCCCTATGTTTCACTTGTTTTTGGCGAATTAAAAAATGGTAAATACCAAGTTGTAGACTACCAAGCACATTAATAAANAANTTATCGAGTTNTANATTTATATCATTATAGGATTAATGACCTATGAGTAATTTTGAACCACGTAATTTAACTGAAGGTCTTAATGGGGTTCTTGGTTTCAAGCTTATAGATTGGCAAAAAGACTTTGCACAAATAGAAGTTAAGTTAGATGAACGTCACAAAAATCGACAAGGAGGAGTTCACGGNGGNGTCATCGTCACGTTAATAGACGCTGCAACTGGGTACTGTGGNGTTTTTGAGCCAGAAGTTAATAAGCGAAAAGGGAATGTTACAGTTTCCCTTACTACAAATTTTCTTAATNCAGTAAAGACTTCAACTATTACTTGTAACGCTAGAACAATTAAATCTGGAAAGAAACTTTATTTTGCATCAGCACAAGTAACAGACTCAGACAATAATATAATAGCTAAAGCTGAAGCTGTTTATGCCTATGTAGATAGGAATGCCCAAAGGACAAAATAAAAAATCTAATATGTCTATGTATTCCCAGAAAGGTAATGTGCATAGCTTGCTGTCTAGGCAATAATGAGATTACTNCTCTATTACTGAAAAATCTTGAGCCCCCTGCCATAGGACTATATTACCNAAGGCTTCAAGGTTNTCATAACCAGAAGTAAGAGTCATAAAATGGTTACCTGCAAGTTGTCCCATTTTTGAAGCAAAGTTTACACTACCATAAGCAATTAATATTTCTGTCTCACTTATTCCTCCAGGATATAAAATTATCTGCCCTATAGCTGGATAACTTGTATGATTCTCATAGTTTACACCATAATTTTTTTCACCTAAGGGAACCCACATTGCCTCCCCGCTCCAACGAACATGTATCAATTGACTTTTAAAGGGTAATTCTGCACGAAAAGCCGCAACTGTAGCAGGTGCAGAATCTTCATACTTACCACTAAAAGAATAATTTCCTGCTTTAATTATTATTTCTGACATACTACAAAACCTTAAATATTTTTATGAAAACCATACTATAATATTTATAAGATTTNCCTAATCTAGTATTTAAATATAACAAATCAAAAATAATAAAGCTTTTAAGTTTTATGTTTATGTACTTAAATTGCTACAATTATAATATGGAATTCTTCATAAATGTTTTTGAGTATTATTTGTTAATTTTTTCAGATGCATAATAACAAGAGTTAGTGAGCAAATAGTAAGGTCATAATTCCCTTTTTAAATTTTTAAATACAAATTAATTAAGGACATATACTAAAATTATTTTATTCTTTAAAAATACTGTTTAGAAATAGTTTTATAAATCATAAATTAACTTTTGAAACTTATAAATACACAATAATAATTAAGTAATTACACAAAATTTTATGCTAATGACAAATATAGTAATAGCTACATTTTATCACTTCACTAAATTCACAGATCTTAAAAGTTTGTGTGAACATTTAACCCATAAGCTTGATATGTGTGGTCTTAAAGGAACGGTATTACTTGCATCAGAAGGTATTAATGGAACCCTTGCTGGTTCCCAAGAAAATATTGACTCTGGATTAGAGGTTTTACGTAATTTACCAAACTCAAAAATGATATCTCATAGAGAATCTAATGCAGATAGTATGCCTTTTTTTCGACTTAAGGTTCGCTTAAAAAATGAAATTGTTACAATGAAAGTATCAAATATAAACCCACCTGAGCAGTCTGGTACATATGTTTCACCAAAAGATTGGAATAAGCTAATAATTGATCCTGAAACAGTCGTTATAGATGCTCGCAATTCATTTGAGGTAGAAATGGGTACATTTCAAAGAGCCTTAAACCCCCAGACAAATACTTTTAGCGAGCTACCTAAGTGGATAGATAGAAATTTTGAAAAATTAAAAAATGCTAATATTGCAATGTTTTGCACAGGGGGTATCCGTTGTGAAAAGGCTACTTCATACCTCAAACTCAAAGGGATTAATAATGCTTTTCATCTAAAGGGTGGAATCTTGAATTACCTTGATAGTGTAGACAAAACACAAAGTCTCTGGAATGGAGAGTGTTTTGTTTTTGATTACAGAGTATCCGTAATACATAAACTCAAGGTTGGTCAACATAAGCTATGTCATGCATGCAGACACCCTGTTAGCCCTACAAAACAACTATCATCAAATTTTGTACCGGGAATATCGTGTGATTATTGTTTTGACAAACAAACTAATAGACAACGAGCCCGCTATGTTTCTCGCCAACGGCAAATTGAATTAGCAAAAAAAAGAGGGGAACAGCACGTTGGAAAAACTTACATNAAATAATTATTTAAATAGATATGATAATACCATTGATAACTAATCCTATTTTATATTCCTTTCGGCGTTGCCCGTATGCTATGCGAGCNCGTATGGCAATATATATAAGTGGTCAGACTTGCNCATTGCGAGAAGTAGCNCTAAGAGATAAGCCAAAAGAAATGCTAAAAGCTTCTGCTAAAGGTACTGTTCCTGTTCTAGTACATCCAAATGGAGAAGTAATTGACGAAAGTTTGGATATTATGCTTTGGGCACTCAATATTTCTGACCCANATAAATGGCTAGCCCCTANAAAAGTTAACGAAAGTGATATTAAAACTCTAATTTTAGAAAATGACGGANCTTTCAAAGATCATCTAGATANATATAAATACNCAAATCGATATAATAATATCGACTCTAACNATCACCGNGATCAAGGACTCAAATTTATAGAGAAGCTAGATTATAAATTATTAGAATCTAAATACCTATTNGGTAACAACTTTACATTTGCTGATGCTGCAATTTCCCCATTTATAAGNCAGTTTGCTAATACAAATAGAGAATGGTTTGATAGTCTAAAATTACCGAACGTTCATACATGGTTANGTCAGATTCTTGAATCATCTCAATTTATAAATGTAATGACTAAATATCCTGTTTGGAAATTAGGCATGGATGAACCTTCCTTTCCATCTCTAAAAGATTCTGAAATAAATTAATTGTTAATCCTGCGCTACACAAAATATTGGTGGATACATTGGCTATGCGTAATTTAATGAGAGAAATTGACGAAAGTGATGGTAAGAACGAATTCACAAAGCTTTTAGTGGAAAAGATAGAATTAGAATTCTAAACGCACTAGATAAATTGATACAGATCGTCAATCGCAACTAAGGTTAGCCCGTCCCTTTTTCACTATTCCCACTTTACGAGGCTCTAAGTTAATTAATTTAAATACTGTTGAAGAATCGTAACCATGTCCGTAGCGACTGATCAGAAGCTTGANCTCTTTTTTATCAATTTCAATTTTTCCTAAATAACTACATAATGAATTCATATCAGTAAAACTTGTATTATCTATTCCAATAATATAGTCCCATTGTCGAAGTCCNGCTAAACGAGCATCNGAACCAGANCTTACATGGTTTATGCGCATGTAATTACTCGGATTAATTAGCTCATTATCTCGATAATCAAATTCAGTAATAATNGCCCCAGAAAAATGAACGCTTTGTTTNTTTAATGGACTTTTTCGTGGAATAAGTGAAATGTCGACGAGTATTTCTGAACCATTTCTATTAACTTTTAAAGCTGTGTTTTCATTCATACCACGAAGTGCATGTAATANCCCCCCTTCGTTTGATACTGCTTCTAAGAATCCGTTATTAACAACAGCAATAACTTCATCACCAAATTTTAGGGGCCATATCACAGGTAAATTCTGATAAACGTATGCTACTATCAAGCCTGCATCGTAGTTTGGTCTGGGTGAAAATGAAACTGGTATATAGGGTGCTGATGGATTAACACTAGACTCAAAATTTCTAATAATACGACAAACGTGAACCATAGGGATTGCAAAACTTACCCCTTCAGAAACAGACTTTGAATATGATGCTNTATTAACCCCAACAACTTTACCACTTCTTAACTCGATTAATGGTCCACCAGAATTTCCACTATTTATCGCAGCATCTGTCTGAATCCATGAATAACCTGAATCCTCTCTTATACTAGAAACAATCCCCCTAGTACCTGAAAATGATAAAGAAAATGGGTGACCAAATGCTCCAACCTCATCGCCTACTATTGGATTTTTGTTACAACTTAGCCTAGCTTTCTGTGCCGTAGGGGGAATACTTGAAGGTGGAACTTTTATGATTGCAATATCTAAAACTTGATCGACATATTCTACAGACCCGTCTATATATTCTTGATTATCAAACATAACCTGTAGTGTTCTTGGAAAGATTCCAGATACATGACGATTAGTTAGAATTAGACCTTGTGTTTGATCGATTAAGAACCCTGCACCAGTTCTAGTACCACGTGAATCAGGGTATACTGGATATTCCACTGATGACTTTACTTTAACAGTATAACTGCGCGCATCACGAAAAACCTGCTCAGATGCTAGGCTAGACTCACTCAAGG
The DNA here is from genome assembly GCA_002714015.1 of Gammaproteobacteria bacterium. Lineage (GTDB taxonomy): Bacteria > Pseudomonadota > Alphaproteobacteria > UBA828 > UBA828. The sequence goes on along the minus strand of PAWF01000046.1, from coordinate 2,085 downwards.
CAAGCAGAGCGAAGCACATTAAAAAGAGCGAAATGACAAGACGTTTTAGCATATGCAAATACCTTGTACCAATACTGATGTTAAAGCAAGGATAAGGCAGTTTTAACCCATGGGAGAAAAACATTCCTATAGAGCATTTAAACATAATTAAAATATAACACCCTATAAGCGATATATTATTTATCGACCACCAATCCATCTTTTAAGGCTATTGCCTCAATTTCTATTTCCAGCTCAGGTAATGCGAGTGCACTAACCTCAACAATNGTGTCTGCAGGGTATGGATAGGTAAAGTATTTCTTGCGTAAATCNATAATTTTAGAAAAATTTGAGATATTTGTTAAGTAAATGTTTACCTTTATTATTTTAGATAAATCTGATCCTGCTGCATTTAGTACCCATTCTAAATTTTTCAATGTACAATCTGCCTGCTTATCAAAATCCCCTACTCCTACTACTTCGCCCTCTCTACTCAATGCTGCTTGCCCAGACACAAAAATCAAATCTCCTACTTGGTATGCCTGCGAAATGTTAAATGGAGCATAAGTATCTGGTTCTGTTTTTATTCTGACTGCTTTTGAAGGCATTTTATTCTCCAGTATTTAAATACTTTTTTTAGGTTATAAATAAGGTCAAACATCTTTACAAAAAATTAAAGACTGGTTGTTAGATGGCATTTTAACTCTCTCTATGAATTTCAAATTATTTTTCTTAGCTTCAGCGCAGATACTTTCCATATCTCGAACACCCCATTTTTCATTTTCTGCACGCAAAGACAGATCAAAAATTTCGTTCGAAGGTGAGGTATGTTTACCTGAAACTTTATAAGGTCCATAAAGATATAATGTTCCCCCTTTCGGCAATAATACTCCAGCATTCTTCATTAATCCTTCGGTTACATTCCATGGCGTTATATGCACNACATTTATACAAATAATTACGTTAGCAAATTTTACCGGAAGAGGAATATTAGAGACATCAATAAGCAAAGGAGGGTATATATTTAACTTATCGGGTAACTCATAATCAATCCATGCTCTAATGCTATCAAGGTTGACAGGGTCATTATCACTCAGTTGCCAATCTAGGTTTGAGAAAATATTAGCAAAGAAAGTACCGTGCTCCCCTGACCCACTACCAATTTCTAGAACAACTCCTGTTTCAGGAAGATATTCCTTAAGCACTTCAGCTATAGCATTACGGTTACGAAGGGTTGCGGGAAAATGAAGCGCTTTATCAAAGGGATTATTCATTCAACCATACTTCTCATTCTTTTAGAAAATTTGGTGAAATACTTCTATAAATTAATTTAATCAATTTTACGTAAACCATTAAAGGTCAACTTTAAAAGTAATTAAGATTTCAAAATTGTTGGTAATATCCATGTTTAAACGTATTTTTATTCAACAGATAAACATTGCCAGGATAATAAATATTAATGTGTATCTGTTTTTTATAAAAGGTTAAAGATTAGGATGCTGACACAGATTTAAAATTTCACCTCAATTAGAAATTAAATATTTTAATAAATATATAAATAAAGGAAATTATTTTGCCTATATTGATTACTTTTTTAACAGTTTTTATTGCTATGACGTTTACATTGAAAGCATTTGGAAATGATTTAAAAAGTTCTATCAAACTCAAGGGTCTTGGTAATCCAGTAATATCAGAAAACTGGATGATTTCTGCAGCAAATCCATATGCAGCAAATGCAGGAGCTGAAATACTTGCAAAAGGTGGAACAGCATCAGATGCAATGATTGCAACGCAAACTGTTCTGGGGTTAGTTGAACCCCAAAGTTCTGGATTAGGTGGGGGAGCCTTTCTTATATGGTATGATGCCGCCAGTAAAAAAATTATCACTTTGGATGGTCGGGAAACCGCATCTCGCCATGCAACTCCTAAATTGTTTCAAAATCAAGCTGGACAACCTATAAAATTTTATGATGCAGTTGTTGGAGGTAAGTCTGTTGGGGTGCCGGGCATTCCAGCACTAATGTTAGAAGCCCATAAACGCTGGGGTAAGCTTGAATGGACCAAGCTCTTTGATAAAGGAATCGAGCTATCAGAATCAGGATTTAT
>PAWF01000045.1 GCA_002714015.1 Gammaproteobacteria bacterium | reverse complement strand
CTATTCTTTACACAGCCATAGAATTTTAACTACTAACTTTACCTTCCTAGAATATGTTACTATGCTCCCGCCTCACATAACGTGAGGCGGGATTTTTTTGCAATTTTTTCAAAATAGTTACANTTAAATATAAATTTTTCTGCAAGTTATGCATCAGAACATAATATTGCCATATATTATTTTATTATCTGCCTGGTGGAAGGGTTGAGACAAGCTCTTGNATCTGGTATGACCGCCTCCCATCTACTAGTGCCTTCTTTGTCTCCCCTTTCACAATGTATAGTTAATATTATGGTCAATAATAAACAAATCGCATGGGTTACTGGAGCTAGCTCAGGNATTGGCAAGGCTTTATGCGAAAGATTAATTATTGATGGCTGGATAGTCATAGGATCAGCACGTAGTAAAGCTAATTTAGATAAATTAAAATCAAGTCTTGGTATAAATTTCCATGTCATGCCACTTGACATAGAAAGCAGTAGCAATGTGGTGGCAGTTATGAAGCAATCAGAATTAGAAATAGGTCCTATTGATTTAGCAATACTTAACGCAGGATTCTATCACCCTGAAACCAATGGTCTTGATAATATAGTTTCTAAAAAAACTATTTCTATAAATGTTGTTGGCACAATAAATTGTTTAACTGCAATCTTACCTAAATTCGAGAAAAGGGGGAAAGGTCATATTGCTCTAATGTCTTCAAGTGCTGGATATCGTGGTTTACCAAGAGCATATTCTTATACATCAAGTAGAGCTGCAATAATAAACCTAGCAGAATCTCTTAGGATTGACCTCAGATCTAAAGGGATAAAGGTTCAGCTTATTACACCTGGCTTTGTTNATACTGGTCTTACTCAAAAAAATAATTTTCATATGCCTTTTATGGTAAGCACTGAAGTAGCTGCAAGGAGAATTATGAAGGGTTTATCTAAAAGTAACTTTGAAATTACTTTTCCCCGTAGGTTAACCTACATTCTGAAATTTTTAAGGATAATGCCATACCCAATATATTATGCTCTTATTCGTCTGTTAATTAAATAATTATTTAAACTATTTATGCTTAAAAAAAAGCCACACCCTGCCTACTACGATACCAAACTTTTTCACACTTGCTCGGTTAATCAGGACACCGTCTTGCTGTAAAAACATCCAATCATTAAATTTTACATTTATATATCGTTTCCCTACTCTTAAACGAAAACGATACTGCCATTGAAACGCTTGACCACAGACACGACCACGAGCTGTTCCAATGACTCCATCTGTAACCCCTTCATAACTATCTTGATCTAATTTTTTTATACGCCAATGTCTATGATCAACTGTTCCATCTGAAAATTTAAAGTCTTCGTCTAATATAAGCTCTTCACCATTCCATTTTCNACAAATGTCAACTTCGAATTGGCGCTTTATAGATCCACTAAGACCCTCAAAAACTCCCCATGCCTTACAATTACCTGCAAAATATTCTTCAAGTAAAAGTTTTGGTTCAGTTCCAGTAAAATTATCTAATTTCATTAATATCCCCATCTACTCTACTCATCTGAAAGTACTATTTGATAAACATTTGTTCTCTTAGTTCGGAACCCTGCCTCGCAATATGATAAATAATACTTCCAGGTTCGACAAAATTTATCATCAAAACCCATCTTTCTAATCTCAGGTATAGACTCTTCAAACCTTTGCCTCCAAGCTTTTAGGGTAAGAGCATAATCTTCAGCATGCGACCTATCATATAGCCACTTAAANCCTGCATTTTTTGATAAATCCATTAATAATTCTTTAGTAGGTAACATCCCCCCCGGAAAAATATANCGTTGAATAAAATCTACACCTACTCGATAATTCTCATAAGCTTCCTCATCAATAGTAATTGCCTGTAAAGCTATTCGACCACCGGGGCTAAGCAAAGACTTTAGTTTAGAAAAATAGGTTTCCCANTACGACTCACCTACTGCTTCTATCATTTCAATAGATACTATTTTATCGTATTTACCTTTAATATCTCGATAATCTTGGAGCATAAAGTTTACGCTCCTATCTGCCCCACTAGATTGACATAATAATTTTGATTCATTGAATTGTTCTGAAGAAATTGTAACTGCAGAGACATTACACTGTGTCTTTTTAGATGCATTTATAGCAAACCTGCCCCAACCTGAACCTATCTCCAATAGCGAGTCACCGGATGATATATCTAATAGACTTAATAAACGGTTAGTCTTACGCTCCTGAGCCTGATCAAGAGTAATATTCTTACCTTCATATAAACCTGCAGAATAAGACATACTTTGATCCAGCCATAAGCGATAAAATTCATTGCCAAGATCATAATGCGCTGCAATATTTTTCTTACTACCGCGAACTGTATTAGGTCTAAGATAATGTCTAAGCCGATTTAAACTAAGTGCAAACTTATTCCCATTACCAACTGTATTCCATGTTTTACTATTTAGTGATGCAAGCTCAAGAAGACACGTTAGATCTTCTGACGTCCAGTCATTATCTATAAAACTTTCAGCAAAACCAATACTCCCCCCAAGTAAAACCCTACGNACCANCCTNGGNCTTAAAATACGCAAAGAAGCTCTCGGTCCAGGCTTATGACCAACAAATTCCTCTTTAATNCCACNNGGTAGATATATTGTTATAGCTCCGTATTCAATCTGCCTAGCTACAGATATTAAAAAAGCGTATCCATTAAGCTTTTTACGTTTAAATACTGAACTAGTTCCTGTTAAGGTTTGTGCACTATTAACCGCCATTATTTATTCTCCACACTTGATATAGCGGCATACTTGTAAAAAGGGGCACGCTTGATCCATAACCACAAGGCTTCATAATGAATTCCAGCGATAACCTTCACTGTCATAATTGGATCTTTTATAAAAACTGAAATAAGGGACAAATCGTTCAGATTACTCTGATAAGCTTGCAAAGTTGCAACCATAGAATCACCAGAAGTGCTCAAAACTTTTATTAAGACAGACAACCTATCATTACTCATTGATGTTCTAAACCTATAACTAGCATCCATGCTAATGAATGGAGATACAAAAAAGACTTTTTTTTCGCTATGAGATAATACTGTCTCATGGGACTTAATTTTTGGAGCGCTAACAACATAGCAATGTTGCTCACCGTGAGTATTTTTAACTTCATAAATTATAGCACCTAAAGTTCCATCGGGCATGTAACAGAAAAATATACTCAACGGGTTAAAAACATATCCTAATAGTCTAGGCATAGAAAAAAGAAAGACCTTACCACCCTGAATATCAACTTCATGCTGATTTAACTGTTGTTTAACCCAAGGTGCTAATGGCGCGCCATCTCTTGGACCATGATCCTTGTCATAAAATGAAAATAAATTAAATCTATTATAAGAGAACAGATGCGTATTTTTTTGAACTGTCGCAATTTCTTCAATATCTAGAAATACAGCAAATACTCTATAAGAAAAACTATGCCGTAACGGATTAATACGGCTATGTCTTACCCAACCGCGAAATAAACTATTTTTCATTTTTATAACATGTTTTGTATATGAAAAAATTTATTGGAAACTTAGTATTATTCATTATTACCTTTCTTCCATGGGCGTGTAACACCAAAGTTTTCAGCAACTTTCAAGCCAGATGACAACGCATCCTCATGGAATCCATATCCAAAATAACTTCCACAAAACCATAAATTACCATGCCCCTGGAGACACTTGAGCTCTTTTCTAAACCTATGTGCATTTGAAGTTAATAATGGGTGATCATATGAAAATGATTGCTCAATCATTTGTGAATTTATTTCCCTAGGTGGATTAAGCGATAAAAAAATATTGGGATAATCCTTATAACCATGAANTTTATTTAACCAATAAGTAACCCCAACACCCTCACCTTTAAAACCAGCATCTATTACATTCCATGAAGACCAGACAGACTCACGAGTCGGCATTAGATTAACATCACTATGCAAAACAGCTTTATTTTTACTGTATTTAAAAGCACCTAATATTTTAGATTCATTAAAGCTAGGATTATTTATAATTTTTAATGCTTCATCAGCATGTGCAGCAATTATTACAGAATCGTGAAAGAATTTCCTTCCGTTATGGTCAATTAGTAATACTTTTTTGTCATCTCTAACTACCTTAACAATATGGCAACCTAATAATATTGGCTGTGATATTCCTATTTTCATTTTATTTATATAATTCTTACTACCCCCTACTACTGTACGCCATAAAGGTCTATTTCTAAATTGTAAAAGTCCATGATTACTAAAAAAATTTACTATGCTTTGAAGAGGAAAATCAGCAGCTTGATTAAAAGGAACTGACCAAATAGCTGCAATCATAGGCAACAGATGAAATCTAATAAAGGTTTCTGAGTATGAGTATTCATTAAGAAAGTCTCCTATAGATATATTATCTGATAAACCTTCTTTAAAATTTTGTGCATGTTTATAAAATCTAATTAAGTCCAAAATTATTGCCCAATGAGAAGGACGAAGAATATTCAACCTCTGAGCAAAAAAACCATTTAAACCATTACTACAATATTCAACATTAGAATTTCTAAGACTAACAGCAAAAGACATTTCACTTGGTTTAGTCTCAACATTAAGATAACTAAATAACGCTGTTAGATTTGGGTATGTTTTTTCATTATAAACAATAAAGCCTGTATCTACATTTTTCTCGAGATTTCCTGATAAAACTCTAACTGTATTACTATGCCCACCAANATAGTTATTTTTCTCATATACAGTAACTTTATGACGTTTAGATAACAGCCATGCTGAAGATATTCCTGATATACCAGAACCAATAATACCAATATTTTGAATATGTGAGGATTTATCCAATTGAGAGTATGTCATGTTCTAGCTATTGCTAATGTAAAGAATTTGTAANNTATAAATGTATATGCTTTACAATACGTGAAATTTAAACAATTGGATGATAATTTATGTCAACAATTACATTTTAAGTGTCTGATTAAGCTAAATAGTATTCCATAAACATGTAAATATTATTCAATTCCCAGTCAAACCTTTATACTATATATTTAATATTAATAATATATTCGCCAATTACTTAATTGGTTAAATATAATATTAATCTATAAATTTTATTATTTTTTTGGAAGTGTACACTTATCTGTGTGGAACAATTTTGCTTTTTAAACTTCAAACATTTCATAATTTTATTGAAACTATAGCTATTTCANCCTTTAATAGTGACTGTGAGTGAAAAGGCGTCAGAGCCACCGATAAAGGATGGATANAATTCTTTTTTGTTTCACTNACTTATAAATAATAGCTAGCAGAACGGGAGGACGCACTGTGGCATATGGAAAACCGTCATTTAAGGATCATTACGATAATTTTATTGGTGGCAACTGGGTTGCACCTGTAGATGGAGAGTATTTTGACAACCACTCTCCAATAGACAACAGTCTTATTGCTCGAGTAGCTAAGTCTAATGATAAAGATATAGATCTTGCTGTAAAAGCGGCATGGGAAGCAGCTACTTCGTGGAATAAAACATCCGCTGCCGAACGTAGTCAGGTTCTTATGAAAATTGCAGATCGAATTGAAGAAAACCTTGAAGACCTTGCTTTAGTAGAAACTTGGGATAACGGTAAAGCCATACGTGANACAAAAGCNGCTGATTTACCTCTAACCGTAGATCATTTTCGTTATTTTGGCTCAGCTATACGTGCAGAATCTGGAGAAACATCAGACTTAGATTCAACAAGAGTAACTCAAGAAATCCATGAGCCTCTGGGTGTAGTTGGACAAATAATACCATGGAACTTTCCTATTTTAATGGCAGCATGGAAACTTGCTCCGGCTTTAGCCGCAGGCAACTGTGTTGTTATAAAGCCCGCAGAACAAACCCCAGTCGGAATCATGGTACTTATGGAGCTTATAAGTGACCTTATCCCTGCAGGAGTTGTGAACGTAGTTAGTGGTTTTGGTCCAGAGGCAGGTCAACCCCTTGCAACACANCCAGATATCAAAAAAGTAGCATTTACAGGTGAAACAACAACTGGTCGTCTCATTATGCAATATGCTTCAGAAAACCTAATTCCAGTCACACTGGAACTTGGAGGGAAGTCTCCAAATGTATTCTTTGAAAGTGTTGCAGCTCATGATGATGAGTTCTTAGACAAAGCAATTGAAGGGTTTGTAATGTTTGCNTTAAATCAAGGCGAAGTATGTACCTGCCCATCAAGAGCCCTAATACAAGAAAGTATATATGAAGAGTTCATAGGTAGATGCCTTGAAAGAGTAGAAGCAATTACTCTAGGAGACCCTCTAGAAGATAGTACAATGATGGGTGCCCAAGCCTCTAACGATCAATATGAAAAAATTCTTAACTATATTGATGTAGGTAAACAAGAGGGTGCCGAAATTCTTATNGGTGGTGAAAAGTTTGAAAACCCCGTCCATCCAAGTGGTTTTTACATCAAGCCTACTGTATTCAAGGGGCATAATAAGATGAGGGTTTTCCAAGAAGAAATTTTTGGACCAGTTGTTAGTGTTACTACTTTTAAAGATGAAGCAGAAGCATTAGCAATAGCTAATGATACACTTTATGGGCTAGGTGCAGGTGTTTGGACTAGAGATATCCATCANATGCAATCAATGTCACGAGGTATCGAGGCNGGACGAATATGGTGTAATTGCTATCATGATTATCCATCTCATGCCTCTTTTGGTGGTTACAAGAAATCAGGCATTGGGAGAGAAACACATAAAATGATGCTAAATCANTATAGGCATACTAAGAACGTAATTACATCCTATGATAAAAATAAGTTAGGTTTCTTTTAGAACTTAACTTTCAATATATGGATGCCCTCTTTATAAAGGGGGCATCCTGCATATTCTAAGGAGAATATCATGTCTGTGGAAAGAGTATCTGTTACAGAGCCTGCCGCTGCAGTAATTGATAAGCTAAGAGAAAAGCATGGCAACCTNATTTTTCATCAAAGTGGGGGTTGCTGNGACGGATCAATGCCAATGTGTTTCAAGGAAGGNGATTTTCTCATNGGTCGTCGTGATGTTTGTTTAGGTCAAATACATGGATGCAATTTCTATATGGCTCCAGACCAATTTGAGTATTATAAAAATATGCATGTTTCCATTGATGTNGTAGAGGGTCGCGGNTCTAGTTTTTCATTAGAAATCCCNTTAGGACTAAGATTTATGGCTGTTTCAACTATATTTACTGATGAAGAGATACAGGATCTCANNCCTCTTAAATAAACTCTTTAGTAACAAGAATAACTCTGAATCCATTNTCAATTAAAAGAGATTTTGNGCATAAACAATATNAAAAAGGTAAAAAANATGTTTATAGCCATGAATCGTTTTAAAATTAACATCGGAAAAGAGTCTGAGTTTGAAATGATTTGGAAAAATAGAGAAACACTTCTAGATCAAGTNCCTGGTTTTATATCTTTCAATCTTTTACGCGGAGAAACTCAGGAANNNCATACTCTTTTCGCTTCACATAGTATGTGGCAATCTCAAGANGATTTCATTANTTGGACAAAATCAGAATCTTTTAGAGATTCNCATAAAAACGCGGGNTCACATACAGACTTATATATNGGNCACCCNAATTTTGAAGGTTTTNAAGTAGTTTTATAACAAAACCTAAACNGATAAAATNCNACAATAGAGGTTTTAAATTCAATAGCTNNTTTGTGAAAGTAATTTAAGTAATATACNTAAGCTATTGTTTTTTATAATTAAATTNTTCTATTTNAAATATAAGGAACAATAAATATGTCACGCCATCACGAGGATGCCCCAGGTTTATGTCCAGAAGTTGAAGAAGAAACACAATCGTATATTTTTAACCAAACTATGCTAAGAATTAAAGANCCTTNAATATCTCTAGATTTTTATACACGTATTATTGGCATGAATTTATATAGGAAACTTGATTTTCCAGATATGGAATTCACACTTTATTTNCTTGGTTTANAGNGAGACTTACAAGACAAAAATGTNCCTTTNGAACCTAATCNAAGAACAACATGGACNTTTAGCCAAAGAGCAATGTTAGANTTAACGCATAACTGGGGTACTGAAAAAGAGATTGGTCAGCCCTATCATAGTGGAAATAAAGATCCAAAAGGTTTTGGGCATATTGGTTTTACAGTACCGGATGTCTATAAAGCATCAGAACGATTTGAGAGACTTGGTGTAAAGTTTATAAAAAAACCAGATGATGGAAAAATGAAAGGCTTAGCCTTTATTGAAGATCCTGATGGTTACTGGATTGAAATATTACAGGCTAATATGATAGAGAAAAATACATCATAAGTTCCCATAACCTAAGTGTATTGAATTAGACAGCCTCAATACAAACGCTTTATACCAGAAAATGAAATCCTCCATATTATTCTAGTAACAGCACAATGGATTGGCAGCTGACCAATTTGATCAGTTTCAGAAGATAGTTTTGATCTTCCAGTTACCTTGATCTTACCATTTTGTACTGAGCTTACAGTCTTGATTATGGAACCATAGTCTGGATGTAATAATTCTATACATTCACCTGGGAAAAGCTTCTCACCTCTTCGTATAGCCTTTCCCAGGACATAGTCACCATCAAATAGGTAAGGGAACATGCTGTTCCCTTTAACCTTTAAAATTTTCCAACCAAAAACCAAGGTTATAATGTTCACAATACAGGGTAGACTGTCTCCAAGCTTGGCGGATAAGGGCATGTATGACGAGAAGTTTTAATATCCTTTGTAGCCCAGAACACCTCTGCAAAACGGTTAATAAGCTCAACTAACTCTTCGGCGTCTTTACGATTAACGCCTTGTTTGCAAGCACTACCTTTTAACATAATATCGTGAGTTAATTTATCAATCTCTGGAAAAGCTTCTTTTTGAGGAGTTTTGAAGTAATCACCCCAAATTATACGAATCTCGTGCTTAGCTTTTTCAGCTTCTTCCTCCTTGCGCATTACACATCGAGATATAGTATTATGCATTTCAAGACCTGACTTACCTCCATCAGCTGCCTCTTCCATAATGTCAATTAACCGAACTACTGATAAAGCTGCAATTTGAGCTGAGGATGGGTCATATATTTTACAAGGAATATCGCAATGTGCATTTGTAGTAGAAATTCCTGAAAGGCTGTCAAGCCCGCGAATAAAACTGTGAAGCATTTTAGTTAACTCCAGTATAAAAAGTTAAAATCGCACTATAAGATGCGAAACATACATAAAATAATAAAATCAAGATCAATTATTGTGGAGAGGATGTATCAAATCCACTATAAGAAACAAGTAAGCTTCATTAGTTATATTATCAAGATCAAACAATCAATAATCAATAATGATTAACTAACACTTAACACTTAATCAATAATAATTTAACTTTTAATTTTATCGCTGCCTATAAATATTAAGTGAAGTATTTGGAGATAAACATATGGATAAAAAATCTATATCAAGAGCAGCGGCACTTTTGTGGGATACGTTAAAATCCAATTCACAAATAGATACATTACCAGCTAATTGTAGACCTCAGAATATAACAGATGGATATTTAATACAGGATCAACTGGAGAAAATATCCGGACTTAGTGTCACTGGTTACAAGGTTGGAGCCACTAATGCACGTGTTCAAAATGGATTTGGGATAGATTCACCATTTTATGGGCGATTATATAATAAATTTATATATAAAGAACCAGCGTCAATACCCCGAGGTATAATAAACTCTTATGCAATTGAGCCAGAATTCGATTTTATAATTAATAAAGACATGCCTCCCCGTGAGGTTCCATATACAAAGACTGAAATTGTTGAATCAATTGAAAGTGTCCATCCTGCAATTGAAATCCCAGACTCTCGGTACAAAGATTGGTTTAAAGTTAAAGCACCTGATTTAATAGCTGATAATGCAATTAGTGGGGTCTTAGTATTGGGTCCCGCTGAACCTAAACTACGCACTAAGGACTTAAGCGATCAAACTGTTGAGGTTTTGGTAAATGGGGATACAGCTGGACACGGTATAGGGTCAAACGTCCTTGGTGGACCATGGAATGTCTTAACATGGCTAATTAATAACCTTAACTCAAAAGGGGTAACTGTCAATTCTGGCAGTTTAATAACAACTGGCAGTGCTTCGGACGTAATCTACTGTAAACCAGGAGATAAAGTGGAGTGTAACTTTGGCGAACTAGGAACTATTTCTGTTGAGTTCGATTAAAGTATTATAAAAAATAACCAGATCCAAACAGTGCAAAAAGAGCAGCTGCAAATAATACTAAAGCAAATATACGAGAGAAAAACATAGGTATATCCTCCGTCCGAATTAATTAGTTACTATTTATTACTAAAATAAAAATACCCCTTAGTTTTAAAAATATTTATTAAATTTTTTTATCATATAAATAATTATAATTAAAAAAGTTTTGAAAAAATATAAATTAATATAATTGAAAAAGAAGGTGCCTTATGAAGTTTATAATTTGGTTATTATTAAGGATTATTCTTGCCCCAGTACCAGGTTTTATTAGAAAGCGTATTATAAAGATAATTTTAGGATCCTATGAACGCTCCTGATAGAACCAACAATAAGACTTCACTTAAATTAATACAAATAGAACTCTAAAATTACTAATTATTATATAATATTGATGAGTTAACATTTTTAAGAAATGATCCGCCGCATAAAGCTAAAGTGGTATCTAATTCACACTGTAACATTTCTAAAGTCTGCGTGACGCCGGCCTTACCATTTGCACCCAGTCCATATAAATAAGCTCGCCCAAGTAATGTACCATTGGCTCCAAGTGCAATGGCTTTAAGAATATCTTGACCTGTACGAATACCTCCATCTATCCATACCTCAACTTCTCCACTTACACTTTCAAGAATGGCTGGTAATGCTGAAATAGTAGAAATAGTTCCATCCAACTGTCTACCACCATGATTAGAAACTACAATTGCATCTGCACCAAGCTTTACAGCCAATTTAGCATCCTCTGGATCCATTATGCCCTTAATAATGAATTTTCTATCCCAAATTTTTCTCAGACTTTCAAGGTCTTGCCATGATAATGAGGGGTCAAACTGACTACTTACCCAATCCGAGAGTGAAGACATATCCTCAACGCCTTTAACATGACCAACAACATTTCCAAAAAACCTTCGCCGGGTAAGAAGCATCTCTGCACACCATTGGGGCTTAGAGAAAAGATTAATTATATTTTTTGGTGATAATTTAGGTGGTGTACTCAGACCATTTTTACGATCTTTAAACCTATCTCCAAGAATTGGAAGGTCAACAGTGACCATTAAAGCAGAACAATTTGCTTCTTTTGCGCGCACAATTAGACGTTTTATAAAGTCTTTGTCTCGCATCATATATAACTGAAACCAGAATGAGTTTTTTGTATGCTTTGCAACATCTTCTATCGAGCAAATCGACATAGTAGATAAAGTAAATGGAACACCAAATTCTTCTGCAGATTGTGCTGCTAAAATTTCTCCATTTGCACGATGCATACCCATCAGACCCACTGGTCCTAGAGCAACAGGCATTGGTTGATTGACACCAAGCATTTGCATACTCGTACTTCTTGAGCTTACATCTACACCCACCCTTTGACGAAACTTGAATAATTGCCAATCTCTCTCATTAGCTTGGTATGTAGACTCACTCCATGAGCCACCATCTGCATACTCATAAAACATTCTGGGCACACGCTTTACGGCAATCTTCCTTTGATCCTCAACACAAGTAACTAAATGCATATTTTTTTCCAAACTTTACAAAATAAAACTAGAAAGCGGCTTAAGCTATTTACTTAATAATTGCTGTGCTGCCGCACTACAATCATTTGTATCTTTTTCAATTAAGGGGTTCCCATCAAAATAATCACCCGTATTTTGAAATGTAGTCTCCATAACTTTTGAATAACTATTAGTAAAATTTAAAACTTTATTGGCCAAATCCTCTAGAAGAGAGGGCTCAGTTAATTTAGTAACGACTAAATAACTACGAACTGAAATAGTAAAAAATCTCTCATGTAATTCCTTAACAACTTGTTGTGATGGGGGGTCGGAGCTGAGGACTCTAAATTGCGCTGCCGATAGTGCAGAACATCGAAGAGCAAAATAACCAGAGTCTTTTGGAAGATTAAGGTCAAGATTAGACTCAGATAGAGGCTTCAAATGGTCTATCTCAGCATTGCTAGTGGAAATTACTAGCCCAATACCTAACACCATTATTAAGCTTAAACTAAATACTTTACCTAACAAAGTTTTTCACATAATCGCCGCCTAGCCCAACAGCTTCATAATGATCCCTAGCTAAATCAATCCTAGTAAAAACATCATCAAAACCTACGGCTTCGCCTGATTCATCTATATAGTGTAAAGATCCAGAGACATGAAAAAATGTTATCATTTCTGGAGTATCTTCATCCACAACCAAGGTATGAGTTTCACTTGGTGGCTCAAAGATATAGGTTCCCTCTGTAGCTATCCATTCATGTTCTAAATATCTCCATTTTCCCTTAAGAACCAGACCATGAACAGGCGATGGATGACTATGACGGCTAACTACTCCTGCCTTCTTAACTCTTATTAGGTGACACCAACCACCTTGAACCACGTTAAACATAAGTGGTCTAAACCATACCCCATCAACCATAGGAACCCACAGTCTTTCATCTGAAGGTATTGAGTCTAAAACTAGCTCCCCTGCTGCAAATGGGTGTGTTGTTTGTTGCGCCTTGGATACATTTAAGTTTGCAACATTTTCCATCTAAAATCCTCCCATTTTATTATAACTAATTATAACTACAAATTTACCTTTTAAAGGTTTAAACTTATACTATTACTAAACCTATATGTTATTTAGAATAATCAAAAAATTTATTATAACACTTCTTAATTTACTAATCAGATCAAAAATCATTTATTATTTAAATACAAAAATTTTATTAGTTAGAACATATAAGATTATAAGTAATGATTTTAAATTATAACCTAATCGAAAGATATAATTTTGCGTCTATACAGTACACTGACTAGTCCCTATGGAAGAATCGCAAGAATAGTACTTGAAGAAAAAGGGTTATTACAAAAAGTTAACTTTATAAAAGTAAAAACCCGAGGGGAAAATAACCCATATTACCAGTTAAATCCTTCAGGTCGTGTCCCAGCATTATTATTACCAGATGGAACACTCCTTGAAGACTCTATACTTATTTCCTGGTACCTTGACCACCTTGATGGCAAGCCATCTTTTCATATATATGATGGGGAAAAAATACTAGAAATCAAAAGATTAGAGGCGATGGCGCGTAGCATGCTTGATGGCACAAGCCTATGGTGGAGAGAATACCTATATCGTAAAGAGTCAGAAAGATCAGAAACACTTATACAACATGAAAGATCTCGCGCTTTAAGACTAGCTGATAAGTTTGAAGATGAGGTAGATAAATCAATATTATCTGGAAAACTTAACATGGCGCAGATAGTGCTCGCTTGCGTACTACATGGACGCGATAATGCAAACCCAAAAGACTTCCCTTGGAGAGAAGGACGCCCTAAGCTAAAAGCATGGGTTGAGCGTATTGGCAAAAGACACTCAATAGAAAACACCAAACCACCAGACTGACATTAATCATGTGACAAAATTGGTTAAATTATTATCTTAAAAAGGCTGCCTTTTGGCTTAAAAAACTATAGTGAAATCTAGATATATAACTTTTGCAATTAACAATAAACGTTTTCTTAGTTTTGGCCTTGCTCTGGCATTTTTTAGTAGCTTCGGACAAACTTATTTTATCGGTCTATTTGGGTCAGATATAAGAGAAGAGTTTAATCTTACACATGGTGGGTTTGGATCAACATATACTCTAGCAACTGGTGTAAGCGCAGCTGTTTTAATATGGGTTGGCAGATTAATTGATAAAATTGACCTCCGGTTATTTACACTTGGTTCTTGTTTATTACTAACTGGGGCATGCTTTATGATTGGTTTTGCAGAAGGCATAACTTTACTCGGTATAGCATTGTTTACTTTAAGGTTATCCGGTCAGGGATTAATGACGCATATTTATTCAACAGCAATGGGTCGTTATTTTAATAAAGATCGTGGCAAAGCACTTTCCATAGCTACTCTTGGGCATCCCTTAGGTGAAGCAATACTTCCTTCGATAGTAGTCATATTAATAAGTATCATAGGGTGGCAGGAAACTTGGATAGCTTTTGGTTTTTTTAATATTCTATTGTTACTACCTCTAGTAATTTGGCTACTTAAAGGTCAAAAAGAACGAGATGTTCAACTCAGTAGAGCAATATTAAAAACTAAAAATATAAAAATAAAAGACTGGTCTATCATAGAAGTACTCCAGGATATAAGATTTTTTGCAGTTTTAGGGGTAATTTTAGCACCTGCTTTTCTTTTAACTGGTGTATTTTTTCATCAAGCACACCTTGCAGATGAAAAAAATTGGACAATGGTATGGCTGGCTACGAGCTTTAGCGCATTTGCTGCATCATCTGTATTCACAATGTTAGTTTCTGGATTACTTATAGATAAATTTGGTGCAACTAAAACACTGTTAGTGATGCCGATACCTTTAGCAGTAGCTATGGTAATTATGGCATATAGCAACCACCTTATAGCAGCTCCATTTCTAATGTTATCATGCGGAGTTTGTGTGGGGATGGTATTTACTTCAGGAGCAGCTATATGGCCTGAATTATACGGTGAAAAAAACCTGGGTTCTATAAGGGCTCTTGTAACAGCCTTAATAATTGGAGCCTCAGCTATATCACCAGCTATATTTGGATTCTTAATTGATGAAGGAACATTAATGAGCCAACTTGCACTTGGAGGTCTTGGGTGGTGCCTCATCTCAGCAGTATTTTTACTTTGTGTACTAATGAGAAAAGGTTTTAATTAATTTTAATAAAAATTTTTAACTTGAGGATTATTAAACTAATCCATAAATGTACAACAAAATAATTTCAAAGAGAAATATCAAAAATAATGAATAATCTAAACCTGAAATTACAAAACAGCTATACAGACTTACCCGAAGTTTTTTTTACTAGAATTTCTCCAACTCCGGTAACAAGTCCTGAAATAGTTTTATTCAATGATTACTTATCAGAATCATTAAACCTAAGCCTAACAGGGGTTAATAAAAAAGACTTAGCAGCAACATTATCAGGAAATTTACTTCCAAATAATACAAATCCAATTTCACAAGCCTACGCTGGGCATCAATTCGGACATTTTTCAATTTTGGGAGATGGAAGAGCTATAGTTATAGGTGAACATGTTACTAAGTGTGGAAAAAGATTTGATATTCAATTTAAAGGTTCAGGACCCACTCCATATTCAAGACAAGGAGATGGGAGAGCAACGCTATCATCTATGTTGCGCGAATACTTAATCAGTGAAGCAATGAACGCTTTAGGCATACCTACCACACGCAGCCTTGCTGTTGTCTCAAGCGGAGAAAGTGTTTATAGAAACAAACCTCTTCCGGGAGCAATTTTAACTCGAGTTGCATCTAGCCATATTCGTGTTGGTACATTTCAATATGCCGCAGCAAGTGGACAAATCAACAATCTTAAAGCACTTACTAACTATACTATAAAACGTCACTATCCATTATTACTTGAGTCAGATTACCCTGCCTTAGCACTACTTGAGGAAGTCAGTAAACGTCAAGCCAAACTCATTGCGGAATGGATGGGCGTTGGATTTATTCATGGAGTAATGAATACAGATAATATGACAATATCTGGTGAGACAATTGACTATGGCCCTTGTGCATTTCTTGATAAATATGATCCATCCATAGCCTTTAGCTCTATTGATCATGGCAAACGTTATGCTTTTGAAAAACAAGCAGCTATAGCAAATTGGAATTTAGCAAGGTTTGCTGAATCACTTCTACCACTCATTGATCCGGACAAAGATACTGCCCTTAAACTTGCTGAAAATAGCGTTAATCAATTTAGAGATTTTTTTGAGAGTGAATGGCTAAGAGTAATGCGTAAAAAAATGCTAATACCAGATGAAAAGTCTGATGATCCAAAACTAATCTGGGAGTTTTTAGAGATAATGCAATCTAGTGGTGCTGACTATACAAATTCTTTTTATGCATTAACTAATAATAGATTAGATCTAATTTCATTTAGTAAGAATCCTAACTTCATAAATTGGCATAAAAAATGGCAAAACCGCACTAATCAAAATTTATTAATTAATGAGGACTCTAATGAGAAGTCTATAAACCCAGCCTATATACCAAGGAACCATAAAGTTGAAGAAGCGCTCCAGGCGGTTGAGGTGAATGGTAATATTGAACCATTTAAAAGATTATTAACTGTTATAAGTAATCCTTATAAGATTAGAGATGATTTCTCAGAGTATTTAGGCCCAAGCGAAGATGGGCTTGTTGGCTATCAAACCTTCTGTGGCACTTAGTAGATTGTATTCTAATTACATTTTAACCATATAAAGAATTTTATCTAATATAGAACTTAATATACTTCTTATTAGGAGATGAAATTGGGTTATTTACATCATGGAGAATGGGTTGATGCATGGTATGACACCAAATCAACAAATGGAAATTTTGTAAGAAATAAGTCTCGTTTTAGAAATTGGATTACCATCGATGGCACAGCTGGAGCAACTGGTATTAGCGGGTTTATCGCTGAACCTGGACGATACCACCTTTATGTATCTTATGCATGTCCTTGGGCTCATCGCACGTTAATATTTCGTGCTCTTAAAGGTCTTGAAGATATAATATCAATATCAGTCGTCAATCCGTTTATGGGTAAAGACGGATGGACGTTCAGTCCAGGAGATGGTGTTATCCCAGATAAAATCAACAACTGTTCCTTACTACACCAGATATACACTCTTGCTGATAAGCATTATTCCGGAAGAGTTACTGTGCCAGTTTTATGGGATAAAAAATTAAAAACTATTGTATCTAATGAATCTTCAGAAATTATTCGTATGCTTAATTCTGCTTTTAATAAAGTTGGGGGAAACTCTATCGACTTATACCCCAAATATCTACAACATGAGATAGATGACATAAATATAAGAATTTATGAAAACATTAATAATGGTGTTTACAAAGCTGGCTTTGCCACAACACAAAAAGCATATACTAAAGCTGTCACTAAGCTTTTTGAAGAATTAGAGCAGATAGAGTTGCTCTTAGCAAAAAATAGATACTTACTTGGAAATACAATTACAGAAGCAGACTGGAGGTTATTTACGACTTTAGTTCGCTTTGATATTGCCTATGTTGGTCACTTTAAGTGTAACCTAAAAAGATTAATAGAATTTCCTAATATGTTTTCATACGTAAAGGAACTGTATCAACAGAATGGGGTTAGTAATACTGTTGAAATTGATCATATTAGAAATCATTATTATGGGAGTCATGCTAGCATAAACCCGACAGGTATAATTCCAATAGGTCCATCCTTAGACTTTACTGCTCCACATAATAGGGAATTTATAAGTTAAAAATTAGAATCTATAAAAGAAAAGGAAGCCTGTACATGGAAAAAATCCACATTCAGTTTAGTCGTTTCTCTGCTTTCTATTCACCACTAATTATCGCTATTGCCGGAAATTTTCTCCAAGAAGAAGGTTTTATACCCGAGTGGTCAATAGCTTCTTCTCCTTCAGACGCTACACTAGCACTTGCAAATGGATCAGTAGACATTATTCAATCAGCAGTTAGTCAGGGTTTTGGTCCTTCAGGCTCTAAACATAATTCTAAGGTTTCTCACTTTGCACAAATTAACCAAATGGATGGATTTTTTATTACATCCAGAAAACAACAAACTGATTTTAAATGGAATAATCTAGAGGGTTCTAAAATGATTCTACAACCTGGAGGGCAACCCTTAGCAATGTTTAAGTATGCTTGTAAAAAAGCAGGAATTGATTTTAATAAAATTGAAAAAATTAATCCTCTTCCAGATTTAGATATGGACCAATCATTTAGAATAGGGCACGGAGATTATATTCAGCAACAAGGTCCCGCACCTCAACAATTAGAGGCTGATGGTTATGGGTATGTTGTTGCCAATGTAGGAGCGCAAGTAGGCGTATGTGCATTCTCTAGTCTTGCAGCAAGAAAGATATGGCTTGAAGGTGATAAATGTTTTGCCTTCATTAAAGCCTATTCAAAAGCGCGAAATTTTATAAATGAACATTCGGCAATTGAAATATCAAGTATAGAAAAACCCTTTTTCCCCGACTTACCTCAAGATGTTTTGTCTACTTGTATTGATCAATATAAAAAAACTGATTGCTGGGGTGGTCCAATACAAATAACAGAACAAGCTTTTAATTCAACAGTAGAGATTTTTAATTATAATGGTTTATTACAACGTCAACCCGTATATTCAGAAATTTGTAAAGATATTAAATTCATTTAATTACTTAATATTATACCCCATAACTTTCTTTGCCTCTTGTAATATTCTATCCTGTGAAGGAATTACAGAACGCTCTAAATTATCATTATAAGGCATGGGAGTGTGAGGGGCTCCTAAACGGGCTACTGGGGCATCAAGGTAATCAAATGCAAGCTCCATCACCATTGCAGAAATTTCAGCTCCAAAACCACCTTGCACCCATGCCTCATGAACAATCAATAGTCTATTTGTTTTTTTAACAGAAGCAATAATAGTGTCCTTATCCAGGGGCTGAAGCGTACGCGGATCAATAACCTCAGCACTAATTCCTTCACGTTCTAACATAGATGCAGCATTTAAGGCTCTTGGCAACATCCCTGCGATTGCAAGAATAGTGATATCTGTCCCCTGCCTCTTTACATCTGCCTTGCCAAGGGGAATTGCATAAAGCTCTTCAGGAACTGGACCTGGCTTACCTAGATACAGCATCTTTTGTTCTAGAAAGATTACTGGATTGTCATCTCTTATTGAAGAAACGAGCAAACCTTTTGCATCATAGGGGGTAGATGGAGCAACTACAACTAATCCAGGCACATGAGTAAACCAAGCCTCAAGACTTTGACTATGTTGGGCAGCTAAACGAACTCCGCCACCCTGAGGTCCTCTGACTACAAGAGGAACACTTGGTTTACCTCCTAACATGAATCTAAACTTTGCAGCCTGATTTACAAGCATATCCATAGCCAATGCAACAAAATCAAAAATTTGAATTTCTACAATTGGTCTCATTCCTGCGATTGCAGCACCAACACCACAACCTGTAAAGGTTGCCTCAGAAATTGGAGTGTCACGAACTCTTTCTGACCCAAAGCGGTCATACAGTCCTTTAGAAACTTGAAATATACCACCAGTTTTACCAACATCTTCACCCATTAAGAAAACTTCATTATCCCTTTCCATTTCCTGCAACATTGCCTCATTAAGTGCTTCAACATATGAAAGTTCTCTGCTGCCTTTATTCATAGGTTCAACAGTATTTTTATGTGGGACATAAACTGATGATAACATTGATGTAAAGTCTGGCTCAGGACTTTGCCGAGCAAACTCTACAGCTTGTTTGATATCCTCTGATACTTTTTGATCAATATTTTTTAAATCATCTTTAGAGAGAATTTTCTCAAACAATAATTTATCCTCTAATATTATTAGTGGATCTCGATCCTTCCACTTTTGGAATTCATCTTCGGGTCTTGGATCACGAAGATTAGCCCGCATAGAATGTTGCCCCCAACGATAGGTCATTGCCTCTATAAGAGTAGGACCTTGGCCCATGCGAGCACGTTCAGCAGCATCCCTAAAAACAAGATAAACCTCAACTGCATCATTCCCATCAATTGTTATACCAGGAATCTCATAGCTAGAGGCTCTTGTTGCTATTTGAGAAACAGCAGTTGTATTCTTGTAAGGAGTACTTAAAGCGTATTGATTATTTTCACATACAAATATTAATGGTAAATTCCATACAGCAGCCAGATTCATTGACTCATGGAATATGCCCTGATTAGAAGCTCCATCACCAAAAAAGGCTACAGCAACCTGATCACTATTTCGAAGTTTAGAGGCTAATGCAGCACCAGTTGATAATGGCATTGCAGCACCAACAATTCCATTTGCACCAACTATATTAAGATTCATATCTGCTATATGCATCGACCCCCCAAGACCCTGACAATAACCGCTCTGTTTACCCATTAATTCAGCCATCATTAGATCTAAACTGGCTCCTTTTGCGATGCAATGACCATGCCCTCTATGATAACTTGCGATAAAATCTTGGTTATTCAAAACACCACACACGGATGCAGCTATAGCTTCTTCGCCCATATAACTGTGCGCAGTTCCCTTTATTTCTCCTCTCTCAAATAGAGTAATAGCTGTTTCTTCAAATATGCGTATTCTTCGCATGTTTGTATAAATGTCACATAATGTATCTGGATCTACCTGCAGGTTTGTTTTCCCGTCTGACATTTGTAAATTTCCTTTTATCAAAAATGTATAATGGGAATTATAAGTATATAGGAGAAAATAAGCAGGTTATTCTCTACGTTGTAAACCCTTATTAATCATTCTTGAATGTAGTTCCAAAAATCGGTCTTGACCATAAAATGGCTCTCCATCCAAAACCATCAATGGAACCCCCCAATGCCCAGCGGCACGTTGTTCTTCCTGATTTATTGAAATATTTTTATCTAATTCTTTCCAATTATTTTTAATAATACCACAGAGGGTTTGCCAATTTAAACCTGCAGTTTCTGTTGCTTTTTCAAGATGTTTATTCTCATGCCAATTATCAGTTGAACCATCCCACATCATCTTCATAACTGAGTTAGCAAATTTAAAACCATCACCATTAAGCGAAGCAGCAGCAGCTAATCGGGTAACAGGGGTTATAAAGGGTTGATCTTCAGAAAATGTATCATTCTCAAGATCTGAAACAACTGGATCAGGGATAGGGCGGCGATAAGGTATATTTAAGTATTCTGCCACACGTTTAGAGTCTAAAATATGATAGGCACGCCTTAAAGGGTCAGACCTTAAAAAAAACTCTGGGTCACGAATTGCCAATGGATAAACAGGCCGTAAATTAATTTTTACATCCCAGTCTTTTTCAAGGTTACTTAGACGATCATTGAGAAAATAACAATAAGGACTTCGAAAAGAGTAATATAAATCAATTACAAAAACCATTTACTAGACCTTAAAAATTTATTCTTAGATTAAGCAGCTATTTCTGAGGCATTAAAATAAGGTAAATTATCACGAGAAGAGCAACCAAGCATTGATAATCTTTCGGCAACTCTAATAGCTTTCTGATATTTTCTTTCTTTTTCAGAGTCTGATGCACTCATAAAAACTGCTCCACACAATGATATACCATAATGAGTTTGTAAGGGTCTTATGAGTCGACCTGCAAGCATACCATCTGCAATTAGAGATAAGTCAAAGTTTTCTTGTTTTTTTATGATAATTTTATTTTTAACTAAGTAATTACGTATAAAGACCTCTGTTGCTAGTGCGGCATCCCAGTATTCAGTTTCTGAGTTAGTCTCATCACCAGATACATTAGAAAAAGCCATACAAAAAGATAGAAATACCTTTTCTTTATCCGATGCAGTCCGCCATGTAGTATCACCTAATGTTTGCCAAGTTGAGGGATCCATTCTCTCGTATGCCTTGGGTACTCTGTCAAAAAATACTCGATGTAGAGCCTGTTCATTAACAGTATTTGCTAATTTTTGCTCCTTATATATATCTACTGCTGCGTAACTTCCACAGGCTGGACAAGTATCATCAACATAAGCATTTTTTTTGTAAATATGGGAACATCGCATTTTATCTGGAAGTTCATTTTTACATAACAAGTAAGTGTCTTCCGCATCTTCTCCATCTTGCTGCTCGCCAATCCAATTGAAACGATTCATGAACTGTAAGTGTGACCCTCGAGTACTCCATAAACTCCATTTTAGTTTCTCCACTGGACCAAACGTGCTCCAGTTTGAGCTAACATCAATTATAATGCACTTATCCTTTTGTGAAGCAGCTCTTAGGCCTCTTCCAACTGATTGCCCCCATAGTACTTTAGAAAGAGTTGGTCTTAAGTGAACAATAATATTGCAATGCGGATTATCCCAGCCCTCCGTAAGCACCCCAACAGATACCATAGCTTCTAATTCGCCACTCTCATGTAGAGACAAAAGTTGCATACGTTCCTTTATAGGTGTAGCTGCAGTAACTATTTCTGCACTTATACCCGCATCTCTGATTTTATTAAGGGTTACTTCAGCAACTTTAACATCAGAACAAAACCAAGCAGAGATTGGCTTAGGAGAAACTTTATCTCGTTCATCTTTGTAGCTCCACATCGCACAATCAATCATAGAAGACTTAATTATAGCATCAGAAAGTGTACTGACAGGGAAATCACCAGAAGTGATATCTATTTTTGCAAGATTAAGGTCATGCACAAAATGTGCTCTATAAATTGGCTTAACCAAAACTTTTTCATTAATTAGGTCTTCAATATTGGCACAGTCAATGATTGCATCAAACGCAAGATTAAGTTGATCCCTTTGATCCGCTGTCCTTCGCTCCGGTGACGCAGTTAAGCCTATAAACTGTGCATTAGGTTTTCCTGCCTCAAGGAATAAATCAATAACTCTTTTATAAGAATTACCATTTGGAGATACCCTATGAGCTTCGTCTACAATGATAAGATCCGCTGCTGGTACGGCAGCATCTAAAATTTCTTTAGCTCGCATATTTGTGGATAATAATATATCACAATCATCAAAGGCAAAACTTGTATCAGATAACTTGAGTTTACGTACAGAATGTTTTTTGCTTAAAGCAGCCTCAAGTTGTTCTAATAAAACTAGTCTATGGCAAAGAACAATTACTTTCTTATTTTTATAGAAACGCTCTATAAGCTCACTAGCTAAAACAGTTTTCCCTGCTCCCGTAGGAGCCTTTAAGATAAATCGCTTATGCTTTCTAATTGTAGTTGGAAAGCTATCAATAACCTCTTGCTGCCAATTTCTAAGTTTCATATAAATGAAATACCGGTTTGGAAAACATATAAAATATACAAAAACTACTATGAAAAAACCCCCTAACTATTTATGTTAGCGGGTATCAACTTAAGCTCTGGGTTCAAACAACATGCTTATACATGGCTTATTGCAAACCGTAAATATATTATCTAACTCATTTCTTTAAGCTGACTAAAATACTAATTATTATTAATTTATCTATGATTAAAGAACTATATATCTAGTTATTTTCTGGTTCTGGAAGTACAAATCCCATATCTCGTTTCCCACTTACCTCGTATATTTCTGCTGAATAATCTTTGATATCACCTCTAATACTAGCCTGACTTAGTACTTCAACAAGCTTATCCATATAAGGATAAGTGAAATGTTTATCAAGATCATCTTGATCGTCCCAAACCTCAAAAATAGTTGCACGATTCTCATTTGTAATATCAATTGCCCAATCATATATTTGTGCACCCGGCTCTTTTCTTGAATTATTTACTGCATCCAATATTTCTTCTTTAATTTTATCAAATCCACCAGGAGAGAATTCAAATACTACCGCTACTATAATCATTTTCAGTTTTCCTCAAAAAAATATTCTGTAGGAATTAGAATTATGAACTCAATTAAACATTTAATTAAGGTTTGCATTAAAAATATTATAATTAACAGGACCTATTTATTCATCACTAGTTTAGTGTTTTCAGCATTTATAGCAACTGAATGCAGAGGATATGATGGTCCAATATTTGACGCTATGGCACAGCTAGATGAAAAACAAGGATTTATGTCCGCAATTAATAAGGTTCAACAAGCAAAAGTTTCAAAATTAGCATTATTTGCACGTAGTAGAAAGTATCTAGGAGAAAATGAAAATGAAATATTGAAACTAAGAGAAAAGTTTCCCGGGCTAATTATCTTAGGTGCACCAAAGTATTTTCTTTTAAAAGATGACCTTACATCTAAATATATAAATAGAACCATAGCAAGTATCCAAAAGAATAATTATAAATTTATTGGTGAGATTCTATACACACATGGCGACAAATCACATGGTGAACAAACCTTGCCAGGGGAAAGGTATGTAGACCCACTTGCTCCAAATAATATTAAGTTTTTTAATTTATTAAAAAAAATAAAAGTTCCTGTAATGACACACTGGGAAGTATATAACTGGGATCGGGATTGGCCTAAGTTTTCAGAACTTTACACAAGATTTCCAGAAATAACTTTCATAATCCCTCACATGGCATTCGGTCATCCAAAACAAGTTCGGTTAATCCTCTCTAAACACCCTAATGTATATATGACAATCTCAAAGAAAGAACAGGATAAAAAGGGTTATAGTGACTCAAATAAATCAATGTTGCTTGGGCAGGGTTTTTTAAATAAAAATGGGAAAATAAGATCTTCATGGCTTAAATTAATAATTGATTACTCAGACCGTTTAATGTTCGCCACAGACGCACATAAGACTCATAGATGGGAAAAGTATAAAGAGATTGTATATAATTATAGACATTTTGTGACACAACTCCCACCAGAGGTTGCCAAGAGAGTTTCATATCAAAATGCAGAAGATCTGTATGGAGTCAAGGTAGAATAATTATTAAAAAATTCAAATTATTTTTTAAGGAGAATTATATAATGCAAAACATTGGTAGACTAGGTGTATGGTATACTCCAGATTATTTAAGCCAGAAAGAAACAATTGATTTAGCTATAGGGATCGAAAAACTTAATTTTGATACATTTTGGTACCCTGAAGGGTTGGGTTATGAATCATTTAGTTTTGGAAGTTTTATTTTATCACAGACTTCAAAGCTAAATGTTGCAAGTGGAATAGCAAATATATACGCTCGAGATGCTGTTTCGGCAGCTGCGGGCCACGACACACTACATAAATTATACGGTGATAGGTTTATACTTGGACTAGGTGTATCACATATTCCTCTTGTAGAGGACTTTCGTGGACACAGCTACCAAAGAAAACCAGTTAGTACAATGCGTAATTATCTTGAAATGATAGATAAAACACAACTAACTATAGATAGACCAGATCGAAATATAATTTTAGCAGCTCTAGGACCTAAGATGACTGCGCTTGCTGGAGAAAAAACTAAAGGTGCGCATCCATACCTCGTAACACCCGAACATACAGAAAGAACTAGGGCTATCCTTGGTCCAAACAAATGGTTATGTGTTGAACAAAAGGTCTGCCTTACAAATGAAGCATCCGTAGCTCGAGAGTCTGCAGCTAAAATGCTTGATACTTATATTAACTGGCCTAATTATCGTAACAATTGGATAAGCCTTGGGTTCAATGAAGATGATTTATCTGGTCAAGGGAGCAATAGATTTTTAGACTCAATGGTTGCTTGGGGTTCAAAAAATCAGGTTTGTGATCGTATAAAAGAACATTTTAGTGCTGGAGCTGATCATGTTTGCATACAACCTATGAATCCAGATGGAACCTACTCTATTGATTGGAATGCTTTGGAGACCATATCCGAATTATAAGGAAAATTTAAACTGACTATAAAGAAATTTTAGGTAAAACATATGGTAAATATTGGTTTTATAGGACTTGGAAACATGGGTCTTCCATTAGCAAAACAGCTGGGAAGTAAAATCC
>PAWF01000044.1 GCA_002714015.1 Gammaproteobacteria bacterium | reverse complement strand
ATTAGTTGATACAATAAAAAACGATATAGGTAGTGGAATTGTTGCACTAGTATCAGTTGTTGATGGAAAAGTTGCTTTAACTGTTGGTGTAACAAAAGATCTAAATAATAGGTTTAACGCTATAGAACTAGTCAAAACTGGTGTTATAGAATTAGGTGGTAAAGGAGGTGGTGGAAGAGATGATATGGCCCAAGGGGGAGGTCCAAACATAGCAAAAGCTAAATCCTCTTTATTAAAAATTGAGACCCAGATAAAAAATTTGTGTAGTTTAGGCGATAAATAAATATCTAATATATAGAAACATAATCTTAAAAATTTGTTGCTATATATTATTCAGCCTATCTAAGCCCCTAGGTTTTTATCAAGCGTTTGTTGAATGGAATTGAGAAAATCACTAGAATTTAACCATTCTTGATCTGGTCCTGCTAATAGAGCTAAGTCTTTAGTCATTTGACCAGCCTCAACTGTTTCTAGACATGACCTTTCCAAAGTTTCAGCAAATGATAATACTTCTGGGGTCTCGTCCATTTTTGCTCTATATTTTAATCCTCGTGTCCAAGCAAAAATAGATGCTATAGGATTTGTCGAGGTGTTTTCTCCCTTTTGGTAGGCACGATAATGNCNAGTGACAGTTCCATGNGCTGCTTCTGCTTCTGCTGTTTTCCCATCTGGTGTAAGTAAAACTGATGTCATTAGACCTAATGAACCAAAGCCTTGTGCAACAGAGTCAGACTGTACATCACCATCATAGTTTTTACATGCCCATACAAATCCGCCATCCCATTTCATGGCACATGCTACCATATCGTCTATAAGCCTATGTTCATAAATTTGATCNACAGCTTCAAACCTTGTTTTAAACTCNGTTTCATAAACTTCTTCAAAAATATCCTTAAACCTGCCATCGTATGCTTTAAGGATTGTATTTTTGGTAGACATGTAAAGTGGCCAATTGCGATCTAATGCATAGCGCATGCAGGCTCTTGCAAAGTCCCTTATAGATTCATCTAGGTTATACATAGTTAAAGCTACTCCACTAGATGAAAAGTCAAAGACGTCCAAATTCATTGGACTAGAACCATCTTCAGGGTCAAAGCGCATTGTTAGTTTCCCTTTGCCAGGTATTACTACATTTGTCGCCCTATACTGATCACCAAATGCATGCCTNCCTATTACAATAGGTTTAGTCCATCCNGGAACTAAGCGTGGTATATTTGAGCAAATAATTGGTTCTCGAAAAACAGTTCCACCTAAAATATTTCTAATTGTTCCGTTCGGAGAGAGCCACATTTTTTTTAGGTTGAATTCTTCGACTCTTTCTTCATCAGGGGTAATAGTTGCACATTTAACTCCAACGCCATGTTTTCGAATGGCCTCTGCGGCATCTATAGTTACTTGATCTTCTGTTTCGTCTCTATATTGGATTCCTAAATCATAGTAGTGCAGGTCTATTTCCAAATAAGGTATAATTAGACGTTCTTTTATCCATGCCCATAGGATACGTGTCATTTCGTCGCCATCAAGTTCTACAATAGGGTTCGCGACTTTTATTTTTGACATTTGTTAATCTCCCGGAATTAAACAGACGAAACGTCTTTAAATTGTCTNAGATAAGGCACAATACCATTAAGATACTATCGGTCAACTTACCTATTTAAATGTTATTTATATAAGTTAATTTTATTATGTTATTGTCTCTGCTTTTAATGATTTAAATAAATTTTTTTCATCTGTAACAAATTTAAATAGNGTNTTTGGGTCTTGATTAGCAAANCCACTGGATAAAATATGCTCTATNAGNTTCTTTAACGGATCCCAATAGTTATTATAATTTATGATATAAATATTTTTTTGATGTAAACCAATTTGTTTCCAGGTGAGTATTTCAAAAAACTCGTCCAATGTGCCAAAACCCCCAGGTAAAACAACTATTGCGTCTGATTTATTAAACATTATTGATTTTCTTTCATGCATACCATTAGTTATTATTAATTCACTGAGGTTTTTATGAGCAATCTCGCGCTTTTTAAAAAAACTTGGAATAATTCCTGTGACCCTACCGCCTTCTNCGAGTGAAGCATTTGCAACTATTCCCATTAGGCCTATATCCCCACCACCATATACTAATTCAATATTATTGCGGGCCGCTAGCTGACCAAACTNTTTTGCTAAGTTTTTATAATGTGGGGTANTGCCAGTTTCAGATCCACATAATACACATAATCTATACATATTATTTATTCTTCCGGNANAAAATTTTAAAATCTAAAAATAATTTGAATNTTNCTATAATCTTTGTGTTTGAGTGTTAAAATTCTATTTATTTCGAATACTTNAACTTTTNANAAACAATTAATTTTTCTCTCTAATATATTATTTCTTTTAATATCAATTTTGATATTATTAGAGACTATTAAAGCTTCATAGCAAAACAGCTTTTAAGCAAAAATAGAATNCTTTTAAATTNAACTAATACTGTCGAATAAAAAATNATGAATAGTTGAGGCCGCAAATGATTTCTTTTTTTAANTCTTTAAAATTTATTTTTGCANTGTTTNCNATTGTTTTANTATTNAGTGGANCNACAGCTTCATATAGTAGTGAGNCTGATAAANTTATTAATTATCGTAAGGTTTTAATGAAAGCTACNGCATCCCATATAACTGCCATAGCNAGCATTGTAAGGTCAGATNCAAGTTATATNTCTCATATAAATGTTCATGCTAATGCTATAGCTAATATTGCTAGTATAATGCCTGCTACCTTTCCTGAAGGTACATTAGAAGGTAATACTAGGGCAAAAACAGAAATCTGGAGTGATTGGCAAAATTTTGTGCTCTTAGCGGCTGAACTAGAATCAGCAGCACTAATGCTCGCTAAAACTTCCGACTCAGGCGATAAAAAAACATTATCTGATGGTCTAAATAATTTAGGTAAGGCTTGCGGTAGCTGTCATGAGCTTTTTCGTAAGCCTGCCAGATAGGAAATGAAGAGTTGTGCTGGTTTCTATTCGGATCTTTATAATTACTTTTGTGACTATAATTACTATCACTATATCTCCCCCATCATTTGGTATAGATGAACCTATAGAAAAAGACTCGGTCACTAGGGGCTTTTATCTTGCAAGAATATCAGGTTGTATATCCTGTCACACAGATACTANCAAAAATGCTCAAATTTTAGGTGGTGGAAGGGAGATCTTATCACCATACGGATCTTTTTATTCGCCAAATATTACTATTGATTTTGAGGAAGGTATTGGAAATTGGTCTGACCAGGATTTTATAAATGCTGTTCGATATGGAATTAGACCAGATGGAAAGTTTTATTACCCAGTATTTCCATATAATTCATACAAAATGATGAATGATAGTGACATATTAGATATTAAGGCATGGATTAATACACANAATGCTGTTTCGTTAGAAAATAAGCCTCATGAAATTAGCTTTCCAGCTTCATGGCGTTCTTTGTTAAAACCATGGAGGTGGTTATTTTTTAATAGTAACNAAGATTCATTTTATGGTCAGNTATCAAATAANTTAAACCGTGGCGCTTATTTAGTTGAGGNGTTAGGGCATTGCGGAGAATGTCATACTCCACGGAATATGTTTGGTGAATTAAAAAGTGCAAGGATGTTTGCAGGAACTAGGTATGGACCAGCAGGTCAATTTATTCCAAATATAACCGCAGACTATGATACTGGTATTGGTAAATGGACAGAGGCTGAGCTTACATATTTCCTTCGAACAGGTCTAAAGCCAAACGGGGATGATGTGACGGGTGATATGCGAGAGATTATTGAAAATAGTCTTCGTCACCTTAATGATAGTGATATAAGGTCAATGACCTTATATCTAATGCAACTAAAACCTGACCATAATATGGTAAAAGTTATTTCCAAATCAAAAAATACAGCAGATAAAATNGAGGCTTGGTGGGATTAATTGANTATTTGATAGTCTATTAATCGATTTGCTGTTGTCTACGTTATCGATAGTGTAGGATCCTTAATGAACTAATTCTGGAAGTAAATCGTGAGATATAATCGTACAATTTATACAGCTTTTGCTGGNGNAATAATTGTAGTTGGTATCGTTCTTGGTATTGTTTTGCCTGGTGAGGACGAAATAAAGCCTGANTCAGTTGTNGCAANCTTGGATGAAGGTCAAATTANACAAGACAAAANTTCTGTAAATAATTCTGATTCATCTACTGGTCAATCNCAAATAAATCTTCCAACTTTTGATGTTGTTCGAGTGAATCCNAAAGGAGATGCAGTAATAGCTGGGCGTGCTACACCTGGGTCAAAGATTATGGTCATGGATGGAGACAACTTAGTTGGCTCTGTTTTTGCTGACTCTCGAGGGGAGTGGGTTTTATTACCAGATATTGCANTATTACCAGGAGATAGACAGCTTACCTTAATTGAAGAGCTNACTAATGGAGTAACANTAGAATCTGCCGATACAGTAGTTCTTTCAATTCCTGATAGNGCTGTNNAAGAAGGANAAACNCCGCTTGTTGTCCTTAGCNCTAGAGAAGGAGGTGAAGGTAGTCGAATATTGCAAACNCCTAGTTCTGGAAAAACTGACNTTCAACATAGTNAGNAAATCATAGATCAAGTTAATTTGGACAGTGTTGATTATGATGCATCAGGAGAAATAATTATTTCTGGAAGAGCTACCCCAGAATCTTTTTTAAATNTCTATGTTGATGACCAATTCATTGGGTCAGTAAGAACTGATAAAGAAGGTAATTGGGAGNTAATNCCNGGTGAACGATTAAAGCCTGGAGACCACAGAATTCGTGTTGATAGAGTGGATGATGTTGGAGAGGTTTTAGCAAGGATTGAAACACCACTTACGCGTGTTAGTGTTGATGAACTTTTATTAGGTGNTGCGCAGGTAGTTGTNCAACCTGGTAATAGTCTNTGGAGAATTGCTCGTCGAGCTTACGGTGGGGGTATAAAATATACGNTAATCTTTGAGGCAAATAGNAGTAGGATTCGCGATCCAAACCTCATATACCCCGGGCAAATATTTTCTATACCTTTAGATGGATAATTTACATCTATCTTTACGATANTTCTCATATATAANTAGANTCGTTCTAGTTNTATAGNAACTAGGACTATGATAACCTAGCAATCATATATGAAAGAAGTCCATTAAGNCGTGTTTTATCTTGAGGTGTCATNCCATGGGTGGCAAGTGCGTTTACCTCTTGNACAAATGGTAAAAGNTCATCTCTTAATTCATGACCTTTGTCCGTTAAATGAACTTTTATTTCGCGTCGNTCANGGGAATTNCGATTACGTTGAATAAATCCATCACGTTCCATACGTTTGATGGTATTTGTTGTTGTTGGTTCCTCAATTCCCACNCGACGACTTAAGTCCTTTTGTGATAAACCATCCTGNTCCCAAAGNTGGAGAAGAAGAGGCCATTGTCCTGCTGAAACTCCAAAAGTTGACATACGATTGTTTAAAGCCTTGGTAAAAAGGCGAGATGCCTGTGAGGCAAGATTGGATGTGCTATCGTCAATTACAAAAGTAGATGTTGAATCATTGGAAGCAGTTAGTTTTGCCTTACGAGTTACATCATAGCTCATTCCATTTACTCCTTTAGACAGTCGATGCTATCGTCGTTCTCGAGAACCAGCAAGGATACATTTTAGTATAGTGTAAATATATAACTGATTAACTTATTGCCCTTAAGAAGTGTTAGTAATTTCAATTATTATTTTATCAAGTTTATAAGGATTTTAAAAATGTCGTTAGATAATAAATTTAAGAAAAAAATGAGTCGTGGTCAGCCAGTTATTGGTTGTTGGCTATCAATGGGAAGCTCAATTGCGGCTGAAATTATTGCTACGTCAGGCTATGACGCTGTTGTACTAGATCATGAACATGGGCCTGGACATTTACAGGGAGCAACAAGCCTGCTGCAGGCGCTTGGGGAGGATGGACCTACACCGATAATGCGAGTTCCTTGGAATGATGCTGTTTATATAAAACGTGCCCTTGATATAGGCATGATGGGGATAATTATACCTTATGTGCAGAATGCTGAGGAGGCTCGGGCTGCAGTAGCTGCATGCCATTACCCATTGGCTGGAATCCGTGGAGTTGCACCTCATGCCGGAAGGTGCTCTAGATGGGGAATGCGTCTAGAGGAATATTTAAATGATCTTCCTAAAAAAATTCTGGTTATATGCCAGATTGAAACTGAAGAGGCTATATCTAACATTGATGAGATTGCTGCAGTACCGGGAGTAGATATGCTGTTTATGGGACCAAGTGATATTTCTGCAAGTATAGGAAAAGCGTTAGTCTCTGAGGACCCTCAAGTAAAGCGTATTTATGCTAAATGTGAACGTAAAATGAGAGCCTCTGGAAAGTTATTAGGTACTGTTACAAGACCTGGAAAAACTGTTGAATGGACTTATCGCAGGGGGTTTGACTTTGTGATCGCTGGAAGTGATGCAAAGCTTTTAGCAAGTGCTGCTCAATCCCAAGTATCAAACTTTAGGTTAAAACAAAAAAATATAAAAAAATCTATAGCTGCTATAAAAAAAACAAAATGAGTAATAATTGTCTATGATAACAAGCCCTAAACCAAAATATTGGTCACTTGCAATATCTGAGCTAATTAACTCTGACAGAGTATTAGCACAAATTATCCAGAGTTATAGTGGTGAAGGTCTAGCCCCTAGGGGTGACCCCTTTGGAACTTTAACAAGAGCAATAGTTGGCCAACAAATTTCAACTGTGGCAGCCACTGCTATATGGGATAGAATGGAAAAAAGTCTCAAGGTGGTTACACCTGAAGCAGTTATAAATCACGAAGAGAGTAAACTTCGTGACTTTGGTCTNACCAAACAGAAGTGNTCATATATTTTTGGACTTGCAANCAGTTTTTCATCNGGAGAAATAAACTCTGGTTTATGGGATGAGAGTGATGATGAGAAAATTGTTCAATCANTGATAAAATTTAAGGGTATCGGTCGTTGGACAGCAGAAATGTTTTTAATTTTCTATCTTGCTCGCCCGGATGTTTTACCATTAAGTGATCTGGGACTTCAGAAAGGAATCTCAAATTTATACGGCAATGGNAAGGAATTTTCACAACTTAATATTTCNGAGATTTCTGGGGTATGGCGACCTTGGCGTTCAGTAGCAACATGGTATATTTGGCGTAACCTTGACCCAAAGCCAGTAAACTATTANTCAAATTTATTCTTTATAATCTGGCTGTGTCTTGTCTAGTATTTTTTTTAGTGCTTTGAAGTGGTCAANTGCATAGTTATTGTTTGATAATATTTGTTGGGAAGTCATAGTCGCCAGATCTTCCGGTATAAGCTTTAAAGTTTTATTTCTGCTTTCAGCGAGCACTTGTGTTGTTGCTGCCCGCTCAAGGTAATAAAGGTCGTCGTAAGTGCTAGCTACTGATANACCGCCAACTAATACTCCATGATTTGCCATAAATAAGATATTTTTATTCTCCATTGCTGCAACAATTCGATCTCCNTCAATTTCTGCAAGAGCAAGACCATTATAATCATCATCGTATGCTATTCGCNCTTGAAAACGCATAGCATTTTGGCTTGNAGGAAGAAGNCGTCCTTTTTCTGTCATNGCTATAGCAAGAGTATATGATTGATGTGTATGCATNATGCAGCTTAAATCTGGTCTTAATGCATGAATTCTTCCATGAATATATAAAGCTGTATCNTCTACTACTCCTTTACCCTCTATAATATTTCCGCTTATGTCGACTATTAATAAGTCACTGGCTCGGGCCTGGCTCCAGTGGGTACCATAAGCTATTATTAAAAAACGGTCTGAGTATCCCGGCACGACTAAAGTTAAGTGGTTACATATGCCCTCACTTAGTCCATGCATATCTGCAAGGCGATAAGCTGCAGCTAAATTAATTCGTGCTTCTTCAACTGTATTTTTCATTAAAAATAAAAGCCCATTATTAANTAGCCAATNAGCGTTCACGCAATGCTTCAGATTTTGCATTAATTACTGGTTTTAAAAGATACTCCAGTACACTTTTAGAACCAGTACGAATATCTACCATAGCTTGCATCCCTGTAGAGATAGGAAGGTCTTCAGGGTTTTTACCTAAATANGTTNTATCTGTCTCTGCTACAACCTTGAAGAATGTTCTGCCTGTTGATGGGTCTACCAAAGAATCAGCTGAAATAGAGGTTATTATGCCTTCTAGACTTCCGTAACGAGTGAAATCATAGGTTGAAATTTTGACAGTTGCAGGAAGACCCACTTGAACGTAGCCGATATCAGTAGGGTCTAGCATAGCTTCAACAACTAANCGTTCTTGTGTAGGAACTATTTCCATTATAGGTTCACCAGGTCGAACGACACCACCAATCGTATTGTGTTTTATACTTTTGACAACACCATCAATAGGACTTTTAATTTCGCTTCTTATAACTTGATCTTCTGCTCTTGAAAGCTCTTCCCTAGCTCGTGCAATTTTTCTTTCTACAGCAGATAACTCGTCCAGAGATAACCGACGTTGGTGGGAAGTTTCTTCCTCAATACGTTTCCTAGCTTCGATACTTGCTGCTTTTGCCCTAGAAATTGCAGCTTCAATTTCACTAATTTCTCCATCAAGCTTTTGTACTTCCTGTTCAAGTTGTTTATGCTCAAGNTTTGGTGTTAATTCATCTTCAAGTAAATCAGCAGACATCGCCAGTTTTTCCATAGAAAGTGTAAGATTATCCTTTNCAGATTGTAGTTGAATTTTTAATTCACGAGTTTCTAGTTCTCGTTGATTACGTCTTTCATCAAGAACATCGATAGTTGCAAAAAATTCTCGTCTTCTTGCAGTATGAGTTTCTCTTTCTGCAGCTACTAATTCTGGTCGACGATTGGCCGCTTTAGAGGGAAAAGTTAATAAAGCATTTGAATTTTCTGAAGCCTCTAACTCTAGNCGAGCACGGGTTAGTATAAGTCCA
This sequence comes from Gammaproteobacteria bacterium, assembly GCA_002714015.1. Lineage (GTDB taxonomy): Bacteria > Pseudomonadota > Alphaproteobacteria > UBA828 > UBA828. Next base: position 5,159 of record PAWF01000044.1, on the reverse strand, counting down.
TCAAGCTCAATTAATGCTTCTTCCCTATTTGACCCTATAATATTTCTATCAAGCTGAACTAAAATCTGATTATTAGANACACTGTCACCTTCTTTAACTTTTATTTCTCTGATTATTCCCCCCTCAAGGTGTTGAACTACTTTTACTTGTCCATGTGGAATAACTTCCCCTGTTGCTANGGCAACTTCCTCTAAATCTGCATAGTGNGCCCAGATAANTGCACCTCCAATAGCNAAAATTATTAACCAAGCTGTTAATCTCCAGCTTGTTGGTTTTAATTGTTTCTGAATCTCATCTAGTTGGCTCATTGCAAACTATCGCCTCTCTCATTTTTATTGTTTTGTTTAGCAATGGACTTTTTAGTTTCATTTTCAGGATTTCTTAGGTGAGCTAATACTTTTTGTGCAGGACCTCCAATAGAAATTTTACCATTTTCTAATACAATAATATTTGTACAAGCAGCGAGAAGTGTAGGAGTATGAGTTACTATAATAATAGTTCGATTTTTAGCGAGCTCAGCAAGGGTTTTCGTAAGGTTATTTTGAGCCTCAGTATCAAGGTTTGCTGTCACTTCATCAAGTAATAGCACGGGTGGATCTGTAAGAAGAGCTCTTGCTATTGCTATTCTTTGACGTTGTCCACCGGACAGGCGTGAACCTCCTTCACCTATTTGGGTATCGTATCCATCTGGCAGGTCGACTATATATTCATGCACTCCAGCAGAAGCCGCGGCTCGAAGAATTTCGTTGTCAGTTGCGTTAGTAGAGCTGAGAATAATATTGTCTCTGATCGTGCCACTAAATAGGAAGCAATCTTGGGGTACATACCCGATTGCACTTGACATATCTCGTCGACCGAATTGATTGATATCTGCACCGTCAAGCAGGATTCTCCCATGCTGTGGTTTATATAACCCTTGGATTAATTTTAGAAGGGTAGTTTTCCCAGACCCATTACGTCCTAAAACCCCAAGAATACAAGGTGCTTTAATTTGAAGNTTGATACGGTCAATAACATTAGTTGATNCAGATGAATAAGAAAAAGATACTTCTTGTAATGTTATAGCGCCTTTTGCCCTTGGTAGTACTACAGACGATTCTTCAAGTTCTTCTGGCAGNGCAAAAACAGAGTCTAATCGTTTCATAGCTTGAATTACGCCCGAATACGAGCGCCAAAAGCCAACTAACTGGTTAAAGGGTCCAATTATTCTATTACCTAACATAGTAGAGGCAATTAAAGCTCCTATTGTCATCTCTAAATCAATTATTGCGAGTGCCCCNACAGTAACTAATGCTACAGTTGTAAGCATGCTTAGAAATGTTCCTAAATTACCTAACCCATCCATTTTACGACCACGAGCAGTTGCTTGCTGAATGGAAGCGGCGTGCTTCTCTTCCCACTCTACTTTTAGTGCCTTATCAATACCAAGGGCGCGGATTGTGGTTCGCCCTTGAAGCATTTCAGCAAGAAAAGCATCTCTATTTATCCCAGTTTTCCTCTCTCGTCGTGTTGCTTTATCAATCAATATTCCTGATACTATTGCTACTGTTATAAAGATTGGGATTGCTATGAGTAGGACCCAGACAATTGGTGGAGCAATAATTGCTATTAATCCCACAAAAAGTAATGCAAAAGGTAAGTCAGTTAGTAAAACTGCAGTTGCNCCAGAAAAAGTATTTCGAACCAGTTCCCCATCCTTAAATAAGGTATGCCAAAAACCGCTGGGGCGGCTCTCTAAGTTTTTTAAAGGGAGCGATGCAATTCTAGNAAATANGGCTCTTCCNANGAAGATATCTATTTGGAGCGCAACTCTNTGAAGAAGTCTACTTCTAGCCTGCCTCAGAAGGAAGTCAAATAAAAGNGCTAGGATAACTCCAATGAGTAAGGCTTGGAGAGTGCTGATCCCATGATGAAAAACAACACGATCATAAACCTGAAGGATAAAAATAGGTACTGCTAGTGCTAAAAGATTAATGAATAAGGAAACAACGATAGCCTCTTTGAATCCTTGCCTAGCGGGTTTTAAGACTTGCCTTAGCCAGGCTCGTCCCTGTTTTTGATCAGTCTCAAACGGCTCTAAGTTAGTTTTACGCATATTTTACCTTGGAAAAGGCTATTGGAATATTATTTATCTGGGCAATTCACGAAGGTTATCTTGAAGATTTTTTTAACCCGATTATATATCAGTCTAACATTGTTTCTATCTATAACGTAGACTGTTATTTATACTCTAACTGAAAACTGTTTCTATACTAATTTAGGATTGTCATAGTGTATAAAAATATATTTTTAATAATAGTATCGTTATTATTTTTTATAGCTCCAACAAATAGCCATGCCGATAAACCTATTGAATGCCAAGGTTATGACCATAGGCATTGGACTATGTGTTATGGCGTTTTGCGAGCAGGATTATCTGGGACATATTTTGGTGAGTTTCTTAATGGAAAAAGACATGGTAGAGGCATAGAAATTAGCTTTGATGGTATAAGGCAAGAGGGCATTTGGAAAAATGGTGAGCTAATTAAATTATTAGACCGATAAGTTTGAAGGAAGCTCTATAGATAACATTAAATATGATAGACTCTTACCGTGTGTATCCATTGCTAGGGTGTTAGTAACACCTCCTCCTTTTAAGTTATTTATCAAGAAGTTAAGAGATAGTATATTTGGTAATTCATATCTTTTTACAGGTCCATCAGCTAAGTGAGAGAAAGTTTTGAATACAATCTCAGGAGTTAAATATTCCAGCAGTTCATAATAACCCGAATCTTTACGGGCTATAACTGCTATGTTTATTGAATTTCCTTTATCTCCTGCTCTTGCGTGAGCTATGTCGTATACTCGGCGCCTCATTTTTACTCAACGATTTCTATTGTTGGGGAAATCAAATTACGGGGCAGAAGAACTGACTTTACAGCTAAAATTTCTTTTATAGATTTTGAATCTCCAGCTCCTCCAGCTGGACCATTTGTGTAAAGAGCAGATACTTCTCGACCAATGGCTTCAACTGCCCTTTTATTATCAGATTTTCCAGCTATTCTAAGNCTAACCTCATTTAATTCAGNTGAGTTGTTACTGTNTCCNTNTAGGCTATTAAGACCTATATAATCAGTTCTAAGCTCTTTGTANTGAAATCCACNTAAGGNCAATCTTTCTCGAACAACCCGATCGGCAAGCTTAGCTCGCTCAATTGCNCCTGGNCCACCGTAGGATAATTGCCCATCTCCTAGATAGCCATCGAAATAACCAACACTAACTTTGTAAGAATTTGTTCTAGGCTTAGCTTTTGATCCATGCACAAGAATTTTGTTTCTACCTATTTCCTCAAAATATGTATTTGTTATATCCAGTATACAATCAGGAGTAATATAACAGTTAGGGTCCCCAACCTCATAAAGTAATTGTTCGCTACAGGTTGCAACATCAACTCGTCCCCCAGTATCATCCAACTTACTAATTGTCACTTTTCCATTGCTATCTACATCTGCAAAAGGAAAACCTAGGTTTGCTAGATCAGGTATTGTTATATTCTTTGGATCTGCAAAATATCCTCCAGTAACTTGACCAGCACATTCTAAAAGATGACCGGCGGTAGATCCTTGGGCTAATTTATCATAATCATCGTAGGACCAACCTAGTGAATACAGCATCGGGGCAAGAAAAAGTGATGGGTCAGCTACTCTTCCTGTAATAATGGTAGGTGCGCCAGTTTGAATAGCCGCAAGGATAGAATCGGCCCCAAGGTAAGCATTAGCAGAACAAAGTTTAGGTAAAATACTCTCTAAAGGTTCATTGGTCTCCATAAGGTTAAGCCCAGGTTTATTTGAAATTATATGAGTTACATCGTCTCCGAGTAGTACTGCAGCTCTACAGTCTTTAAGCATAAGGTTTCGAGCAATAACGTTAGCCTGCTCAGCGGCTGCCCTAGGGTTTGCTGCTCCCATATTTGTAACCAACTTAGTATGGGTTGCCTCACATCTAGGTAAAGCAGCTTCTAATCTTTCTTCAAGGTATGGATTAAAGCCAGTTCCAAGGCCTCTATTTAAAGTTAAAGACTCTCGCGCAATCGTACGCTCAGCAAGACATTCAAAAACAATGAAGTCTAACATACCTCTATTAATTAGTTCGATTGCAGGCTCAAGCCGATCTCCGGCAAAACCTGCTCCAGCACCAATGCGTATTTTTTGGAGTAACATTTGGTTATAGCCTGAATGGTAACTTTATAAATTATTTGTACCTAAAATATAACATGGCTTGAGCTCACCTTATATGTCTTATATAAAAATTGAACATTTAACTCTTAAAATAACCATACTTTTCAAGGTCTAATTCTAATTATTCTATTAGATTTTAGAGATATTTTTATCAAATTTGCTATATTTGTCATATTCTAAAACTTCATAAAGTTTTGATCTTGTCATCATATTATTGACTAAGCTTTTTTGATCTCCATCATTTTTGAGTGTTTTGAGACCAGTTTCTATTGCATGCATTCCAAGGCGAAAGGTAGAAACCGGATATATAACTATATTGTAACCTAGGCTTTCTATAATTGAAGATTCCAAGATTGGAGATTTTCCAAATTCTGTCATATTGATTAGTAATGGTATTTTTATAGCTGCTCTGAAAGTTTCAAACTCATTTATATTGTTCAGTGCTTCTGGAAAAATAATATTTGCGCCTGCTTGTGCTTCTTTTGATCAATTTGAAAATTTTGAAAAAAGAGGTAATTATTTTAATAAATTAATAAAAAATAAAATTAAAAAATGAAAATAAGAAATTTTTGGAATTCAATAGATCAAATTAATTTTATTCTTATTTTAATATTAGGTTTACTGGGCGTACTTCTGTCTTATTCAGTAAATCAAAATTTTTTATTGATAAATAGACATGGCATTTTTTATATTTTTAGCTTGATAATTATTATTTTATTATCTCAGCAGTCAGACAAAAATATTAGAAGGTTTGCGTTATTTGGATTTGTTGGATTATTGATATTGTTAACATCTTTACTGTTTATGGATTATGAGGTTAAAGGGGCTAAAAGATGGTTAAAAATATATAGTTTTTCTTTTCAACCTGCAGAGGTTATAAAACCATTTTTTATTATCCTAACATCTTGGGCAATTGCACAATCAATTCAAGGAAAAAAATAT
>PAWF01000043.1 GCA_002714015.1 Gammaproteobacteria bacterium | reverse complement strand
AGAGATAAATTAGATTCATTCTTAGAAGGTTTCGTTAATAAGAATGAAACCGGGGAGAACCTTTTCACTAGCTTAAAAACTATATCTATAAAAAACGGAGATCTAAATTTTGACGATCAGCAACAAGGGTTTAAATGGCGTATCCCAAAGGTAGATTTTGTTTTTGATGTTGGTTCTGAGGGAGGCGAAGAAAGGGCTGACTTAGTCACACATGATTTGAATGTTTTTGATTCAAAAGGTGAGTTGGTAGCAAACATCCCTCGTGCATCTGTTAGTCTCTCCCCAAGTTCTCTTTTATCTGGAGATATTGAGCCAATAAGTATTGAGTTCTTGGATCCTGATATCCGGATAGCGCGTGATAAAACAGGATATATTGTATTTGGTTCTACATTAAGATCAGAGGATATTTCAGCTGATAATTCAACAAGTNATAGAGATAAATTAGATTCATTCTTAGAAGGTNTNGTTAATAAGAATGAAACCGGGGAGANCCTTTTCANTAGCTTAAAAACTATATCTATAAANAACGGAGATCTANATTTTGACGATCANCAACAAGGGTTTAAATGGCGTATCCCAAAGGTAGATTTTNTTTTTGATGTTAATNCAAATCTGACAAGAGGTGAGGGTAAATTCGAGCTAGAGACTAGCGGGGATAGTTTAAAGGTTAATGCTACTATAACGATTGAGCCTGGTAATCAATTAGTAGTTGCTAAAATGGACTTTAAAGATCTTGTCCCTTCAAAAGTTCATTATTTNTCGGAAGTGTCTCCTCGCTTTTCTATAGTTGATGGAATATTGAATGGAAAAATCCATGCTGAGATGGATTTTAAAGGTAACNTAATNAAGCCAATTAATTTTGAGGCTGAAGGGTANTCCGGGNTTATTGAAGCGCCAGATTTTGTTCCAACNCCGAGGTCCTTTGAATATTTTAGGACTCTAGGAAAGCTTGATNCAGCTGCTGGTTTTTTACAAATAAATGATTTCTTCTTAGATGCAGGAGGNCCAACTTTCTCATTTGNAGGTAATATAGTTAAAGCAAAGAAGGGATATGGAATAAATGGAGAAGTATCCATTATAGATATGCCATTTAATGATTTACACAATTATTGGCCAGATACTCTTTTGTTAAAAACTAGAACATGGGTCTTGAGAAATGTTTCAGAGGGAGTAATGACCAGGTTTACTGCAGATATTAATCTTAAGCCAGGGCAGTTTCCTTTAGACCTTCATTCAAAATACCCAAAAAATGCTATTACTGCAGAATTCAACTTTGAAAACNCNACTGTCAATTACCTTAAGTCAATGCCGCTAGTAAAGGGAGTTGATGGTAGTGGACGTGCAGACATGCATACTATGCTTGTAGAAATGTCGGGTGGACATATTGGTGAAATAAAGGCTTCTTATGGTCAGGCAAGTTTCTGGGATTTAACAGGTGGTTCACAACCCTCTGCCGCAATGACAATTCATGTCGAATCTAGCATTCGAGATGCTCTAGAGTTAATCAATAGAGAGCCATTAGGGTTAGGTAATAAATATAACCTAAGTAAAGGTGATATTAATGGTGAAGTTAATCTAAACTTTACTGTCCAATTTCCAGTCNATTATAATATATCCATAAAAGATATGGANCTTAATGCNATTGCCCAATTACGTTCTGTATCTGGAAAAAATCTCTTATCACAAGGTTACAAACTTTCAGAAGGTAATTTTGAATTACGGTTAAGTAATAATCGCTTAGATTTAGAGGGTGTAGCCAATCTTAATGAAGTTCCCTTTGATATAAAGCTAGAAGAAAATTTTGGAAGTGAAANANAAANATTCCAGTATTATACTTTTTCNTCAAATTTAAACTCAGAGTCCCAAAAATNTCTTGGTCTTAACCTTGAGCCTTATTTAGATGGACCATTCGACTTTGATGTGGTTGTAAGTCGTCTTAGTGATGAAAGTTATCAAGCCATAGCGGCAATAGATTTTTCGGCTNCGGATCTTCATATACCTGAAATACATTGGAATAAAATTTCAGGAGATAAAGCTTTTCTCAACCTTGTTATAGATATTGGAAATGCCCCAGGTAAACTTAATATTAGTAAGCTAGAGTTTAATGCAAAAGATTTATTTGCTGAGGGTAATGCTCAGCTCAATCTTATAAATAACAACCGTATTACAATAGAACAAGCAAGGCTGAAGAGAGTNTTATTTGGTGATAATGATATAGGTATGACTTTTGATAACGAGCAGAATAATTTACCAATTGTCAAAATTTCTGGCGAAAGTATAGACCTTAGACCTTTTCTTNAAGAGTTTTTTGATGAGGGTATAAGTGATACTCCACCTTTCATTTTAGATATTGATGTTAATAGACTGATTACTAGATCTAATCAGCAAATAACTGATGTACGTGGAAAACTAAAAAGTGTCTCAAAACGCCTCGAAGTTGGCTATTTAGAAGGTGTTTTACCTACTGGAAAAAATATGCGAGTTGTTATGGACTCAAACGCTACAAAACGGCGCGTTAGAATTATGTCTGATGACGCAGGAGCTTTTGCTAGAGCTTTCGATATATATGATGATATAATTGGTGGTAAATTATTTATCTGGGCTAAATTAAATGATGAAAAGTCACCATTAAAAATTTCTGGTGAGATAAATATTTCAAATTATCGTATTATAAATACTCCTGTGCTAGCCCAAATTTTAAATATAGCTTCATTAACTGGCATACTTGAATCTCTTCAAGGTGAAGGAATTGCATTTAGTACTCTTGTTGTTCCATTTAAGAAGGAAGAAAATATTCTTGTAATAGATCGTGCTCGTGCCCTTGGTGCATCACTTGGTATTCATGCAAATGGTTCTATTAACCTTGATAATGATGTGGCAGATATTGAGGGAACTATTGCACCAGCATATGTTATAAATAGTTTTATCAGTAATATTCCTATAATNGGGGAGGTTTTGGCTGGAGGAAAGGGAGAGGGGCTTTTTGCCGCGACTTATACGGTGAAAGGTGAATTAGATGCTCCAACCATAACAGTTAATCCTTTGGCTGCTCTAACACCGGGATTTTTAAGGAACATTTTCTCAGTATTTGAAGAAGGTGGTGTGGAGCCAGATTTTAAAGAGGATAATTAGTAAAAATAAATTATAAGACTATAAGAAATATCTATTAAGTATCTAGACTTGCAGGTTTATTTAAATTCTTAAGGACATTATTAAATATTTCTGTTTCCTGGGCACCAGATACAATTTCTTTAGAATTGAATATAAAAACAGGAACTCCATTTACACCCATTTTCCTTGCTGAGGATAGCTCTAAATTAACATTTTCTATTTGTTCTTTACCCTTTAAAAGATCTCCAGCTAATTTTTGTGGAATACCATTTTTCATAGANATTTTTATAAGTATTTCTATGCTGCCAATATCTTCTCCCTTGCAAAAATATGATTTAAATAAATCNTCTACAATTTTGTTTTGTANTCCATAATCGCNAGCAAAGTGNATTAATCNGTGAGCTTGAAAAGTGTTTGGCGTTATATGAATTTTATCAAANTTAAAANTTATTTCCTCTTTTTGTCCTNCATCAAAAATATTTTTATATAAGCTTGAAGCTTTTTCAATNGATCCAAATTTGTTAATTAAGTATTCTTCACGATNCATGCCAATAGTTGGCATTTCAGGGTTTAATTGGAATGCTCGCCATCGTATAGTTGGGTTTATAATGNGCTGTTNTNCTAATGCTCGTTCAAANCGTTTCTTTCCTATATAGCACCAAGGACAAATTGGATCAGAAATTATGTCNACATNNTTAAACATAGATATTTNTCATTATTTTTTTATTCATATGNAAAGTTATAATTCATCNAATTAATCGTTTTACTATATNTTGAGTTGTTTCTAAGAATATACTTTAAAGTNTAATTAATTATGAATTTTATTCTTATTAGTTCTAACTTTATGGNGTCTAAGTCGAGAAATATTTTATATCAATTAGGAGGTAGNNANAAAATATGATTTCAGCAGTAGATTTTACTATGTCACCTGAAGTTGAAGATTTAAGAATACGAGTGTCAGAGTTTATCAAAAAAGAATGTATTCCATTAGAGGCAGACAAAAATAATTTTGATGAACACGAAAATATACATGTGGAAGTACTAAATAGTCTGCGTGAAAGATCAAAAAAAGCTGGCTTATGGGCTCCTCAGATGCCAAAAGAATTAGGAGGTATGGGCTTATCAATGACTGCTCAAGCCGTTCTCTATGAAGAGGCCGCTTATTCAATATTTGGACCACTCGCTATGAATTGCGCTGCCCCTGATGACGGCAATATGCGCTTACTAATGATGGTTGGAACTGAAAAGCAAAAAGAACGTTGGTTGCAACCAATCATTGATGGGTCTGTTAGTTCATCATTTGTTATGACGGAACCTGACCCCGGTGCTGGTTCGGATCCAGCAGGTATGATGCTTACAACAGCTAANAAGCTGGATAAAAAATGGATAATAAATGGACGTAAATGGTTTATAACTGGCGCTGGAGCAGCCCAGCACTTTATGATTATTGCGCGTACTTCTGAAGATCCACGTAATGGTCTCAGTTGTTTTCTTTTTGATAAAGACCAGCCTGGTTGGCGTATAGTTCGTAGAATACCCATAATGGGTCCAGAAGAACATGGTGGACATTGTGAGATAGAGTTTGATGGTCTAGAGGTTTCCGAAGANAATGTATTAATGAATATTGGAGATGGTCTNCGNGCTACCCAGATAAGATTAGGACCTGCTAGATTAACTCATTGTATGAGATGGATAGGTATGTCTAGACGAGCAATGGATATCGCAGCTGAATATGTTCGTGAGAGGAAATCATTTGGAANTGCTTTATCTGAGCATGAGNGTGTTCAATGGATGCTTGGTGAAGCTGCAATGAAAATTCACATAAGTAAGCTAACTACTATGTATGCTGCATGGAAACTTGATCAGGGTGATAAAGCTCGTAAGGAGGTTTCTATGGCTAAAGTGCAGGTNGCAGAAACTCTAAATGATGTAATTGATACATGCATTCAGCTTTGTGGAGCAAAAGGTTATTCTAAAGATACGTTACTTGAATGGATGTATAGATATGCGCGTCAAGCTAAGTTGGTAGATGGCGCTTCTGAAGTGCATAAAATGGTTCTTTCAAAAATTTATATGAAAGAGGGACAAGGTTTCTGGAAATGGCAGATACAAAAGTAATTATCAGATAATAAAGCGATATTATCGGAGGTATGAGATTGACTGAAACACAAAATAGTCCACCTGACCGAGAACCTACCGTTCGATCTGTTCCTATGCCTGCGGATGTGAATGCTAATGGTGATATATTTGGTGGCTGGGTAATGTCACAAATGGATATTGCAGGTGGTGTGCTAGCAAGTGAAATAGCGAATGGTCGTGTAGTAACAGTTGCTGTTGAAGCAATGCGTTTTCTAAAGCCTATTGCTGTAGGTGATTTAGTAAGTCTTTATACTACAGTTAATCGAAAGGGAACTACCTCTATTTCAATTCATATTGAGACCTGGGCGCGTCGTAGAGTTAAATCTGAAATGGTATTGGTTACAGAAGGTACTTATGTGTATGTTGCGATTGACAGATTAGGAAAGCCAAGAGAATTTTAGAATTTATTATTATTAAAGTTAAACATTGATTTAATTAAAAAATTAAAGATAAATTGGACTTGCACTAAGTATATTTGTAAACATATCAATAGTTTATTAATATTACTTAAACTATATTAATATTTAAAGTTGCACTCACGCCTGTTCTAAAATTAATGCAAACCCCGCAAACCTACAGTTCCATCTTATGTTGATACTAGAATAATTATTTAATCTACATTTTTAATATATAATTCGTTATGAAAAAAGTAATCTGGCTCTAATATCTGATTATTGTAAATCCTCATGAGTTAATCAATTCCAAGTATTTTTGCCCTTAATTTATTTCTTTCGTCTTCCGTAATGCTGCCGTCCGTAAACATTTCTTCTACTTTTCTTAACTCCATTTCTTTTTTTGATTTAACATCTTCCGTAAAATCCGAATTAAGAGAATCTTTATTTAAATTATGGCTATTTTCTCGCCTCGAGGCCCCAACATTCGTTAGTCCAAACGGGACCTTTCCAAAAAATGAGATAAATATAATAGCTAGAACTAAGACAGTTAGAGGAACGTCTTGTATTTCCAGCAAGTCAAAAGTTGCAATAATAGACCAGTTTAACCCAAGTATAAAAATAGCAGTTGCTAAATATAAATATCTCGCCCAATTCTTAAGCATTAACAAGCCTACTGATGCGCAGAGATTAGCAATCCAAACTGGTAATGTCACAATTCCAGCTCCTACTAAAAGGTCTTCATCCCCAGAGGTAAGCGTAATATTTTCAAATGGGTCATGTATAAAACTAACAACAAATAGTATTACGCTTAGCAGGATGTCTAAACCCACCAATAATTTAAAAAATCGTATTTTTCGGTCTGGTATATTCGTGCCCATAACGCGCCAGACCAGATAAAAAAGAAATATAAGGGCTAGTATCAACAAGAGTTGCCAAAAATTCATACAGGCTCCCTATCGACAGTAATAGAATCTCATAATAATACTATGTTAGCTTAAGTATCTGCATTTAGGTCGGTCTTATATGACTTTCTAATATATTAAGTTATACAACTCATACGTGATTTAAGGTCAGGAGGTTGGCGGATGGGGTGGGATTCGAACCCACGAGGAGTTGCCCCCTGCCGGTTTTCAAGACCGGTCCCTTCAACCACTTGGGTACCCATCCGCAAAATATAGTATCAATTACTCAGCATAGCAGAGGTTTTCAAGTTTTATAATTTTTGATTTAATTTTTATCTGTAACTGATTAACTGTATTTTATAGTGTTGAAAAATATTTTCGATATATTTAAAGCTATAAATTAATAAATTTATCCGGTATTTGAATAGGAGGCCAAGCTAAATTGCCAAAAATCATCATCCACGACACTATTCATTCAAAAGCCTTGGACTTTTTAAGTGAGCAAGAAGGACTTGAAATAATATTTGTAGATGCGGATGATCGTTCAAAATTATTGGCTAATTTATTAGATGCAGAGGCTATAATTTTAAGGTATTTGCCCTTTGATAGGGAGTGTATAGAAGCGTCAAAACGGCTTAATGTTATTTCCAGGCATGGAGTTGGTTACGATAATATTGATATGGAATCAGCTAATATGTTTAGTATTCCAGTTGCGACTATCGGTGATGTAAATTCTGTCACAGTTGCGGAACTTACAATCTATTTAATTCTTTCTTCTGCTAAGCAAGGTCCAAGACATAATATGGCAGTAAGAGAGGGTAATTGGAAGATACGAGAAAATGCTGATGCCTTTGATCTTGCAGGAAAGAATGTCTTAGTTCTTGGGTTTGGGCGGATTGGTAAAAAAGTTGCTAAAAGAATCCAAAGCTTTGAAACTAAAGTTTTTGTTTGTGACCCTTATATTTCTCAAGATCTGATCAAAGACGCTGGTTGTATTCCTGTACCCAAATACGCTGATATTTTGCATAACATGGATATCGTAACAATTCACGTACCTTTAAATACTGAGACAGAACTAATGATAAATAAAAATTTTGTTGATAAAATGAAGAACGGATATGTTTTAGTTAATACTGCGAGGGGGCCTATAGTTGATACATCATCTGTAGGAGAAGCCTTGGTGTCTGGAAAACTTTTTTCAGTTGCGTGTGATGTGTTTGACCCAGAACCACCATATAATAATAATCCAATATTGAATTCTCCAAGAAGTATTTTAACACCCCATGTTGGCGGATTAACTCAAGAATGTAGTATAAGGTCAGCTTTACGTGCTGCTGAGAATGCTCTAGCTGGTGTTAAAGGTGTCTTAGACAAGAAATTTCTGGTTAACCCCCAAGTTCTAAATAAATAAAAAATAAATAAATATTTGTGTTCTTTTGATGGCTAATGGTTGCAGCTAGTGCTGACCCTATGGCAAAAGCTTATATTGTGTATACACTCCGATTCGCAGGGCTTCTTTAGGAAATGGCAATGCAATATTTTAAAACACTATTACAGTTATTAGTTTTTCTTATCACTGTTGGCTTTGCTTTTCCGGCGATGACTTCAGATAAAATAAGTTTTACTGAATGGCTAAGTAACATAAAAACAGAAGCAATTCAGCAGGGTATAAGTATTAACACCCTTAACTCAGCGCTTAGTGAAATTCAGCCAATAGCAAGAGTAATTGAGTTAGATCGAGCTCAGCCAGAGTCGACCATAACATTTGAGGAATACATTGATAGAGTTGTGACAAAGTCTCGTATTAAAGAGGGACGCAAAAAACTATCAGAAAATAGACAAATGCTAGATAAGGTTGCAATTAAATATGGGGTTCCACCAAGGTTTATTGTAGCGCTTTGGGGTATTGAAACTAATTTTGGCAGTTATACCGGTGGGTTTTCAGTAATTAGCGCCTTAGCGACACTCGCTTATGATGGCAGAAGAAGTGCATATTTTAAAAAAGAACTACTAACAGCGCTAAAAATTCTTGATGAGGGTCATATTGGTAATGACGAAATGCTGGGAAGTTGGGCTGGCGCAATGGGTCAGAGTCAATTTATGCCATCTAGTTTTATGAATTATGCTGTAGATTTTGATGGTGATAGTCGGAGAGATATTTGGAATACAAAAGCAGATGTCTTTGCTTCAGCAGCTAATTACCTAAAAGGCTCAGGCTGGATCAGAGGGCAAACATGGGGGAGACAGGTTACCCTTATAGGTTCTATAGAACCTGCATTGTTTTCTCTAGAGGTAGTTAAGCCACTTGCTGAGTGGCATAAACTTGGGGTTCGTCGTTTAAATGGGACTGATCTACCAATAGTAGATATGTCTGGATCACTAATTCGCCCAGGAAATGAGTCAGAAAGTATATTTCTAGTATATGAAAACTACAGGACTATTTTACGCTGGAATCGTTCTCATTACTTTGGTGGAGCTGTTGGAAAGTTAGCTGATTCAATACGCTAATTAATTTAGTGTTATTAGAGAGGTTTATGCACAAATATGTTTTATTGGAAAACGTGTATACGACTTTCAGTCCTTGGAATTTGTTTTTTCTTTGTTACTTCGTGTGCTGAAGTTGAGTTACTTGTTCACACTACTAAGCAGCTTAGTAGAGAAACAGATACAGATACAAAACCTTACGACCAAGGACAACCAGTTCCTGCAGGATATAAAGTTGGCAAGCCATATAAAATTTCTGGAGTCTGGTATTATCCATATCATGATCCAAATTATAACAAAACTGGAATAGCCTCATGGTATGGAGAGCAGTTTCATGGTCGCCAAACAGCAAATGGTGAAATTTTTGATATGAATACTGTTACTGCTGCGCATAAAACACTGGCACTACCTAGTATAGCTCGTGTAACAAATATTGAAAATGGAAGGACACTGTTAGTTAGAGTTAATGATCGAGGTCCGTTTGTTAACGGCAGAATTATTGATCTTTCTCGTCGGTCTGCTCAACTTCTTGGAGTTTATCGCAAGGGTACAGCTCAAGTAAGTGTTGAATTTATAGAATTGGCCTCTTTAAAATCTATTGCATCAAAAGACTCAGCTTATGGCTTAGCTAAAACTAGTAACAATTTATCAACACCAGTTAATAATAACACTTATAGTAATAAGATTAGTGAAGTTGAGCTAGTCACGGAAAATTTAGATAATATTATATTAGAACCTATAGAGTTAGATGCTCTCCCCCAATCTGCAACAAATAGTAAAGAGGTTTATGAGCCTGACATCTCTGATAGAGAGCAGACATACATCCAGTTGGGTGCATTTACAAGGAAGGAAAATGCTATACGTTTTAAAAATAAAATATCAACTTCGTATTCTACTCACATAACGCACTTAATTAAAAATGGTAAAGATATATATAGAGTGCGAGTTGGTCCACTTACTTCCGCCATTGAAATTGAAAAAGCTCTTATAGAATTAAGCAATGGAGGTTTTTCTTTATCAAGTTTAATAATTGTCAAATAGTGCCTTAGTTTTGACAAATCTTTTTCTACATATAGTAGCTGTTATTTTCTTAGGTATTTTAAGTAATGGAAACTACTAAAAATATTATCTCATTAATTGGAGTTCTTCGATTGGTTAAATCTATCAATTTTGCCCTTTCATTAAGGAAATTTTTAACTTTTTCTTTTTTAGGACTGGTTTTTTGCTCAGCTACCTATGTTTTTAGCTCGAGTGTTACAGCTTTTGATACTTCAGCTAAACAAGCAATATTAGTTGATGATGAAACAGGAACAGTACTATTTGCAAAAAACGAAGAACTACCAATGAGTCCTGCTTCAATGAGCAAATTAATGACACTTTATGTGGTTTTTGAAACTATTGAGCAAGGTAAGCTATCTTTAGATGATAAATTTTTAGTTAGTGAAAAAGCTTGGCGAATGGGCGGCTCAAGAATGTTTCTGGAGGTGGGTAGTCGTGTATTAGTTAGTGACCTATTAAGCGGTATAATTATTCAATCAGGCAATGACGCTTGTATTGTACTTGCAGAGGGGGTAGCAGGTTCTGAAGAGGCATTTGCCGATATTATGAATAGTAAAGCAAAGCTTATTGGTCTCAAGTCTAGCCATTTTGTAAATTCAACTGGATGGCCTCATGACGAACATAAAACAACTGCAAGGGACCTTGCTATACTTGCACACAGGGTTATTCATGACTTTCCTCAATTTTATCCAAAGTTCAGTGAGCGAGGTTATAAATATAATAATATTAACCAATTAAATAGAAACCCGTTACTTAGAGCTTACCCTGGTGCAGATGGTTTAAAAACAGGTTATACAGAAGAATCAGGCTACGGACTTACAGCTTCAGCTATCCGAGCAGAGCGACGCCTTATATTAGTAGCAAATGGTATTAAAAGTAGCAGAATTCGTGCGAAAGAAACTGCCCGGCTATTAGATTACGGCTTTAGTCAATTCAAAAATTATAAGTTATTCAAAGCAGGGGAGGTTGTAGATAAAGTAGATGTGTGGCTTGGTAAAAAGCAAGCAGTATCACTTGTTATTGAATCTGACCTAACCCTTACTTTGTCCCGTGATGCACGCAAAGGTTTAAAAGTTGTAGTAAGCGCTCCTGGTCCTATTCCAGCACCTATTCAGGCAGGACAAATAGTGGCCAAACTTCAAGTTAATATACCTGGCAGGGAGGTAATTGAAAAACCTTTAGTCGCGGGTCATGAAGTGGATAGTCTTTCTGGCTTTGGAAGAATAGGAAAAGCATTTAATCAGTTGCTTTGGGGTGAAAATCGTTAAAAGGAGTTTTTATTTGGTGCCCAACGGAAATTTTATAAGTTTTGAAGGAGGTGAAGGTGTTGGGAAGACAACACAAGTTAAACTCCTAAAGCAATCTCTTATTAATTTAGGAATTAAAGTCGTAGAAACTAGAGAGCCTGGAGGCTCTCCAAGTGCTGAGCTCATTCGGGAACTTTTAGTATCTGGACCAGTAGAGCGATGGGATCCAATGTCTGAAGCTATGCTCCATTTTGTTTCAAGAAGGGTTCACATTAAAGACATAATAAAACCTGCATTGGAGAGAGGTGATTGGGTAATAACTGATAGATTCACTGACTCAACAATAGCATATCAAGGCTTTGGACAAGGNGTTAGCTCTAGTCAATTGANCNTTATGCAAGACCTAGCGATNGGAAAGTTTACTCCACATATAACATTTATTTTGGACCTTCCTGCTGACATTGGTCTNGCACGTGCTGCCTCTCGTAAGGATGAGGANTCTAGGTATGAAAAAATGGATCTGGAACTACATAATAGATTGAGGGAAGGCTTCTTGAGTATAGCAAAAAAANACCCTAGACGTATAAAGATAATAGATGCTTCGCAGCCAAGTGAAAATGTTGCTGAGCACATATGGGAGGAACTTTCAGGTANGTTTAACCTTAATAATTACCAACAAGTTAAATAAAANAATGATACCATTTATTTNTTTTTTNTANCTNTTATTGGTTNCTTCANATGCTTAATCTAAATCCGCAAGANCAGTCTGAANTGGTTGGTCATTCTGAGGTTGAGAANGAATTACTGGTTACTTGGCGCGAAGAAANAATTCCTAATGCATGGATTTTTACTGGTCCTAAAGGAATTGGTAAGGCAACCATGGCTTTTAGATTAGCTCGTTTTATTTTATCAACCGAACAACAAAATTTTGAGTTTGATAAGGGATTATGGGTTGACCCTAACTCCAATCTTTTTAAGCGAGTTTCTGCTGGTGGTCATGTTGATCTATTTACACTGGAACCTTCCAAAAATGAGCGGGGAATTTTTCGTAATGAGATAGTCGTTGATGATGTGAGGCGGCTAAACAAATTTACTAGATTAACACCTGGCGAATCTGGGTGGCGTGTAATTATTGTTGATGGTGCTGATAAACTAAATCGTTCTGCTGAGAACGCTATGTTAAAACTCTTGGAAGAAGCGTCCAAAAAAACTTTATTTATCCTTGTGGCTCATTCATTAAACAAATTGCTTCCAACTACTAGGTCGCGCTGTAGGCATACCTACTTTAAGCGTCTTAATAAAGAAAACACTGAAAAGGTTTTGCTTTTAAATCCAAAGTGTAGTGGTTTAAATGAAAATGACTTTAAAATATTAATTCAAATTTCAGAAGGCAGTCCAGGTTATGGGTTACAACTTCTTGAGCAAGGGGGAATTGAATTTGCCCAAACAATAATTCATTTAATAATGAATCTACCCACATTAGATTTAGTTGAAGTTCATAAACTCGGAGACCGTGTAGGGCATAAAGATGGGGCCGATATATTTGATGCAGTGACTGATATAATTCTTTGGACTCTGTCTATAATTATACGTGGAGAGGCATTAGGCTTTAAAGATTATTCTATATATAATAATATTATTTCAGCTAATTCCACATTATTGATGCGGATTAAAGAGTCTGGACAATCCCTTGATCAATGGGCTGAGCTATGGGATGACGTGCATAAATTATTAACAGGGTCAAAAGCCCTTAATATGGAACGTAAGCAAGCGCTTATTAATGCTTTTACACTATTAGCGCGTATGGCACGCGATTAATAATTAAGACAAATTCTGTAGGGAGTTAATGTATGCCATTCTCGCAAACTTATTATGTAACCACCCCAATATATTATGTAAATGACTCACCCCATATTGGTCACGCTTACACTAGCTTGGCCTGTGACGTGTTGGCACGATTTATGCGTGCAGATGGCTATGAAGTAATGTTTTTAACTGGTACAGATGAACATGGGCAAAAAGTAGAAAAGTCAGCAAAAATAAATGGCTTAGAACCTCAGTTGTTTGTCGATAAAGTTTCTAAAAGGTTTCGTAAACTTAGTGAGTTGATGGGATACTCAAATGATGACTTCATAAGAACTACAGAGCCTAGGCATATAAGGTCTTGTCAAGAAATTTGGAAAAAGATTTCTGAAAATAAAGCACCGAACACTAAAGAATCTAACATATATCTTGGCAAATATGATGGCTGGTATTCTATAAGAGATGAGGCTTTCTATGATGAAGGGGAATTATTGAAGAAAAGTAATGGCTCGGGTTTCATTGCACCAACGGGAGCACCAGTTGAGTGGGTTGAAGAGCCTAGTTACTTTTTTAGACTTTCTGCATGGCAGGACCGTCTATTAGAGTTTTATAAAAAAAACCCTAACTTTATAGCTCCGGAAAGCCGTCGGAATGAGGTGCTAAGTTTTGTTAATTCTGGTCTTCGAGATTTGTCGATATCTAGGACAAGTTTTTCATGGGGTGTTCCTGTTCCTGGTGATCCTTCACATATAATGTATGTTTGGCTAGATGCACTGACAAATTATATTACAGCTCTAAACTTTCCAGATATTAAATCTGATAAATGGTTAAATTATTGGCCTGCATCAATTCATATGGTGGGAAAAGATATACTTCGTTTTCATGCTGTATATTGGCCTGCATTTTTAATGGCTGCTGGTATTGAACCTCCAAAGCGAGTATTTGCTCATGGATGGTGGACTAATGAAGGGGAAAAAATATCTAAATCTTTGGGGAATATAATCGACCCAGAGTATATAGTAAAAAAATATGGTGTTGATTCAGTAAGATATTTTTTATTACGAGAAGTCCCGTTTGGTAATGATGGAGATTTCTCACATACATCAATGGTATCAAGAATAAATAATGATTTGGCAAATGATTTAGGTAATTTGGCTCAGCGAACACTAGCAATGATTTCTAAAAACTATGATGGAATAGTTCCTTATCCTAGGGATTATTCTGAGACCGAATTTAGGTCCATGGAAAGCCTCAAATTATCTCAAAAACTACCAAAGAATGTATCTTTGCTTATTCGCCGCCAAGCATTTCATTTAGCTCTTGAACGAATATGGGAAGTTATAAGAGATNCAAATAAGGCTATTGATNAAGATGAGCCATGGAAACTTAAAAAAACTGACGAANCTGCTATGGGAACTGTATTATGGCTTCAAGCAGAGACAATGCGTAATTTNGCTATAGTGCTAAGNCCATTTATACCAGATGCNATGGATCAGTTGNTNAATCAACTTGGAGTGCCAAATAATGAGAGAAAAATTATGCATTTGAATCAATTTGAGGAAGGAATATTNTACGGTAAATATTCTGTGAAGCCTGGATCTAAATTACCTAGNCCAAGNCCTATTTTTCCTAAGTATTTAGGCNCAATAGAGGNGTAGGGCAGTGCTTATAATTGATAGCCATTGTCACTTAGATTTTAAAGATTTCGAGTTAGATATTGACAATGTTATAGACAAAGCAAGTGCTAATTCCGTTAGAGGTATTCAGACAATTTGCACTCGCCTAGATGAATTTGAAAAAGTATGGAAAATTGCTGATGCTAATTTAGGAGTTTGGTGTTCGGTGGGAGTGCATCCCCATAACGTGAAATATGAGGATGCACATACTGTTAAAGATATCACTAATTTTGCGAAGCGAAAGCATGTAATCGGCATTGGTGAAACAGGACTTGACTTTTATTATGATCATAGTCCCCGAGACCTTCAGATTTCAAGTTTTCGAATGCATTTAAAGGCAGCAAAAGAAATGGACCTTCCTGTTATTGTTCATACTCGTGATGCAGAAGAAGATACATGTAAGATACTAAAAGAAGAATGTTCTGATGGGACATTAAAAGGGGTAATCCACTGCTTTAGTGGAAGTGATTATCTTGCATCTAGCGCTTTAGAGCTAGGGTTTTACATTTCTTTCTCAGGTATAATAACATTTAAAAATGCTAGTAATATCCGTAATATATGTGAACAGACACCAATAGATAGGATTTTAGTAGAAACTGACTCACCATACCTTGCTCCTGTGCCTCATAGGGGTAAAAGGAATGAGCCTACTTTTGTAACTGAGACACTTAAGGTAGTAGCAGAGTTAAAAGGTTTATCAAATAATGAAATGGCAGCTATTACTACAGATAATTTCTTCAAGTTATTTACTAATGCTAAGATTGAAGATACTGAATAAGAAATGAAAATTACCATATTAGGTTGCGGCACATCTAGTGGTGTACCCGTCATTGGGTGTGATTGTAAAGTGTGCTCCTCAGATTTGTCGCGTAATAAGAGGACAAGAGTATCTGCTCTAATAGAATCAGAAAATACAAGGGTTTTAGTTGATACGTCACCAGACTTGCGCAGCCAATTATTGCAAGCAGGCGTAACCAAGATAGATGCAGTATTATATACGCATGCTCATGCTGACCATGTTCATGGAATAGATGATTTAAGATCTATAAATTTCTTGGCTAAGACTCCTATAAGAGCATATGGATCTTCAGAGACTNTAAAGTCTATAAAGGAAAGGTTCAATTACGCTTTTATAAATAGTAGCCAAGCTAATAATTATACTAATTATTGGAGCCGACCAGCAATAATTAGCAATGAACTTCCAAACAAAAATAAAGGAAAATTTAAAGTTGGTGGATTGAATATAGAGTATTTCGAGCAAAGCCACGGGAAATTGCATACAACTGGTTATATTTTTAACTCAATTGCTGCATATTCAACTGATTTTAATCATATAGACATGAATGCNTTAANAAATTTNNNGTATATACCGCTATGGGTTTTAGATTGTCTCGGATATGATGAGCATCCCACACATTCTAATTTATCTAATACACTATCATATATAGAATGCGTTAAGCCAAAACTAGCTGTATTAACACATATGTCGCATCAGCTTGATTACCAAATATTGCAAGATGAAACACCCCCAAATGTTGTTCCTGGATATGATGGAATGGTTATAAATATTCCAGAATCTTATTAATAAATAAATAATCTTATTAATTTAACATAATATATATTATGCGAATATATAAATGTATAAATAAATGGAGTTTAGCCACTTGAATAGAGTAAAAAAGACACAGAAAGAAACTAATGTAGATATCCCGACCGAAGAAGGCATTAATAAATTATTAAACGTAATGAAGAAGTTACGTTGCCCTGATAACGGTTGTAATTGGGATATGTCGCAGACTTTTGACACCGTTTCTCATTATACTATTGAAGAGGCATATGAGGTCGTTGGTGCTATTCAGAGTTCAGATATGCATCAACTAAAAGAAGAATTAGGTGATCTTCTTTTTCAAGTTGTTTTTTTATCAAGAATTGCAGAGGAAAAGGGTCTATTTAATTTTAACGATGTNGCTAATGGTATCTCAGATAAAATGATTGAAAGGCATCCCCATGTATTTGATACATTCCCTGCTCCCCCCCCAGATTTGCATGATCGTACGTGGGAGAAGCGCAAGGCTTTTGAGCGTGAAATAAAGAATTCTAACGATACTTCTAATAATAATACAACTGGACAAAAACTAAGCTTACTTGATGACTTGCCCAATGTTTTTCCAGCTCTATTACGTTCTGAGAAACTTCAAAAAAGAGCTGCAAGTGTCGGATTTGATTGGGATAATTGGATTGGACCCTATCTCAAAATCAAAGAAGAGCTTCTGGAGGTAGAATTAGCAATTACTAAGAGTGATAATGATGAACCTATAGATAAATGTTATAAGAAAATTAATGAAAAATTAGATGAAAAGATGAATATGTCATTAGATTTCATCAAAGATGAAGTCCAGGATGAATTAGGTGACTTATTATTTTCATGTGTAAATTTAGGTAGAAAATTGGGTATTAATTCAGAAACNTCATTGCTAAAAGCAAATGATAAATTTGAGCGTAGATTCAGACAGTTAGAAGAAATAATTGAGAAAAAAAATAAATCTATAAATTTTTTGGATTTACCAGAATTAAATGAGATCTGGATATCTATAAAAAATAATGAAGTTGAATCTAATAACCGAGATGATTACTAGGGAGAATTAGCCTAAAGGGTTGAGAAATTACTTCNCAACCCTTTAAGGTGTTTGGATCTNCTTAATATTAATATATAAAAAATTTTAGTAGTTATCGTATGCAGTGCCTATATACTTATCTTCCTCATCTTCTAATATTTCGTGGGCATTATCGTCCTCTACTAATGCAGCTTCAGCAGTTATAATTGAATTAGCAACAGAAGCTGCATCTATTAGTGCAGTACGAACAACTTTGGCTGGATCAATTATTCCAGCTTTAATAAGGTTACAATACTTACCTTTAGCTGCATCAAATCCGTATTCAGTATCATTTTTCTCTAAAAGTTTACTTGATATAAGATCACCCTTTTCTCCAGCATTATCTGCTATAGCAATGACTGCAGATGATAGAGATTCTTTTAATATAGCAATCCCTCTGTCTTGGTCTTGGTTTTCACCCTTTAACCTTTTCAAAGATTTTGATGCATATAGTAGTGCTACGCCTCCTCCTGGAACAATACCTTCTTCTACGGCGCACCTAGTTGCATGAAGAGCATCATCTACAAGATCCTTCTTTTCCTTAACTTCCGCCTCACTAGAACCTCCTATGCGCAAGATAGCTACTCCACCTACTAGGCGTGCTAGACGTTCTTGATAGCGTTCTTTTTCATATTCTGATTCTTCTGAGGCCATCGAACGCCGAATTTGATCGCAGCGGTCTTTCACTGACTTGGATGTTCCTCTTGCACCAACAATCATAGTCTCGTCTTTGTCTATTTCGACCCTTTTAGCACTTCCAAAATCTTTAAGTTCAAGATCCTCTAGTTTATTCCCTAGTTCTTCTGTTAATACTTTTCCACCAGTCAGAATTGCTATGTCTTCTAATATTGCTTTTCGGCGATCACCAAATGATGGAGCCTTTATAGCTGCACATTTAAGAGTACCTCTCATATGATTTACAACCATCGCGGCCAGAGAGTCTCCTTCTACATCGTCGGCAATCACAAAAAGGGAACGATTTTTTCCTTCACCGGTAACCTTCTCCATTACACTAATAAGTGCTCGGGCATCGGAGATTTTATGATCTACAATAAGTATATAAGGATCTGTTAAATTAGAGACTAGACCATTATCCTCTGTTACAAAGTATGGTGAAGCAAAACCTTTGTCTAGGCGCATACCTTCAACAATTTCTAACTCATTTTCTCTTCCTGTGCCCTCTTCTACCGTTATGACACCATCTTCTCCTACTTCTTGCATCGCGTTGGAAATCATTTTTCCAACCTCTAAATTATTGTTCGATGCGACAGTTCCAACTCGGGTGATCTGGTCGTGATTGGCCACTGGTTTTGATTGTGAAGATATATGCTTTAAAGCCTTGGAAACTGCAAGGTCTATTCCTCGCTTTAAATCCATTGGATTCATACCTGCAGTAACAGCTTTTAAACCTTCATGAATAATAGCTCTTGCTAGAATAGTAGATGTACTAGTTCCATCACCAGCAATTTCTGCAGTACGGTTTGCGGCTTCCTTAACAATTTGGGCGCCCATGTTTGCCGTTCGATCTTTTAACTCTATTTCTTTTGCAACAGTAACACCATCTTTAGTAACTCGTAATTGACCCATATCTGTTTCAAAAAGAACATTTCTACCCTTTGGACCAAGGGTTACTCTTACTGCGTCTGATAATGTATCTACGCCCTCGAGCATACGTGCCCTTGCCTGATCGGAGAATGAGAGAAGTTTGGCGGTCATGATCTATTATTCCATCTTTGTTAAGTAATGCTTATTTATTTATTAACCAATGATACCCATTATGTCGCTTTCTTTCATAATAATCAGGTCTTCTCCATTTACTTTCACCTCAGTGCCTGAAAATTTTCCAAAAAGTACATTATCACCTTTTTTAACATCCATTGGCTGGACTTTACCATCTTCACCCCTGGAGCCTGGTCCAGCAGCTATAATGGTACCTTGAGCAGGTTTTTCTTGTGCGCTTTCTGGTATGATAATACCTCCAGCAGTTTTTGTTTCTTCTTCTATGCGGCGGACCACTACGCGGTCATGTAGAGGTTTTAAACTCATGAAATAATCTCCCAACAAAAAATAACGTAATTGAATAATTAATATTATATTATTATTTTGGCACTCATTAGCACAGAGTGCTAAGCGCTATATATGGCGGGTAAACTCTTAGTGTCAACCAGTTCGGNGTATGATTTTTTTATATCTAGCGTATAATTGCCATTATTTAGCATTAAAATAGTCATTGGAGTAAATAATAAGGTCTTTTTCAGAACTTAAACGTGCAATATCTTTATTAGCCAACTTGACGGTTAGCCATGCAAATTGATCATCATTTCGCCTTTCTATAACTTCCCCTTTTTCGTATATCCATGCTTGTAAGGCGCCGTTTTCGAGGGGTGCGCANGCTGTAATAATTTTATTNTNTTTTTGNAATTCANTACTAATTTCATCCGTTAAATTCTTAATACCATCNCCGCTTTTTGCTGAAACAAGTATTTGTTTACATTCATCTTTGTTTGAAGTTNTTTTTAATAGTTTTAATTTCCTAGTCTCCGAAATACAGTCAATTTTATTTAANACCTCTATAATTTTTATATTTTCCAATTTCTCCTCTAGTCCAAGCTCAGCTAAAACTTTAATTACATCTGATTTTTGGCTGCTTGTTTCTGGGTGGGAGATATCACGAACATGTAAAATAAGGTCAGCGGTGACAACTTCTTCTAGAGTTGCACTAAAAGCTGATATAAGACCATGTGGAAGTTCTGATACAAANCCNACAGTATCAGATAAAATAGTNTTTTGTCCGCAGGGTAATTTGAGTGTGCGCATAGTAGGGTCAAGTGTTGCAAAGAGTTGNTCNGCAACNTTGACAGATGATCCGGTAAGAAGATTNAATAACGTTGATTTACCTGCATTAGTGTAGCCTACTAAAGCAATAATAGGATAGGGTACACGTTTTCGTGAATCTCTGTGCAACTTTCTTGTTTTTACAACCTGTGCCAGGGATTGTTTTATTTTTTTTATTTTCCCATCTATTTGTCTTCTATCAGATTCTATTTGTGTTTCTCCAGGTCCACTAAGAAACCCTCCACCACCTCTTTGCCTTTCCAAGTGAGTCCATGATCTAACCAACCTACTTCTTTGATAAGTAAGTGCAGCAAGCTCTACCTGTAAACGCCCCTCTTTTGTTCTNGCNCNTGCAGCAAAAATTTCAAGTATTAATGCTGTTCTATCAATGACTTTAGTATTTAAGTTGCGTTCTAAGTTGCGTTGTTGAATTGCNGTCAAGNGACTATCTATTATAACTACTTCAATACTATTAGAATTTATGAAATCNCTTAGTGAAGAAAGTTTGCCCAAGCCAAGAAGAGTTGATGACTTTGGAGNTTGTAACCTAATTATCTCAGTATAGGCAGGNTTTAAACCTATTGACCTAACTAAACTTTTAGCTTCAGCTAGTTGAGATTCTGGTCTTCTGNTTNTATGACTTATACCCTTTCCCATTTGGAGAACTGGGAGAACTATTGCTGCGTTTATTTTTTCTTGGCTTCTATTATCTTGAATTGGTTAACCCTCCGGTTNCGAATTTGCTTCATCTTCAAATAGATNTAAGGACTCATGTGGCATAATTGTAGAAATAGCATGTTTATAGATAAGTTGTGACTGATTATCACGTCGTAAAAGCATNCTAAAGTTGTCAAACCAAGTGATCACTCCTTGCAGTTTCACTCCGTTTACTAAGAAAATTGTCACAGGACATTTTGATTTACGGGCGTTATTCAGAAACACATCTTGTAGGCTTTTATTCTTTTCATTAACCATTTTACTGCCCCCTATTATAGATTTGTTTTGTTATGGGTAGCGCCTGGAAATTTATTTTTATTATTCCATATGTTTAATGCGTTTCCTAACATTCTAACTAAAAGATTATATTTAAGTTTTTGATAATCAGACTTTATATAGTACTGACTTGGATAATATAAAGTCTTGAAATGCCTTGTGATCAGCAAAATGTTTATCTGGTCTGTGGATTGTTTCCCCTATTAGAGCAGGGGTTTGACCAATTATAATTGAATAACAGCCTGAGTTACGCGCACATAAAATATCTACTCCACAATCTCCAACAT
>PAWF01000042.1 GCA_002714015.1 Gammaproteobacteria bacterium | reverse complement strand
ACACCAAGCTGATCGAGCACATTCTTTGCGCCCATACAATTAGCTATAATAGAACCATGGCTTAGCATTACTCCTTTAGGACTTCCTCCTGTGCCAGAAGTATAAATAATGCATGCTAGATCATTCTTGGTAAGATCTTTTAATAGATCTTTAGTTTTATTCTCAGTTTTTTTACCAAGATCTTGAATCCCTTGCCATGTGAGAGTCAATTTATTGAAGTCACCAATATTGATTTCTTCCATAGTGACTAAAAACTCAAGGCTATCGCTGGTTTTTCCAGCGGGGAGAAACTGTTTTGCTAATTCTTGTGTTGATATAAAAGCTGCTTTTGCATAGCTATCGTGGAGTATATGCTTGTGGTCTTTTATTTGGTTTGTAGTATAGGCGGGAACTGTAATGGCTCCAGCTGACATTATAGCCAGATCTGCTATAACCCATTCAGGTCGATTTTCTGATATTAGCATGATTCTGTCACCTCTATTAATGCCAGCTGCTCTGAGTCCATTGGCAAGAGAATCAACGGCATGAGCCACATCAGACCATGAGAGATATTCATAAACTCCGTTAGTNTTTTCCCAGAGGAANGGTTTTTGNTTTCCGCTTTGAGATTTATCNAAAAACATATGAGGTAGGCTAGTCCATTTATCGTAACTCACTTTATNNCCTTTATATTCATCCTAANTTGATTNGTAATTGTAGATTGTTAATCGNCTTCATACAAATTTATAGGTATAANTGTTTTGCCAAAGGATAAATGAATATTAGTTTTGAGATAAAAACAACGCATAGAGGATACTAAAGTGTTTCTTGATAAACTTAATGATAATTTACCTAAGTGGGATCTAACTGATCTATATTCTGGAGTTAAATCAGAGAAATTGACTAATGATATTGGCAATTTATTTAAGCGTGCTGAGTCATTAAACCAATTATTTGAAAGTAAAATCTCAGAGGCAAGCGCATCATCTTTTTTGGAATTAATAACTGAATTTCAAAGTATTAAGGAAGGCGTAGATAAGTTCATTAGTTTTTCCTATTTAACTTATTGTACTGATATGGATGACCAAAATAAGGGCAAATTTTTTCAGAATATGCAAGAGAAGGCTACAGAAATTTCATCAAAAATTCTTTTTGTAAAATTAGAAATTAGCCGTTTAGATGATAGTAAAATAGCTACTTTAACTGAGTGTCAAAAAGTTTCTTTTTTTAAACCCTGGATAATGGATGTAAGGGCAGAGAGAAACCATCAACTTTCTGATGATTTAGAAAAGCTTTTAAATGAAAAACAACTTATTTCATCTGCTTGGGTAAGGCTTTTTGATCAACTAATTTCAAAATTAAGGTTTTATGTTGATGATAAGGAATTAACTATTACAGAAATTTTTGATTTCTTGTCTGACAATAGCGAGGAAAAGCGCAGAAAAGCAGGAGAATCTATTGGTAAGACCCTTAGTAAGAACATACAGTCATTTGCCCTCATTACTAATACCTTGGCCAAAGATAAAGAGATTGAGGACCGCTGGAGGAACTTCTCAGAACCAATATATTCACGGAATCTAAGTAATAGAGTTGAGAATGAAATTGTTAATACTTTAATAAGTTCGGTTGAAGAAGCCTATCCGAGGATTTCGCACAGATATTATAAACTTAAGGCTAAGTGGATGGGTGTTAAAAAATTGTCTTATTGGGACAGGAATGCCCCCATATCTAAAGCTCAAGAAAAGGAAATTCCATGGGCGGATGCGGTAGATACAGTATCAAAAGCCTATAGAGATTTTTCGCCTACTTTAGCAAATATAGGCCAGCAGTTTTTTGATAATGAATGGATACATGCTCAACTTTTATCAGGAAAAGCTCCAGGCGCATTTGCGCATCCTACTGTCCCAAGTGCTCATCCCTATTTACTCCTAAATTATCAAGGTAAAAATAGAGATGTTATGACCTTAGCTCATGAACTTGGTCATGGAATTCATCAGGTGCTGGCTGGAGATTGTGGTCATTTAATGTCTGAAACCCCACTTACACTTGCAGAAACAGCTTCTGTATTTGGTGAACAGCTAACATTTCAAGCAATGTTAAAATGTGTTGATGATATCGAGCTTAGGAAAGTGATGCTAGCAGCTAAAGTTGAAGATATGCTTAACACCGTAGTTAGGCAGGTTGCTTTTTGCCAATTTGAACAAAATATCCATTTAGAAAGAAGAAGTGGTGAGTTAACAACTGATCGAATTTGTGAAATATGGTTAGAATCTCAGTCTAAAAGTCTTGGTCCATCAGTAGATATTAGTGGGGATTATAAGTATTTTTGGGCTTATATCCCACACTTTATTCATTCACCATTTTATGTATATGCATATGCTTTCGGTGATTGTCTGGTAAATGCTCTTTACGGAGCCTACCTTAAAAAACCAGAGGGATTTGAACCATTATACATAGACTTACTTAAAGCAGGGGGAACTCTATCTCATAAGGAATTGCTCTCTCCTTTTGGCCTGAATGCTGAAAAAAAACAATTTTGGACTACAGGACTTAACGTTATTGAGGCTTACATTGATGAACTTTCTGGTATTTAACTGCAAAAATTGTATATAAACGTCACATAGAAATTTTAAATATGAATTATTACAAATCAAATTCACGTTTGATTGGTATAAATTTTATAGTGTAATTTAAATATAGCGGCAAATTTTCAAATGAAAATTGGAATTCCTAAAGAAGTATTGGATGGTGAAACGCGAATTGCAGCAACACCTGATACAATAAAAAAACTATGTAAGATGGGTGCAGAGGTTTTCGTTCAAGCAGAAGCTGGATATGGAGCATCAATTTCAGATTTAGCTTTAGAGGAGAGCGGAGCAATAATAGTCAAAGATGCAGCCGAAGTTTATGGAACAGCTGATATAATTCTCAAGGTTCAACGACCTATAAAAATTGAGTCGCAGGGTATAGATGAGATATCAATGTTACGTAAAGATTTGGTTCTCATTGGCTTGTTATCGCCTTATTTCAATAAAGACCAAGTAAATGAATACGCTAAGCGTGGTGTCATAGCTATATCTATGGAACTTATTCCTCGTATAAGTAGGGCCCAAAGTATGGACGCCCTTTCCTCTCAAAGTAATATAGCTGGATATAAGGCAGTAATTGAAGCTGCTAATATTTTTGGACGTATATTTCCAATGATGATGACTGCTGCTGGAACAGTAGCTCCAGCAAAAGTATTAGTTCTTGGAGCAGGGGTAGCTGGACTTCAAGCAATCGCGACTGCTAGAAGACTTGGTGCATCTGTATCTGCATTCGATGTTAGACCTGCAGCAAAGGAACAAGTAGAGAGCCTCGGAGCAAAATTTATTGAAGTTAATAGCAATGATAAGAATGNAGCNGAAACNTCTGGTGGATATGCTCGTGAGATGAGCNANGAATATAAAGAGCAACAAAGGACGGTTTTGCATAATAGTTTAGTGNCNCAAGATATNTGCATNACTACTGCTCAAATTCCTGGTAAGAAAGCACCTNTACTTATTACTAAAGAAATGGTTCAGCAAATGAAGAGGGGTTCTGTAATTGCGGATCTTGCAATCGAAACAGGTGGAAACTGTGAGTTATCGGAGGCGGGGAATATAGTAGATATAGATGGTGTCAAAATTATGGGTCATAGAAATTGGCCTGCTTTAGTTCCAGGAGATACTAGCGCATTATATGGTCGAAATTTATTAAATTTATTAAATCTTATAGTTGATAGTGAAAGTAAAACTTTAGCAATTGATTGGGATGACGAGATCATTAAGGGAGCACTCTTGACACGAAATGGCTCTGTAGTGAATCCATCTCTTCAAGAAATGGAGTAATAAATGGAATACATTTTTGAAATTCATCCATTGATTATTGCAGTCACTATTTTTGTTCTTGCAGTTTTTGTTGGATACTACGTTGTTTGGAGTGTCACTCCAGCTCTTCATACTCCTTTGATGTCTGTAACAAATGCAATCTCTAGTGTTATTATTGTTGGTGCATTGCTTGCAGCAGCACCTCTAGATANNAGCTTAGGGAAGGTTTTTGGTGGTNTAGCCGTAGGCTTAGCGGCTGTAAATATNTTTGGTGGTTTCACNGTTACACAACGTATGTTGTCTATGTTCAAAAAGAAATANTGGGAGAATAAAAGTATGACACCTAATTTAGCGGCGATACTTTATTTAGTCGCTGGGGTTTGCTTTATAATGGCATTAAGGGGGTTATCTTCTCCAGGAACTGCCCGACGTGGAAATCTCTATGGGATTTTTGGTATGGCAATCGCAATTGGCACAACTCTCGCTCAACCTGGGATTGAAGACTATCTTTGGATAATTATTGGAATTGCAGTTGGTGGTTTAATCGGCACAGTTATTGCATTGCGTATTCCTATGACTGCAATGCCACAATTAATGGCTGGTTTTCATAGTCTTGTCGGTCTGGCCGCTGTACTAGTCGCTTGTGCAGCATTATATATACCAGAAGTATTTCACATTGGAGTTCCGGGCGACATAAGGCTGATTAGCCGTATTGAAATGAGTATTGGAGGAATCATTGGGGCTTTAACCTTTACTGGCTCTCTAGTAGCTTTCGCAAAACTTCAAGAGTTAGTATCTGGTGCTCCTCTAGTATTCCGTGGTCAGCATTTTCTTAATTTATTTATTGCTATAGTGATAATAGGTCTGGCAGCTTTGTTCTGTGTCAATCAATCTTCAGATATTTTTTGGATTATGATGGGGGTGGCTCTACTTTTTGGAGTTTTGATGATTGTTCCTATAGGTGGGGCAGATATGCCTGTAGTGATTTCAATGCTGAATTCTTACTCTGGTTGGGCTGCTGCCGGTATAGGTTTTACACTAGAAAATACAGTTTTAATTATTGTTGGCGCATTAGTTGGTTCATCAGGTGCAATTCTAAGTTACATAATGTGCAGAGCTATGAATCGTTCATTTGTCAGTGTGATTTTAGGGGGTTTTGGCGGCTCAAGTGAATCCTCTGAACTTTCTGGAGATAAGACAGTTCGCCCAGGAAGTGCCGAAGATGCATCCTTTATTATGAAGAATGCTTCATCAGTAGTCATTGTTCCGGGTTATGGGCTGGCTGTAGCACAAGCTCAGCATGTCGTCCGCGAAATGGCAGATATATTAAAAAAGGAGGATGTAGAGGTTCGTTTTGCAATACACCCAGTTGCAGGGCGTATGCCAGGACATATGAATGTTCTACTCGCAGAAGCAAATGTTTCTTATGACGATGTCTATGAATTAGATGATATAAATAGTGATCTACCAAATATAGATGTCGCATTTGTAATAGGCGCAAATGATGTTACCAACCCACTGGCTAAGACTGANCCTCAAAGCCCTATCGCGGGNATGCCTATACTTGATGTTGAAAGGTGNAAAACAGTTTTATTTGTAAAACGTTCACTATCTAGTGGTTATGCAGGAATAGATAATCCTGTTTTCTATAATCAAAACACAATGATGTTATTTGGTGATGCAAAAAAAATGACAGAGGAGATTGTAAAGTCTCTCTAGCTTCAATAAGTTTTAATCTTCTCGGAGAGCTTTCTTTCGAGCAAGTTTCCTCGAACGGCGAATAGCCTCTGCTTTTTGTCTTGCCCTTCGCTCTGAAGGCTTTTCATAATGACGTCGCATTTTCATTTCGCGAAAGAGACCCTCACGCTGCATTTTTTTCTTCAATGCTTTTAACGCTTGATCAACATTATTATCACGTACTAGAACTTGTACCAAGCTGATGACCTTTCCTGAGTTACTATTTTTATAAAAAACAAGTCGCGCTAAATAGCATAGACAGAGCTATGTCTCAAGGAAACATTTATTTGTTTTATAACTGGGTTTACGTTCTTGTNAANAGACNGCATATTATACAGTATGTCGATATTAAAAATTGCCCGAATGGGTCACCCAGTNNTATCATTNAAAGCAGAACCAGTTGCTAAAATAGAGTCAGTTGANATTCAAGCTTTAGTTTTAGACATGCATGAGACAATGCATGATGCTGGAGGAGCAGGNTTAGCGGCTCCTCAAGTNCATGTCCCNCTAAGAATTATTGTATTTCAAGATCCTTTATGCCAAGAAGCTGAGGAAAAAAATAGCTCATCAGTCTTGACATTAATAAACCCAAAACTTGAAATCTTAGACTCCGAATATCAATATGGTATGGAGGCATGTTTGTCTTTGCCNGGNTTGGCGGGAGAAGTACCAAGAGCAAAACGTATTGGTTATTCTGGAATAACTCATGAGGGTACAATAATAGAACGCGAAGCNGAGGGTTTNCANGCANGAGTTGTACAACACGAGTATGANCACCTTGATGGAATTCTATATCCGATGAGAATGGAAGATTTGTCAACTCTTGCTTTTTCATCGGAGTTAAGTCGAATATCTCAAAATTAGGATTAAATAATAAGAGATTTTAAATAAAAAGGTAGCAACTAATGTTTCGATTGCATCAAGAAACTAGTGAATATAAAGATAACCTGATTGATGCAACNTTAGNTCATGTTCCATTNGAAGGGTGGACNCAAAAGGCTGTTTTAGCAGGGGCCAAAGACATCGGATTTAATNAAAATAAAGCTGCTTGTGCATTCCCAGGACAACCAATTGATTTACTAATATATCACTCTAATCTTGCAGATCGTAGAATGGCAGATGCAGTTTTAGAATTAGACCTAGAAAATATGAAGATTAGGGAACGCATTAAAACTACAATAAAAATTAGACTAGGTGCTGCATCAAATCATAAAGAAGCTTTGCGTTCAGGGCTTCATTTGCTTGCTTCTCCTAATAATACTTTTACCACGCTTCGATTGCTTTATGATACTGTTGATTGTATTTGGTTTTCTATCGGTGATTCTTCTGTTGACTTTAATTTTTANTCTAAACGGGCTCTTCTTGGNAACGTTTACTTTTTTACATTTCTTTTTTGGCTAAATGATAAATCTGAAAAAAATGAGCATACTTGGAGTTTTCTTGACCGTCGGATTGAGGAGGTTATGAAATTCCAGTCTTTAAAGAATAAATTTTTACCAATTAAAAGCCCAATAAGAAATTTTATAGACCAGTTACAAGAGATAGCAAAAAACAATTCAGTTTATCCTGATATTGGAGCTAAAAATCTATAGGAATATATGGATCTTGGCTCGTTGGGTATAACCATGTTACGTGACCCATTTTCCTCCCAGTGCGGACTTCTTTTTTCCCATAGAGATGCACTGAAGGTTCCCCATTAGTATCCATTTTTTCCCAAAAATCGATATCACGACCAATTAAATTTTTCATAGCAGCATTTGATTGTTGTAAACAATCCCTCAACTGTAAGCCAACAATTGCTCTTATATGTTGAGTAAATTGAGAAGTTTTATAGGCTTCAATAGTCAAATGACCTGAATTGTGAACACGTGGTGCTATTTCATTGAGCAGTAGCTCTTTATTTTTTGTAAGGAAGAGCTCTACGCAGAGTACTCCGATATGATCAAGAGATTCTGCTGCAACCATTGCAATTTGTTCTGCTTTCTTTTTCATCCTGTTGTTTATTGGCGCAGGAGATAAAGAATAATCAAGAATACCGTCTTTATGAACATTAAATATAGGTGAATAACATTTCGTACTGTTGTCAATGCCTCTTGCTATGATTACTGAAATTTCTTGGTCAAAATCTATCATTTCCTCCAAAATAGCAGGAACATTTCCAATTTTTTGCCAAGCAAGGTCAAGTTCGGAGCTTTCTGTAGATGTAATTGTATACTGTCCTTTACCATCATAACCCGACTCTTCACTTTTTAGAATTGATGGAACACCTATTTTTTTAATTGCAGACCCAAGAAACCTTCGTTCTTTAACTTCTTGCCAGGAAGCAACAGAAATATCATTTTGCATAGCAAATTGTTTTTCTTTTCTTCTATTGCTTGTAATTGTAAGAGATTTCTTTCCTGGTCGAACGGGCCTAAGCTTTTCAATTAGTTGGATTGCGCTCGAGGGTACGTTTTCGAACTCATATGTAACTACATCAATATTTTTTGCAAAACTCATTAAAGCATCAACGTTTTCATACTTTGCAACAGTGTGTTTCGCACAAACCTCCGCGGCAGGTGCATCATCTTCTGGACAAAAAAGATGGCAGCTATAACCCAATGGGGCAGCAGCTATAGCAAGCATACGACCAAGTTGCCCCCCACCTAGAATACCTATAGTGCTGCCTGTTGGAATCATGAGAAAAAATTTATAGCTAAATTCATTTAAGACCTCAAGTGTCTTCACTTGGCTCTATAGCTACGTTTTTTGTTTGCTCGTCACGCCAGTATTCTAGTTTTTTACTTATAGTTTCATCGTGTAGCCCTAAAATACTGGCTGCAAGAAGTGCAGCATTAATTGCTCCAGATTTACCAATTGCGAGGGAACCTACAGGAACTCCACCTGGCATTTGAACAATTGAGAGAAGACTGTCTATACCTTTTAAGTGTGCGCTTTCAATGGGAACCCCAAGTACAGGAATTGATGTTTTTGATGCCGTCATCCCTGGAAGGTGTGCCGCGCCACCTGCGCCTGCAATTATAACTTTG
Source organism: Gammaproteobacteria bacterium (assembly GCA_002714015.1). Taxonomy (GTDB): domain Bacteria; phylum Pseudomonadota; class Alphaproteobacteria; order UBA828; family UBA828. The sequence continues at coordinate 46,838 of PAWF01000042.1, read as the reverse complement.
ATCCCACGATCCTTTGCAGTAGATGCGTAATCAAATAACCGGTCTGGAGTGCGATGAGCTGAGACAATTCGAACTTCATTGTTGATATTCATAGAATTAAGTGTGTCTACAGCATAGCGCATAGTCGTCCAATCCGACTGGCTTCCCATAATAACACCGATTGAAGGATTGATTTCGTTCAAGGTCCTATACCTCTAAATGTTTAAATCTAAACGGGATGTATAGCCCAGAAGACTATTAAGTAATTAGTCTATAAAGTATTTCACGTATTAACTCTACCTGAGCGAATCTATTTCTATAGTTTAGGTAAGGCCATTTTTATTTACTTTGGTCTTAATTTTCTAAGCTGGCGTACTATCAATCTGTAGTTTAAGTCTATTTATAATATCTTTGATTATAAGCTTACGCTTCTTTAGGCGTTTGATTTGCTCATTGTCGCTATTAGGTTGGCATGCAAGTTTAGAAATTACGTGATCAAGATCGCGATGTTCAACCATAAGTCCTTCGAGTCTGTATCCAGTGTGAATTTGTTCCATGTCACCTACAATCTCATGAGTGAAAAGCATTGAATATGAATGATATAATAAAAAAAATATTAACAAATTGGCAAAAATATTTTTAAGAATATCTTATAAATAAATTAGTTTTAGTTTTATTGGGTATAGATAAAAATAATATGTAATTGTTTTGGCCAAGCTTTTCTTGGTGTTTCTGGGTTATTTGTTATTTTAAATTGCTTTTTTATAGAACTAAAATAAATCCAGATTTTTTAAATGATAATAGTTAAATAATTCTCTTCAAAGTATTATTTAACTTGTTATCTAACATATTAGTACTTTTTCGATTCGATTATGAATAAAAATTATGCGTAATTTTAGCTATTAATTTTTTTTAAATTATTCCTTAAGTCTACTTATAGTGTTTGTTGTGCTGTAGCCGGGTTCTAAAGGCGTCAAAAGTATTTCTCCACCGTTTTTACGTATTATATCTGCACCAATCACCTCTTCCTCTGTGTAATCAGAACCTTTTACCAAAATTTCAGGTAAAATATTTTGAATTAAATTCAGAGGTGTATCTTCACCAAAGACTATCACAAGNTCTACAGTTTCTAGTGAAGCTAATACTTGAGCACGAGCGTCCTCACCTTGAATTGGTCTNTCTTTTCCTTTGAGTTTTTTAATAGAATTGTCACTATTCAACCCCACTATGAGGCGGTCACATTTAGCATGAGCCTGACACAACAGAGAGATATGCCCTGGATGAAGAAGGTCAAAGCATCCATTGGTAAAGCCAATTGTGTCTCCATCCTTTCGCCATGAGTTTATAGTTTGTATAGCATTTTTAAGAGGAACAATCTTTGCCTCAGCATCCGTAAGATCGCTTGCCCTGAGTGCATGAACTAGCTCAGAGGTTTCAGCAACGGCGGTGCCGGCCTTGCCTACAACTACTCCAGCGGCTGCATTAGCAAGCCGTGCCGAGTCACTTAGGGATATATTAGCTCCTAAGGCGACTGCTAAAGCTGCAACAACGGTGTCTCCCGCACCAGAAACATCATAAACTTCTCTAGCTTGCGCATTTAAATGTTCTACTTTGCCATCCCGACTTACTAGGCTTATCCCCTCTGAACTTCTTGTAATAAAAGTGTGGTCGAGATTAAATTTTTCCATAAGTTTTGTTGCTGCACTAATGATTTCTTCTGAAGTGTTAACATTTAAACCCGTTGCAGCATGTAATTCATTCCGATTGGGCGTAATTATATTACTGTCTCGATATTGTGAAAAATTTGAACCTTTGGGGTCTACAATTATTCGCTTTCCAGATTTTCGAGCTTCAGTAATTAGTGATTGGCATATATTTTCGTTAATAATACCTTTTGCATAATCACTTATAATTAAAACATCAGACTCATNTATTAAATCTTTAGCCACCCTTAAAAGATTCCCGGACACTAATTCAGAGATTGGAGAAATCATCTCATTGTCTGCTCTAAGCAATTGCTGGTTTCCAGCTACAAAGCGTGTTTTTTCTGTGGAAACCCTTCCACTCTCTACAAGAAGACACGGGTCTATGCCATTTTCTTTCCCAACCATAGATGTTAACTCTCTACCTACTGGGTCATCACCTACAACAGAAATTAGAGTAGCTTTTGCTCCAAGTGAAACAATATTTCTTGCAACGTTTCCAGCACCTCCAAGCATTTTTTTTTCATTTATAATTCCAAGAACAGGAACTGGTGCTTCTGGGGAAGTGCGTTCGACTGAGCCGTAAACAAATCGATCTAACATAATATCGCCAACACAGAGCACCCTTGCATTGGCAAGATTCTCGACTTGAGTTGACAAAGTTGAAAGTTTCATAAAAAGACTAAAATCCTATAAATATCTANATCAATTAGAAAATAAATAAATTTAATATTGAATCTCGGAAGTTTTAATATTACGTGTCCGTTCCATTACTTTTATTCCCAAACACCTTTTCTGCAAGGTTTTCTAGTGTTGCTTTAGTTTCGGCTGATTTAGTTTCGGTTGCCCCAGAATTGGTGTCATCGGTATTTTCCTTTTCATTTTTGACTATAAGTTCAACTGGTTTATTGNCTATAGCTATAGNACTGGCAACTTCTANAATCTTTTCAGGTTTTGATGAGCTACCTTTTTTACGTGCATTTGCTCGAGCTTGTCTNCGCCTTGAGTAGTTTACAGCATCTACTANTTCAACCTCTCCACATATCCCCATTAGGACAGGATCTTGTGCAGAGATATGTTGGGAATTCCAATGTGTGCGATCACGTACTGCTGTTATAGTTGTTTTAGTTGTGCCTAATAGCTTGCCGATTTGAGAATCGCTAAGCTCTGGATAGTTTTTTAAAAGCCAAGCTATACCGTTAGGTCTTTCTTGTCTTTTGCTGACAGGTGTATACCTCGCACGCCTTGATCTTTTTGGAACTTCTGCAGCTGGTGCTATTAATTNCAGCNTTGCTTTAGAGTCATTCTCACAACGTGAGATTTCATCTCGACTTATCTGTCCCATTATAATTGGATCCATTCCCCTTATTCCAACAGCTACTTCTCCGTCGGCTACCCCCTGTATTTCAAGTGAGTGTAATCCGCAAAATTCAGCGATTTGATCAAACGTAAGGGTTGTGTTTTCTACAAGCCAAACAGCAGTGGCTTTAGGCATTAAGGGGGCCATTTTAATAGTCTCCAAGTGCTACGACGGTGTTTGTAAGTTAGGTATTCTACTTTATTCTGTTTTTTAAATCTTAACTTTTTTTTTGCCTTATAACCTTAATAGCATTATGCAGGCTAGAGACAAAAATGCTTAGATCAAAGGTTATATTAAACTACAAGTGCAATCTTTCCTATATGCTCGCCAGTNTCCATATATTTATGTGCTTGGTTTGCATCTTTNAGAGAAAATTTTNTATCAATTATTGGTTTAATCTTACGCCCCTCTATAAGTGGCCAAACTCTTTCTTCAAGCGCTTTAGCAATGCGTGCTTTTGCACCTAGGCTCTGTGGTCGAAGTGTTGANCCAGTTAATGATAGTCGNTTTAGCATGATTGGTAATAAATTAATATTCACCTTGGGTGTTTCCTGAAATGCAATCTGTACTAAACGACCTTCTTCACAAAGTATTTTAAGGTTTTTTTGCAAATAGCTACCACCAACAATATCAAGAATAACATCTACACCTGAATTATTTGTAACATTCATAATTTCTTCTACAAAGTTTGATGATTTATAATTTATTGCTAATTCTGCACCAATTGACTCACATGTAGCGCATTTTTTGTCGCTACCTGCTGTAGCGAATACTCGAGCACCAAATTGATTTGACATTTGTATAGCAGTAGTTCCTATGCCGCTGGAACCACCATGAATTAAAATTTTTTCTCCTGAAATTAATCTTCCTCGTTCAAATACGTTCGTCCAAACTGTAAAGAAGGTTTCAGGTATGCATGCAGCTTCAATCATTGATAAACCTTTTGGGGTTTTAAGAGTTTGTGATGCTGGTGCCACGCAATATTCTGCATAGCCTCCTCCATTAGTTAGTGCGCAAACTGAGTCTCCAACATTAAATTTATTATTATTATCATTTGTAACAATGTGCCCGCTTACTTCAAGACCTAAGATATCAGATGCGCCTGGAGGTGGAGGGTAAAGACCTGCACGCTGAAGCAAATCTGGGCGATTAATGCCTGCAGCGGTTACTTTTATAAGTACTTCATCAACATTTGGTTTTGGTATGGGGCGCTTAGATAGCTTTAAAACATCTGGGTTGCCATTTTCTGTTATCTCAATAACATTCATATTTTCTTGTAAGTCTTGCATGCAAAAAAATCCTTTGATTTAACTCATTTTATATTAATTAGTGTTTTTAGCCTTGATTAGGAAAGACAAATGGATGATAAATTTGATAAAATTAGTTCTCTTGGTTTAATTAAACCGGAAGGGCTTGATAGAATGTCAATAGAATCCCTTAATGTTTATCTTGCGGAGCTAGAGGAAGAATGTTTTCGTGTAAAAAATGAAATAACAAAAAAATCACAATATTTGTCAAAGGCGGACGCTATTTTTGATAAATAATACGAATCTATATTAGAAAAACAGAATAATAGATGGACCTTTAAGCTCTTTAAACTAAAAAATATGAGTCTAAAATACTAAATTTAGTGATTTATATGCCTCTAAAGGCAAAAAATACTAAAAAAATGCGTAAATTTTGAATGTTGGAGTAAAGTGAGCTTGACTTGGTAGGGTAAATCTAATCAACTTCGCTCAAGCTTACTGGGATTCCAAGGAGGCGATGGATGCTTAATAAAAGGCTAATAATTCGTGCTGCAATGTTAGCGCTACCAATAGCGCTTATAGCTGGATGCACAACACCACAAACGGTGGATCAAAGCGCTAGTAATGATGGTGCTGCCGCCGCTGCTGCTGCGGCAAAACGAATAGCTGAAGATGCTATTATAGCCCAGCGAGATATACGCATGGCATTGGGAGAGGCAAAACGTGCTGCAGAGCGCGCTGCAGAGGCAGCTGAAAGAGCAGCTCAAGCAGCAGAAAGTGCAGCTGCAGAGGCTAAGGCTGCTGCTGATAAGGCAGATCGCGTATTTCAGCGTCAGATGAGGAAATAGGAGCAAAGTTAAAAACAACCAAAGTAAAACTTTAGGGCATCTCCTTATAGGTGCCCTAATTTTTTGTTTTAATATACTCTGCTCAATATTATTTAATCAGTTATTCTTATAGGCAAGCCGGATCGCCTTTCTAATGCTTCACGTATCTTGACCCAGTTGAGACGATCAGTTGATTTTCCAGCCGCATTTTTTATTCGAAAATAATCGTCAGAAAGCTCTCGTGATAGAGGCTTAATTTTACCCTTAGCTTCTAGGTGATCTGCTTGTTCTGGGTCAGGATGAGCCTCAATATATAATTGACCTTTAAGCCAACCAACCTTTATTGGTTGATTAATGATTCTTACTGGCAATCCAATAGTGACTTGGTCAAAAAGTTTTGTAATATCTTCTGGATATAATCTTATACATCCATGGCTTACGCGTCGCCCAACGCCCCAAGGTCTGTTTGTGCCATGAATAAGGTATCCCGGAATATCAAAATATAAAGCATGTGTTCCAAGCGGGTTGTTTGGACCTGGAGCTACAGCAATTGGTAAATCAGGGTTTTCTTCTCTAATTGACTTAGGAGGAAACCAAAAAGGGTTAACCTTTTTTTCTATTATCTTGGTTGTACCTAATGGGGTCCCCCACCCATCACGTCCGACTCCTATAGGAAATGTTATTGGTTGTTGCATAGAAGATTCAAACAAATATAGCCTTTGTTCAGCTAGGTTGATTACTAGTCCTTCTTTTGGTACTTGTGGAACTATATGTGCAGTCGGAAGAATAATTTTAGTGCCAGCTCCAGGGACCCAAGGGTCGATACCTTGGTTAGCAGCAATTATATCTATAAAGCCTAAACCATTATCTCTTGCTAAGTCGAGAAGTGTGTCTTCATCCTTCGCTATATAAATATTTTGTTTGCCAATTATATCATTACTTTCTGAAATAAAATTGCTATTAGATTTAACAATTGATATTTCATTTGCCANGATAAAATTAGGTCTTGATAAGCTGATTGCGAAAGCAAAAAGAATTAACAAAAATGAAAATAACTTGATTAGTTTCATAAAACTATTCAGGCCCATGTTTTGTAGTTTATGAATATTATCTAATTCATACAAAGTTTTATCCTAAACCATAAGTTTGTTTGTAATTATTAAATAGTTAATTGAATTATATTTCATCATTAACTATTAAACTGTCTTTCTGACTTCCCCATTCAGTCCATGAGCCGTCATAAACGGCTGTGTCTTGCTGACCGGCAATAAAGAAAGCTAAAGCTAAAAGTGAGGCTGAGATCCCTGAGCCACATGTAGTGACTACTGGTTGAGATAAGTCTAAACCTATTATTTTAGCTTTAGCCCTTATTTCTTTTGGAGTTAAAATATATCCAGATTTTTGATTAATTATTAAGGAGTAGGGCAGATTAATGCTGCCAGGAATGTGCCCCGAACGTAAGCCTGGTCTAGGTTCAGGGTCTCTACCATAATATCTTCCCTCAGACCTAGCATCTACTAATTGCTCCTTTTTAGTTTGTATATTGGTTTCTATTTCACTTAAATTTCTTACTAAAAGTGGATTGAAATTTGCTTTAAAGTTGCCTTTTGGATAAATTTTTAAACTACTTTCAACAATATTATTAGAAGCTAACCATGCTGGCATTCCACCTTGTAGAACCGCTACGTTATTATGCCCAAAAATACGAAACATCCACCATGCTCTAGGTGCACTGAATACCCCAGAGCCATCATAGATCACTATAGCGTCATTTATACAAAGCCCAAGTTTTTGCATGCTGCCAGAAAAATCTAATTCACTTGGAAGCATGTGAGGTAAATTTGTTTGTGGATTAGAAATCTTATCTATATCAAAAAACTGTGAATTAGGTATATGTGAGTTTAAAAANTCGGTATATGGATCTCGCATATCTGAGGGTAAATACCAAGATGCATCTAAAATTTTTAGGTTAGGAGCTAGTAGGTTTTCTGAAAGCCAGGCTACATCTACTAATGGTTGAGTAAGTATTAGAGATTTGGAAATGCTTTTAGACATTTTCTAAACACCTGGAAATTATTTTCTTATAAAATATGAAATTTCAAACATAGTCACTTTTCTATAAATTTATATAACCTTAATTTTTTAATCTAGTTTCTCATTCTAACCAGCTTGGTGTAGGAAGACCGCGTTCTTTTAGAAAAGTAGAATTAAATAGTTTACTTTGGTATCGGTTTCCATAATCGCATAAAATAGTAACTATTGTATGACCTGGTCCTAATTTTTTAGCTAATTTTATTGCTCCAGCAATATTTATGCCACTAGATCCACCTAATATAAGTCCTTCCTTTAGTGCTAATTCAAAAACAATTGGTAGAGCCTCTTCATCTGGAATTTGGAATGCTATGTCTACTGGAGCTCCTTCCAAGTTTGCGGTGATTCTACTTTGGCCTATACCCTCAGTAATTGAACTTCCCTCGGCTTTTAGCTCACCATTTTCAAAAAAATTATAGAGCGATGCACCCATGGGATCAGCAAGACCAATTTTAATTTTTTGGCGTTTAGATTTAAGATACATTCCAATGCCAGCAAGAGTTCCGCCTGTTCCTACAGAGCAGACAAAACCATCAATATTGCCTCCAGTTTGTCTCCATATTTCTGGTCCTGTTGTTTCAATATGCCCTTTGCGATTTGNTACNTTATCAAATTGGTTAGCCCAAANAGCNCCATCCGATTCTGTTTGTGCTAGTTCATCCGCAAGTCGACCTGAATATTTNACATANTTATTTGGGTCTCTATATGGNGCNGCTGGGACTTCTATAAGCTCAGCGCCACATAGCTTAAGCATATCCTTCTTCTCTTGACTTTGAGTTTCGGGTATTACTATTACAGATCTGTATCCAAGTGCATTTCCAACCAAAGCGAGACCTATACCGGTATTGCCAGCAGTACCTTCAACTATGACACCGCCTTTTTTTAGTTGACCTCTTTTTTCTGCATCAGAAATAATAAATAAAGCTGCACGATCTTTTACCGAGCCCCCAGGGTTGAGAAACTCACATTTACCTAATATCTCACAGCCAGTAGCTTCTGATGCTGAGTTAAGCCTGACTAATGGTGTATTNCCAATTAATTCTACAAAACCTGCTTTGGAAACCATAACGCACAAAACCCCTTTAATTTATGATTTTATAACAACTAAAATTATTATTCTAAGTGGCAAAAAACTGAACCTTAGCATAGCTGAGCTCCCTACGTCACTTCTATGCTGGATGTAAACCCTTTATAGTAAAAGTTTNAAAGGTATCATTNTTTNTTTAGAAGACTGTAATGAGTTTATTGACAGTTAAATTTGCCTTGGAGCATAATTTTAGGATCTTATATGCCAATATAGGTTAGTTTTATATCTATACATTCTAACTTCGCATGAATTTGTAATTCTAGAGACCGTTATTAGGAATAGATCATGAGTNAATTTGCTAAAAAAAATCTTGTTGATTGGGCTAAGCTAGTAGAGNCCGAACTTAAGGGAGGTAGNCCNGATGATTTAATTTGGGATACACCAGAAGGTATTCCGATTAAATCGGTTTATACATCAGAGGACCTTGATGACTTAGAGCTTTCAGGAAAAATGCCAGGATTTGCNCCCTTTACAAGNGGTATAAGGGCAACAATGTATGCAAACAGACCGTGGACTATTCGTCAATATGCTGGGTTTGCTACTGCTGAGGAGTCTAACGCCTTTTACAAACGTAATCTTGCGGGCGGTCAAAAGGGTTTATCAGTTGCCTTCGATTTAGCCACTCATCGCGGTTATGATAGTGATCATCCTCGTGTAAGAGGCGATGTCGGAAAAGCTGGAGTTGCAATAGATACAGTAGAGGACATGAAACTTCTTTTTGAGGGCATTCCACTTAGTGATGTTAGTGTATCTATGACCATGAATGGAGCTGTATTACCAGTGCTTGCTGCATTTATTGTNGCTGCTGAAGAACAGGGTTGTTCAAGGGCATCACTGTCAGGAACAATCCAAAATGATATTTTAAAAGAATTTATGGTACGCAACACATATATTTATCCTCCAGAACCTTCAATGAGAATTGTTGGTGATATTATTTCATATACTGCAAAAGAAATGCCCAAATTCAATTCTGTGTCTATATCAGGCTATCATATGCAGGAAGCTGGAGCTACTTTGGTCCAGGAACTTGCATTTACTCTCGCAGACGGAAAAGAGTATGTTCAAGCTGCTGTGAATAGAGGTTTAGACATCGATTCCTTTGCACCTAGGCTTTCTTTCTTCTTTTGTGTAGGTATGAATTTTTTTATGGAGGTTGCGAAACTAAGAGCTGCCCGAGGTTTGTGGGCACNNTTAATGAGTGAATTTAANCCAAAAGATCCCCGATCTTTAATGNTGAGGACACATTGCCAAACTTCAGGTGTNTCCCTTACTGAGCAAGACCCTTACAACAATGTTATTCGGACTGCCTATGAAGCTATGGCAGCCGTTCTTGGAGGAACCCAATCTCTTCACACTAACGCCCTAGATGAAGCTGTAGCTTTACCAAGTGATTTTTCCGCAAGAGTAGCAAGAAACACTCAACTTGTCCTTTCAGAAGAAACGGGCATTACTAATGTTGTGGACCCACTAGGGGGGTCTTATTACATTGAAGCTCTTACAAGTTCTATGGAACATGAAGCTTTAAAGCTTATTCAAAAGATAGATCAAATGGGTGGCATGACAGAGGCTGTAGCAAATGGTATGCCAAAGTTATTGATAGAGGAAGCAGCAGCTCTGCGACAGGCACGCATAGATAAGCAGGAAGAAGTTATTGTTGGTGTAAATAAGTATAATAGTGATGATGATAGTATGCCGGAGCTATTATCAGTAGATAATACAGCTGTTAGAGATTCACAAATTCTACGTANAGAAAAAATAAGAAAATCTCGTAATGAAAAAGATTGGAAATCCTCAATAGATGCTTTGATTAACGGNGCTAAAGGTGAGACCAACTTACTCTCTTTATCCATTGATGCNATGCGGCANCGAGCAACNGTCGGTGANGTTTCAAATGCNTTGGAGCAAGTTTATAGTCGCTANACGGCTACTATCCGTTCNGTCACTGGTATTTATGGGGCAGCTTATAAAAAGAATGTNGAATTTGAGANTATCCGANAGCTTATTGATATNTTTGCTAACGAGGAAGGNAGACGTCCAAGGATGTTGGTAGTGAAACTTGGACAAGATGGACATGATCGNGGTGCTAAAATAATTGCGACTGCTTTTGCAGATATCGGTTTTGATGTTGATATAGGTCCTCTTTTCCAAACACCAGAAGAGGCTGCTAGGGANGCTATTGAAAACGATGTTCACGTTATTGGCGTTTCCAGCCTCGCAGCTGGNCACAATACTCTTGTACCTGANCTTATAGATTNCTTAAAAAAATATAATGCAAAAGAAATTTTGGTAGTTTGTGGTGGTGTTATTCCCCCGAAAGATTATGAGCTTTTAAAAAAAGCAGGTGTAGCAGCTGTATTTGGTCCTGGAACAAATATACCTTCAGCGGCTTCAGAGGTTGTTAATTTGATTCGTCAAAAATCTAAAGCAGCTTAATTAGGTTAAGTTTATGGAAAATAACAATGATAATGGATCAGACTGCCCTTTTGATATTAGCGGACTTCTAAATGGAGATCGTAGGTCGTTGGCAAGGTCGATTACTTTGATTGAGTCATCTCGTGTTGACCACCGGGCTGAAGCCGAAGAGTTACTTGATAAGGTTATGCCTAATACTGGTGGCTCTATTCGAATTGGTATATCTGGTCCCCCCGGTGTTGGTAAATCAACGTTTATTGAGTCTTTTGGTCAATATGTAATTAGAAAAAAACAAAAAATTGCCGTTTTAACTGTTGACCCTTCTAGTAAATGTTCAGGCGGGTCCATACTTGGGGACAAGACAAGAATGCCTAAATTAGGACAGTCTGATATGGCTTTTATTCGTCCATCTCCTGCAGGAATAACCTTGGGAGGTGTTGCTAGAAGAACTAGAGAGGCAATTCTTTTGTGTGAGTCAGCAGGCTATGACATTGTTTTGGTTGAAACTGTTGGGGTGGGGCAATCAGAATACGCCGTTTCTGATATGGTAGACATGTTCGTTTTATTAGCTCAGCCAGGAGGTGGTGATGACCTTCAAGGAATTAAAAGGGGAGTCATGGAGCTTGCTGATTTAATNATAGTAACAAAAGCAGACGGAGATCTCAAACGCTCTGCAATGCAGGCGGAGAATGATTTAAAGTCTGGAATATCTTTATTAAAGAAAGATTTTGATATTTGGAAACCAAAAGTATTAACTTGCTCTTCTATTACTGGNGAGGGNATGGAGGAAGTATGGAGTATTATANAATTATACCAAGATACNATTGATAAACATGGAGAACTTCAGAGAAAGAGAGGTCATCAAGCTCGTACTTGGATGTGGAGTGAGGTTCAGGAAGCTTTGGTAGCAAGTTTAAGAGAGTCGCCTTTAGCTTCAGATTTGGCTCAAAAATTTGAAGTAGATGTAGTCAATGGTCGTCTTGCACCTACTGTGGCAGCAAGAAAATTATTNAAAACCTTTATGGCTGGTAATTAGCATATGAATCTCAAGACTTGACGTCTTTGCCTAGCTGCCGTAAACAACGCCATTCAAGATNCTAATTTGGTAAAAAATAATTGAGGATTATTCTGAAATGGCCCGTCGCTGCCAATTAACAGGAAANGGTGTTATGGCTGGTAATAATGTATCCCATGCACANAACAAAACCCGCCGACGCTTTTTACCAAACCTGCAATCCAAAATATTGCTTAGTGATACTTTACGTAAGGGTATCAGACTAAGAATAACTACAAGCACATTAAGAACAGTTGAACGAAGAGGTGGCTTAGACGCATTTTTGCTTGGAACACCAAATAGGAAGCTAACCAATGATGCGCTTCGNATAAAGCGTAAGGTATTAAAAGCAAAATCTCTGTCTCCAACAACCCTCGGCTAAATAAATATTTGTTTACTAAACCCTCTATACTTGATTCACTTAAGCTAGAACCTCCTGTAGAATTCTGGTTAATCAGATTAACTGATTAATAAAACTCCAAACTTTTCGGGAGACCTATTGTGAGAAGTCTCGCAATTCCAATAATTGCGATGGTATTAGTCATCGTAACNTCTAATATNCTCGTNCAGTACCCTATTAATGATTGGATCACTTGGGGGGCATTTACATATCCAGCTGTTTTCTTAGTTGCAGATTTAACTAATAGGATCTTTGGTCTTAGACAGGCACGAATTGTTGCAATAATTGGTTTTCCATTTGGGATTTTATTATCTGTTNTTCTTTCAACTGAAGCAGACTTGGGTTTATGGACTTCTATTCGTATAGCTCTAGCTTCTGGATTTGCATTTATTTTAGCGCAATTTTTAGATATATGGATATTTGATAAATTAAGGAAAATGACGTGGTGGAGGGCTCCTTTNATTTCATCAACATTGGCATCTGCTANAGATACAACCATATTCTTTGCTGCNGCCTTTGCNGGATCNGGTCTTCCTTGGATAACATGGGGNTTAGGCGATTTTGGTGTTAAAGTAGGAATGGCAATAATAATGCTTATTCCCTTTAAANTANTTTTGGNATTATTTGCCACTTCAGTAAATCAAAACANAGTGAGATNATTGTTATGAATATGAATAGAAACATTCCCAATTTACATGTTGTCGGTCACCCTTTNGTTTTGCATAAATTATCGCACCTCCGGAGTGAGACAACTCCAACAAGTACATTTAGGGCNTTATTAAGAGANATAGCTTTACTNATTGGCTATGAAATTACTCGTGAGCTTGAAATGACAGAACATGAGGTGCAAACACCTGTAGCTCAAACTAGNGCTCCAATATTAAAGGGTGCTAAGCCAGCAATTGTNCCAATTCTTCGTGCTGGTCTTGGCATGGCAGAGGGGCTTGAAGAGCTATTACCTACTGCTCCAATTGGTCATATTGGTCTCTACCGTGANCCTAAGACACAAAGACCAGTTGAGTATTATGTNAGNTTACCTGAAGGTAAGGATCGAGTGTTTATACTAGTTGACCCAATGCTAGCAACCGGATATTCCGCATCTTATGCNGTAGATTTATTAAATAAACACAATATTCCAGATGAAAGGATTAAATTTATGGCAATGGTAGCAGCACCTGAAGGTATGGCGGCATTTAACGAGCGTCATAGTGGTGTAGAGGTATGGGCAGCTGCTCTTGACGAGAAACTAAATGATAAAGCATATATTGTTCCAGGTTTNGGTGATGCTGGAGACAGNTTGTTTGATACTCCATAGACTAGAGANATTTTGAAATTTATTAGTTACTAAATTAATNGCGATACTTANTTGTNAGNGGCTCTTCTTCAAATAANTCTGCTAGTTTTTCAGTCATAGTTCCACCTAGTTGTTCAGCATCTGTTAAAGTTACTGCTTTTCTATAGTAACGNGTAACATCNTGACCAATGCCAATAGCAAGTAACTCTATTGGNGATGTNGATTCTAACTTTTTGATTACTTCTCTTAAGTGCTGTTCTAAGTAATTTCTTGCGTTAACAGACAAAGTACTATCATCAACCGGTGCACCATCTGATATGACCATTAAAATACGTCTTTCTTCATGTCNTTGGAGAAGTCTGTCATGCGCCCATATAAGTGCCTCACCATCAATATTTTCTTTGAGTAGNCCTTCTCTTTGCATTAAACCAAGNTTTNTNCGAGCTCTGCGCCAAGGTTCATCGCCAGATTTATAAATAATGTGNCTTAGGTCATTTAGGCGACCTGGTCCATTTGGACGACCATCAGATAACCAACGTTCACGGCTTTGCCCACCCTTCCAAGCTCGCGTAGTAAAACCTAAGATTTCGACTTTTACACCACATCTTTCAAGGGTTCGAGCTAGAATATCTGCGCTCATGGCAGCGACTAAAATTGGGCGCCCTCTCATAGAGCCTGAATTGTCAATAAGTAGTGTAACAACTGTATCACGAAAATTTGTTTCTTTTTCTTGTTTATAAGATAGTGGATATAAGGGATTAGTTACTACACGAGATAAACGACCCGTATCGAGAAGACCGTCATCGAGGTCAAATTGCCAAGATCTGACTTGCCTAGCCATTAATCTTCTTTGTAGGCGATTAGCAAGTTTAGAAATTATACTTTGCATATGTGATAGTTGTTGATCTAACTGTTGCCTAAGGCGGGTTAATTCTTCTATATCGCAGAGGTCTGATGCATGTATTATTTCGTCAAATTTACTAGTGTAAGGTTTATAAGTAGCTAGGCTAGATTCGGAGTCACTACTACCTAATTGAGGAGTGTTTCCTGAGTCATCGGCATCTTGGTCACCATCGCTTGGTGCGAGTTCAGGGTCGGCATCCATCGTTTCTGAAATGTCTGTATCCTCAGATGATGCAGAATCTGAATCATCTGAGGTTTCTCCTTCCATCTGTTCGCCACTTTGTGAGGAGCCATCTTCCATTTCATCTTCTTGTTCATTGTCTGCATCAGATTGTGGGTCTGCATCATCAGGATCTTCAACATCTTCATCATCTAGATCTAAATCAGCTATAACTTCATTTAAAACTTTTGCAAATGTGGTCTGATCTGTNGCACTCGCTAACAAATCNTCAAATCGACCAATAAGCTGTGACTCNAACCAAGGTCGCCAGAGATCGGCAACTACCTGAGCACTTTCTGGAAGACTCCTATTAGTTAGTCTCTCACGCATCAAAAGACCAATAGCCTCTGCTAATGGTATTTCTTCTGGAGATGATATATTTTGGTAACCTCGCATTCGACATTTTTCAGCTAGAGCAGATTGAAGGTTATTAGCAAGACCTGGCATCTGATTGCCACCNACTGCTTCAATNCGAGCTTGTTCAACAATATCAAAAATTTGACGAGCTGTACGCCCACGTGGCATTGATTTATTATGGGTTTCCTCATTGTGGTAGCGTAGACGTAAGGCTAAGGAGTCAGCTGCACCCCTTATCTTTGCAACATCGCCTGCCTCTAAATCATGGGAAGGATATGGTAATTGAATCTCATTTCCAATAAGTCTCGGTGTATCTGAACCAAAGCTTATATTAATTTCATCTGAGTTTTTTCTTGCAATAGCTCGCATTGCAGAACCAACTGCACGTTGAAAAATTTCTGATCGTGANTCTTCGTCTTGCACTTGATAACTCAACTCTTAACAACAGCTGAAACAACTGATTCTGGTAAGTCTGTTCCCATACATCTNTGAAAATATTCAGCTACCGCTGGTCTTTCTGTTTCATCGCATTTGTTTAAGAAGGTAACACTAAAGGCATACCCCTCNTCTTTAAATATATGNGCATTCTCTGCCCAGTTAATTACAGTTCGTGGTGACATAACTGTAGATATATCTCCAGCCATAAATCCAGATCGAGTTAAGTCTGCTACTTTAACCATCGCTGAGAGTATTTTCNTACCTTCTTCGTCGTTATATGCNGGCACTTTTGCTGCAATTATTTCTACTTCCTCCTCNTGTGGTAAGTAATTAAGAGTTGACACAAGACTCCANCGATCCATTTGACCTTGGTTNATTTGNTGGGTNCCGTGATAAAGACCTGTTGTATCACCTAAGCCAACTGTATTAGCAGTTGAAAAGATTCGAAATCCTGGATGAGGATGAATGACTTTATTCTGATCTAACAATGTCATTTTACCATCTACTTCAAGAATTCGTTGTATCACAAACATTACATCAGGTCGTCCAGCATCATATTCATCAAATACAAGAGCTATTGGGTTCTGTAGCGCCCAAGGGAGTATACCTTCCCTGAATTCTGTGACTTGCAGTCCATCACGAATTACTATGGCATCCTTTCCNACTAAATCTATTCGACTTATATGGCTATCAAGGTTGACTCTTATACATGGCCAATTTAAACGTGCAGCTATTTGCTNAATGTGTGTGGATTTCCCTGTTCCATGGTACCNCTGTATCATAACTCTTCTGTTATGGGCAAAACCAGCAAGTATAGCTAGGGAAGTGTTATGATCAAAGCGATATGCTTCATCAATTAAGGGGGTATGCTCCTGAGGTTTGGAGAATGCTGGAACCTCCATATCCGTATCTATTCCAAAGATCTCACGAACGGACAATTTCTTGTCAGGATTTGTGTATTGGATGGGGCTTTGCATATGAGTTTTAGTATCGGAAACCATGTATGAATTCCTTGTTTATTTTTTTTTGTGGAATCAATATAATTGATAATTGATGTTATTTTATATTAATTTATTTATTAGGTAAGCGTATGCTTGATTAATAGATTTTAGCATTTCCTCAGATTCTTTGGATCCCCCATTTGCGTCTGGATGGTGTTTTTTTACTAAAAACTTATATTGTTTCTTAATTTCATCACTGGTTAATGGCGAGCTCAATTTAAAAAGTTCAATAGCTTTTAAAGCTTCAGGGCTTTGTGAAGGTCCAAAATACTCTTCAGATTTCTTTTTTTCGTTTGTTGGGTCAAACTTGTCAAACCAATCCTTTGCAAAACGTTGAAATTGAGATTTTAAATTATCGGTTTCGCTACTTCCTTTTGCTCCTTTTCCCAAGGGCCATGTTGGTCTATGCCCTGTTAAATCCTCGCGTTGCCAAGCTTCAATATCTTTTTCAGACCAGCCTGAAAAATAATTCCATGCCTTATTATAATCACGCACGTGGTTTAGGCAAAACCATCTCCATTTTCTAAGAGCATCTGGAGAGTGTGGTGCCTTAAAATGACCCTCGAGATTACATTCAGGAAACTCACATTTACGAATATCCTCACCAGATTCCTGGTTAGACTTTAAAGAAGAATTATTTATTTTATTATTTTGTTGAGTAAATACCATTGACGAAATATGCCTTCTGTAGATCATATAGACAAGATATGCATATATATAATTAATATTGGAATTTTAAATTGTCGATAAGAGAGATAATTACAAAAAAGTTAACTGAGGAACTATCACCNCAATCACTTGCTATAACGGATGAATCAGCCGAGCATGNTGGACATGTAGGGGCAAGANCTACTGGTGAGACGCATTTTCATGTTGAGATTATCGCTAATGTTTTTATTGGCAAGTCAAGACTTGAGTGCCAGCGAATGATTTATCATATTTTAAGAAAAGAAATGCAAAGCGANATACATGCACTTTCTATAGATGCACGTAAACCCCCAGATTCAAATTTTAATTCATAANTTTTCTGAAGGCTNTTCATACCAATCGGGGTAGATTCGCTTGGTTACGGGGCTGTCTGGTGCAAAAGCTTTGCAAGTACCAATTATTGGNGGNCGACTAGTTTGTTCTGATGCTTCTTTCTCCATCCTTACCAAAGGGTAGAGAGTTTGGTATGCNACAGTGCCTATTACTCTCATTAANTCANCAATATGNGTACATCCAGCAGTTCCACCAGCCACTTTTTGAACAGACTTATTCCAACCTGAACTAATGCATATCCCTATAAGCTTTTGAAAAGATGGACCTACTTCTCCACAAATTTCAAAAGGTGTATCAATCATTACGACTTCAACCTTATGGATTACAAAATNATTATTAATAGTTAAACGAACTTTCATATGGTGTATAGGGTCACCGGGTTTCAGAGTGCCTCGCCATTCATTAGGTACTTCGTAGGGTTTAATGTCTTTAAGTGTAGCTTCAATGTCCCACATACCATCATTTCTTTTAAAACCAGAGGATTTGACACTTCTAGTATGTATGTGCTCTCTCGGATCAGCTGGAGATAATGTCATGATTTAAACCAATCTAATTCAGATTTAACTGATTTGTATATCCTAAGTATATCATTTTGCGATAAATACAATAAGGGGGAGTAAAGCAAAGCCTATTACTGATGATAATACTACAAGACTTGCTACTTCTTCTGGATCTCGCTCATAATATTTTGCAAACAAATAGTTAAAAACTGCCACAGGCATCATTGATTGTATAANAAGTACACTTCNCTCTATNCCTTCAAATTGAAAGACTTCAGCNAGCCCAAAACCNACTAAACCNCCTAAAGAAAGACGTAATAGTGCCAGAATGAAGGTCCGNTTTATTTTTGTTATACGCATTCTTGCGAGAGATACACCGAGTGTCAGCATCATAAGCGGGATGGTAAAGTTTCCCAGTAGATCTGTTGTATTTAGAATAAAAAGAGGTGGGTCCACTTCTGTAAACATCAAAGCAGCCCCTGCAATGACGGCATAAGGTATAGGAGCTTTTAAAAGTGGTATTGGTGTTGGGAGACCAGAGAATAGCCATTGTCCAAATATAAGTTGTATTGTTGCTGAAACAGCAAAAAAACCTATCCCTAGAGCTAGACCTGTATCACCAAACGCAAATAGACACAGTGGTAAGCCCATATTGCCTGAGTTTGGAAAAACAATAGGGGCTAAATAAGTTCTAAGAGGTAGNCGCATAATTCGAAGTATAGCAGCCCCAAGTATAGTACAGNCACTTATAGTTGNTAATGCTGCTAAGGCCATATANCCNATTTCTTTGGATAAACCCTCNANATTAATCAAAGTTGTGAAAATTAGACATGGAGCCCCAATGTAGCTTACAAGTTGAGTAATAATTTTAGTATCATAGGCAAGACCAAATCTTGACCACGAGTAACCTATACCAGCGCAAGCAAATACTGGAGCTACAATAGAGAATAAATCCCAGATCATTGCTGTTTCTTCATCATTATTTTGACCNCCATTAGGAGGTGCCTATATTATCTTCAGGTTTTGAGGGTGGAAGAACACGAAGCAAAGTTATTCTATTTTTTTGTCTGCCACGAACTTCTAAAGTAAAACCAAAGAGAGNAATTTGNTCTCCAATTTCAGGTATTTTTTTTGCTTCGTGTAAGGCAAGACCTGCAATTGTTGCCGCTTCCTCATCAGGAAAATCCCAGTTAAATTGCCGATTAAGGTCACGGATAGTAGCTGTTCCAGGAATTAAATAAGACCCGTCTGGGCGTGAAATCACATCTCGATAAACAATATCATGCTCGTCTTTNATATCTCCTACAATTTCTTCTAGTATATCTTCTAGTGTAACTAATCCTTTTAAAGAGCCATATTCATCAACTACAAGAGCAAAATGCGCCCTCCGAGCACGAAAAGCATTTAATTGCTCTCTTAAGCTTGTATTATCTGGTACGAACCAAGGCTCTTGTGCAAGACCACTAAAATTAACTTCATAAAGGTTTTTTCTGTTAGTATATAGTGCACGGAGCAAATCTTTTGCATGGATTACGCCAATAACATTTTCTGGATCATCTGCGTAGAGTGCNAGTCTGGTATATGGACTTGCTACGACCTGCTCAACCAGACTAGTTGAGGTGTCTGTAACATTGAGCATCGCCATATCACCTCTATGAGTCATAACCTCTTCTATAGAGACTTCGTCCAGATCAAGAATACTACTGAGCATATCATGCTCTTGTTTAACAACAGTTCCTTCTGCAGCTTGTAAGCTGATTACCCCACGAAGTTCTTCTTCAGCTTCTTCATTACCTCTACTTCCATGGCGATCTCCAAAAATGTACAAAATACTTTGTACAATTGATTGTATAGTATAAATTCCAGGTTTAAGTAACCAAACTAGAGCTGAAATAGTTGGAGCAACAGCTAATGACATCCTATCAGCATGCCGTATGGCGTACGTTTTTGGTAAAACTTCGGCAAAAACAAGTATAAAGAAAGTCATGCCAATAGTAGCGTATGCAACTCCTGCGTCACCCGCAAGTGAGATAAGAACACTAGTTGCTAGTGCAGAACCTAAAATATTTACAGCATTATTCCCTAGTAGAATTGCTCCTATTAATTTTTCTCGATTGTTAATGAGTTTTCCTACAATTTTCGCTCTTCTATTTCCCCGCTTTTCCAAATGATGCATTCTTGCTCTAGATGTAGCAGTCAGAGCTGTTTCAGAACCTGAGAAAAAGGCTGATAAGATTAATAAAAGTCCAATACCAGCAAGTGATATTATGTGNACAGTACTCATGAGATAATAAGTTTCCGTTAAAAGTGAATAATTATTTGTTTTCTATAAATTCGCTTAAAGTTTTCTGAACAGAATCTTGATCAACTTCCTCAANACTGGCTTTGCCAATTCCATTTATAAGAACAAAATTTGGCCAACCATTCTTAGATTTTTTATCGTGAGATATATGTGAGAGTAATTTTTCTTTATTTAGTTTACTAAACGGNAGATCTTTAACTTTTGTTGGAAGTCCAACAGAATCGAAATGAGATTTAATTCGTAAATAATCTTTGTTAGAGCAGAGGCCTAGCTTTGTTGATAATTTTGCAGCAATAACTAATCCTGCAGCAACTGCCTCACCGTGNAATAGGGTTCCATTGTAACCAGCCTCAGTCTCTAGTGCATGACCAAAGGTATGCCCCAGATTTAAAAGAGCTCTTTCACTAGTCTCTAGCTCATCTAACATTACTATTTCGGCTTTAGCTTTGCAGCAAAGTGATACAGTGTATTCTAATGCTTCTTTTTCNANTCCCAAAACTGAAGTATAATTATTTTCNAGCCATGAAAAAAAACTTGGTTTATTTATAACTGCATATTTAACTACCTCTGCATAACCTGCTAGTAGCTCTCTCTTTGAGAGTGAATNAAGAGTTTTTGTATCTGCGAGAACTAATCGAGGTTGATGAAAACTGCCAATTAAGTTTTTCCCATGAGCAGAGTTGATGCCAGTNTTTCCTCCTACNGAGCTATCAACTTGTGCCAATAAAGTTGTGGGTATTTGAATAAAGGGNACGCCTCTTAATACGATACTAGCCGCAAAACCAGCAATATCTCCTACTACTCCGCCTCCTAATGCTATGATTGGAGTTTTTCTATCACTTTGAGTGAGAATTATTTGCTCTAAGACGTTTTCAAGTGTTTTGAATCCTTTGGATATTTCTCCNGGAGAAATTATTATTTTATTTGNTTTTATTCCAGCTGAATTGAGACCTTTTGTTAAGTCATCTAGGTAAAGCTTAGCAACTGTTCTATCAGAAATGATATTACAGGATTCAATATTTTCGAAAAGACCCCGGAGTCTTAGCCCAGCTGATGGAATGATGCCTTGTCCAACAATAATTTTATATTGTCTTTTTTTAAGTTTAACGATTATCTCGCTTTCTTTGTNTCTATTTTTTTGCCCATTCATCAGTCGGGCTCCCTTGTTTTCATCTGTNGACTCTGNNTTCCTGAATACTCAGCCANTGCATATAGTAATCTANTTANCATTTGATCATGAGGAATATNTTCTGAGTCAATTGTAATATCTGCTTCAGCATAAATAGGATTCCTTTGATTAATGATTTGGTCGAGTTTTTTCCTTATATCAACATTATTAAGTAACGGCCTTTTGTCGCGCCCTTCAACACGTGACATTGCAAGATTAAGACTTGTTTTAAGCCATATAGATATAGTTTTTTCCTTTATTAACAGGCGTGTATCCGGGTTTATAAATGCTCCTCCACCAGTAGCTATAACTCTATTAGACCCGGATAAAAGTTGAGCTAAGACTTTTTGCTCAATCTTACGGAATGCTTGCTCGCCTTGTCTTTCAAAAATTGTTTTTATTGTACACCCAGCAAAGTCCTCTATTTCTAAATCAGAGTCAAAAAACTCTAAATTTAGCTGTTTAGCCAAGCGTTTACCTAATGTAGTTTTCCCTGCACCCATTATACCTATTAGAGTAATTGGTCTGTCTATTATGTTTTTTATAGGCAAATTTTTCATGTTATTATTGCTTTTAAGTGATTATTGCTATCACCTCTTTTGCTAATGAATATTGATGTAGGTCAAAACCACCGATAAACTGCCCCATATTTGCCACAATTAAAACCTAACACGTATTTAAATAAATTAGGTTGATCTTGGAACGAAATATAACAAAATGAAAATATATCTGCGTATTGTTTTTATTGTTTTACTGCTCCTGGTCGCGGGAGCCTTAGTATTCTTGGTTACCTGGGATATGCCTCCACCCACGAAACCAATAGTAAAGGAAATACCTGATGCACGCTTCCAATAATTTTTACAATATTTTAAGCAGCAGATTTTATAAAGTTTTTGCCTCAATCACAACTGGCTTAATCTTAACTAGTTTATTAGTTCTAACTCCAATTCATAACGCTAAAGGAGAGGACTTTGAAGTAGGTCAGCTAGAGGACCCTATTGTTTTAATTCGTCCTGACTTAAATAATTCTGGTATTAAACAAAACAACGATGAACNTATTGATAAAAATGTANAAGATATAATCGAAAATACAGAAGATTCTAATGTTCTTAATATCAAAACTGATCTATCAGAGCCTGTTGATCTCAGTATTACTAACCAACAAGACTTAGTATCCGAAATAAATATAGCTACATTAGCAAATGTAAATCCTGATGCTGCAGGGATACGCACAGGAGCTAAAAACAAACTAATTGATAATTTATGGATTAACTCATCTTATGATATGGTTAATTCATTAATTCCATATATTCCTGATGCTNTAAACTCTTCTATGGCAAGGTTACTTGCAAAAAAGATTTTAATATCACCAGGCATAGCCCCAAAAGGAGTTAAGTCTAAAGGTGAATTTCTCCGAACTCGTGTTCTTGCCTTGGCTAAAATGGAAGAATATGAGTTAGCTATTGAATTGCTGAATTCTGCAGCTAGCTTTGAAGATCCGGAATTATTGGCCAGACTTTCATTATTACAGTCATTTAAGGAATATAATTTTCCTAAATCGTGTGCGATTTCTAAAGAGTGGTCCACCCAGACATCGGAAACATTCTGGAAACAAACTGAAATATTCTGTATTGCACTTGAGGGTAGTATAGAAGCAGCGATTGTTAGTGCAGATTTATTGCAGGAGAACGGTTTAGAATTTGATCCTTTTTTAAACGCTTTCCTTGATATTATGGCAGGAGAAGAGAATATTGAGATTAGACAAATAGACGAAGCGAATATCTTTCAACTTGCAATTCTAAAAGCTTCGGGACTTAAACTTCCAATAAATATAACAAGAACAAGAAAACCTGGGGTTTTAAGAGCATTTATCTATAGTAGCGATACCCCTATTAATATAAGACTAAGTTTTGCTGAGCAAGCGGAGGATATGGGACTTGTTATCTCAGAAGTTGTCAGTGATTTATATAAATCTATTGAATTCACGCCTGAGCAATTAGGTAACCCCACTGTAGAAGTTAGAGAATTAGATCCAAGTTTAGCAAGAGCTTTACTCTATCAGGTAGCCATAAANNAAAAAGTTCCNGTAGAAAGGGGAATGGCTATNACTGAAGCCNTGGAATTTTCNATGGAAACAGGGTATTTTTATGGAACATCNCGCATTTTTCTGCCNGAAATAAAAAATATAGACCCAAANCCTNTATTTTNATGGTTTGCNCCTACAGCTATACGATCATTACTTGCTGNAGGTCAGGTTGAAGCTGCANAAAATTGGTATTCTATGATTATGGGACAAATTNTTTTGAGTCCGCAAAACGCTTCAGTAGCTATTGATTTATGGCCGTTACTTCAGATTNTGAATGANGAAGGTCTCCTAGATNAAGATATGTTAGGGGAATGGTGGGGCGCACAAATAGGGGAGCAAACTTCAGAGTCATATTCAAATGCTAGTGCGTTATTAGCCATATTATCATCATTAGGTCATAAGATTGAGGTTAATTATTGGCAACATCTTTTTTCAGAACCCCTCCTAGTAGCTAAATTACAACCATCTGCTATAGCTTCCATCTTATTGGAAGATGCTTTAGCAAATAATCGCGTTGGTGAAGTAGCGTTAATTGGAATCATGATTTTAGGTGCTGATAAATCAAATAATTTAAAATTAGAAACATATTTACATATAATTAAGGCATTCTGGAATGTAGGATTAAAAAATGAGGCGAGACTTTTAGCACTTGAAGTAGCCTTAAAGCATGGGTTTTAAAATCTTGTACTATTGATGAGTAGAAGTTGATAAAAAATCACCAAGAAAATCGATATGTTGAAAAATTTTTAGAAATGATGGTCGCTGAACGTGGTGCGAGCCTCAATACAATCGAAGCATATAGTAGAGATCTCAGAGCATTTTTTGAATTCTTGGACGATAGTGAAAGCATCACTCTCAGTTTTTCTACAACTAATATAAGAAATTATATTGTTAATTTATCTGATCTTANGTTTTCATCACAAACTATTAATCGGAGAGTATCGAGTATTCGTCAATATAGCAGATTTTTGATTAGTGAGGGATTAAGGTTTGATGATCCANCAATTAACATTGACACCCCTAAAGTACGTGCANCTCTNCCTAAAGTACTCACAGAAGATGAAGTAACGGAAATCTTGCGTATTTGCCGAAAAGGCTGTGAAACNGTGGAATCAGGCTCATTNGCAGAGGCAGACGCTTGGAGACTAAANACTTTAGTGGAATTACTNTACGCCTCTGGGCTAAGAGTTTCAGAGTTAGTAAGCNTNAAGCTATCAGCGATAAGAAGTAGTAATGGAGTTATTATTGTAAGAGGAAAAGGTGGACGAGAACGCATGGTACCATTGGGCTTGCCAGCTTTAAATTCTGTAAATAAATATCTTACCTTTCGACATTTTCATGACAAATCTGGTGTTTCACCATTTCTATTCCCATCCCGTGGCAAGCTCGGTCATATAACTAGACATAGGTTTTATCAAAATCTTAAAATTTTGGCATACAGCGCAGGGATTCCTGCAGATAAAGTTTCTCCGCATATATTGCGGCATGCGTTTGCTACTCATCTCTTGGCAAATGGGGCTGATCTGCGTTCAGTACAAAAAATGTTAGGACATGCAGATATTTCAACAACACAAATTTATACGCACGTTTTAGATGAAAGGCTGAATGTCATTATGAGAGATTTTCACCCTTTATCACTTAAAAACCTTAATTCAAAAAACAAGATTGGCAAAGTGTGAGTTTTAAAAGTTGATATTACATTTTGCGGATCTGAGTAGTTTTGTTAAAAAGAGACCAGTCTAATTTTGGAGTGTCCATAATGAGTAGTTTTTTAGACTTCGAAAAACCTATTGCTGAAATTGAGGGAAAAATCCATGAGCTACGTCATTTATCTGATGACAGTAGTGTCAACATATTAGATGAAGTATCAAAACTACAAAGTCGTGTAGATCGTATGCTTAAGCAAACTTATGAAAAGCTAGACCCTTGGCAAAAGGCACAAGTTGCAAGGCATTCTTCTAGGCCTCACTTTACCCATTATGTCAGTAAGTTAATTGATAGTTTCACGCCTCTATCTGGCGATAGAAACTTTTCTGAGGATAAAGCGATAATAGGCGGCATCGGAAAATTTCGTGGGCAATCAATTATGATTCTGGGGCATGAAAAGGGAGCCGATACTGAAAGTCGTCTTCGACACAACTTTGGCATGCCTCATCCCGAGGGTTATCGAAAAGCAATGCGTCTTTTTAGACTTGCAGAACAATTTTCCATGCCTGTAATAACTTTAGTTGACACTTCAGGTGCTCATCCAGGAATTGAGGCGGAAGAACGTGGGCAGGCTGAGGCAATTGCTCGAAGTATTGAAACTTGTCTAGATTTAAGGGTTCCAATAGTAAGTATGATTATTGGTGAGGGTGGTTCAGGTGGTGCTATAGCTATTGCCATAGCTAATCACGTTTTGATGATGGAGCATGCCGTATATTCTGTGATTTCTCCAGAAGGATGTGCTTCAATATTATGGCGAAGTTCAGAATATGCTGAAGACGCTGCAGCTTCATTAAGAATGACCGCTCAAGACCTCATTAAGTTAGGATTAATAGATGAGATTGTTAATGAGCCAATTGGGGGCGCACATAGAAACCCAAACCAGGCAATTGAGGTAGCTGGAGAAGCTTTATTTATTGCGCTTTCATCACTTCAAGGGAAAAGTGGTGAAGACCTTAGGAATGAAAGAAGAAATAAATTCTTAGCTATGGGGAAGGCAGGACTCAGCTGAGATTTTAAACGTTAGTTAGGTTAAATTACCATGGCAATGCTTGAACTTTTTATTTGAACCGCATGGGCATTTCTCATTTCTACCTACTCGACCCCAGGTAGCTGGTTGATCAGGGTCAAAGTTTTCTTTTCTTATCCTAGAAGTAGTTGGCTGGTGAAAACTTGGAGTGTTTTCCTCTATTTCGTTAGTATCTATGGATGAAGTAAAGCCCCTATCTTTTTCTGACGCTTGGGGCAGTAGGGCGCTATTTTCAAAATCCTCTAAGCCAGCAGTCATTTCTTTAGGGTCATCATGAACTTCATGAAGGTTCTGATTAGTACGTTGAGCAGTAAGCCCACCTTCTTCATTTTCTCTAAGCTCTACATGTGCTAATAGTTGAGTTACTTCCTCTCGAAGTTGTTCAAGCACTACTTCAAACATTTCGAATGCTTCAGCACGATATTCATTAAGAGGGTCTCTTTGGCCGTATGCTCTAAGTCCTATACCTTGGCGTAGATGGTCTAATACAAGAAGGTGTTCTTTCCATGACTGATCAAGGATCTGCAAAAGAAGACTTTTTTCAGCCATTCTCCACATTTCAGAACCATATCTTGCTACCTTTGATGCCATCATTCGATCAGAATTATCTATAATTCGTGAAATAAATTCTTCTTCATCAATACCTTCTTCATCAGCCCATTTTTGAAGGTCTAATAGTAAATTTAGCTTTTTGATTATTTCTGAAGACATTCCTTCGATGTCCCATTGATCTGGATAAACCTTTTCTGGAATATGATCTTCTACTATATCCACAATAACATCATGGCGCATTTCCCTCACAGTCTCAGAAACATCTTTAGCCCTCATTAAGTCTTTTCTTTGTTCATAAATTACCTTTCTTTGATCATTCATTACATCATCGAATTTTAGAAGATTTTTGCGAACCTCATAGTGCATAGACTCAACCTTTTTTTGGGCTGTTTCTATAGCTTTGTTAATCCATGGGTGAATTATTGCCTCATCTTTTTTTAAACCAAGCTTTCCAAGCATTCCATCCATTCGTTCTGATCCAAAGCGACGCATTAAGTCATCTTCAAGTGATAAGAAAAAAGTTGTTGCCCCTGGGTCTCCTTGGCGACCTGATCTTCCACGAAGCTGATTATCTATGCGTCTTGCTTCATGACGTTCAGAACCAATAATCATGAGACCACCCGATTCAATAACTTTTTGTCGTTCCTGGGTTATTTCTGCTCTTAAGTTATCCGTGAGTTTTGTAATTTCATCTTTATTCTCAATTGAATCTAATTCATCTTGAATACGAAACTCAGCGTTTCCTCCAAGTTGGATATCAGTTCCACGACCAGCCATGTTAGTTGCTATTGTGACTGCTCCTAACCTCCCAGCTTGAGCAATAATATGTGCTTCTTGTTGATGATACCGTGCATTGAGAACATTATGTTTTATGCTATGAGCTTTAAGTTGGGTCGATAACATTTCAGATTTCTCGATACTGGTAGTGCCTACCAAAACTGGCTGTTGGCGGTTCTGGCAATCCTTTATAGTATTAACTATAGCATTCCATTTTTCTTCTGTACTTCTATATATTTCATCATCTCTATCATCTCTTTTACAGGGTTCATTTGTTGGGACTTGAATTACATCGAGGGAATATATATCCGCAAATTCAGCAGACTCAGTTGTTGCAGTGCCAGTCATCCCTGCTAGCTTAGGATACATTCTGAAGTAGTTTTGGAAGGTTATTGAAGCAAGTGTTTGATTTTCATTTTGAAT
The DNA here is from genome assembly GCA_002714015.1 of Gammaproteobacteria bacterium. Taxonomy (GTDB): domain Bacteria; phylum Pseudomonadota; class Alphaproteobacteria; order UBA828; family UBA828. The sequence continues at coordinate 18,882 of PAWF01000042.1, read as the reverse complement.
TGTGACGCTTTCCTTAGCTTCTAAAGCTTGGTGTAATCCATCTGAAAAGCGACGACCAGGCATCATACGCCCTGTAAACTCATCAATTATAATTACCTTTTGATCCTTGACAATATAATCTCTATCTTTCTCAAAAAGTTTATGGGCTCTAAGAGCTTGGTTCACATGATGAACTAAGCTGACATTTTCAATATCGTATAAATTAGGTGCATTTAAAACCCCTGAATCATTCAGAATATTCTCTACTTCTTCTGTCCCGTCATCTGTAAGTGATGTGGATCGTCCTTTTTCATCAATTTCATAATCATTATCTCGTAATCTTGGGATAACTGAGTTGGCAGTATTGTACATACCTGAGCTATCTTCAGCGGGGCCCGAGATAATTAAAGGTGTTCTAGATTCATCAATTAAAATACTATCTACTTCATCTATTATAGCAAAATTAAATTCTCTCTGAACCATACTTTCTAGAGAAAATTTCATATTGTCTCGAAGGTAATCAAAACCGAATTCATTATTCGTTCCATAAGTTACGTCGCATTCGTATTGTTGACGTCTAGACTCATCTTGCGTGCCACCAACAATACATCCAACAGAAAGACCAAGTTTTTTATAAACTTGCCCCATCCATTCAGCGTCACGTTTTGCTAAATAGTCATTGACAGTTATTACGTGAACACCTTGACCAGATAGTGCATTAAGATAAACAGGTAGCGTTGCAACTAATGTTTTACCTTCACCCGTTGACATTTCTGCAATTTTTCCACTATGAAGTACTGATCCGCCAATGAGTTGAACATCATAATGGCGCTGATTGAGGGCTCTTTTTGCTGCTTCCCGAACTGTAGCAAAAGCTGGGATTAATATGTTATCAAGGGTTTCACCTTTTTTTAATTGTTCACGAAATGTTTGTGTACGTAAAGATAGGTCATCATCACTAAGGCGTTCAATCTCTGATTCGAGATTATTAATCGCCGCGACCCGATCTGCGTATTCTCTCACAACACGGTCATTAGCCGTGCCAAATATTCGACGAGCAAAACCCCTTACCATTAGCCTACCTTGGAGTTTGTGTGATAGTAAAAACCTAATTCTACCTTTTATATAACAGAAATAGTTCTGTCGTGTTGTTGTGTCAACGGACTGTGATTTATTTCATTTTTATAATCTGATAGCTAGCCTTTTGCATTTTAGCAGTATAATGATCATGTAACACAAATTTTGTTGTTTTCTTTATCTGTCAATTTCTGTTCAATTTAGAATATGGTAAAATTATGCGATACTTAAAAATATATGTCATAATCCCAATTTTTACGCTTATATTAGTTTTTTGTTTGCCACCTAAAAATGCTAATTCTGATAATAGTAATGAAACGGTTATCGCCGATGTGGACGGTAATCCTATTACATTAGCGGAGCTAAGGTTAGCTATAAACTCTCTACCGGTTGATTACCAGCAGATGGCAAAAACATCTATGAGTCAGATGATGCTTCAACAGCTAATAGATTTGAAGCTTTTTTCAGTAAAAGCTGATGTAGAAAATATAACCAATAAAATTAGCTATAGAACTGAATTAAAATTTCTAGTTGATCAGCTAAAACGCGAGCATTACCTGAGGTTACTTTATGCTCAAAAAATTACAAAAGATCTAATTCGTGATCGTTATGAACTTTTAATTGCTCAATTGGTTAATGATGAAGAGATTCGTGCGAGGCATATTTTGCTTGAGACAATAGAAGAAGCAGAGGCTGTGGTGGCTCAGTTAAATAATGGTGCTGATTTTTCTCAGCTGGCGGCTGAAAAATCTTTAGGACCAACAGCAAGTAATGGCGGGGATTTAGGCTTTTTTTCACGTGAATCAATGGTGCCAGAATTTTCAAATATAGCTTTTTTACTTGATCTAGGTGAGGTTAGTAAGCCCGTGAAGACAAAGTTTGGATGGCATGTAATTAAATTAGAAGAAAGACGAGCGCGTGAGGGGCCAGATTTTGATTTAGTTGAAGGAGAACTAAGAGAAGAGATGCAGCGAACAGTTATGACTGAGGCATTAGTTGATGCCAGAAAGAATGCAAGTATAAACTTTAGAGAAGTAAATTTGCCAGACCTTTTGAGCAAGGAATAATTTTATCTTCCAATTTTGGAGTCTATAATTAGTTTTTTCTAAATTCAGGAGTAATAAGTTGGTTTCACCTTTTGCGCCAAAAGCTTTCCCGAAGTTGCCTAGTATCCAAGGTGTCCAAATAGCTACAGCTTCTGCTGGGATAAAGCACAAAGGGAGGCAGGACCTCCTTTTAGTTTCATTTCCTGAGGGAGCTTCAGTTGCTGGAGTTTTAACAAAAAATGAGGTTTGTGGAGCTCCGGTTGATTGGTGTCGAACAAGACTCAAAAGAGGGTTTGCAAAAGCATTGGTAGTAAATTCAGGTAATGCAAATGTTCATACTGGAAAAATTGGAAAAAAAGCTGTGGTCAATACAGCAAAGTGTATTGCAAAATATTCGTCCTGTAATCCTGATGATGTTATGGTTGCATCAACAGGGGTTATTGGTGAAATTTTACCTGTAGAGTCTATTCTTAGTAATCTCCCCAAGCTCTGTTCTAAATCATCAAGTGCTCCTTGGTTGCATGCTGCAGAGGCTATTATGACCACAGATACTTACCCAAAGGCAGCATGGTGCCGAACAAAAGTTGGTCAAAAAACAGTTACAATTAGTGCGATAGCAAAGGGATCTGGTATGGTTGCCCCTAATATGGGAACTATGCTGGCCTTTATATTTACAGATGCAAACCTACCAGCTTCAATACTGCGTGGGTTATTACGACCTGCTGTTGAAAAGTCCTTTAATTCTATAACTGTAGATGGTGATACATCTANCAGTGATACTTGCTTATTATTTGCAACTAGACAGGTAAAGCACTCTTCAATAAGGAGCTTAAAGTCACCAGAAATTTTAATGTTTCGTAATTCCTTGGAAAAAATTTTGATGAATTTAGCTTTACAGGTAGTAAAAGATGGAGAAGGGCTTTCAAGAGTNGCTGCTATCCGAGTCAATGGCGCAAGAAACAATATATCTGGAAGACGTGTAGCAAAGGCTGTCTCAAATTCTCCTCTAGTGAAGACAGCCCTCGCAGCTTCAGACCCAAATTGGGGCAGAATAGTTTCAGCCGTTGGAAACGCAGGAGAAAAAATTAATCAGGAACGTTTGACAATTCGAATTGGTGGTCAGTTGGTAGCATCTAATGGTAGCATAAGTAATAAATATTNAGAAGCAAGGGCGGCTAGGCATATGCGTTCTCGTATAGTAAATATAGAGATTGACTTGGGTCAAGGTAATGGCTCTGCTCAAGTATGGACTAGTGACCTTACACATGGATACGTAACGATCAATGCTGGATATAGATCATAAAAAAATATTAATAAAATTAGTAGTAGCTCTAGCNTTGGTTGATTTAGATAACCGAATCCTTATCACAAAGCGTCCTTTTGGGAAGCCTATGTCCGGATTGTGGGAATTTCCTGGTGGTAAAGTCATTGATGGAGAATCACCAGAAGCAGCCTTAATTCGTGAGATAAATGAGGAGCTTGGNATAAATATTAAAGAAAGTTGTCTTTCTCCTATTACTTTTGCTTCACATAATTANAATTCTTTTCATCTNTTAATGCCCCTTTATGTTTGTCGNATATGGCAAGGCACTCCAATTTCTAATGAAGGTCAGGAATTAAAATGGGTTCGCCCCTTGGATTTAAAANATTATAATATGCCGCCTGCGGATGANCCACTGAAGGCTATACTCAGGGATTATCTCTAGTTTTATAATTCTAGGAAATTTTATTAAATTTTTCTGTAATGTTGATTGCTGACTCGAGAGGATATTTACCACTTCCACGCCTTAGTGGTTTTGGTTGAGACTTATGTGGAGCCCATGCAGTAATGAATATTATTTGAAATGTAGCAGTAATTTTTCCATCTTTAGTTCCGAATTTATTTTGATATAAGTCTGCGGCTTTGAGTAATGTGTCCCTCCGAGTAAAATTTTTACATCTCTCTTTCAAACAATTAGATTCTCCCATGCCTCTAATTTCATGCATTAACTTAAGAGCATTAGGGTAGGTAACTTGAATGTTATCTATATCAACAATTGGTATAGCAAAACCAACACGTGATAAAAGACTTCCTACCGTTTCAACATTTACAAATGGAGAAACACGAGGAGTAACCCCACCTGTTGTTATTATTTCTGCTTCAAGTAGAACGGAACGTAGCTCATTTAAAGTTTCTCCTCCGAACATAGCCCCGAGCATTAATCCATCTGGTTTTAAAGCAGTTAATGATTGAGATAATATGCCTGGAAAATCATTAACCCAATGCCAGTCCAGAAGGCTAACAATAAGGTCGACAGAATTTGGTGCTAGAGGGAGTAACTCTGTTTCAGAAATTATTTGATTAATTTCAGAGTTTTTACTCTTTGAACTACTGTAAGCAACAAAATTGTTAATTTTACCAACAGAATTAATTGCTTCTTGAAGTATTTTGTTTTGCCAACAAATACCAACGCCAGTATCAAAGTTTCGGTTGGTTTCTAATAAGCGTTCAGTTAATCGATTGGCAACCTCCTGCATCATAAAGTCATATAATTTAAAACTTCTACCAGCACGCGTACGATGCTTAAGAAGAGTTCGTGAATCAAATATTAGATCGNTTTTTTCCATTATTTATTTCATAAAGCAAAGGGTATAATAGTTTCTTAAAAGTTTTGTTTATTTGCTCTATATTTTTTCCATTAATTTAATCGTGAGGCTTTATTGTGCCAAAAGTTGAAATATATACTACCTCTTTATGTGGATTTTGTTTTCGTGCAAAGCAATTATTAAAAAGAAAAAATATTTTATTTAGGGAATATGATGTGACATCTGATGAAAATCTTCGTCAAGAGATGATACAACGTGCGGGATCCCATTTTGTGCCCCAGATTTTCATTAATGATGAGCATATAGGTGGTTCAGATGAATTATCAGCTTTGGAGTTGAATGGTGAGCTTGATAAAAAGCTGGGATAGACTGAGATGCGAAATTCTTTGCGTGTAGCATGTGTGCAGCCGTCATCTGGACAAAGCTTGGAAAAAAACCTCAGTATAGTTAGCAAAATGGTCCGTGATGCTGCTGGGCGTGGTGCTAAATTTATAGCTACTCCTGAAAATGTCGCACTTATGGAACATCGAACGGATGTTTTAAAGGCAAATTCATATCCTCTTTATGATCATAATGTTATAATTGCTTTCTCAACTTTAGCTTTAGAGACTAAGACAACTATCCTTGTGGGCTCAGTTCCTATAAAGGGCAAAGGTGAAAAAATCCTCAACTGTTCTGTATTAATAGATTCGAGTGGTAAAATTATTGCTTGTTACTCGAAGATTCACCTTTTTGATGTAGAATTAGTTAACGGGGATAATTACATGGAATCCGAGGTTTTTGAACCCGGTGATAAGTCCGTCATTGCTAATTTGCCTTGGGGTAAATTAGGAATGACTATATGCTATGACCTGCGTTTTCCTTACTTATATCGTGCTTTGGCAAAAGCTGGTGCACAAGTCATTACTATACCAGCTGCATTTACAAGTTTTACAGGAAAAGATCATTGGCATGTGTTAGTTAGGTCTCGGGCTATTGAATGTGGGTGTTATATTATTGCTCCAGGTATGTATGGAGAGCATTCTGGAAATCGCTCTACTTACGGACATTCTTTAATAGTAGACCCTTGGGGGCGGGTTTTAGCTGATGCTGGAGAAGGAACGGGTATTATAGTTGCTGATATAGACATTGACTTAGTTTCCCAAGTTCGTTCAGATTTACCGTCACTCAAACATGATAGGGACATTAGTATTATATAGTAGAAATTGTATACCAACCTCTAATTATTAATGGCACAAATGCGCTGCACTACCGCAGGCTTTGGTTTTTTTATAGTTAAATTTTCATAAGCTATTACTCGGAGCTGCCCTCTACAAAAATCAAGTAACTCTTCATGCTTTAACAGGTAATCAGGATTTTTTGGTTTTCCTAGGGTTTCATTACCGACTGCAAAAGTTTCATATATTAATATTCCTTTATCAGCAAGAGATCCTAAGATTGATGGAATGAGTGGCCGGTGAAGATAGTTAGTTACAATTATGCCTGCAAATTCTTTGTCGCCTAGTGGCCAGGCTGATTCTTCTAGGTTATATTCTAAAATATATAGATTCCTAATATTACTAATATCTGAAAGTTTTGAAATATCAATATCAATAGCAACAACAGGATGGCTAAGCCCTAGCATATATCGAGTGTGGCGACCGGCACCACAAGCTAGATCCAAAACTACCCCATGGTTTTGAATATATTTAGCATATCTAATAACCCATTCAGACGGGGGCATGCTATTATGAGATTGACGATGCATCTTGCTATTAATATTTCCGTATATATATTCCAATGGTGATACACTGTTTATGGTGAGTCGTCTAACGGGTGTAGAAATAATATGATTGTATTTGATTTAATTTGCTCAAATGAGCATGTTTTTGAAGCATGGTTTGCAGACAGCCAGACCTNTGAGAATCANGTGGTTGAAGGAGNTGTGTCTTGCCCAGTATGTGGAGATGTNAAAATCAAGAAAGCACCTATGGCACCNAATATATCCACTAGCAAGCAACGTAGTGATAGTAATTCNTCAGAAGCTACAGCTATAGCTAGTGCAAGCTCTATTAATGAAAATCCATCTCTTGCACTAAAGCCTGAGAATGTNGCTGAAGCNATGAAGGTTCTTAAAAAGATGCAGCAGCATATTAAAGACAACTTCGATCATGTTGGTGANAAGTTTCCNGAGGAAGTAAGAAAAATGCACTATGGTGAANCTGATCACCGTAATGTTTATGGTGATGCAACTCCTGAAGAAGCAGATGAACTTCGTGAAGAAGGCATAGATGTCTCGCAAATGCCGTGGTTGCCCCGTCACGATTCTTAAAGATTTTATCAGATTTTTTTAAAATAATTATAACTATATTTTGATGGTATTAGTTGCTGTGGCCATATAGTTTACAGATAAATTAGAGCTTTTTTGCCAATTTTTATTAAGAATATTATAGCTCAGTCCACTTAAATCAATTGGTTGAAGACTCTCTTTTTTCATTAGACTTACTAGCTCGGAGGGTTTGACAAACTTTTCCCATGTATGAGTCCCCCTTGGAAGCCAGCCAAGAATATATTCAGCTGCAACTATTCCTAAAGCCCAAGAAGCCGGCGTTCGATTTAGTGTTGAGAAAAAAACTATTCCGCCAGAATTAGTTAGTAATGAACAGCTTTTTATAAAAGATGGTAAATCTAAAACGTGCTCAACTACTTCCAATGCTAAAACTACATCAAACTTATGTTCATTAGCAATTAATGCTTCTGTTGATACATTCTTATAATTAATATTAATTCCATAGCGATTTGCGTGATCTTGTGCAGCATGTATATTTTTTTCAGCTGCGTCTATAGCTGTAACTTTCGCACCAATTTTTGCTAATGGCTCTGAGATAAGACCGCCCCCACAGCCTATGTCCAGTAAAGATAGTTTTGATAGTGGACTCATGCTATCAGCTTTAAGTTTAAAGTGTTGGCAAAGTTGCGTGCGTATATATTCAAGTCTTACAGGGTTTATTTTGTGAAGTGGACGAAATGGACCATTGGGGTCCCACCATTTATCAGCAAGTGCTGCAAAGCGTGCTACTTCCTCTGCGGATACATTATGTGTATTGTTCCCTTGATTAGTCTTTGTATCACTATTACTTTTCATTTTTATATTTTCTGTTTNATTTTTTANTAGTGATCCTTGCTTCAGATACCGTAGGGCATTATGTATGTTTTCTCTTTGAGACTACAATGTTATGCGTTTTTATAATTTTTCATCAAGTTGATTTGATATGGCACTTATAGTCCAGAAATATGGTGGTACATCCGTTGCTGACCTTGAATGCATTAGGCGTGTCGCATTAAGGATCAAAACCCTGCAAAACCAAGGGCATAAAATTGCTGTAGTTGTTTCTGCTATGGCTGGATCCACAGATCAACTAGTAAATTGGGTTAATGAAGCAACCAGTACCCCTAATATGAAGGAATATGACGCTGTTGTGTCAGCAGGAGAGCAGGTAACGGCAGGTTTATTATCTTTATGCCTTCAGGAATATGGGATTCAGGCTCGATCATGGCTAGGTTGGCAGATACCATTTGAGACTGATAATTCATACGGTGCAGCTAGAATAATGGGTGTTGTTACAGAGCGCTTAAAGCATGCTTTGGAACTGGGGGAAGTGCCTGTAGTAGCTGGATTTCAGGGTATTAGTGGTGAAGAAAGAATAACTACTCTAGGAAGAGGTGGGTCAGATACCTCTGCCGTTGCTTTAGCAGCAGCTATTAGAGCGGATCGTTGTGATATCTGCACTGATGTTGAAGGAGTCTTTACAGCAGATCCAAGAATAGTTAGTGGCGCTAAGAAATTAGATAAAATAACATATGAAGAAATGTTAGAAATGGCATCCCAAGGTGCAAAAGTTTTGCAAACTAGGTCTGTGGAAATGGCTATGAAGCATCGTGTGCCGTTGCAAGTCTTATCCAGTTTTTCTGATTTGCCTGGTACATTTGTTGTAGATGAGGAAAAAATTGTGGAACAGGAAATTTTAAGTGGCGTAACATATAGCCGAGAGGAAGCAAAAGTAACTCTTGTTAATGTTGCTGATAAACCCGGTATTGCTGCAGCTTTATTTGGACCATTAGCACAAGCTTCTATAAATGTTGATATGATCGTTCAAAATGTATCAGCAGATGGAAAGTCAACTGATATTACTTTTACTGTNCCTAGAAAAGATTTAAAAANTGCTCTTTCTGTAATAGATGATGCCTCTGCGAGTCTAAATTGTGACAGAGTAGAGTCTGATGCATATGTAGCAAAAGTATCTGTTATTGGGATGGGAATGCGTAGCCATACNGGTGTGGCTAGTAAAATGTTTAATGTGTTAGCTGAAAAAAACATAAATATTCAAGTCATATCAACTTCTGAAATTAAAATTAGTGTTTTAATCTCAGAAGATTATACAGAACTAGCTGTAAGAGCCTTACATACAGCGTATGGATTAGATGCAAAAGACAAATAATAATGAGTCACTAAGAATTGATTTAGACTCTTTATGGGCTCGGGGGNGTGAGTTCTTAGGCTGTAAGTATGCAATTCTTGGAGGGGCAATGTCTTGGGTCTCTGAGAAAAATTTGGTTTCNGCGATTTCTGAAGCAGGAGGTTTTGGTGTTATTGCATGTGGTTCTATGGGACCTAATCAGTTAGCGTCAGAGATTAGGGGAACTAACGAAAGAACAAGTAAGCCTTTTGGGGTAAACCTAATTGTAATGCATCCTGAGCTAGATAACTTAGTAGATACTTGTATCTATGAGGGGGTTAAGCATGTTGTTCTTGCAGGAGGAATGCCTCCACGTTCTATAATTAATAAATTAAAAAATGTTGGAGTAAAAATTATTGCGTTTGCGCCCACTCTTGCAGTGGGAAGAAAACTCCAACGTCAGGGTGTTAACGCTCTAATTATAGAAGGAATGGAGGCGGGTGGNCATATTGGTCCTGTATCAACTAGCGTTCTAGCTCAAGAAATACTTCCTNATCTCAAGGAAATTCCNGTATTTGTTGGTGGAGGGATTGGGCGGGGTGATATGATNGCGTCATTTCTTTCTATGGGAGCCTCTGGCTGTCAATTGGGAACACGATTTGTCTGTGCCACAGAATCTATAGCCCATGTAAATTTTAAAAAGGCATTTATGAGAGCCAGCNCTCGTGATACACAGGTTACATCACAAGTTGACCCAAGTTTTCCTGTAATACCAGTTCGAGCAATTAATAACGAAGGAACAGNTAGTTTTATTACTGCACAAAAAGCTGCAATTAGACGCTTTCGAAATGGTGAANTAAANCAAAAGGATGCGCAATTAGAGATTGAACATTTTTGGGCTGGAGCTTTAAAAAGAGCCGTAATAGATGGAGATGTTACTACGGGCTCTTTAATGGCGGGGCAAAGTGTTGGTATGGTAAAGTCTGAGCAGGATGCAAAAGAGATTATTGAGGAATTAGTTGAGCAGGCTAGGGTCTCAATTTCTTAGTATTTTCAATACAACAGCTTATTAATAATTGAAAAATATTTCTTTATAATTAATATTGCACAAAATATGAATGTAAAATATGCTTGGATTATAATAGCTATTAGTTACTTCAAATATTTAATATAGATAGGTTGGATAAACTAGTTATCATAGACGTAACTGATACGATGTNGAGTATTATGAGNTCTTTGTCTNATAGGGGGTGTAATGGCGAAGAANGGAAGTAATNGTGNCTTTGCATGGAGATAAGATTGANACGAATGATGTTNTCAGCGTTAAAGATGANCTATTATCTATTGGTGAAGTTCTACGCAGCAGNCGTTTAANGGCTGGANTTGAGCTTGAAGATNTTTCTAAAACNTTAAGAATTCAATTAGCTCATCTTATTGCNATGGAGGAGGGTAGAGNTGATGANTTGCCAGGAANAGTATATGCACTAGGTTTTTTAAANACTTACAGTGATTATCTNGGACTTGATAAANATGAGTTAGTTAAAAAATATAAAACTGCATTAAAAAATTATAANTNCCANAATAATCTTNATTTTCCTATNCCANCACGAGAAAACCGNANTCCAAAACCCTGGTTGATTTTGTGTGTCTTATTACTTGCAGGTTTAGCTTATGCTGGTTGGTATTATTTTTCAGCTAGCGATCAANGAGGAAATCGTTTAGCAAGCGAGCTGTCTGAAAGTTTANTGGATTCAGATGTTTATGTTTCGGAAGAAACACTATCATCAAGCGAATTAAAAGATAGNGAAACTACAACTGAGGATAAGCTCAATAATATACAAAGTGGAAATGATCAATTGGAAGTTAGTTCATTAGAATTAGACACAACAGATAAGAATAATAATTTTGATATATTAGAAGATTCTGAAATTAGTAAACTCGATTCAGCCAAAGAAGTAATTGATATAGCCGAAATAGAGAATGAAAAAACTTCATCTGAACAATCTGGGTTTTCAGAAGAAATACTCACACCTAATAGTTCCTCTTTGTGGGATATAACTGATGAAAATGAAGCCGAGGGTCAAATAGAAGAATCTGATATATTGACTGGAAATATAGATGCTGAGGAACTTAGCTCTAATGTTATAAATACTGATTCAAATAATTTAGAACAGAATAAGCTCATACCAACTTCGCGGCAAATTCAGGTCTTTGGGGAGAGCAACCAGGGTGTCAGAATAATTTTAAAGGCTAAAGCAGATAGTTGGGTACAGGTTCAGGGGCCAGAAAATGAATTACTAATCACTAGAATATTACGTGCTGGAGATAGCTACCGTGTTCCAAACCGAATAGGTCTTACTATGATCACGGGAAATGCTGGTGCATTAGAAATCACTGTTGATGGCCTTGTTGTTAACTCTGTTGGACCAACAGGTGCTGTGAGAAGAAACATTGCACTAGACCCAGATAAGCTATTAGCTNGCAGTAATTCGACTGAATANGATTTATAGATTTTTAANTACGCTTTTCTTTAGTTGCNGGATCAAGAAAAATCAGGCAATTACATCAGAATTTTGCTAAACGTGTAAAATTATNNTCTGATTTATAAGTAGGAGAATATTAGTGTCAAANCTCCAGCCGGTTCGAGGGACTCATGATATCTTGCCAGANNAGTNTGAAGAGTGGCGACATGTTACTGAGCAGTGCAGAGTTGTGGCATCTCGNTATGGTTTTCAAGAAATATCGACTCCTATTTTTGAGTTTACAGAGGTTTTTCAACGAACACTTGGTGATACTTCAGATATTGTTTCTAAAGAAATGTACACTTTTGAGGATCGCAGTGGCACTAGTATTACACTACGCCCTGAAAATACTGCTGGTGTAGCTCGTGCACTTATCAGTAATGGTTTGAGTCAATCTTTACCGCTCAAGTTTTTCTATTTTGGACCAATGTTCCGCTACGAGCGACCACAAAAGGGCAGGTTGCGACAATTTCACCAGTTTGGAGTAGAGTTATTAGGAGTTCCTGAGCCTCTAGGAGACGTGGAAATTATTTCTCTAGGGGCTCAATCGCTCCATCAATTAGATATTTTGAACCTTACACGACTTGAAATTAATAGCTTGGGGGATAGAGAGAGTAGAGCCTCTTATCGTGAAGTATTAGTAAAGTATCTGAAAGAGCATAGCGGAAAACTATCAAAAGAAAGTCTTCAGAGGCTAGATCATAATCCAATGAGAGTTCTTGACTCTAAAGAAGCAGAAGATAGAGAAATTGTATTAAATGCACCTTATATATCTGAATATTTAAATAGAGAATCTCAGGATTTTTTCCTAAAGGTATGTGATGGTTTGGATAAGTTGGGTATAGCTTATACAATCAACTCAAAGCTTGTTAGAGGATTAGATTACTATTGTCACACAGCTTTTGAGTTTGTAACAGATAACTTAGGAGCACAAGGTACCGTTTTAGCTGGTGGACGTTATGATGGTTTACTTGAAATGATGGGTGGCAAGCCTACAGCAGGTATTGGCTGGGCAGCGGGTATAGAGCGTCTTTCAAGTTTGATTAATTTTTCTCCAAAAAAAATTAGACCAGTTTCTGTTGTGCCAATAGGTGATCTTGCAGAAGATGCCGTGTTACCAATTGTTAGTAAACTTCGGCAAAATGGTTTACCTGTTGATTTAGGTTATCGTGGGAATCTTTCAAAACGAATGAAGCGAGCCAATGCTCTTAATTCCTCCTTTGCTGTAATCTTGGGAGAGGATGAAATTTCAAAAGGCACAGCAATAATTCGTAATTTAGATACTGGGGATCAGCAGGAAGTAGAAATAATAAGTCTTTGTAAGCTGCTGAGTGAATTATTACCTAAAATTGGGAATGTAAATTGAGTCTTCAATCAAAATTTGATCAAGTAATAGCTCGTTACAGTGATCTAGAATCTAAGCTGTCCAATTCTGATATAGATAATGAAGAGCGTATCAATTTAGGTCGCGAATATAGTGATTTGATGCCAATTGTAGAAGCAATAGAGAAATTAAAATCAGTCCAAGGTGAAATCAAATCCTTAGAAGAAATAATATCGGATGAAGAAACTGATATAGATATGAATAGGTTGGCTGATGAGGAGCTGAATGAGCTTAAAAATATTTTGCCTAATTTAGAGCAAAAAGTGAAATTATTATTGTTACCAAAGGATGAAGCTGACGATAGAAATGCAATACTTGAAATACGAGCAGGAACTGGAGGAGATGAGGCCGCTCTTTTTGCTGGAGACCTTGCTCGTATGTATCAGCGTTATGCCGAGACAAATAATTGGAAGTTTGCTGCTGTTTCTATATCTGATACCGGACTGGGAGGAACAAAAGAGACTATATTAGAGATTAGTGGCCGAGGTGTATTTGCAAAGCTTAAATTTGAATCAGGTGTACATCGTGTGCAAAGAGTTCCAGAAACGGAAGCAAGTGGTCGTATTCATACATCTGCAGCTACGGTTGCCGTTTTACCCCAAGCTGAAGATTTAGACGTTAATATTGAAGAGCGTGATTTGCGCGTAGATGTTTATCGTGCTAGTGGACCAGGTGGTCAAAGTGTTAATACAACTGATAGCGCAGTGAGAATAACTCATTTACCATCAGGTATAGTTGTTACCCAGCAAGATGAGAAATCTCAGCATAAGAATAAAGCAAAAGCACTAAAAGTATTGAGAGCTAGATTATACGAACACCAAAGACAGCAGAGAGATGCAGAGCGTGCTGCTGAACGTAAGGGTCAGGTGGGTACTGGAGATCGATCAGAGAGAATAAGAACATATAACTTTCCTCAAGGAAGAGTTACTGACCATAGAATTAACTTAACTATATATAAGTTAGAAAAAATACTAGCGGGGGAAGCTCTAGATGAAGTTATTGATGCATTGATCACTGAGGATCAGGCACGGCGCTTAGCACAGAGTGCATAAAAATATCTTTAATTATCCACTCAGTTATGCTTCTGCATTGGAACATGCAGTAAACAAATTTCATAAAGCTGGAATTTCAAATCCAGTTATCGATGCGAAGGCTCTACTTTGTGGCGTATCAGACTTTTCAAATGCAACTCTGATTTTGAGAGGAAATGATATAATTCCTCAAATAGAATTAGAGAAATTTTGGAAATTTGTTAAGCGTAGATTATCAGGTGAACCAATTGCTTATATTTTAAAAAGAAAAGAATTCTGGAGTTTAGATTTCTCAGTTGATAATTCAACATTAATTCCAAGGCCTGATAGTGAAATATTGGTAGAGGCTGTAATTGATTTCATAAGAGAGATTGATATAGAAAAACCAAAAATTTTAGACCTGGGTACTGGAAGTGGTTGTTTGTTGATAGCTATCTTAAGTGAATTGCCAGAGGCAGTTGGTTTTGGTGTTGATATTAGTAAGGCAGCATCCAAAGTTGCAAAAACTAATGCTAAGCGCCATGAGTTGGATTCAAGGGCATTTTTTTTCGTTGGAGATTGGGCAGAGCCAATTAACTCTTATGTGGATTTAATTATAAGTAATCCACCATATATAAAAAATCAGGATAGGAAGACTTTAGCAAAGGATATTATTGAATTTGAGCCAAATAAGGCATTGTTTGCTGGTAAGGATGGTTTGGACTCATACCGTGCTATAGCTTCTGATATAAGACGTATATTACACCCAGGCGGTAGAATATTTGTTGAAATTGGTGCAGGGCAGTCAGAAGAGGTAAAAAAAATTTTTTATGATAAGGGCTTTTATTTAGTAGGAACTTGGCATGATTTGGCTGGTATTGAGCGTTGTATGGGATTTGCTACAACAAAATTGAAAAAAAATTAAAAAATTTAGCAAAAAATGAAGTTTTATCTTGCAAACTCTGTTGTGCTCGTTAGTTTCTATCTTGCAACCGGGAGCTAGGTAAGTATTAATCGCCTAGCAGTCGAAACCCCGATAATAAGAAGTTTAAGAAGAGCCTAATGTTTTAGGAACATTTTTTTACTTTTTAATCGGGTAGCTGCAAATCCAAAACAATAATAGAGTGCATAAAAAGTCACCCTAAATATGAGTAACGGAATGAAGCAATCCCAAAATGTGCGACGGTCGCGGGGGCACCGTGGAGGTCGACGCCCTAATCAGCAGGGGCGTAACTCTAGCTTTGAGAGTAACGGTCCTGATGGAAAAATAAGAGGCAATGCCCATCAAGTAATTGATAAATATCAGTCCCTTGGTCGTGATGCCTTAATTTCAGGAGATCGTATAGCTGCTGAAAATTATTTTCAGCATGCTGAGCATTACTCCCGTGTATTGAGTGCCAATGGTGACGCAAAAGTAAAAAACACAAATTCTCCTCGTCGGGGTAATGGTCAAGATGACCAAGAACGATCTTTGGCTAGCTCTGTTGGAGAAGTAACTGAGGTTTCAGTCGAAGTTAGCGAATCTGATAAGGAAAATAGTGTTGTTAAACCAGACCCTGTAGAAACAAATGGGGCAGAAAATAATACTGCTAAGAATTCTGATGATGACCTTAAATCTAACGATAAGGTTTCTCTTGTAGAAGAGGCTCCAGCAGATGAAGGGTTAATGCGCGCATTAGGTGAGACAAATGAAGAAGATCAGGCGAATGCTTGATATGTATAAAAAATAAAACTCTAGTTCTTATTCTGAGCTAATTTTGAGTTTAGGCTAGTCTCAATTAACAATATTTTTACTTTTCTTACTACATTATGAAAATTAACTATTTCTTTTGTTTTTAGTTGGCGACCGCTTGGAAGTTTCACCTTGCTTGGATTTATTTGTTTGCCATTAGAGAGAATTTCATAATGAAGATGAGGACCTGTTGACCTTCCAGTTGACCCAACATAGCCAATAACTTGTCCTTGTTTTACACGTGAGTTTCTTTTTAAATTTTTTGCATATCTAGATAGGTGTGCATAAGCTGTAGAATAAGTACTGTTATGGCGAATGCGAATGTATTTACCATAACTATTATATCTTCCTATCTTATCTATTTTACCATCTCCTGCTGCCATTATAGGGGTTCCTGTTGGCGCAGCAAAGTCTAGTCCGCGATGCATTTTATTATAACCTTGTACTGGGTGGCGGCGCATGCCGTATCCTGAAGAGAGTCTTGCGCCATTTATAGGGGTTCTCATGAGAGCTCTGCGGACGCTTTTTCCATTCTCTTCAAAATAGTCAGAGCTTCCGTCATTAAACTCATAGCGAAAAATAGAAGTCTCTGATTCACTGAGTGTTAATGATGCAAATATAACTGATCCATAACCTACTGGATTCATTTCTTTATCAATAAGAACCTCGTATAATACGGAGAAGTGGTCACCACTTTGTACATCTCTTTGCCAATCGACAGCAAAGCCAAAGATATGAACTACCTCCATGAGTATTTCAATTGGCAGTCCGGACTTTTTTGCTGCTAGATAAAGGCTAGACTCAATTTTGCCGTCAGAATGCCTCAAGATTTGACTTGTCGACCTAAGAGCCTGGCTAGCTATTAGGTTACCTTCTTCTCCCCTTTCAACTATTAGCTTTTGTTTAGGGCTAATATTCATAGTCAATTTNTCNAATACCCCATTGTTATTTGTTTGNCTAAAGTTAAATTCAAGAGTTTGTCCTATCTGAAGCTTTCGAGGGTNATAAACTTTTCGAAANGCTTTAATTATTTCATCTGAGGTTAAGCTTNAGATACCAGCCCGCTTAAGCACTGTTNATAATCCCTCACCTTTTTCAATAGATACTCGGATAGGTTTGTTTTTGGGATGAGTATTTATTTGATTACTATTCTGCTGTTTAACTAAACCTATATAAAAATTCCTACTAGGCGTCATCGGAGATGCAGCAGCTATTTCAGCTCCATCAAGAGCAAATTGCATTTCTTTTGCTTTAATTGGTCTACGTATTGGTGAAATCTTAGAAGCTCTAGTATCCTTAAGTTTTATTTCTTGATCTAAATCTTTTTCTTCATTTCCTTTTATATACTTTAGGTTATTACGGCTTTCATTATTGTTATGATTACTTTCAAGAGAACCTGACTTTCTAGAATGTTTTTTTGGATTAACTTCAGAATCAAATATTGAGTTCATAGGTCTATCAGTATGTTCTAAATTAAAAGAACCGTCTTTACCCATTAAAACTTCAAGATATTTTGAGTCAGATAATTTAATGCTGACGCCAAGTAAATGTGTTTTTTTATTATTTAATTCCGTTAAAACACTTACTTCCTGTCCAACTCTGAGATGACGTGGATTGAATTCTTCCCTAAGTAATGAAATTGCTTTATCTCTATCTAAGGCATATGCATTAGTATTTGATATAATTGAAGCAAGAGTATCTCCTGGTCTAGTCCTGAAAGTAACTAGATCTTGTGAAGGGTTTATTTGAGAAGATGGATTAATATATTCTTTGTTGGTTGTTTCATCCTGTCTATCAAGTAAGCCAACTTTAGAATCAGAGTTATCTTGTTTGTTGAAATTTTTAGTATCGTTTGTTTCTGCCAGCAAAGACCTTTTATCTGGTCTGCTTGGTGTAGGCATCGGCATTAAAGCATATTCTGGGTTTCTTGTTTTCTTTGCCGTATAGAAACCATTTTTCTGTTTACGAATGTCTATAAAGGTCCGTTTTCTTAGCTGAATAACAACTTGTTGTAAGTTTTTTCCCTTTTTAGAGTTTACAGTAATAAGAGTTATAGCCTGCCCACTGAGAAGTTTGCGTGGGTCAAAAACTTTTCTTATTGCGTGTATTGCCCGGTTGCGGTCATTCTTTAATAATTTGTATTGTCTAAAAACCTTTTCAATTGTATCTCCACTTCCAATAACTATTTTTATAAAATTTGTTTGTTTATCTTTTTCTTTTTGTTCTTCGTGATGAGTCTTCAATGAGATAGTTTCAGAAGTGTTATTTGATGAATACTCATTTGGTTTAACGTAATTTTTATTATTAGAATTCTTTATTTTAACAATATTTATATGATCTTTTGTAATGTGAATTTTAATAAGTTTATTTCTCTTGAGCTCCAGTTCAGCAAAGTTAAGCCACTTGTTTGCTCCTGGCTTTACTTTAAAAGTAATAATATCTCCTGCTTGTATTTTTTGATTTGGAAATTCTTTTTTAATTACTTCAGAAATTTTGTTTATTTCTTCTGGAGATATTTTTGAAGATAACATTAATTCTGAAATTGTGTCTCCACGGCTTACTTCTATTGATATTATCTTTATGGGTCCATCTGCATTTATAAGGTTTTGGCGTGAATAGAAGCTAATTGAGGCGGCTAAGACTAACAAAGTAATAAATAGTGATTTAGTGAACTGTTGAAATCTCCAATTTTTTCCTTTGGGAACGTAGAAATATAATATTAATAGCTTTTTTATCATTGTCAGCTGGTATGGGCATCTATCTGTTTGGAGCTCATGGTTGAGCTTTTGTGGTTTATTAGTCAATAAGGTTTCCTACGAATGTTTGGATGTTATTAAAATTTGCCAAAAAACTTTATTTAACTCAAATACAAATTACAGCCCTAACCATGGTAATCATCTTTGAAACTGTCAATGATTCTTGGTAATAAAGAGTAATTTTCTCTGAGCAGAAAACTTATTTACTTATTTTAATCCAAGCCCTTGACTTACTAATACTGCAAGCGTAGAAGATCAAGTTCGCGCCACGGAGTTTTCCTTGGCGCGTATGGCTCTTTGAGAAGTTGTTAATGAAGGGATGCGTGGGCGGCGTTGTTTTTATCGTGCTGTTCG
>PAWF01000041.1 GCA_002714015.1 Gammaproteobacteria bacterium | reverse complement strand
CAGGTGAATATGAATCCTATTTATTGGCTATACCAGCGGACTTACTGGCCGAAATATATTCAGAGTATGGTGCTAGACTTCTCGAACAAAATGTTCGAACTTATCTTCAAGCAAGAGGCAAAGTAAATAAAGGAATACAGAATACACTTAAAGCAGAACCAGAAATGTTTTTTGCTTATAACAATGGTCTCACTGCAACCGCATCTGGGGTGCGAATTGTGAAGGGTGAAGGTGATACTGATGCGATATCATTGATTAAAAATCTTCAGATTGTTAATGGTGGGCAAACGACGGCATCAATGTTATATGCTCGCGATAAAGATAAGGTAGACCTTTCCAAGGTATTTATACAGGTAAAACTTTCTGTTATTTCCGAAGATAGAGTTGATGAAGTTGTTCCTAAAATTTCTCGGTTTGCAAATACACAAAATCGGGTTAGTGAAGCTGATTTTTTCTCTAATCATCCATTCCATATCCGAATTGAAGAATTTTCACGACGAATTAGTGCACCACCAAAAGATGGTCAGTTTGCACAAAGCAAATGGTTCTATGAGAGAGCAAGGGGGCAGTATAAAGATGGGCAGGCTTATCTAAGCGAAGCTAAGCGAAAACAGTTTCTGACGGAATATCCTAGGCAACAGATGTTCACTAAGACTGATTTGGCTAAATATGAAATTTCATTTTCTGGACGGCCTCATATTGTCAGTGCGGGTGCTCAAAAGAATTTTATTTCATTCGCAATAGATACTGCAAAAATCTGGGAAGGGGATAATACTAACTTTAACGAGCAATGGTATAAAAATGTCGTAGCAAAAGCGATTATCTTCAAAGAAGTAGATAAAATGGTGAGGGATGCTAAATGGTATCAGGGTGGATACAAAGCGAATATTGTAACATATTCTCTTGCTTGGCTATCAATATACTTAAAGGAGTCAAAAAAATCTGGGATAGATTTTACAACAGTTTGGAACGCTCAAACTATGTCGAGTGAGCTAAAATCATGTTTTGAAAAAATCACAGAGGCGATTTCACAGAAAATTCAAGAAACACCTGACAATGTAAAAAATGTTACAGAGTGGTGTAAAAAACAAGCTTGCTGGGCGTCCACTAAAAGTTTGTGTATTTCACTTCCCCCCGATTGGATAGATAGCATATGCAAACCAAATGAACTGATAAAAGAAGAAAAGCAAGGTTCAAAGAAAATCCAAAAAGTAGACAATGAGGTATCCGCTGAGGTTTTAGTTTTTCAGCTTGGAGAGAAATGGCGTGAGATACAAAATTATGCAATTGCAAACCGGTTGATTACTCCAGAGCAGGATCTGGCAATTTCAAGAATACTTAAAGGTCGAGCTCAAACCGCAGTTCAAACAAAGCTACTTATGAAAATATTAGAAAACGTCAGAAACGAAGGGCTTGAAGTATAGAGTGTAAGAAAACAAATCATCTATATCTAACTAATTATTAAAAAAATGCAGCGTTCCTAATTATAAGCTCAAGATTCTATGATATCTCTTGTACTCATATGACACATAAAGAAATAAAAGTCCCTGTGATTGACATTTTTGCAGGCCCGGGGGGGCTTGGTGAAGGATTCATACAAGCAGGGTTTAACATCCTCCTTTCTGCGGAGATGGATTCGACAGCATGCGCAACGCTCACCTTACGTAAATTCTTTCACTGCTTTCCAAAGGGTAATGCACCTGAGGCATATTATAGGTGCATAAGAGGTGAAATTAGCACCGCGGACTTGCGTGACGAATATCCTCAGGAGTGGCAAGCCGCTTCTAATTCGATTGCTAATGTTGAGCTTGGAACTGATTCTGGTAACCAGACTTTGTATCAAATGATAGATCAAAAGCTCAACGGAAACAGGAACTTTGTGCTTATTGGTGGACCACCCTGCCAGGCATATTCACTTGCGGGGAGGTCGCGGATGCTCGGCTCTGGGCAGAAGATCCAAAAGCTCAGTAAGGATGAAGCAATATCTTTAACAGCTGAACTTGCAACCCATTTCTATGCCGACCACAGGCATACCCTGTACCTTGAATACCTGAAGATACTGTGTCGATATCAACCCGCTTTATTCGTTCTTGAAAACGTCAAAGGAATGGGTTCAGCCAAGGCTTCAGTTGACGCCGTGCCGGGGAGCATCTTTAGCAACATCTGCCATGGATTAAGGAACCCCTATGATGCCACAGGAGTTTTAACCTCTGATGGGAAAAAGCCATCTGGTTATCGATTGTATACCCTGAATATGCTTGAAAACAGACTGGATATTCCATTCGAAATCAGGAGTGCTCAGGAATGCCTGCTCAGGTCTGAGGATTATGGGGTCCCGCAAACTCGCCATCGTATTATCATTGTGGGTGTAAGGTCTGACCTGGAAGGGAAACCTCAGCCCCTTGAAAAATCGTCATTCAGACCCACTGTTCGTGATGCAATTGGTAATATGCCACGCTTACGAAGTGGTTTATCAAAAGAAAAAGACACCAGTGAAAACTGGGTTGAGGCTATCTGTAGCCAAGTTAAAGATTATCTCTTGGGGAAAACAAGTATTGATAAAATACTTGAGCATGAAATTGAAATCATTAGAGGAGAAAATAAAGATCTTAATCGGGGTGCTATATTTATCAATAATGAGCAAGATGGATCCAATGCAGAACATAACGAGCTATTAAAGGATCTATCAGACACTCGTATTGGTGGCATCTTGCAGCATCAGACTCGTGGGCATATGAGGTCTGACTTAGTCAGATACTTTTTGGTTTCAGCTCTCGGTAATTCCCTTAAAAGATCTCCAACACTCTCAGATTGGCAGGGTCATCTTGATATAATTAAGCCTGACCATAAAAATATCACTGCAGGTGCATCTTCATTGAAGACGGCTGCACATCAAGACCGCTTCAAAGTCCAGGTTTGGGACCGGCCTTCAAGCACAGTTGTCAGCCATATTTCAAAGGATGGTCATTATTTTATTCACCCAGATCCATCGCAGTGTCGAAGCCTAACAGTGAGGGAAGCTGCGCGGTTACAAACCTTTCCTGATAATTATTTTTTTTGTGGAAACAGGACTCAGCAATATCATCAGGTTGGTAACGCAGTGCCGGTTCTTCTAGCAAAAAAAATTGCACAAAAGATATATGAAATGAAAATATGAGACAATTTATAAAGTATCACTCATAGTGAGGGAGTATTGTTAGATATTCATATTACAGATCATGATGATGAGTGTATGAGTAATAATAAAAGTGTTAGGAACAACTTAGTTTGGGTTTAAACAAAACTGATCCTGTCCGTTCGAGGAATATGGCGGCGATAAAAAGTAAGAATACCAAACCAGAAGTCGCTGTCCGTTCCGGTCTTCATGCTATGGGCTATAGATACTACCTGCACAGGCGGTCGTTGCCTGGTTCACCGGACTTGGTATTTCCTAGACGACGTGCCGTGATCTTTGTGAATGGCTGTTTTTGGCATAGACACAATTGTCATCTATTCAGATGGCCGAAGACTCGGAAAAAGTTTTGGTTTGAAAAGATTGAGGGCAATGCTTGTAATGATAAGAGGAATTTTGCAAGTTTACGCAAAGACGGCTGGCGTATTTTGGTGATCTGGGAGTGTGCTTTGAGGGGAAAAACACGTTTTCCTGAAGAGCAGGTAATTCTAAGAACTGCGGACTGGTTAGAGGGTAAGTGTCAATTCGAAGTTATTCAAGGCAGGTAATATTCGTCTTGTAATGTCTGTCTGAAATATATCTAAGCTAAGGTGGCAGCTGTTGACTCATAACGTAAAGATCGCTCGTTCAAATCAAGTTCCCGCAACCAAATTTGATTGCTAAATTAATCACTTAACGGTCTTTTTTTATGTGTAAATTGAAAATATATTTTTCCCTTAAAAGTTCCCTGACAAAGTTTCTATTGACGTAATCTTAAATATTGCTAATCTGTAGATTATCCGATAAATTAAACGAAATGCAGATATATGAGGAGATTAATCAAATGAAACAGCTAATATCTACTCAAGAAGAGTTTGAAAATGTTGCCATACAATTTAATTATTCAGACTATAGGGACTTTACTAAGCGTTATAAAATATGCCCTGCGTCGATTTTAAAACTTACAGTATTGGACATCGATATTGCATGGACACGTGAGTCTAGAAGGAAAGAGATTATGTCTGCAATCAGGGATAATATGACTGTAAGTGAAATGAACAAGAAGGCTTCAGAGATATCTAACCATGCTGAAGAGGATGCAGATATTTTTATGGCATTAAAGAAAAGATATATTTCCCTCGGGACATCATATCAGTAAAACTAAAATATTTTGTATGCACTATACGGCTAGATTTGAAATGACAAAAGGTGTGATAGATGTCGATAGTTATAACAGAGTTAGAGTTGCTTAATATGCCAGAAGACCTTTTAAGGGATTTGCGTACATATCTAAAAGAGCAACGGACTAGCGAAAAATTAGTTCCTGAAAATACACAAAATGTATCTATTGCTCCATACGAAAACATTGGAAATAGTGATGTTAGTTCTATTAGAAATTCTGAGGTTTGGGAGTTTGCAGAACATAATATCCGTATTTCTGAGATTACCCGTAAAGATGAGTTAAATGGACTCCCAAAGGGGATTGAAATACAGCAAAGCTCAGGAGAAGGAGAGTCTCATCACTATATTGCAAATAAATGGCTTCTTTCTGAAGAATTAAGAAATGTTTTAGATACTGCTTTTAAATATGGTTTTACCAAGCTTTGGCGTGAAGGACATCCAAGGCATGCATTTCTTGATGGGAATAGTAAATATAAGTCAGGCGTCAAGCATATCTCTTTCAGCAGATCTCATCATGAGAAATGGACTTTCGCAATTGATATAGATAATTCTAGAGCACCAGATATAAAGGTTATTGTTGTAGAAAAAAGTCTATTTGAAGATTTAATGAAAATTTTTAAAGAAAAAACGAGTCCCGGAAAATCTTTGAGTCCTGGAGAGTGGTCTCAGGAAAAGGGTGGAGGACAGAACTACAAAATACATCCTTCTGAACTGGAAACATTACTCCGCGAGATAACGAAATAAAAAGACTTGAATGGATGAAATAATTTAGTAGCAATGCTAGGTGTTATTGTTGTTAATTTATGTTGAATATTTTAATGTGTTTTTAATAGCAAGCAGCTATGGTTTCTGTATCTTCGTAAGCCTCAAGAGATACAATTTTGCCACGTTTTACTGTAAAAACCCAAACAAACTTAACATTCCAACGTTTCTTTTTAGACTTTGACCTAGCAATTTCATTACCTAAAACACTTACGCATGTACCATCCACAATAAATTTATTAAATTCGATGCCTCCGCCAGTAAAATCAACTGAATCACGGACACGGCTTAAGAATTTCTTATGCTTCTCTATACCTACCCATGTCCCGGCCCANGGTAACTTTTTTGAACCAGGNAATTTCCAAGTACACTCTTTTGACTGAAGTNCTANCAAACTTTCTATGTTCCCTGCTTGCAANGCTTTAAGCCATCGTCGAATTAATGCTTTATTATTAANCACTNTCCTCTCCCTAATTTTTTATTTTGGTNCTTTTGNTGCCCCTTTTGNCACATCTACTNACTCAATTTCCTGAACNANATTTCAAATTTTGCTCTTAATTTTTCCTCTGAAATATTAGATATAAGTCGACAGTTATGACAACTTTAATTAATAACTTTTTGAAGAATTANGTCGTACTATTGATTTTTAGTTTTCATTTTTCATATAAAACAGAATTTCTGCACTTAAGATGCACAAGTTTCCTTTCAATAGTTTTATTCACTTGTTTTTGTTATAAATTGTTTATTGCTAATAAGTTATCCCAAAGTTAGNTTTATGGTGTGCTACAAGTATATTCATTTGATGGATGTTGCTTATGCCATATGTTTTATTTATTTTTCTTTTTATCTTCTCATTTTGCCAAGAGGTGTTTGGCGAGGACTATGCTGGCAGTAGGGAGAGCTCNGGTGAGGTTTTTCAAACAAAACCTCATAAGGTTGATGAATATGCCGGTCATTGGTCTGCAGAGTTGCCCAAAAGTTGCAGGCAATGGGGCGTGAGAGGAGAAACTAATTTTAATATTCATCGAAACGTAGGAGTTGAGCACGTAGATGGATCAATCGGGGAATACCGCTTTGTAGGTAACCGCCATGGTTCGGTAATTCTTGGAAATATTTTATCTCATCATCTTTATGCGATGAAAATTGACCTAAAACATAAATATTTGCTGGTCTATGCACGAAGAAATGTTCATGCAGAAGAGGGAAAGAGACCATGCAAGGTTCAGTTGCTAAGAGATATGCCTATAGAAGAAGGTATTAGTGATAAATTAAAGGATCTTGATGACTTATATAAAAATCAACTCATAAGTGACCATGAGTATTCAAAAAAACGTTTAGAAATTATAAAACTTTTAAAAGGTGCAAAACCTCAAAAAAATTCCATTGAAGATCGGCTTGATAAAGTTCGGTCACTGGAGGAAAAAGGTCTTATTACCGCTGAGGAAGCTGCAATTAAAAGAGCTTCTATATTGGATGATCTTTAGAAGTTTAAAATCTTTACAATTATAACTTGAAGTTAACAGTTGTAAGATAAATAAATCTAATCCAAAAATTGTTTCCTTACGTAAACAATATATATGATAAATGGAGAAGTTCGATGAAGATTTTCAAAATGGCGTCCTTTACGGCAGTTGTAATTTCTACTGCTTTATTTGCTGGTTCTGTCTACGCCGGAAGCTGCGGTGGTGACGAGCACTCCCATTCAGCTCAAGAAATGGCGCTAAAATATTTTTCTCAAATGGATACAAATGAAGACGCACTCGTTTCAAAAGCAGAATTTGAGGCTTCGCCGATGACTAAGTTTGTAAAAAACTTTGATGTACTTAACCCGAATGCAAAAGGTTTCGTCGAAAAAGAGTCCTTTTTAAAAATGTTCATCGAGGCACATTCTAAAAAGCCGTTGGAGACATAACAATAGGGCGTTAAACTTAGAAACTAAAAATAACTCGTTTTAAAAAAACAATTTAATCCTCCCTTTTAAACAAAACAATCCTGTTGGTGTTTGTACCCTTACGATTATTTGCAACTCCCCACGCATTTGATGTTTTGGTAAAGTTCTGCTGATTAATTAAAATAAATTTGGGTTTCCATATTGTACCCTCTGCTGCCTTGATAACAGTTTCCTCAAGACGCAAATCACCTTTTTGAATTTCGCCTACCTCAAAAGCAAAATAACCGCCCGGCACGGTAATGCGGGCAACTGAGACAAGCGTTCTATGCATTAACTCTTTCCATATTCTTAATTTTGGCGTCTGGGTGATTTGTATCGCCGCTGCATCAATGTCGGCAAACCAGCAGCGCAGCCAATTATCTTCCTTGTAATTAACAATATTCAAAAACGGCGGGGAGGTAACCGATAATTGGACCTGTTTTTTTACCTCCAGCCTATCTTTGTTTAAATCACAATTCAAAAATTGAGAGTTTGTGTGTGCCATCTCATCAGGCAATGCTTGTTTTAGTAAGGCCTGACTTTTCTTTAAAATCAGTGATTTAGTATCCCGATAGTCTGGGCTTTGTTTGCGTTTGATATTAATTTTTCTTTGGCTTTTAATGCTCGCTGCCTGATTGGGTGGCAGTGTATATACAGAAAAAAAACCTTTTGAGTGACCGGTNAGGCGGTTCAAAGCCACCATTCTTATCCAAAGATCAATATTATCTAGCTCACCTTTATAGCTTTTGTCTATNAAATACGTCTTTAATGCACAGATTTCAGCCAGGGTATTTGGATGATAAAATACCTCAAGGTCNTTCCCATATTCAGCCCGTTTTGAAAGATCAATCTGGCTTAGACGTTTTTGTATTTGCAGAAATGTGGGCGGGCAAAGTCTAGCCTCAACCAACATTCGTGAAAGAGGGTTAACATCATTTCCTGCTGCGTGCCTGCCATGCAAAGCAGCCTCGAGTAAGGTTGTGCCTCTGCCCATAAAAGGGTCAAACACACTGTCATTTTTTTTAGTCAAACGTTTTATAAAGAAACGAGGTAATTGCGGTTTGAAACAGGCTCTNTAGGAAATCTCATGTAAGGAATGGGCGTTGCGCTGCTTAGATGTCCAGAACTCATTTGTAAAAATCGGAATATCTTCATAATTACTACANACAGTANCAGTGCCAAAGCGATTCCAATTTATGATTTCACTTTTGAAATCATCTATATCCAGCACTGTCCGATCATCCTGTTCAAAGTCAGATTTAAGAATTCATACACTAAATATATAGATATTGACATGAAACCTTAGTTTATTAGTAAAACTTCAAGGTTTCATATTTTAGATCAAAATAAAATACNAAATTAAATAATAGAGCTTTNAGGGAAGCTCAATGAGCCTCAGACTTATAACTTAAAGATACAATTTTGTAATGCGAATAAAAACTTTCCTAATAAGTATTTTAACTAACAATGTAATGTTATAACATAACTTACATTTATATTTANTTCTNAAGGAGAGAANAAAATGAAAGTTGCTTACATTTTTGCTAGTGACATGGCCTCAACATTTAAACTTGCTACCATGATACTGCCACAGCTTGAGAGTGGTAATCATGGAGCTCAAGTTGTAGGCATGTTTTTCTTTGACGATAATGTTTTTACTCTACGAAAGGGTGACCCAATTGGTGAACGCCTTGCCAAGGTTGCTGCGGAACAAAATATTTTACTAATGGGTTGTGATCAATGTTCTTTACGTAGAAACCTAGCTGAAGGAGAATTCAGCCAATGTGGTAGTGGAGAGGTGAAGCCTAAAGATGTTGTTGAAGGAGTTCATGTAGGTTGTTTCCCACAATTATATGAAGCATTAGCACCAGCTTTACCGGATCAAGTAATTACCCTTTAGCTTTAATCACTTTATGATTTTTATACTTTAGATTGGTATACAGGCAACATATTAAGCGATAAAAAATCCAGGCTTTCTGGACAAGCTAAAGGCATAAAGACTAAAGATTATTTTTTCATATCGAGCCCTAAGAACTAATTCAGTGAAAAGCTNGATGGAGATAGTTCTACCTCGAGAACGATACAAGACCAAGTTATTGAAGTTCGTTTTCNGAAATAAGGTAACGTNTGGATTTAATAAGTCATAGGTATTTATCAAACTTTACAGGGGACAGTGGGTCCCCTGTAACTAATCCTTNATNTATATCAGATATTTTTAACCGCAGCAGGCGCAGCCCTGATGATCGCAACCAATACCTGATGTATGACCATTGGTGCAAGGCTCACTGCAAAAATTCTGACCGTCTTTCTTTAGTGCTTCACTAATTGAGATAACGCAGACGCAATCAGAACAGGCGCATTTTTGTTGAGTTACTTTTATCATACGGCTTCTCCTATATTTTCAGAGTATTCATGGGTGAAGAGATGATTGATCATAGTCGTCAGTACAATGCGGACACAGTCATCAGTCATTGAGTAGAAAACATGCTTACCTTGCCGCTCAGAACGCACTATGCGCGCAGAGCGTAACAAACGCAGATGGTGGCTAACCAGTGACGGAGATACATTTAGTTTGTCTGCAATGTCCCCCGCAGAGACCTTTAGATCCATACATGCCAACACAATTGAGAGCCGTGTAGGGTCTGAGAGGAGCCCGAAGGTTTCTGCCAATTCAAATCTTTGGTTGACCTGTAAATCAAACATAATAATTAAACAATTAAATGATTGTTTAATTATTGTCAAGAATAGTGGAGTATAGAAATTCTTATAAAGATATATTTTTTCTTAAGGTTAATTAGGTGATCATTTAGTTCTCTAATTACGATCCCATAATGGAAAAGGGTCAGGTAACTTAGGTATTGCCGTGATATTTTCTGCATGAGATTTAGAAAGAAGACAGGAATCTAGACGTCCCTTTAATCTCAGCCAGTCAATATCGGTACCAATAAAAACAATTTCCTGTTGACGATCGCCCCATGGTTCCTCCCAATTTGAAAGTTTGTAAGCTTGAGCATTCTCATCCTGAGGCCAATTTTCTTTTGGCACTGAAGCCCACCAAGTACCGAGTGGAGTAATAGAAGATAGGGCACCAGCAAGTGAGAACTCGATTGCCCAATCAGGTCGTGTTGCGATCCAGAACTGACCTTTGGCGCGGATTACGCCTGGTAAATCGCCGTTCAATAAAGAGTAGATTTTTTCTGGGTGAAAAGGACGCCTAGCTCGGTAAATAAAGCTTTGCACGCCAAATTCGTCGGTTTCAGGAGTATGGTCGGCATACCCATAAAGTTCTTTGGCCCACATAGCATGCTCATGAGCTTTCTCAAAATTGAATAAACCTGTATTAAGTATTGAGTCTATTGATACATCAGAATAATTAGTTTCTATAATCTCTGCGTCTGCATTTAAGCTGCGAATAATTTTACGTGCAGCATCCACCTGACTCACCTGGGCATCAGATATCTTATTAAGTATTACTACATCTGAAAATTCGATTTGGTCAGTTAATAGATGCACAAGGGTTCTATTATCTTCTTCCCCCATAGTTTCTCCTCGATCCCGCAAGAAATCGTGGCTGGAATAATCCTTAAGTAGATTTACCGCATCAACAACTGTTACCATAGTATCAAGTCGGGCAACATCTGATAAACTATTACCCTCTGCATCTCGAAAATCGAAAGTTGCAGCAACTGGCAATGGCTCAGAAATTCCAGTTGATTCGATCAACAAGTAGTCAAAGCGACCTTTTTCTGCTAGCCGTCTTACTTCTCCTAGAAGGTCATCACGTAATGTACAACAAATACAACCGTTTGACATCTCAACCAATGTTTCGTCTGTGTGTATAAGATCAGTTTTAGAGCGTACTAAATCAGCATCGATATTTACTTCAGACATATCGTTGACAATGACTGCGACATGCCAACCATCACGATTGTTTAGTATGCGATTAAGAAGTGTAGTCTTGCCTGCACCGAGAAAACCAGAGAGTACGGTGACTGGGAGACGGATGTTTTCTGTCACCATCATTTTGTCCTTAGCCATTGTTGATTTACATAATGTAATGTTATAACATTCCATTATTAAATTTCAATTTATAGTATTAAGAAACAGATTAAAATGAGTATTTTACATACCCATGACCTAGAAGGATTACAGGAGTTTACAACAACACAAGATCAGTTGGCGTTGGTGGAACGAGATCCTTTAAAAGGCGCAGAGGAGTTTTTTTCAAAATTAATGGAAACCCCTTTCAGTGTTATTGGGCAGGCTTTCAAAGAAAGTAGCTTAGAAGATATTAAATATATTCTTGAAGATGATATCCCAACTGAACTTCAGAAAGACACTTTTTATGCATCTTGGATTGCAGATATAGCAAACCTTTGTGAAACCTTTTGCGATATTCTTGGTAATAAATCTGTTGGTATCCAATTAGGAACAAAACGTGGTTGTCGACGTTATCATGTAGATAATGTTCCAATGCGGTTGTTAGTCACTTATGCTGGTAAAGGTACCGAATGGATTCATGACGACGTTGCTGACCGTCAGGCGTTTGAAAATGGAAAGCCTAATGAGTCAATATTGAAAGACCCGTGCGCCGTTCAATTTATAAGTGTTTGGGATGTTGCAATTTTTCGTGGTGGAAATAAAGGGTTACTTCACAGAACTCCAAATTCAGCTTTGAATGGTCAGTCAATATTGTTACGCCTTGATCACGAAAACTATTGGGAAGATACCCTTACGCAATCAACAACAGTTTACATATAAAACATCGTTGTTATTTCTGAGTTAGTTAAACTTTTACTATAGCTTTACCTGTTATTTTTCTTTCAGAAATTGATTTCATTGCTTCTAGAGTATTATCAAGAGTGACTTTCATAGATATCCTTGGTCGAATTTTTCCTTCTTCAATCCACTCAAAAATTCTCTGAAAGTTTTCTAAGTTTATATTTGGACTTCTTTCTACAAATGACCCCCAAAACACACCTATTATATCGCAAGATTTTAATAAAGCTAAATTTGCTGGAGCAGATGGTATCCGACCTGATGTAAAGCCTATTACTAAAAGTCTACCTTCCCACGCTATACATCTTAAAGATTGATCAAATATATCACCACCAACTGGATCATATATTACATTAGCTCCATTTCCATCAGTCATTGATTTTACAGTATCTTTGAACTTCCCATCAGAATAATTTATTGTTTCATCTGCTCCATGGTTTTTTGCTATCTGGCATTTTTCATCAGTACTTGCAGTTGCTATCACATGTGCACCCATAGCTTTCCCTATTTCAACTGCTGCTAATCCAACACCTCCTGCAGCTCCGTGCACTAATAAAGTCTCTCCTGCCTTTAATTTACCTCTTTGAATCAAAGCATGAGCTGAGGTTCCATAAACCATTGGTAATATTGAAGCTATTTCATAATCTATATTGTTATTAAGTGGAATCAGTTTTTTGGCTGGGCAAAGGCAATATTCAGCAAATGTACCATGTCCTGGTATCGCAATCACCTTCTGACCTATTTGAAAAGTTTTTATATTATTACCTAGTGAGTAAATTTCACCGGCTGCTTCTGCTCCAGGTGAAAAAGGAAACTTGGGTTTAAATTGATATTTTCCCTCAACAATTAATATATCTGGAAAATTTACCCCAGATGCATGAACTTTGATGCAAACTTCATCATCACGGGGAGAAGGAATATCTATTTCCTCTACTTTTAAATTTTGTGGTGGTCCAAACTCATTACATAATAGTGCCTTCATTAATAAACCTCTCTTTGCAATTATCCAGTTTCTTTAGATCATTTAATTATAACATCTAAATTTTATTAAAAATTAGATATAAAAATATACATTAAGTCTGAGGATTAAAAGTTAACCAGCATTTAAATAATGTATTATATTATTATAATAGTTTATCAATATTTAGTCAGAGGTTAGGTTCTATGAAATTCTTTAAAAATGATAAATAAAATTGCAAAGTTTCAAGTTGGTGAATTAGTTCATCATAAGCTCTTTGACTATCGTGGGGTCGTGGTGGATGTAGATGCTAACTTTTCTGGTTCAGAGGAATGGTATAACACTATGGCACGTTCAATTCCGCCTAAGGATGAGCCATGGTATCACGTGCTTGTCCACCAAGCAGCACACTCCACCTATGTTGCTGAAAAAAATCTAGAGCCCGATGGGACGGGGAAACCAATAACCCACCCTTTGCTCAATCATTTCTTTGAAGATATACGAGATGGCGTTTATGTTAGTCTAAGCGCTTCTCACTAATATTAGCTGTTAACGAAATAGACTTATGTACCAACTTATAAAGCTAAAATAATTACATGGTAGGCTGTATTTATTTGTTACATATATCAACTATGTTTTTATGCAAACCATATCTCGACATCCTACACAATGTATGAGTAAAATTTTGTAAGTATAAAAATATTGTTTTTCCTAAAACTATGAAAAGGAAATAATCAATATGTTTAGTTCATCTCAAGATTTTTTACCTTATCCACTTCCTCCGTGGGAGCACGACTTTTCTACTCTTGCTATACACTGTGAAGTTAATGAGGAGACTCTTCAGCCCTTTATTCCCCAACCTCTTGAGTTGATTTCTAACCGTATACAAGTAGCTGTAATGAGATTTGACTGTAAAGTGCCTGAACGACTTTATTATGATGCAGCTGTTATAGCTAAGGTTCGTTATGGTTCAGTAACTGGGGGTTTTTGGCCTTTTGCGTTCAATAGTACTGATCAGGCAACAACTGGAACTAGAGAAATCTGGGGTTATAATATGAAGATGGCTGAGATAAACCTTATAGAGGATCATAATAAAACTATAGGCATTACTAAACGTTTAGAAAAAGAAGTTATAAGTATTTCTATGGAAATAAGGGAAGGGGAATTCGAAATCGAAGATATGTTCCCCAGGTTATTTCTTAAAATGACCCCTGATTCCAAAGAAGTAGATGGTGTTAAAAAAGTTATTGTAAAGATGGATACCAAACCGCAAATCAAGAGTCATATTAAGGGTTCAGGTACAGTGAAGTTTGGTGTTTCATCAGCTGATCCACTTTATAAATTAAAAATTACTAAGAATTTAGGTGCCACTTTAACTCATGGGCATCAAGTTTTACCGTGGGGTGAAGAGCTTGAATAGGCTATTTCTACTTTAACAGTTTAATATTATAATTCGTTACAAGTCTAAAAAATTAATACTTAAGCTCTGTAATTAGGTAAATTCTATTGAACTAGGAATTTCCTAATAACGATTTACGTAAACTTGGCTCAGAAGTTTTTTCCCCAAGCCAAATGTTGAAAAAAAGGAGGGTAAATTGAGGGTTTCTAATCTCGCCTATTTTTTTTCCATTATGATAGAAGACAGTATTCCTGTCATTGTCTCGAACTCCAGTTAAGCGTGTTCCTTTATATACGTCAGGAATAATCTCTCTTAACTGTTCCTGCCAAATGGCTAGTAATTGTTTGTTATTAAATCCTTGATCTTTTATTTCAGAAATTGACTTATCAGCTATATCAATACCCTTAATGTCACGAAGATAATTTATTGACAAAGCGAAAGGTTTATCAGGATTCCAGCCTTCTGGTGAGGCGTATAGCTCCGCATGATAAACATCCCAGAAAAGGTACGTGAGCATTGCTTCACCTACTTTCTGAGGTGCAGGAAAATAATGTTCTGCTATAGATTTATTAGTATCTGCAAATACTGATTGATGGAAAAGTAGTATTAAAAAAATTAGTGACATAAAAATACGTAACATTGAGTTGACCCTTTGTGACCATATATATTCTTTCGTTGTTAGACTTAGGGTTCATATTTTTCAAATATGGTTTTAACTAAAACTATACTACAGTAAAAAAGTTTAGTTTGTTTCCATCCAAATCTCTGAAATACCCCATATAATATTTTCCATCGACACGGAGACCATTACCTTCATCTGTGGCACCTAGTTCTAAAGCTTTAGCATGTAGTGCATCTACCATTTCTTTAGTTTCAACATGAATGCCTACCATTGATCCGTTACCTGCTGTTGCCGGATGTCCATCAAATGGAATATAGACACCAAGTTTTGGACCTCCTGATGGTGCTTGCCAAAGTGTATGTCTATCTGATTCCCCAGACCTTTTAGCTCCTATTATATTAAATAAATTGTCATAAAAGGATCTTGCTTGCTCAAGATTGTTTGTTCCTAGTGTTGCATACCCAATCATATGAGTCTCTCCTACTCAGTTAGTCTTTAGAGAAAATAATAAAATACGTAAGTCTTTTATATATATTTTAATTATTTTATTACCCTAAAAGGGCTCAAAAAAAGAAGGGTCACCTAATTAAAGTGACCCTTCCACTGTCAGAGTTGGTCTTGAAGACCATCATTGTGCCACATCAGTCGAAGCTAGCCTCGTTAGAGNTGACGATCCAAATCCTTGAATTCAAGGACCATANTTTGAGACAATGAGACATTGGACCACCTCCTTTCGATTATTAATGTTATCCAATTGATATGTGTACTAAAGTGAATTACTACAAGGTTTTTTAAATAGAATTATTCATTTAAAAACTACACATAAAATAATAGTTAATAAATATGGAAAACTACATTACCNGCAGACTTATGAATTACTTTTTAAATGAATTCAAAAAAATATAAATATTTTTAGACACAACTACTTCTTGTAGTTTTGAAAGAAACAACTGAATGAAATGTTTTATAAAAGTAATTGCATTAAAACTTATATACTAAATATTGCTATAAGTTACTTAAGACATTTTTATTCTGTTTCTAAAATTATTTTTTCTTTGATGTTTTTGAAGGTTTTGTCATTAACTTAAATATAGATACAATGGAATGTGGTTTTNTTGAAAGCTATAAGAACATTCTATGAAGCCTGATGAATAGGTAATGTTNTTATAATTTCCTTANTGTCTTCTTTAAAGCGGCATAAAGCTTCAGTCATGTCATGTTCGCACTTTTCACAGCAGGGTGAATAACCGTTAAAAGTGTGCACTTCACGCCAATTTTGAGCGCCATTTTGTGCAGCTNCTTTAACT
Source organism: Gammaproteobacteria bacterium (assembly GCA_002714015.1). Taxonomy (GTDB): domain Bacteria; phylum Pseudomonadota; class Alphaproteobacteria; order UBA828; family UBA828. The sequence continues at coordinate 2,661 of PAWF01000041.1, read as the reverse complement.
TGTTTTTCGGTGATTCCATTACAGTTACAGACAAACAATTTATCACTCTTACCCCTTGTGAATGCGAATGATTATCATTAGCGAAGTGNTAAGAGCAAGCATTTTTTTATNTTTTAGTGTATAGTATAATAATAATAATTAGATTTTAATGCCTATAATCNTTTTTGAAGTAGTAATAAATATTGGGGGTTAAANAATGAAAGGTGANAGTACAGTCATTGAGCAGTTAAACTTAATATTAAAGAATGAGNTAACAGCAATAAATCAGTATTTTCTTCATGCCCGTATGGCAAAAGACTGGGGTTATCAACGTTTTGCCGACAAGGTATACGAAGAGTCTATTGGTGAGATGCGNCATGCTGATAAACTTATCGAGCGTATTTTAATGCTTGATGCATTACCGAACCTNCAAGACCTTGGTAAGTTAAAAATTGGAGAGGATGTTACTGAAATTTTACAGAGTGACCGAGAGTCTGAGGAAGCTAACCAAGGTTGTCTAAAATCAGCTATTACTATTTGTGAGAAGAGCCAGGATTATGTTTCAAGAGAAATCCTTAGCAANATNCTAGACGATACNGAAGAGCATATTGANTGGATAGAATCACAGCAAAACCTTATCGAACAAGCAGGATTGAAAAATTACCTACAAGAACAAATCCATAGTGGGACAGAAAACTAAACTTACAGATAGATATTAATGAGATTGTTGCTAAGAAAATAATAAATGTGGTGAGTATATCTCCTTAATCACAAAGTTTTGTTATTTTGTATAAATGGTAGAAGGTTAATGGAAGCTTGGATTGGGGAATAAAGTTACTCCTTTACTCTAACTTTGTCCCCCAATCATATATTCATTATTTTTAGTTGAAATCTCCAGCCTCAGCTCTTTGTCCTAAAACCCCACCAATTGTTTCATCATCAACAATAGCTGTAACTTTAATATCTATTAACCCATTCCAATCTAATGCCCAACTAGCAAGTGCTGCAGAATTATCTGTTTCACAGATAGCAAAGCCACCTGTACCATCAATATTGTGATATCGGGAAAGCATTTGAATACCTTCAGGAGGCATACCACCGGTTGCCATAAATTTCTTAATTGTCGCGTTTCGAGCTTGGGGACTGTGTGTCCACGCTAAAGTAAAAAGCATCATTAATTCTCCAAGTTTTAGGGTTAAAGTAATTCTATAACTAAATGTCAGTGTTTTTATTAGATTGTCTTAATCTTTTAAGTTTTGATGTATATATGCATATAAGGATAGCACATCGCACCATTGAAATAACTTTATTTTAAATTCGAGCTTTAGCCTAATTCACATTATTCTAACTCAACTATTTATAAATTGATTATCAAATACTTGATATTATGAGATCATTTTGGAATAAATGGCTAAAAGAGAATGAAAATATTTTATAAGAAACAAGACTAATTCTCATAAATTTTTTTGATAAAAATAGAAGACCCATAAAATTTTGATATTATTTGCCAATAACAATACCTTCACGACGAGGATCTGCGCCTCCTTCAAGGTTGATATCAGTAATGGCTATTGCATGAAGTCCAGAGTTTAAAGTTCGTAAATTTATCTTAAAGCCCTTTGCTGAGAGTTCATTAGAAAATATTTCTGCATTTGTTCCTTTTTCAAGGTCAAAAGTTCCATATCTATTTATTATATGAGGCATAGATACAGCCTGTTGAACATTCATNCCCCAATCAACATACGCTATTATGGCTTGAACAACATAACCAATAATTCTACTGCCGCCAGGAGAGCCAATTATTAAATGTGGTTTACCATTCTTAAGCAGAATAGTTGGTGCCATTGAAGATCGAGGGCGTTTTCCTGCTTCTATTCTGTTAGCTATTGGAATACCATTTTTATGTGATTGAAAAGAAAAGTCGGTAAGCTCATTATTGAGAAGGAAACCTCCTTTTGTCATCAATTTTGATCCAAAAGAGTTCTCAATTGTTGTGGTCATAGAGAGTGCATTCCCATATTGATCAACAATAGAAATATGAGAAGTCGATGGCATTTCTATACTCTCATCATCTTCTAGTAATAAGATAGTATCAAAGGGTGGCTTACCTGGTAAAATTTCTTCAAGAGCTTGTTCCTTATTTATTAGTGAGGAGCGAATTCCAAGGTAGTAGTTATCTAATAAACCGTTAGTTGGAATAACTTCATAATCGCTGTCAGCAATGTACCTATCACGATCAGCAAAAGCTAGGCGTGAAGCCTCACCGATTAAATGCCATGCATTTGCTGATTTTGGTCCTAATTTAGAGAGGTTATAAGGTTCAAGAATTCCTAAAATTTGTCCAACAGTTATGCCACCCGATGATGGAGGTCCCATACCACAAACATTATAACTACGATAATTGATACATACTGCTGGTCTTTCTTTAACTTGATAACTAGAAAGGTCAAGCTGATCTAAAAGCCCAGGATTATCCGTGAAAGACTGAACAGTCCTAACAATGTCATTTGCAATATCACCATGATAAAAAGATTTACCTTTATCTGATGCAATAGACCTCAATGTCTTAGCATAATTGAGATTTTTTAATATTTGACCTGATTCGATATTCTTGCCATTGGGATAAAAATAATTTGCAGTAGAATATGATCTCAACAGATATTCTTTATCACGATCAACAAG
>PAWF01000040.1 GCA_002714015.1 Gammaproteobacteria bacterium | reverse complement strand
ACTGCCTGAGGTGTTAATAGGCATCTTACCTGGAGGCCAAGGCACCCAACGTTTGCCCCGTGTTTGCGGTGTGGAGAAGGCCCTTCCACTGATGGTCAGCGGAGAGTTTGTGCCGGCTCCAAAGGCCCGAACCCTAGGCATAATAGATCATGTGGTGGAGAGCAATCTGGTGGAAGGTGCCGTTGCATTTGCGAAGCAAGTCTCTGCAGAAAATCGCCCACTCAGAAAAATTCGCGAAGAGTCCGCAGCCCCTCCTGCAGCAGATTTCTTTGACAACTTCGAGAAATCTATAGGAAAACGTGCCCGTGGCTATCTCGCCCCCTACAAAATAATCGAATGCGCTAAAGCTGCCGTTGAGCTTCCATTTGACAAAGGGGTAGAGCGCGAACGAGAACTTTTCCAAGACTGCCTCAAATCGGACCAAGCCAAGGGGTTAATGAACCTATTCTTTGCGGAACGGGCCTGTACAAAGATCCCTGACGTTCCACGTGAGACGCCCACAAAAAAGATAAAAACAGCGTCCGTCCTTGGGGCTGGTACAATGGGTGGCGGAATTGCGATGAATTTTATAAACGTAGGCATACCCGTAACTTTATTGGAGGCCAATCAGGAAGCCCTGGATAAGGGACTTGAAATAATCCGTAAAAATTATGCCAACACCGTAAAGAAAGGTCGATTAACACAGGCGGATATGGACCAACGTCTTGGGTTAATCACTCCGACCCTGTCCTATGAAGACATAGCCGATACGGACATAGTCGTGGAAGCAGTCTTTGAAGAAATGGAAATAAAGAAAGAAGTCTTCCGTAAACTAGACAAAGTAATGAAAGATGACGCCATCCTGGCAACCAACACCTCTACTCTGGACGTAGATGAGATAGCATCGGTAACCGGCCGGCCCGAAGCGGTTATAGGCACCCACTTTTTCAGCCCAGCTAATGTCATGAAACTCCTGGAGATTGTCCGAGGAGCCAAGACTAGCAAAGAAGTAATCGCCACAACCATGAAGCTTGGTAAAACAATTAAGAAAGTTCCTGTTTTGGTAGGTGTGTGCGACGGGTTTGTTGGCAATCGAATGCTCGCTCGTTATTCCAAACAAGCAAATCTTATGATTTTAGAGGGAGCCCTTCCGCAAGAAGTTGACCAGGCATTGTTTGATTTTGGTCTGGCTATGGGGCCATTTGCCATGGGTGACCTGGCTGGACTCGATGTTGGATGGCGAATTCGGAAACGGCGTGCGGAAGAAAATGGGGCATTCCAAGATGAGGCAGGGCTGGATGATCAAATATGCGAAATGGGCCGATTCGGCCAGAAGACGAGCGCGGGATGGTATCGATACGACCCTGGCAGCAGGGTCCCCATTCCCGATCCGAAAATAGAAGAACTTATAAAAAAATACTGTGAAGAAAGGCAAATCCAACGTCGCCCGATAGAAAAACAAGAGATAGTGGAACGGTGCATGTACGCTCTTGTCAACGAAGGAGCAAAAATTCTGGAGGAGGGAATCGCGCTACGTGCAAGTGACATTGACGTAATTTATGCCAATGGCTATGGATTTCCCCGCTATCGTGCCGGACCCATGCTATATGCTGACATGGTGGGCCTAGATAAGGTATACAAAACTGTTTGTAGCTATCATGAGAGGTTTGGTGAAGCATGGGAGCCCGCCCCCCTCTTAAAAAGGCTTGCAGAAGAGGGGAAGTCCTTTAGCGATATATAGGCTCTAAAGAAAGGTTCGTTGGAAGCAGTTAGACTACTATTAGAAACTACGGGAGGATGTCATGGCAGACGCAGTAATCGTATCAACGGCCCGAACACCTATTGGAAAGGCATATCGGGGCGCTTTTAATAATACCCACGGGGCAACCATGGGCGGACATGTTATCAAGCACGCCATGGAGCGCGCCAAGGTAGATCCACAAGAGATAGAAGACGTAATTTTAGGATGCGCTATGCCGGAGGGTGCAACCGGGGGCAATATCGCTCGCCAAGCCGCCCTGAGAGCTGGATGTCCTGTGACGACGTCTGGAGCAACAATAAATCGATTTTGTTCCTCAGGGCTCCAGGCGATAAGCACTGCGGCTCACAGGGTAACTGTTGATAATGTTCCCGTCGTTCTTGCAGGAGGCCTAGAATCTATAAGTTTGGTTCAAAACGAGAACAAGAATGGACACAGGGCTCAAGAAGATTGGTTAAACATTAATAAACCCGAACTCTATTTACCCATGATCGACACTGCCGAGGTTGTAGCAAAACGTTACGGGATAACCCGCGAACAGCAGGACGAGTATGGTCTACAAAGTCAGCTGCGTACGGCTGCCGGACAACAGGCAGGACGGTTTGATGACGAAATAGTTCCCCTGACCACTACAAAACTAGCCTTCGATAAGAAGACAGGTGATAGTTGGGAGGAGGAGGTAACTCTGGAACAAGATGAAGGCAACCGCCCAAGTACTACCATAGAAGGTTTGGCCTCGCTTGAACCAGTGAGGGGAAAAAATCACTTCATCACTGCTGGAAACGCCAGCCAGCTGTCCGACGGAGCTTCTGCATGTGTCATTATGAACTCCACACTTGCAGAAAAACGCGGATTAGAGCCCTTAGGCACTTATCGGGGGCTTGCTGTTTCCGGCTGCGAACCAGATGAAATGGGCATTGGACCAGTGTTTGCCGTGCCCAGACTACTTGAACGCCACGGACTAAAAGTCGAAGACATTGGCCTCTGGGAATTAAATGAAGCCTTCGCCGTCCAGGTACTATATTGTCGTGACCGCCTGGGAATAGACAACGACAAGCTCAATGTTAATGGAGGCGCAGTATCTATTGGGCATCCTTACGGTATGAGTGGCTCTCGTATGGTTGGTCATGCATTGATCGAGGGCAAGCGCCGGGGAGCAAAGTACGTTGTGGCTACCATGTGCATTGGTGGCGGTCAAGGTGCCGCTGGTCTTTTTGAGGTTAACTGACTAGTTGAGGGTTAGTATAAATCAAGAAACCTAGAAAAAGGTCTGCCCAGGGCAGCCTTTTTACCTTTTCGCTTTAAATAGATTATTTGATAGATAATAACTCATTAAAGAGGAATATTCGATGTCGATAATCAGCCGAAGGTCGTTGATTTTGGGTGCATGTGTAGCAGGCTTGACAGGTATTGGTTCTATTTCTTCTGCATCTTCACCACTTGAAATCAAAGTATACAAAACTCCATGGTGCAGGTGCTGTGGAGACTGGGTTACTCATCTTCAATCGCATGGAATCAAAACCGATGTTTATGAAATGGATGATCTTGCACCGATGAAGGCGCTTTACGGTGTAAGAAACGAGCTTCAATCATGTCATACAGCCGTCATTGATGGGTATGTCATTGAAGGGCATGTGCCGGCAGATGATATAAGAAGATTTATTGCAGAAAAACCGAAGGCCATAGGATTGACTGTACCGGGAATGCCTGTTGGTTCGCCGGGTATGGAACATGGAGATCAACGCGATCCGTACCTTGTTCTAATGTTTGATGACCAAAGTACTACGGTTTTTTCCCAATACAACGGAGCCTAATGGTGTTAAGAAAACCCATCTCACGTTGATATGGACTCTCAATCCCTAGATTTAAAAATGATCTGGTTCATGAAATGATACATTTTTTAAAATTTATGAATATAGTAGATAAATATAATATTTAGTTAATGGAGTTAATGCTGGAGAATAATTTTGAGTAACGTTCAGCCAGATATTATCAAAATTAAAAGTGGTGAACTATCAGGAGCAAATCTCTCAGGAATGGATTTGCGCGGCTATTCTTTCAGAGGGGCAAATCTTCGTGGTGCAAACCTTTCTAATTCAAATATTGCAGAGGTCGATTTTTGGGGTGCTAATCTTCAGAAAACTATATTAGATGGTGCAAATGCAAGGTTAGCTTCAATGCAAGGAGCAAACCTCTCTGACGCTAGGGGGTCTGATGTAAATTTCTGGGGAGTAAACTTTAAGGTAGCAATTTTAGAAAGAATAGTGCTTCATGATTCAATTTTAGCCCAGGCTGATATGCCTGGAGTGAAATGTAATAAAGGAAACTTTAGTGGCTCTAACATGTTTGGGATAGACTTGCGTTTATCTTCATTAAAAGAGGTCAACTTTGGAAAAACAGATCTGTCTGGAAGCAGGTTAGATAGTGCAAATTTTTCTAAAGCAAATTTGAGAGATGCTGAAGTTTTAAATGCTAGTGCCCGTGATACAAATTTCTCAAATACTGATTTGCAAAGAGCAAATTTTGAGGATTCTAATTTATTAAAAGCAAATTTGACAGGTGCTGATTTTACCTCTGCAAACTTAAAGGATGTTTCTTTACGTGAAGCAATTATCAACAATACAATTATGCCAGATGGAACTATAATTAATGAACCATTGAAGGAATGGCTGACTCATTAAGATTTTCAATACATTTCATGTAAGATATAGGCATAAATAATGAAACCCAAAATAGCTTTTCTAGGTGTAGGTTTGATGGGGTATCCCATGGCTGTTAACTTGATTAATGCTGGCTATCAAGTTAGTGCATGGAATCGTACATATAAAAAATTACTTCCATTAAAAAATATGGGAGGGCAAATATTAAAATCACCAGCCCTTGCTGTCAAAGACACTGATATAATATGTACGATGCTTGAAAATGTTAACGCAGTAGAAGAGGTTCTTTTTAATGAAAAAGTTCTAAACAATATTAAAGTTAATAAGACTGTAGTTGATATGAGTTCTATTCCTCCTGAATCTGCACAGAGTCATAATTCTAGGCTAAAAAAATTAGGCATAGGTCATATAGATGCTCCCGTTTCAGGAGGAACAACAGGTGCTCAGGATGGAACTCTAGCAATAATGGCTGGTGGTGAGGCAGAAGTTTTTGATAAAATATATGATTTTTTTAATCCACTCGGTAAAGCAACATTAGTAGGACCATCAGGTTCTGGTCAATTAACGAAGCTTGCAAATCAAATTATTTGTGGAGGTTATCTTACAGCAGTTGCAGAAGGTTTAACCCTGGCAGCTTCCGGAGGCGCTGATTTATCAAAGGTTAGAGAAGCACTCATGGGAGGCTTTGCAGAAAGTAAGGTACTACAAATACATGGGAAACGTATGGTTGACCGAACGTTTGAGCCAGGTGGAAAATGCCATATTTTTTTAAAAGACTTGAGAACAGTATTATTAACAGCTGAAAATATGAATTTAGATCTTCCAACAGCTAAAACTGTAACAAATATATATAACAATGTAGTAAATAAGTTGGGTTTAGGAGAGCTTGATCAAGCAGCTTCAATTCTTGCGATAGAATCTTTAAATACTAGAAATTCCCATAAGGATGATTAATGGAATTACTTTTATTTTGTGCTTATAATTTACTAATTATAAAAAACATTTTCACTCTAAATAATCACCGATATAATCTGTTATAATATTTTTAATATTAGAACACTTGTTGATCCCAAGCTTAGCAGCACGTTCATATGAAACGTTTGATGGCCATCTTTCGCATATACTTTGAATTGACTCATCTGGTCTATCTATAATTTCTCCTAGTGTCATTCCACTTGTCACTTGATATAATGAGTTAATCATTTCAGAAACTGTAATACCAAAATTTGGAAAATTAATAGTACAGTCATCTCCCATCAAAGATCTATCAATTTCGCTTAGTTGTATAAGTCCTTGAATAGCGTCATTATAACCACCTACTGCAATTTTTGTATTTCTATTAACAGGAAGAAAATGTTTTTTTCCTGATAGGGGTTCTCGAAAAAGTCCACTTGCAAAACTAGATGCTGCCTTATTTGCTCTCCCGGGACGAATAATAATTGTTGGTAACCTAGCTCCTCTGCCATCTATGTAACCTTTGCGAGTGTAGTCATTAACAATTAGCTCATTAATAACTTTTGTCATTCCGTATGTGTTCTGTGGGACAATTTTAGTATTATCATTGACATTGTCGGGCATAGAACTACCACCAAACGCTGCAAAGCTACTAGTAAATATAAATTTTGGACTAGTGGTTATGTCTCGACATGCATTAAGTAGGTTCAATATTCCAACCACATTTACTTTCATAGCCTTGTCAAGATTTTCTTCTGCGTCGGCGCTAACTACAGAGGCTAAATGGAATATTGTATCAATATTATTTTTTAGAATATCCTTTATTTGTTTTAACTCAGTTAAGTCAGATTTTACAAAGGAAATTCTGGAGTCTATTTTTTCGGAAAAATAAAAGGGTTCTATTACATCCATAATTATTATTTTATCAATAACATTTTTAGTATCACTATTTAAAAGTTTTTGGGTTAGCTTTGATCCAAGAAAACCAGACCCACCAGTAATTATGATTTTCATTCTATATTTCTCTAAGGTTTATTCAATTTTTAGGTATAATTATATTTATCAAATTTTGATAAAATAACAAATAATACTGCTTTAATAATTTATAGTTAGAGGTTCTAAATGTATGAGTCTTTTTCCTATCGTTCTAATAAAAATCTTATTGGGCAACAAAATAAGATTAATAGTCTACTAACACCTGCATTAGTTTTAGACCTTGATATTCTTGAAAAAAATATTTCTGTAATGTCAGATTTTGCAAAAAAATCAGGTGTTAAACTTAGACCTCATGCTAAAACACATAAATGTGTTGAAATAGCACAACAGCAAATATCAGCTGGGGCTATAGGGGTTTGCTGCGCTACTATTGGTGAAGCTGTTGTCATGGTTGATAACGGTATAGCTGGTGTTCTAATAACTTCTCCTGTTATTTCCGATCAAAAAATAAGTGAATTAGTACGTTTACAATCGATTGGAGGCAAGGTGATCGTTGCTGTAGATAACTTAAATAATTTAAAAAATTTAAATAAAGTAATGGGAGAAGCTGATCAAGAATTAGATGTTATTATTGATGTTGATGTTGGATTGAAGCGTACTGGAGTTGATGGAGTAGAAGCGGCATTAGAGCTAGCTAAGTTTATAGATAAATGTCACCACTTAATATTTGCTGGAATTCAGGGCTATGCTGGTCATTTACAGCATATAGTATCACATCATGAGCGTAATGAGTCTGTTAAGCGAGATTTGAAAAAACTTTCAGACACCCGAGATCGTCTTATATCTGTTGGGCTAAAACCAAAAATAATTACAGGAGGGGGGACCGGCACTCACTTATTTGACGTTACAATAAATCTTTTTACAGAACTTCAGGTAGGTTCTTATGCAATCATGGATGTTGAATACTTAAATGTAGAGTCTGGCAAAGATTTTTGGTCTTATAGCCCAGCCTTAACACTACAATCTACTGTAGTAAGCTCTAATCACACTGGAATAGCAACTATAGATGCTGGACTTAAATCCCTAGCTACTGATGGTCCTGTCCCAATAATAATCGAGGGTGCCCCAGATGAAGCTAAGTATGAATTTTTTGGTGATGAACATGGCAAAATTTTACTTGGTGATACTAACACTCAACTTCATCCTGGAGATATAGTCAGGTTAATTGTGCCACATTGTGACCCTACTATTAATCTTCATAATTATTATCATTGTATTCGAAATAATACCTTAGTTGATATTTGGAGTGTCGCTGCTAGAGGAATGTACTAAATAATTATAATATTTTTTATGTCTTAAGATTTTGTAATAAGTCAATTAGACTTGATGTATCCCAACGGCTACCACCTCGCTGTTGAACATTTGCATAAAATTGATCTACTAGAGCACTGCAAGGTAATAGTGACCCGTTATTTTGTGCCTCTGTCATACATAAGTTAAGATCTTTCCTCATCCAATCTACTGCAAATCCAAAATCAAACTTACCTTCTAACATTGTAGTGCCTCGGTTTTCCATTTGCCATGATTGTGCGGCTCCTTTTGATATTACATCCAGGACTAGGTTGCCATCAAGACCAGCGTTTTGTGAAAACGCAAGACCCTCTGATAGACCTTGTAATACGCCTGCAATACAGATTTGATTAACCATCTTGGTTAGTTGACCGTTTCCTGATGGTCCCATATAAGTGAGGTTACGTGCATAAACTTCCATAACAGGCTTAGCATTCTCAAAAGTATTTTTATCTCCACCAATCATAATTGTTAGTTGACCGTTTTCTGCGCCAGCTTGACCTCCAGATACAGGTGCATCTAGAAAATTTGCTCCAGCATCAATTATTGCTGTATTTATTTCTCTTGCTACATCTGCCGAGGCAGTTGTGTGGTCCACAAATACTGAATTATGACTAATTCCAGATATCACTCCACTTTTACCATAGGTAATATCTCTAAGATCATTATCAGCACCTACACAAGAAAAAATAAAGTCTCTGTCTTTACTAGCTTCTGCAGGAGAGTCCGCTATTTTCCCCTTGTATTCATTATTCCATTGATTTGAACGTTCGGGGTTTCGGTTATAGACAACTACATCATGTCCAGCTTTTGATAGATGTCCTGCCATTGGATAGCCCATAACACCTAGTCCAATAAAAGATACTTTGTATGAATGCTTTGTTATAGACATTTTTTTCACCTTGCTACAATTGAGAATATTTTTCCAAACTTACTTAAAAGTTTAACAGTTATTTAGTGATTTTTTGTACCGTAGATATGAACATATGCATATCTTTTCTTTGTACATTACCAATACAACCCACTCTAAAAGACATATTGTTGGTTAACTTTCCGGGGTAGATAGTAAAGCCATGTTTTTGAAGGTCAGAATAGAAGTTTTTAAAACTATAATCGGGCTTAAAATCATCATGAAATGTTACAATTATAGGGGCTTGTATATTGTCATGTAATAATGTCCTAAATCCTAACTTTCGCATACCATTTACAAGTATATTACAATTGTCTTGATACCGAGCAAATCTTCCCGCTACACCGCCCTCTTTTTCTAATTCATCAAGTGCTTCATTTAATGCTGCAACAACATGAGTTGGAGGTGTAAATCTCCACTGCCCGGAGGTTTCAAATTCTGACCATTGTGAACTTATATCCAAGCTTAAACTTTGCGAATTACCAATTGAGTTTTTTATTAATGATTTTTGTGCCAAGACGAAAAAAATACCAGGCACTCCTTCTAGGCATTTGTTACTTGAACTTATTAAAACATCAATATTTGTATAAGAAAAATCAATTGGGATACCGCCAAATGAACTCATAGCATCTACTATAAAAATTAAATTAGCAGATTTAACTAAACTAGAAATTGAGGTAAGGGGATTCAGGACTCCTGTAGTTGTTTCACAATGGACCATAAATACATGGGATAAGTCAGAGTTTTTAGAAATAAAATTTTCAACAATAATTGGATCAACAGGTTCATTTTCTTTAAATTCAAGCTCTATATATGGACGTCTTAGTAATGATAAAATAGTGCATGCTCTTTTACCGTAAGCTCCATTTGTTAGAACTAAAACTTTACTTGATGGAGATGTAAATGTACTAAATGCTGCTTCTATCCCATAGGTACCGCTGCCTTGAAAGGGGACACAAGAATAAGATTCCGGTGCTTTAGAAATTTTCAATAAATTATTTCTTATATTTTTAGTTAAAGCTGTAAATGCTGGGTCACGTGAACCCCAGTCATTTAACATCGAGTGCTTAACATTTTTTGATGTACTTAGAGGACCTGGCGTTAATAAAAGTGATTTCTGTGACATAGCCTTAATTTTTTATTGATCCATTTTTTATTTGAGACATACTTTCTAAACTTTCTGGTGTATCTACATCAGTAACTACTGATAAATCGCATTCAATCTCATACACAAATTCAATAAACTCTCCAATTAAATGTCTAGCTCCAACATCACCAGAAATATTTAAAATTTCGGGAAAATATTGAGAAGACCATAAAACTGGATTTCCTCTTTTGCCTTTTGTTGTTGGTACTCCTATTGATCGTCCAGATTCTGGGTCAAAGTTATCTATTAATTTATTAACTAATGATGAATCTATTAATGGCATATCTCCTAAAATAATTAGTGCACCATCGATGTCCCTAGGTAGAGATTCTATTCCGGCTTTAATAGATGTACTCATCCCATATCTATAATCATAGTTATATACAAAATTAATTCTTTTNTTATTNATAGTATTTTCTATTTNATTTTTCTGATGACCAGTNACTATAACAATAGAGTTTACATTAGATTTTATTACTTGATCTATTGAATGACTAATCATTGGCTTGCCATCAANTTNCTCTAACAANTTNTTNTTTTTACCCATTCGGCGTGATTGACCNGCAGCTAGAATAATTGCCNCTATATTTTTATTTCTNTCTGATAATTTATTCAATTTTTCTTTGTTCTNATCTNTATCTAAACGATTGCTGCGTGGCATCGGTCTAGANGGTATTTCATGTAATAANCCNCCTANTCCCATNTNCATTATGTCATTAGAGTTAATANCAATNNCNGCAATNACTCTGTTTAAAACTAAGTCAAAACCATTAAACTTTGGAGAACGTGCGCATCCNGGTAAACCAATAATTTTAGTATTACCATTNCTTCCCANNAGCAATAGGTTGCCAGGGTCTACAGGCATTCCAAAATGTTCTATATGTCCGCCAGAAGCTATTATAGCCGATGGAATAATATCTCGTCTGTCTACGATTGCAGATGCACTTGCAACTATAATTAAGTCATGCCCATTTTTAATATCTGTAATAATATTTGCAGTCANTTCTTNTTGGATATGAGNACANCGAGTTTCTGAGTTTATAGTATTAGATTTTTGTTTTAGCCTTCTNTCTAAGCTTTCTGTNGTAGAATCCAGGACACTTTCCTTCGTCCCTGATANGCGACTTTGGATAAGTGATATTTTTAATTTTTGCCAGGGAAGAATTGCCGTCAATTTATTATTATTTGATGCAGCTGATATNCATTGATCAACTACCTCAACAGGAGCAGAAAAAGGAATAACTTTAATTGTTGAAACTATCTGACCCGAAACAACAGTTGTGTAGGGTGGGAGTGTACCTATAGTNATTGATTCATCAACNAAATTTATATTATTAATAACCTTTGGTGAAACCTGAAAGAGACCTGAATAATTAGATATGAGATTACATCTACCNGTAAANGGTGTTCCTAAGGTAATACCTTCTCCAGATATTGANTTTGCAATTTNTTCTGCCGCAANGTTTTCNGGTACATCANTTTCTTCTAAGATAGCACCAACTATATNATTTAGTCCTGCNTTCTTAANCTGCTCAATATCTTGAGCAGTGAGAACTCGTCCTTTTTTAAAGACTTTTTTATTTAAATGGATTGTATGTGCAAGGATTGCACCTAAAGCCTTATTAAGTGGTAAATGACCAAATTGCATTTTTTACCTAATATTATCTGNTTNAAACTCTTTAACTATTTCTGATAGGGCAGACAGNGCTATTTCNGAAGNCNTANCAGCNTTTATATCAAGTCCAAGTGGTGATTTNATTCTTTCAATTTCTGATGCAGAGTAGCCTTTNTCTGAAAGTCGCTTTACTCTTTTTGCATGTGTTCTTTTACTGCCCAGTGCTCCTACATAAAATGCTTTCGAACGAATTCCAATTTCTAAAGCTAGATCATCAATTTTTGGATCATGAGTCAAAGTTACCAATGCTGAAGAAGTTGTTAATGGCATTNTTTTTAGATAGTCNTCTGGCCATTCGTTTATAACTANTGGGTCTGCAAACCTCTCTATTGTAGCAAAACCTTTGCGTGGATCTATTACAATTACTTTATAACCTATTATTTTTGCCATTTTACAAAGTGATTGAGTNATATGCGTTGCACCTATAATTATAATATGTTGNGGTGGAANGTGAGAGTGTAGAAAAAAAGATTCATTTGATGTTTCATAAATGGAACTAGTTTTTTTACTTAATATTTCCTTTGCAGCCTCTATATCTTTAGGCTCTAGTTTCTCTCCAATAAAGGATCCATCTGGATCAACCAAAGTTTGTTTTCCGTTGTTCATGTTTATACAATGTAAAACTAATTCTTCATTTTTACGTCTGATATTTAAAGTTTTTAATAGTTCATATTTTGGGTTTCCAAAAAGGGTAATCAAAACCTTGATCGTTCCTCCACATGCTAAACCAACCTCCCACGCTTCTTCATCTGATACTCCAAACTCAAGAGTTTTAGGNTGTTCTGTCTTTATGACTAGTTGTGCCTGTTCAATCACTGATCCTTCTATACAACCACCTGATACTGATCCCTCAAAATTTCCATTACTATCTATAATTAATTGACTNCCGACAGGTCTGGGTGATGAACCCCAAGTAGATATAACTGTTGCTAAGGCAATCTTCCTACCCTTATCGTACCATTCTTCAGCTATTGTTAATATATCGGAGTTCTCTAAATTCATTTAAATCCCTGTAAATTGTCTAATATATTTAAATAATAATAGATAACTAAAAAAGAGTGGNNNTAAGNTTANTTAGTNCATAGTTCACTTTTGCTAAGTAATTCGATGTCATCTTGGTATTTTAATAATACACCAGCAGTTTCTTCAATTATTTTTGNGTTTATTTTTTTAACATCNAGTACAATNAATGCTTCTGCCCAATCAATAGTTTCTGCTATTCCAGGTGCCTTNAAAAGGTCAAGTTTGCGAACNGACTGAACAAACTCTATTAATTNCTGNGCTAGTGNAGAAGAAATATTNGGGACCTTTGTTTTTAATATTTCTAATTCCCTAGTCATATTTGGATAATCTATCCAATGATAAATGCATCTACGTTTTAATGCATCATGGATTTCACGTGTTCGATTAGANGTAAGTATAACTATNGGTGGTTCTGGAGCNTCAATTGTTCCTATCTCTGGAATAGTTACTTGAAANTCTGAGAGTAGTTCCAANAAAAATGCTTCAAAAGGTTCATCAGCTCTATCTAATTCATCAATTAGTAAAATTGGAGGACCTTTTGGTGATGGTTCTAANGCTTTAAGTAAAGGTCTNGAAATAATAAATTTNTTAGAAAAAATATCTTCAGCCAGCTGTTTTCTNTCAGTNTCTCCTGAACCTTCATTTAAACGAATGGCTATCATTTGGCGTGAGTAGTTCCATTCATATACAGCCGTAGAAATATCTAAACCTTCATAACATTGAAGTCTAATTAGGTCCCGATCTAATGCTTTACTAAGAACTCTTGCAAGTTCAGTTTTTCCAACTCCAGCCTCACCTTCTAAAAAAATGGGNCTACCAAGTTGAAAGGANATCAATAAACTTGTAGCTATGCTTCTATCCGCAATATACATGTTNTTTGANAGTAATTTTTGGGTTTCATCTACAGATTGAGGCAGTGCTTGCTTCACAGGTCTACTCCAGCTATTGCTTGATTNATTAAANTTATTAGTTTTTCATTAGTTTTCATAGAAGTGTTAAGCATGTTCTTTGGTTTTAAAAGATCAACTTTTCCATCTTCATTTAAGCACAGTTTATAAATAGTATTGTCACATTCATAACCAGATACAAAAATTATATCTGTTTTGCCCATTAAGCTGATTTCATTGAAAAGATTTGGGGGGGCAGTTATGGATCCTAGTATTACTTGACTATTTGTTGAAGCNGCAACTGTAATGATTGCTCCAGCTTTNTGATGATTCGCTGTATCCTTTCCTTTTTTATCTATCTCAACTTTTGGATCATGAAATAAAAAACTAACTTTTATTTCTTGGTCAACTAAATACTTAACTAAAGAAGTTAGATGTCTATGGTTTTTTTTATAATTCCCATTTAAAGCTACTACTAGCAATTCATGACCTCATATTTAAAAAACAAGACCTAGTATTAAGGCAATTGCAGCGGCACATATAATAGGCGCCCATATTTTAGATGGAATTAAGAAATTTGTATTAGAGTCTTTAATCTTAGATTTAGTATTAGTTCGCTGTTTAACTTTTTCTTCTGGTTTATCTGTCTCTTGGTATTCATTGCTGTCATGTGATTCTTGGGCGAATTCAATTGATACTAATTCTGAGAATTTACTAAAAAATTCATTTGCTAATTTTTTAGCAGTTGAGTCAATTAACCTAGAGCCAATTTGTGCAATTTTCCCCCCAACATTTGCCTGAGCTTTATATTCAAGTGTAGTTATATTGTCAGTATCCTTGAGAAAAACCTCAGCTGAGCCAGAAGCAAAGCCAGCTGCTCCACCCTGACCTTCACCACTTATGGTATAGCTATTAGGTGGGTCAAGTTGAGATAACGTAACTTTAGCCGTAAATTTAGCTTTAACTGGACCAAGCTTTGTCGTTACAACCGCAGTAAATTCAGTGTCTGATATTTTTTCAAGTTGTTCACAGCCAGGCAAAGAATTTTTAAGAATTTCAGGATTATTAAGTCCATCCCATACAGTTTTCTTGTTAGCAGGTATATGGAATTCTCCTGATATTTCCATAGCTAGTTACCTTTCAATTTGATAGAAATTTATATAATTATATTTATTTATAGGTAGTAAATAAGCAAGCATAGGCAAAGTATTAACAAAATCCATAATGCAGAAACACCGGCGGGNACACTAGAGAGNACTGCTCCAGTTTTTGCACCTCTNTTATCTAACAAGTGAAAAACTTTTAATTTGATATNGTTAANTTCAGAATTTTTCCAATTTACAAACTGTGAGATATATCGAAAGAGACTGTNTGTAATAAATAATGTCGCACGCCGATAAAACCAATCTGTATCTAGGGTAATAGTTAATGTTCTTCTCATCTGTGGAAGAAACATAAAGAATGCNAGACCAGAAAACAGAAGTAATTGAAATTGTGTTCCTATGTGAGTACCAGTATATGCTTCGTAACCAACGGTATAAGGTAGCAAGTTATAGAGAAACTGAGGAATTATACCAATTAGTATGCATAAGCTAGCTAATATCAGCATTGGTAGGCACATCCAAAATGAAGGATCTTTAGATCTAAGACCCGAATCTTTTTGAAAGAATACAAACCATGGGAATTTAATTCCGGCATGAAGAAATACGCCAGCAGAAGCAGCTACTAAAAGATACCAAACTATAGAAAGATTCTCTATAGAGGCTGATTCCGTTACCATTGATTTTGATATAAAACCTGATGTCAAAGGAAAGGCTGAGATTGATAAGGCTCCTATTATGCCACATACTGCAGTTATAGGCATAGTTTTATAAAGTCCNCCTAGGTCGGTACATTTTCTCTTGTTAGTCATATGGAGAACTGCACCAGCAGACATTAAGAGCAATGCTTTGTACAAAATATGACAAAAGGCATGAGCTGCTGCACCGTTTATTGCAAGTTGGGTCCCAATACCAGCCGCTGTAATCATAAAACCTACTTGGTTTACAATGCTATAGGCAAGAATCCTACGCATGTCATTTTCAAGTAGGGCATAAATAATTCCATANAAGATCATAAATAACCCAAAATAAATGAGTAATTCTTCTCCTGCAAAGCTTCTTAAAATNACATAAACAGCAGTTTTTGTTGTAAAGGCAGATAAAAANACCATACCTGCTGGGCTAGACTCTGGGTATGCATCAGGTAGCCANGAAGAAATNGGAGGNGCTCCTGCATTAACTANAAATGCAGCAAGTATTAAGCATTGTGCAGGAGTCGTTAATTCCATTGGAGAGAATAAAATACTATTAGTATCTAGCCAGAACCCTGCTATCCCGGCTAGTAATAATGTCCCACCAAAAAGGTGAACTAATAGGTAGCGTTTTGCTGCTGCTCCTGAGTTGTTAGTCTTACCTGCCCAGACTATATATGTTGATGCAATAGCCATAATTTCCCAAAATATGAATAGAGAAATCAAATCACCAACGAAACAAACACAAATTGCTGCTCCAGCATATATATATGCTGCACCTAACTCCAAGCTATCTGACTTAGTTCCAAAACTAAAAATTGAACCAAGTAGTGCCATAATTGAAAATACAGTACCAAATAGCTGACCTAGGGGGGTCAACTCAAAAAGTATAATTGTCAAATTTAACCAGGAGACCTGTAATATAGAGTCATTTGGTAATGTCCATATTAATGTAATAGCTATTATTGGTGCTAATATAGAAAGGCTTCTCTGAAAAAGTGATATTCTTACAGTTGCAATAAACACACCCGCTAAAAGTATAATAAGTCCAGGTGGAAAGCTCACAATGTCTCTCCCGTCTGACTTTTTTTATTATTTTTTAACTTTTTAGGAGACACGTAGTAGTTGTCTTTACGTTTTAGAAATATGCCAAACAATTTTGCAACAAAAATCATGATGATACAGGTAACAAGACCATACCAAACATTAAACCCAAAAGTGCCGTTTATAATAAAATGACCATGAGCCTCAAATAAAAATTCTGCTGCTATACTCATCAAAAGAGTAATAACAAAAATTAACCATAGCCAACGGACTTTGTTATTATGTTTTTGTTTTAAAAAAAGCATATTTTAAATTCCACTTGCCATTTCTACCAATTTGAGGGCAATTGTTGGATAAAAGAATACTCCAATACTGGCAAGCGCCGTAATTACTAGGGCTGCACTTATAGTTATAGAAAAAATAAATGAGTTTGGTTGTTCTTTTATAATTTTTATATTGCTAGTTTTATCTTCTTTTTGNAANGCAATAAATATAATAGGAATTAAATAAGCTGCAGTAAGCATTGTTCCTACNATAACTACTGCCAATGCAAACCAGTTTTCTGAGAGGATNGTGGCATTTAGTAATANCCATTTTGAAGTAAAACCNCCTGAGGGTGGAAGCCCNATCATTACAAGTGCCCCNACAATAAAGGCTCCCATAGTAATAGGCATTTTTCTACCTATACCAGATAATTCTGAAACTTTAGTTCGTCCAGTAGCTGTATATATTGCGCCAGCGCAAAAGAATAAAGTAATCTTTCCAAATGCATGAGCTGCTATATGGACCGTACCTGCTGCTAGAGCATGACTATTAGCAAGAGCCGCAGCTAAAACTATGTATGCAAGCTGACCTATTGTTGAATAAGCTAGTCGGAGTTTTAAGTTATCTTGCCTCAGTGCGATTATTGCAGCAGATAATATCGTTATACCAGCAACATAAATGAGCCAATCTCCAGATATACTTTTTGTTATGGTTTCAAGCCCAAAAACATAAACACTTATTTTTATGATTGTAAAAACACCAGCTTTTACAACTGCAACTGCATGAAGAAGAGCACTCACAGGAGCAGGAGCCACCATTGCGGCTGGAAGCCATCTATGAAATGGCATGATGGCTGCTTTTCCAACGCCAAATATATATAAAATAAATAGAATTGTTGCTGTNCCAGTTGATACTTGATTAGTAAGAAGACCTCCTTTAACAAAATCTAAAGAGCCTATTTCAACCCATGTCCAGAGCATTGCTAATAAAAGCAACATAATTGATGTAGATAATAAAATTCCTAAATATATACGCCCAGACNTCTTAGCNTCATTTGTNCCTGAATGNATAACTAATGGATAAGTTGATAATGTTAAGGCTTCATAAAAAAGAAATAAGGTAAATATATTTCCAGCGTATGCAATTCCTCCAGTGCANCCAAGNGCTANGCAAAAGCATATATAAAAACGCGTTTGGTTATTTTCTAAATTTGCNCGCATATANCCTATCGANTAAATTGTGGTCATTAGCCACAAGAAAGANCCAATAGCTGCAAATAAAGCACCAATAGGTTCAACATGGAGTTTTAATGGAATATTTGGNAGGGTATCCCANAGAATTACNTTTGGTTCATTGCCTGAAAGNACATCTCTAACGATTAACGATGCACAAACACACATTAGCGTAGAGGTAATGATCGAAGTAGTTTCCCTGTAATTGGGTTTATTTCGAAAAACTATTAAAATGGGGATGGCAGCAAAAGGTANTCCAACACATAAAATAGTTAGGATAACTCCAGACATTACAAACTCCCCAGAAGTAATATTGCAGCTTTTTCAGCTACACCAACTGTAAGGTCNGTATGTAATCCAAAGTATATAGAAGCTATTAAGAATATCCANACAGGAATTAATAGTGTAATTGGTGCTTCATTAATTTTACTTTCTGAATTATCCGGAGAGGCAAAGTATAAAATTTCTATTAATCGCCCAACATAAATTATAGCAATAAGTGAGCCTAAAAGAATTACTACTGAAGCAGGCCACAAATTAGTTTCTAGTGTAGAATTAACTAAATACCATTTACTAATAAACCCAGAAGTGCCAGGAATGCCTATTAAGCCTAAACCTCCAATGACAATAGCGGCTGAACTAAATGGCATTCTAGACCCTAAGCCTTTTAGTTTAGATAGTTCTGANCCGCCTACACGNTAGATAATACAGGCAATTGCAAGAAACATNCCTCCTTTTATTAACCCGTGATTAAAAATATGAATTATTCCNCCACTTAAANCTGTTACTGTGGGTATACTTATCCCAACTACTATATAGCCAATTTGAGCTATACTAGACATTGCTAAAAGTCGTTTTGCGTCTTTTTGAAGGATAGCTCCAATAGAGCCAACTAAAATTGCTACTAGTGAAAGAGATAGAAGAGCCTCTGACAAATGAANGTCTTCTAGNCTAGTANAAATTCCAAATACAGAATAATTTAACCTGATTAATAAATAAGCTGCTACTTTAGTCGAAACCATCGCAAGGAATGCTGAAACAACAGAGGGTGCATATGTATATGCTCCAGGTAGCCANAGGTGCAGNGGNAAAAGTGCAAGTTTTATGAGAATACCAACTGTAATTATTGCAATACCGGCAACTACTGGGCGACTATCTATAATTGGATCCAAACGAACTGCAAGGTCAGCCATGTTAAGTGTACCTGTAACACTGTACAAAAAACCAATGCCAATTAAAATAAATGTTGCTCCAATTGTTCCTTGAATAAGATATCTATAGGCAGTTTTTAGAGATTGTCTTTTACGCCCTAATCCAATTAATACATAACTTCCAAGGGAAGAAATTTCTAAAAATACGTAAACATTAAATATATCAGCTGTTGATACTATTCCCATTAAACCGGTGTATGTGAGTAAGAACATCGCATAAAAAAAATGTCGACGATTCTTCTCAATTTCTTGATTTATACTTTTACCGACAAAAGGCAGCATAATGGCTGCAGAGGCTGAAATTAGCAGCATCAAAAAAGTATTAAGTGAGTCTAGGCGATATTCAATACCAAAGGGGGGTAACCAACCTCCAATCTCATAAGTTATCTGCCCATTGTTTAGAACTGCAAACAAAAGATAGGAAACAATACCGAATATTATCCATGTGACCAAAACAGTAAAAAGCCAAGCGTAACGGTCTACACGTATGAGAACGCAAAGAGGAGCAGCAATTAGNGGAATTATTACTTGAAGAATAGCTAGTTGCGAAGAAATCACNGGTCTTCCTCCGCTTTATCAAGTTTCTCAATTTCATCATCTTCAATAGTGTTGTATGATCGTTTAATTGCAATGGCTAGTGCGATCCCAACAGCTAATGTTGCAACTGATACCACAATAGCTGTTANTATTAGAACATGGGGAAGNGGGCTAGAATATAATGAATAANCTGGATCAAGAATTGGTGCNGTAGCTCCACTTATTTTTCCAATTGTTATAAAGAGTANAAAAACAGANGTTTGGAAAAGACTAAGGCCAATAAGTTTTTTTATTAAATGTCCTCTAGCCATAACTGTGNATAGNCCTACCATAGCTAANGCTATNGCAATCCAGTAATTGAATTGTCCAAGAACNTCCATCGATTAACGCCGGCCNGCTAAACTAAAGAAAATTAANAATATTACTGCAGCGACAGCAATACCCACACCAATTTCAATTATTATAATTCCNATGTGATTNCCACTACTAGNATCAACNGATAGAACTCCGTANTCTAANAATTTACCTCCATANATAAGAGTTGCTATTCCAACTCCACAATAAAGTAAAACACCGAGGCACGAAAATCCTGTTAAAACCCACATTGGTACAACTTTACGAGCTAACCTAATATCAAATACAATTGCATATAATATAAATGATGAGGCAAAAATCACACCTGCTTGAAACCCTCCACCAGGACCGTAATCACCATGCATTTGTACATAAATTCCAAATAATAAAATAAATGGAATTAATAGCTTTGTTATGACACGAAGAACAATGTAATCCTTCATTTCATAGATGCCTTTTTCGTGGTTTTCGTCTGCTCCTAAAAACTGTAAGAAGAGCTAAAACGCCAATACCAGATGTAAAAATTACTGTTACTTCCCCAAGAGTGTCAAAGCCACGATATGAAGCTAAAACAGCAGTAACTGCATTTGGAGCTTGTGTATGTATTTTAGAATTTTCTATGTAGTAAGGAGATACATGAGTATGAGCTGGAGCAGTTGGATCTCCAAAATTTGGCATTCCAACAGTTCCATAGATCAATAATCCTCCAGTAAAGATGACTGCTATAAAAGGTACCCATTGTTTACGATGTGACTTATGTTCAGATTTTCCAGTTAACCAAATAGCAAAAAGTAGAAGCGAAGTTGTAACACCTGCTCCTACAGCTGCTTCTGTAAAAGCAACATCCACAGCATCGAGTACGACCCAGAGCGTAGCCATTAATAAGCTATAAACTCCAAGGATTATTGTGGATGCAACCAAATCCCTAAGCCATACAGCAAAGCAGCCTGTTATAAAAACAAGTATTAGTAGTAAAACATTTATATAAAGATCTATTGTTTTGTCTCCTCTTTAGATGCTTTTAAGAATGGAGTTACACGACCAAGTTTTGCTGCATGAGCAAGCGCATGAGATGCTGTGGGACTTGTAAAGATGATAAACAACATTACAAGAGCGAGCTTTAAAGTGGCAAAGCTTAGACCTGCTTGAAACATTAGGCCTAAAATAATAAATCCAGCACCAAGTGTATCGGTAATTCCAGCAGCGTGAATACGAGTAAATATATCAGGTAGCCTCAGTAGACCTATGCCTCCTACAATAATAAAAAATATACCAGCAGATATACTAATCCAGCTAAGGATATTGATTGCCAGGGATTCAACCATTTTTTTGTCCTTCTTGACGACGCACAAATTTTAATACGGCTATTGTGCCAATAAAGTTTAAGAGTGCGTACAACAGAGATATATCTGTAAAGTCTGGACGGTTCATCAAAAAACCAAGAGCTGCAATCAGTAATACTGTCTTAGTGCCAATACTGTTTACGGCTAATACTCTGTCATAGATTGTTGGTCCCGCGAAAGCACGAATCAATCCTAAAATAACCGTAAAGAGTAAAGCTGCGCATACAACAAGAAAAATCATGACTTTACTGCCGTGTTTTTCTCAATTTTNGTAATACTGGATNCCATTTTACTCTGTTTTAAGTCGTTCATTAGTTTTGAGTTTAATGAGTGNACTTCAATNTTTTCTTTTTNAACGGAAATAGATAGTGTNCCCGGTGTCAATGTAATTGAATTTGCGTAAGTTACTANNCCTATGTCTGTTTTTTGAGGTGCNTTAATANACTCTATACATGGGNGTATGGGTAAACGTGGATGAAGAATGAGAAGGGTGACTTGAATCCCAGATTTAAAAATCTCAAGTGCAAGCCACAACCAAAAAAGAGGTAATCTATAGGATAAGCTTATTGAAGGATGAAGCCTATCAATTAGATCCATACGTATAGATATAGCAACACATAAAATTGCTGTAATAACTCCGGCAACTATAAGTAGTATCGTGTAATGGCCAGAAAGGGCTATCCAAAGACCAAATAGAACAAAAAACAAACGAAGTGCATGTAGCAAAGTCTTAACCTCTGATACCATCTATGAATATTTTTACTTATTATAGGTTCCAAGCAGTTGGAATGTCTTCATTGTATATTTAGCGGGGCATAATTAAAAATTAATTAGTCCAATTAAAACATACAATCACAATAAAAATATAATTAAAGTTTTTGTTTAAATTTATATGTTAATGGACTAATTCTATTGCATATTCCTCAATATTTATTTCACTTTTTATAAGATCTTGAGACCGCATAAATTTTGAAAACCTTAAATATCTTGCTGTATCTAATGCTGCTGGTCGGAGTGCAAATCGTGGCAATGTATCAAACCAAGCTAGCTTATTTAGCTGATTATTCAATTCAGGTCGATTCTTAATAAATATTTCCCAACTTTGTTTTGGGTGGTTAATTATAAATTGTGTAGCTTTTTCTATAGAATCTATAAATAGTCTTAGAATTTTATTATCTGTAATATCAGTATTGGCAATAAAAATTAGTTCATCGTATGGCGGTACACCTTCTTCTTCTGGATAAAAAGCATGACCTTTATGACCTTCAATTTTAAGTTGGTTTAATTCAAAGTTTCTATATGCACCCATTACTGCATCTACTTGACCGCTAAGCAGAGAGGGGGATAAAGAAAAATTTACATTTATTAAAGTAACATCTGATAATTTAAGTCCATATTTGTTTAACATAGAACCTAAAAGAGCTTCTTCAAATCCTGCAACAGAGACACCAATTTTTCTTCCCTTTAAATCAGAAATACTTTTTACAGGACCATCAGCTAAAGTTAGCAATGTATTAAGAGGTGTGCTGATTAAGGTGCCAAAGCGTTTTAGAGGTAAGCCTGCAGCACTTTGTAAGTAAAGCTGGGGTTGATAAGAAACAGCTATTTCTGCTTGACCTGCAGCTACTAGCTTTGGTGGGTCATTTGGGTCTGATGGGGCAATAAGTTCAACCTCAAGGTTTAAATCTGAGAAATATCCATTTTCTAGAGCTATAAAAAGAGGTCCGTGGTCCGGGTTGACGAACCAGTCTAATAAAACAGTCAACTTTTCTTTCTTAATACCCTCTGCACTGAAACTTTGTGTCGGATAAACAAATGTCATTAATAACAAGCTAAAACTAATAAAACCTATATAAAACAATTTAGTCATTATTTTAATTCCTCGAAATCAGTTAACAGAGAGTCAGGTTGCCAGGTAATGGCACGACGTAGTGTGAAATCAATTGTGAAGTAAATAAATAGAGATATAACAGCAAGCGTAAAAAGTGCTGCAAACATTAAATCTGTTTCCATTCTTCCATTGGCATGAAGCATTAGATAACCAAGACCAGAACTAGCACCAACCCATTCCCCAACTACAGCTCCAATTGGAGCCACAGCAGCTGCAACTCTTAAGCCCGATGACATTGCTGGCATAGCCGCAGGTAATCTAATGTGAAGCAAAACCGAAAAAGGACTTGCTCCCATTGTTTTTGCAAGCTCCAACCAACCAATGTTTGTTCGTCGTAAACCATCATATAAAGTTGCAGCAACAGGGAAATAAATAATTAAGGTCGCCATCGCAACTTTTGATGTTACTCCATAACCTAACCAAAGAACTAGAAGAGGAGCAATTGCAAATACTGGGATAGCCTGTGAAATTACTAATAGAGGTAATAACCAGCGCCGAATTGTAGAAGACCACATAAGTGACAATGCACTTATGAAACCAAATACTGTTCCAAAGACTAAACCCAAGCATATTTCCAAAACGGTAATACTTAAATGTTCTAGTAAAAGTAAATGGTTGACCCATAAACTTGATATTACTCGTAAAGGGCTTGGAAGAATATAGTGTGGAGTATCCGTAAGCCAAGTGATGCATTGCCATATAATTACCATGACAATAAGAGAAATTATGACCCTTAATAACATCATTGATTAGTATCAGGAGCTAAAGACTTCAATAAATCTGCCTGAGCAAGCAGAACATCCGCTCGTGATGTGTTTCTTGGTATATTATCTCCTAATGTTATCTTTAATTCTCTTATTTTCGCAGGAATACCTTCCATAATAAATATACGATGACCCAGCCTTAATGCTTCTANTGGATCATGTGTCACCAACAAAACNGTTTTTTTTGATAAAACNNTTGCAATAAGAGTTTGAAGTTTGTGTCTATTTAGNGAATCAATGGAAGCAAAAGGTTCGTCCAATANAACTAATGGAGAATCTTCAATTAATGTTCTAGCTATAGCTACTCTTTGACGCATCCCACCTGATAGGTGACGTGGTTTTTTATCTACATGTTCCGATAAACCAACCATTTTCAGTAGTTCAAGTGCTCTTGTTATATCTTGTTTCTTACGTCTAAGCCGGGGACCTAATAATGTATTTTGTAGTACATTTAACCAAGGTAATAAAAGGTCGTTCTGACCCATATAGGCAGGTGGTTCAGTAACACCAAATATTTTGGTAGGTGGCATAGGACTTACTA
This sequence comes from Gammaproteobacteria bacterium, assembly GCA_002714015.1. GTDB lineage: Bacteria > Pseudomonadota > Alphaproteobacteria > UBA828 > UBA828. Next base: position 13,846 of record PAWF01000040.1, on the reverse strand, counting down.
AACCTGCAAATAACCTCAGTAAAGTTGATTTACCAATGCCACTGACTCCAAGTAGACAGCTAATTTTTCCATAAGATAAATCAAAATTTATATTCTCAAATAATATTGAATTCCCATATCGAAAATATGCATCTTGGAGCTTTATTGAGCCCGAACTACTAAAATCTATAGCTTGTTTTTTTATCAAAGCTTATTTCCTACGCCGGCATAATCCGGTTCAGGTTCAAGGGGTCGTTAATTTAAACCTCTCAGCCAAGTATATGGCTCCCCCACAGCGATTCCTATATGACCTAATATTTATAATAAGTGCAATGATTAACTATAATGTTGGATGGTATTTATGTAAAATTTCAAATGTCTTTAAAGTTATCTGGTGTTTATTCTTAATATTACAAATATTTAAAAGGTTGCTTAAATTATAATGAATTTAATAAAGAATTTATGCCTAATAATATTATTTATAATTCCAAGCATATTTTTTATATCGCTTAATACCTCTGTTGCAGAGGATAATAACGTCCTAAGCTTTAAATCATCAAATAAGATTACTGATTCATTATATATAGAAATAGCTCGAAAGCCTTTAGAACATCGTAAAGGTCTGATTGGTCGGGTTTCTATGCAAGATAATCAGGGTATGCTTTTTATATTTGAACCTGCTCGTAAAATATCTATGTGGCTAAAAAATACTTTGATACCACTAGATTTAATATTCATAGACATTTCAGGTCGAGTAGTCCAAATAGAAGAAAATACTCAGCCAATGTCTGATAATTTAATTTCTTCTATTTACCCTGTTAGAGCTATTTTAGAAATAAATTCAGGAGTTTCCAAAAAGATGGGTATAAGTTTAGGGGACTTTGTTATAAATTCATTTTTTGAATATAATAATTAATACAAATACTAAAGATATGTAATATCTTTACTCATCAAACTAAATTGCCTTGTCAGGTTCTTTAAGTTGGACTAAAAGCAAGTTCTATTGTTTTTTAAATATAATTTCGGGGTGTAGCGCAGCCTGGTAGCGCATCTGCTTTGGGAGCAGAGGGTCGGCAGTTCGAATCTGTCCACCCCGACCATTTCCAGTAAATTCTATTATGAATACGGAGGATATTAATTGAGTCTAGCAAAAATATATAGACCTAGCAAAAGTGCCATGCAATCCGGTATTCCTAATTCTAGGAAATGGATTTTAGAATATGTTAGTACCGGCCAACGAAAAACAGACCCCTTGATGGGGTGGACCAGTGTCAATAGTACTCTAGGTCAAGTAAAACTATCTTTTGATACCTTAGAAGATGCTCAAGCTTATGCGAAGAAAAAAGGTTTAGTAGTTAGTGTATCTCATGTAAACGAAACATTATTTAGACCTAAATCATATACAGATAACTTCACAAAAAAAATTAGGTAGGTTTTATAAAAATATTAGAAATATAGGCGCCCGTAGCTCAGCTGGATAGAGCGACGGCCTTCTAAGCCGTAGGTCAGAGGTTCGAATCCTCTCGGGCGCGCCATTTATATAATTACTAAATATAGAATTATGATAAATTTAATTAGTGTAAATAAAAAATTAGAAAGTTAAATATATTAGATTATTTATATTTTAGATTTGAAGTGTTGTTATTCCTTGATTAAGTTTTCAAAGCTTGATTCTAGATCAAAAATTAGATCGTCAGGGTCTTCAAGACCTGCATGGATACGCAAGAGAGGAAAATTAGGGTCCCAAACTGATACTTCTCGTATTTTATGTGGCCATGTTGGAATTGCTAAGCTCTCGTATCCCCCCCATGAGTAACCAATACCAAATAAAGATAAACTTTCTAACATCTTTGAAATGCTTAATTCTTTATGTGGATGTAAAATTACTCCGAATAACCCAGAAGCGCCTTTAAAATCCCTTTTCCATATTTTATATCCCGGGAAGTTAGGCATTCCAGGATGTAATACCTGAGATACTTCAGGGCGTTCAGAAAACCATTTAGCTAATTTTAATCCTGTTTTTTCATGTCTTGCAAGACGTACAGATAATGTCCTCATTCCCCGAAGTGCAAGGTAGCAGTCATCGGGACTAGGACATGCACCAATCTCTTCAAAAGCTTTTTGAATTGCTGGTGATGCTCTTTTATTTGCACTAGCAACTCCAAGCATAACATCTGAATGACCAACAATATACTTAGTTCCAGCTTGTATAGAAACGTCTGCTCCCAGTTTAAAAGGATTACAATAAAGAGGTGAGGCCCAAGTATTATCTGTTATTACCCATAGTCCAGCATTATGCGCCACTGAACTTATAGCTGGTAGGTCTTGTAATTCAAAAGTTAATGAACCAGGAGATTCTGTATAAATAACTTTTGTTTCAGGCTTAATCATTAAGGCAATATCATTTGCGTTAGAAAGTGGATCATAAAAAGTAGTGCTAATACCATATTGTTTTAAAAGCGACTTCGCTAATGACCTGGAGGGACCATAAGCACTGTCGACCATAAGCATGTGATCTCCTGTTTTCAAAAAAGCAATCAGAGATGCCAGAATTGCTGTTTTACCAGAACTAAATAAGCAACTNAGGTTAGCGCCCTCAATTTCTGATATCATTTCTGCAAGAGCAAAGGTAGTTGCTGTACCGTGTCTTCCATATGTGGTCTTTCCAGGGCTTTTAATGGCACTTTTTTTAAGGTCTTCTATTGTAGAATGCAAAATCGTAGAAGCTCGAATAACTGGAGTATTNACTGCTCCANCGTAACGTTTAGGATNACGACCTAAAGTNAATAAAAGTGTTTCAGGCTTAAATTTTTTTGACTTATTAGATACCAATATCAGCTCCTAAATAAATTGAAAAATTTTATTTAAAAAATATTNAAAATATAATTTTAAATTGAATCTAGATAGTTAACACTAAAATATTTATTTGTATCTAGCCAAGTGGTTTTGCAATTCCAACCTGCCTTTNATGCCATATTTNTAAAATCATCAAGCATGTATTTGTANGAACTTTCAGTATGTATAGTCTCACCTTTTTCAAAGAAAAACTCTTTGCCTGAAAAACTAACTGTCTGTTTTTGTAAACTTANCAAATGCATTTCTATTCGTCCNGCACTTTCATTCCAGTATGCTTTATGATCAAAAAAATCAATTACAAAGTTTGCATTAAGTTCTTTATTTGCACGTATTAAAACGTTCTTATTAAAAGCTGCAGTGATACCTTTTGAGTCATTATAAGCAGCTTCTAGTGTTCTTATATTTTTTTTGAGATCAGCTCCAATTATTAAGTTGCTATTATTACCAAGTATTTTCCTAATTCGACGCAAAAATTTAACTGCATCATNTGGTGCAAAGTTTCCAATNGTGCTTCCAGGAAAAAANCCCAGTAATGAGTNTATATTATTATGATTNGGTAATGAGAAACTTTGAGTATAGTCAGCATATACTGGGAGAATTTTAATTTCTGGATATAGGGAAGTTAATGTTTTAGATGCTGAATATAAATATTCTCTAGAAATATCAACGGGAATGTATGCATAAGGTTCTTTTAAAGCATCTAATAATATTTTTACTTTTGAGCTNGAGCCACTTCCAAACTCTACTAATGATATATTAGGTTTAACTAAAGATGAGATAATGTTTGCACTGTCAGTGAGGATTTTAACCTCAGTGCGAGTAGGATAGTATTCTGGTAGTTCACAAATCTGCTCAAATAAATATGATCCATTATCATCATAAAACCATTTGCATGGAATTTCTTTTTGATTTTTATTTAGTCCAACTATTATATCGAGCATAAAATCATTGTTAATAGTTTTATTATTTTCTGAACTAGAATTTAAAGAACTGGTCATGAATCATCCGCAAGTCTAAGGCCTGTAAATTGCCANCGTTGAAAAGGATAGAAAAAATTACGATATGACAACCTACTATGGTTATCTGGTGTAATGCATGAACCTCCGCGTAAAACCATTTGGTTATTCATAAATTTTCCATTATATTCACCTATTGCTCCACTAGTTGCTTTAAAACCTGGATAAGGTGAAAATGGAGACTGAGTATACTCCCAAACATCACCGAGTGTTTGTAAAATTACATTAGATTTNTTTGAAGNTTTTGCAGGTAAAGGACGAAAACATTCATTACCTAGCGTATTGTTATCGTTGGTTGAGTTTTTTGCTGCAATTTCCCATTCTGCTTCAGTTGGTAATCTTTTACCTTTCCAACGTGCATAGGCATCTGCCTCATAATAGCTTATATGACATACTGGTGATGCAAGATTAATTTTTTGTACCCCCCCAAGTGTCATAGAAAACCATTCACCCCCNATCTTTAGCCAATATCCGGGAGAACACCATTTCTCATTATTTTTTATTTCCCATCCATCACTGAGCCAAAACTCCACTCTCTCATAGCCGGAATCCTCAATAAATTCCATCCATTCTTCATTGGTTACAAGGCGTTTCCCTATACTAAANGGACGAATTATAGTTTTGTGTCTTGGTTTTTCATGATCGAAGCANAACTCTTTTCCAGAATGACCAATTTCATATATGTCACCTTGGATATTNATAAAANCCATAGAACTTTGCTTATAATTAGGATAAGGCTTTAGTTCCTTCCAAGAGGGCTTTAGAGGATTAAGAGAAAATAAATGTAATAAATCTGTTAGAATGAGCTCTTGATGTTGTTGTTCATGATTGATGCCAAGTTCAATTACATCGTATGCATCTAGATCTTTCTTAGAATTTAAAATTAACTTTTCNACAGCATCATTGACGTAAGATCGNTAACTTAAAATATCATGAATTGTTGGACGAGTTAAAATTCCTCTTAAAGGTCTGGGGTGTTGAGAGCCAACTAATTTGTAATAAGAATTAAAAAGTTCTTTGTAGGCTTTGCTAAAAATTTGATATTTTTGTTCATTTGGTATCAANACAAATGTTTCAAAAAACCAGGTCGTATGNGCAAGGTGCCATTTTGTTGGGCTTGCATCNTCCATAGATTGTGCACNCATATCTTCCTCTGTAAGACCATCAATTAATTTAATTGTTTGCTGTCTTACTTTGTAAAAGTCACTTAATAACTTCTCTTTGTTTTTGGTTATTTTTATGTTCTTAAATGAGGAATTTGACTTCAACATAATCTTGCTCGTTTATTTTATAATTAAAGAGTTTAATTTCTATTTTCCTAATACATCATTTGATCTATTATTAAAATTTGAAACCCTTTCGTTATCTTACTGTAGCTAACNTATTGCAGATCATAATANAAATTTATTTAANCAGTTATTTTTTCGCTAAAACAAGAAGTAATTGATCATATTATANTATTTTTATCGGCAGATATAAATCGGCAGATATAATAAGGCTGTTTTTTTATTAACATTTAATAGGCTCGTATAATGATAAATAAAATATATAAAAACGCCCAGATGGCTTTGGATGGCTTGTTATTTGATGGAATGAGTATTATGGCGGGGGGGTTTGGTCTATGTGGTATCCCAGAAAATTATATTTCCGCTTTAAAAGATTCAAAAGTCCAAAACTTAACTGTGATAAGTAATAATTGTGGCGTAGATGATTTTGGACTTGGTTTATTACTTAGTAATAATCAAATAAAAAAGATGGTTTCCTCCTATGTGGGAGAAAATAAAATGTTTGAAAAACAATACTTGAATGGTGATTTGGAGCTAGAGTTTAACCCTCAAGGTACTCTCGCTGAACGTTGCAGAGCAGGGGGGGCAGGTATACCTGCCTTTTATACTAAAACTGGCGTTGGAACCGTAATTGCTGATGGAAAAGAAACTAAAGATTTTAATGGTGAGACATATGTTATGGAAACAGCTCTGAAAGCTGATATTTCAATTATAAAGGCTTGGAAAGCAGATACGAATGGCAATCTAGTTTATCGTAAAACTGCTAGAAACTTTAATCCAGTAATGGCAACAGCAGGGCAAGTTACTTTGGCAGAAGTAGAGGAGATAGTGGAGCCAGGGGAATTTAACCCTGACAACATTCATACTCCTGGAGTGTTCGTGCAAAGGATAATTAAGGGCCACTCATATGAAAAACGCATAGAACGAGTAACTACAAGTGACTAGTTCTATATAATATTATAACTAAATTAAGACTACTGGAGAATACAATGGCTTGGGATAGAGATAAGATGTGTCAAAGAGCGGCCTTGGAACTGAAGGATGGATACTATGTAAATCTAGGCATTGGGATGCCAACCTTAGTTGCAAACTTTGTTCCCTCTAATATTAATGTCACCTTACAGAGTGAAAATGGAATGTTAGGTATGGGACCATTTCCTAAGAAAAAGGAATTAGATTCTGATTTAATAAATGCAGGAAAACAAACGATTAGTGAATTACCTGAATCTGTATATTTTGATAGCGCAATGAGTTTTTCAATGATTCGGGGCAACCATATGGATCTATCTATATTATGCGCTCTGCAGATAGCTGAAAATGGTGATCTAGCTAATTGGATGATTCCTGGAAAAATGGTTAAGGGTATGGGCGGAGCTATGGATCTAGTCGCTGGTGTAAAGAAAGTTGTTGTATTAATGGAGCACAATGCAAAAGATGGATCATCTAAACTTGTTAAATCATGTACACTACCATTAACGGGTAAAAGTGTTGTAGATATGGTCATTACAGATTTAGGGGTGTTTGAATTTATAGATGGGAATATGCACCTCATTGAAGTAGCAAATGGCTCTTCAGTAAATGAGATAATTCAAAAGACAGAAGCAAAATTTGAAATTAATTTAGCTTAACTCCTTTATTATTTTATTTTTCATTGACAGTTTAATAATAAACCATATTTAAATAAGACTAATTTAGTCTTATTTAAATATGGAGCAGTTCATTTGTTACGTATAAGTCGAATGGCTGACTACGCTGTAGTCATTACAAGTTATATTGCTCGCTATGAAAAAAACACTCATTCTGCTGCAGGGGTAGCTGAGTCGACTGGAATCCCATTACCTACGACGAGTAAATTACTAAAGCTACTAGCAAAAAATGAAATATTAGATTCCCAACGTGGGGTTAAGGGCGGATTTATATTATCTCGTCCTGCAAGGCTTATATCAATTGCAGAAATTATAGAATCTGTAGATGGACCAATAGCTATAACAGATTGTCTTGATGGGGATCGCGGTTGTGATCTACAAAAAACATGTATAGTCCAAGAACCATGGCAACGAATTAGTGCTGCTATCTCAGAAACGCTCAATAACCTGACGTTAGAAAATATTATTCAAGTCGCTGATTCAAAAAAATATATCAATAGATTTATAAGTTTGGAGACAGCAAGATGAATAAATCAGAGTTAGCTTCAAGAGATCAAGCTGAATCGGCAGCCAATGAACCCTATAAGTATGGATTTGTTACAGATATAGAATCAGAGTCTGCACCACCTGGACTTAATGAGGATATTATCCGTTTTATATCAAATAAGAAATCAGAGCCCGATTGGTTATTAGAATGGCGTCTTAAGGCATTTGCAAAATGGTTAGAGGCAACTGATGCTGAGCCTAGTTGGGCTAAAATTAGCTTTCCACCAATTAAATTTGAGGATGCTTGTTATTATTCTGCCCCTAAATCAAAAGATGATGCACCTAAAAGTTTAGAGGAAGTTGACCCTGAACTTCTAAAAACATATGAAAAATTAGGTATTCCGCTTAAGGAACAAGAAATGTTAGCTGGTGTGGCAGTTGATGCCGTATTTGATAGCGTATCAGTAGCAACAACATTTAAAGATAAACTTTCTGAGTTAGGGGTAATATTTTGCCCTATATCTGAAGCAGTGCAAAATTACCCTGATCTAGTAAAAAAATACCTCGGATCTGTTGTACCTGTATCTGATAATTTTTATGCAACGCTTAACTCAGCTGTATTCACAGATGGATCATTTGTCTATATCCCTCAAGGTGTCAGATGCCCAATGGAACTTTCTACATATTTTAGAATAAATGCTGCAAATACAGGTCAATTTGAAAGAACTTTGATTATAGCTGAAGCTAATTCATATGTAAGTTATTTAGAGGGTTGCACTGCTCCTATGCGGGATGAAAATCAGCTTCACGCAGCTGTTGTAGAATTAGTTGCATTAGATAATGCTGAAATTAAATATTCTACTGTACAGAATTGGTATCCTGGTGATGAAGAAGGTAAAGGTGGAATATATAACTTTGTTACAAAAAGAGGGGCATGCAGAGGAAAAAACGCCAAGATTTCGTGGACGCAAGTTGAAACTGGATCAGCTATAACATGGAAATATCCGAGTTGTATTTTACAAGGTGATGGGTCGATAGGTGAATTTTATTCTATTGCTATAACAAATAATCGGCAACAGGCTGATACTGGAACAAAAATGATCCATCTCGGCAAAAATACTAAGAGTCGAATAATATCTAAAGGTATAGCTGCTGGAAAATCTAATAGTACTTACCGTGGCTTAGTTAGGATGCAACCTGGGGCAGAAAATTCCAGAAATTATTCTCAATGTGACTCATTGTTACTAGGAAATAAATGTGGTGCACATACTATACCATATATCGAAACTAAAAATTCTACATCTCAGGTTGAGCATGAAGCAACAACATCTAAGATAAATGAAGAACAATTATTTTATTGCCGTCAAAGAGGAATAGGGGAAGAGGATGCAATTGCACTAATTGTAAATGGTTTTTGCCGCGAAGTTCTTCAGGAACTTCCAATGGAATTTGCAGTTGAAGCTCAAAAACTTGTTGCAATTAGTTTAGAGGGAAGTGTTGGTTAAATTTTACTTTTGGGGGTTAGCATTTATTTATGTCATTATTAAACGTTAAAGACTTATCTGTTTCGGTCGACTCTAAGTTGATACTTGATGGGTTCAATCTATCTGTGAAGCCTGGACAAGTACATGCTGTTATGGGACCTAATGGATCAGGTAAAAGCACTCTTTCTCATATTTTAGCTGGCCGTGATGGTTATAATATAAATAGAGGTGAAATAGAATTTTTAGGAAAAAATTTATTTGATTTACTACCAGAAGAACGTGCAGGTGAAGGATTGTTCTTAGCTTTTCAATACCCTGTTGAGATCCCTGGTGTTCCTTGTGGTACATTTTTAAAAGAAACAGTGAATGCAGTTAGAAAGTTTCGTAATGAAAAGCCATATGATGCAATAGAATTTTTATCTTTAATGAAAGATGCATGTTCAAAGGTAGGTATAAATTCTGAAATGCTTCAGAGGGCTTTAAATGTAGGTTTTTCAGGTGGTGAAAAAAAACGAAATGAAGTTCTCCAAATGGCACTTCTTAAACCAAAATTAGCAATTCTAGATGAAACAGATTCTGGGTTAGATGTCGATGCGCTTAAAATAGTTGCTAATGGTGTCAATTCTCTTCGTTCACCAGATCGTTCTGTAATAGTGATTACACATTATAAAAGAATGCTTGAATATATAGTGCCAGATCATGTTCATATTATTTCAGATGGTAAAATAGCCCATAGCGGAGGAATGGAGTTAGTTGAAATACTTGAGCGTGATGGATATGCAGGCTTAGGAATTGACACTAAAGTTCAGGAATAGCATTTAAATGGCTACTGGAATTAAACATAATGATAGGATAGATTTTCCTTATGCCAATTCTGCCTTGTTGAAAGCAGGGTTCGAAAAGGGAGGTTTTTTACCATCTACTGCAAATGAGTCATGGAAATATACTAACCTTATAAATTTATCAAAAATACCCTTCGACACTAATGACACAAATAATTTAGACCTAGATATAAATCACCTATCTACTCTAGACCAACATGCAGCCTCTTCTTATCAAATCTTTTTTGTAAATGGTAAAGTTGTGAATATAGATGAGGTATCTAAAATGATGCCTAAAGATGTATCTGTATCCATTAATGATAGCAATTCTAATAAAATTGACTCTGATAATTCTTTGTTAAATATGAATTTCAAACTAAATGGTGATCGATTAAAAATTAACATTGGTTCAAAAATTCATTTAACTAAGCCAATATCCCTAATTTTTTATACTTTAAATGAAGGGAATAAACCCATTGCATCTCACCCTGGCTTAGAAATCATCTTAGAAGAAGAAGCCTCAGCTACAATTATTGAACAACATTTATTTAAATCATCACAACAACACTGGACAAATACTTTAGTTGACGTGGATATAAGAAAAGGAGCTATTTTAAAACACTATAAATTAGAACTAGGAACACCAACAACTTGGTGTACTTCTTATATTAAGGTCTTACTAAATGAGACTTCAAAATATTATTCTTTTAGCTTGTTGAGAGGATCTAAACTTTCTAGAAACGAAGTCCATTCATTAATGGAGGGAAATAATGGAGAATGTTATCTTCATGGAGCCCATTTGCTAGATGGTGATCAGCATGCAGATACAACAAGTATCATTAGTCATAATGCACCTAATTGTAAAAGTAAAAAACTCTATCGCGGTGTACTAGACGAAAAGTCTAGAGGTGTAGCTCAAGCCCAAGTAAAAGTTGCTCAAAATGCACAAAAGACTGATGCAGAACAGTTATTAAGAACAATACTTCTATCTCCTTCTGCAGAGATTAAAGCAAAACCAGAATTAGAAATTTTTGCTGATGATGTTAAGTGTAGCCATGGGGCAACATCTGGTTCATTAGACAGTGAATCTCTTTTTTATTTACGGAGTAGAGGATTGTCAGAGGCTGGTGCAAAAAAGTTACTTATCTTGGCTTTTATGAATGAACATTTCCAGTTAATTGATAATAAAAGTATTCAAAATCTTATGAGCAATGTTGTTAGTAAATGGCTTTCTTCTGGGAAAAGGAGAAATTAATTATGACAAATGTAGAGACTAATTCTATCAACTCAGATTTAAATCCATGGAAATCAGATTTTCCAATTTTTGATAATAATTTATCAGAAAAACCTCTTGTTTTTTTAGATAGTGCTGCGAGTGCTCAAAAACCAAATATAGTTATAAATACAGTTCGGGATTTTTATGAATCAGAATATGCAAATATCCATAGGGGTGTTTATAGTTTGAGTGCAAAAGCCACTGAATCATATGAATCAGCGAGAAAAAAAGTTTCTAATTTTATAGGTGCATCAAGAGTAGAAGAAATCATTTTTACTAAGAGTGCTACTGAATCTATAAATTTAGTTGCAAATAGTTGGGGAATACAAAACTTAACTTCACAAGATGAAATTTTAATCACTACAATGGAACACCATGCTAATATAGTGCCATGGCACCTATTACGTGAACGTACCGGTGTGAAAATCAGATCCGTAAAACTCGATAAAGAAGGTTATCTTGACTTAGATCACTTTCATGAACTTTTAAATCCAAAAACAAAATTAGTTGCTATTACACAGACATCTAACGCATTGGGAGTTAACAATCCAATTCCTGATATTATTAAAGCAGCACACGCAATAAATGCTCGCGTTCTTGTAGATGGTTGTCAGGGAATAGTTCATAATTCAGTGAATGTACAAGAACTTGATGCTGACTTTTATGTATTTTCAGGTCATAAGCTTTATGGTCCAAGTGGCATTGGTGTTTTATATGGTAAATATGAACTTCTTGAATCAATGCCACCATATCAAGGTGGTGGAGATATGATAGTTACCGTAACTACTGAAGAAAGTACGTATACTGTCCCACCGTTTAAATTTGAAGCGGGAACACCACCTATTGCAAGTGCAGTCGGCTTAGGTGCGGCAATAACTTTTATAGAAGAAATAGGCATAGATGTTATTGCTACTCATGAAAATAAATTACTCAAATATGCAACAAGCCTATTACAAGATTCTAATTTAATTACCTTGTTTGCTCCAACAACTAATAAAGCTGGTATAATTTCTTTTATCTATGAAGACATTCATCCACATGATATTGGAACCATTCTAGATCAAGAAGGTATAGCCGTTAGGGTGGGACACCATTGTGCACAACCCACAATGCAACATTTTGGCATTACAGGTACAGTAAGAGCTTCACTTGGGCTTTACAATACAATGGATGATATTGACTCACTAGTTAATGGGTTGGACAAGGTAAAGGAGATTTTTTCCTAATGACGGATTTACGTGATTTATATCAAGAGGTTATTTTAGACCATGGGAAATCTCCTCGTAATTTTGGATTGTTAGAGACAAAAACTTCAGATGCTCATGGGCATAACCCACTTTGCGGAGATACTGTAACAATATATATAGAAGTTGATGGTACACTTATTAAAGACGTTACTTTTGAAGGAAAAGGATGTGCAATCTCTATAGCTTCAGCTTCTTTAATGACTGATATACTAAAAGGCAAACAAATAACAGAGGCTCAGAATTTATTTGATCTTTTTCATTCAATGGTTTCTGAAGATAGTAAGGATATCGACTCCTATACACAAACAGAAGATTTAGAAAAATTAAATGTTTTAGCAGGTGTTCGTAATTACCCTATGAGAGTAAAGTGTGCGACATTACCATGGCATGCATTTAATGCTGCTATAGCAAAAGGCTCTAAAGAGGTTACCACAGAATGATAAATGCAATACGTAATATATTTTCTCAATCTAAAGACAAAGATGAGGTTGATAATCATGAATCAAAAAACTCAGATTCGTATGCGTCTTGGAAACCAGAAGAAGATATAAAAGCTTCTACGAAAAATAATTATGATTCACACGATAACTTAAGTCTTAATCCAACAAGTAATGCTGAAGCCAATGATCAAAACTCAAATTATGAAAATAATAATGGTCTTTCACCGCCTGATATAGAACCAACTAGTCTGGAAGCTCGTGTTATTGAGGCTATAAGGCTAGTTTATGATCCTGAAATTCCTGTTAATATTTATGAATTAGGTTTAATTTATGACATCAATATTAGTAATGAAAATATAATAAATATTAAAATGACTTTAACTGCTCCAGGATGTCCTGTTGCAGGTGATATGCCACATTGGGTTTCAGCAGCTATAGAAAGTAATATAAGTGAAGTTAATGAAGTTAATGTTGAAATTGTTTGGGATCCACCTTGGTCATCTGATATGATGTCAGAAGCAGCCCGACTTGAACTAGGATACTTATAGTATAAGAGGTCTTTATGTCAGATCTTATAAAAATTACAGATTCTGCCCGTGCGCGTATTCAAAAACTTATGACTAGTAGCGATGATAAATCAGTTATAGGGATACAAATTGGCGTTAAAAATGCTGGTTGTTCTGGCATGAGTTATACAATGGACTATGCCAAAGAGATAAAACCACATGATGAAGTTTTAGAGATTAATGATATTAAGATTATAATTGATTCTACAGCTGTTATGTTTCTTGTTGGAACTGAGCTTGACTATAAAGATGCAAAACTAGAAAGCACATTTGTATTTAATAACCCAAATGCCACCAGCACTTGCGGGTGTGGTGAAAGCTTTGCAGTAAATTAATTTAAAAAATTAATAGATACGTTAATTCCAATCCAAGCTATACCTAATCAAGAACTATAGTACATTTCAAATTCTATAGGGTGAGGCGTTAGATCGTATCTCTCTACTTCTTCATACTTTAATTCAATATACCCATTTATAAGGTCATCAGAAAATACTTCCCCCTTTTTTAAAAACTCCCTGTCATCATCGAGTGCAAATAGTGCCTCACGTAGGCTGCCACTAACTGTGGCAACATCTTCAAGCCCTTCGGGAGGTAAGTCGTAGAGATTTTTATCCATAGCATCTCCAGGGTGAATTTTATTTTCTATCCCATCCAGGCCTGCCATTAGCATTGCAGAAAAAGCCAGATAAGGATTTGCTGCAGGGTCAGGAAACCTAACTTCAACTCTTTTACCCTTAGGGTTT
>PAWF01000039.1 GCA_002714015.1 Gammaproteobacteria bacterium | reverse complement strand
TCTGTTCCCCTAATTATCCCCCAGTCTGTGGAGCACTTCCAGAATCTATTAATTTCTCATCTGTATTGATGCAACGTAATACCCAAACATCATAGACTGGATGTTCTAATGGATTTAGTGCTGGGCTTGAAGAAAACATCCAACCCTTAAATACATAATTAGATTTTTCTGATGGATTCTCCTCCTCTATAGTAAGGTGGGCAGCACTTTCTGGAGGGTCCTCTGGAAGAGTAAAGTAACATGCAGATAAGTTTATGGTCAGAGCACCAAAGTTTGCTGTTTCACCAATCTTAATAGTAATTTTAGATACCCTTGCAGTTACCTTATCAAGGGCCTTAAGTACAGCATGAGAGCCAATTAGACTAGAAGCGCTAGCATTAGATGTTATTAGACATAATATGCTAATTGTAATGACAGCAAAGAATATATTTCTCAACTTTGGACCGCCTAAGATATTTATTCCCCGCCAAAAACAAATTGACCAATCAACTGATCAATCATAATTGATGATTGCGTATAAGTTATCGTATGCCCTTCTACCATCATTTCATCAGCACCGCCTGGCTCAAGGTTAATATATTTACCTCCAAGCAAACCATCGCTCACAACTGCGGCTGTCGAATCTATTGGTAGCTGAATATCTTCTGAAATACTCATACTTACTACTGCTTGGTAAGTGAGCGTATCTAAATTCTGGTCGATAACTGAACCAACTTTTATACCTCCAACCCTTACATCAGCACCTCTAAGTAGCCCATCAATTCTTGTAAATTTTGCAGACACTTCATACCCAGAGACAGTCGCTACACTACTTCGAGTGTAAGCAAAAACTATAAACGCAATAGCAATAGCAATTACAATTGCACCCATAATTGTTTCGGCAACTCCTCGTGACATACTTTCGCCCTCATAAACTCTATTTTAGCAGCCTAAATTATATTTTTTAACTTAGCAGGTAATTCATACTAAACTATGCTCTGGACTTGCCCAACCATAAAACAGTGTTTATTGAGTTAAGCAAAATTTATTAATACTGTTACTCCAATACTTTGTATCATATAGATAAATTAATTATCCAAAATTTGACTTAACAGTAATTTATATATCTAAGTCGGGCAATTCTATATAAACTGGAATTTATTTTATTATATAAAATTCTATATAAAATTAATATAAGAAGTACATACAACCAATTAAACAAATAGAAATTGAGTCACTTTTATGACACCTGAATCAATTCTTTCTTATACTCCAAAAGTTCTAGCCCAGAATGAAAGAGAGTCATATTTCGAAAATGGGTATGTTTTTTTAAATAATATTATAAACAAAAGCGTTTTGGAAGAACTCTTCGATACAATAAATGAAGCAATTGATGAAAGTAGCAATTTAAAAGTATCGAATGAAAAATTTGACCTTGAACCAGATCACACCAAAACCAAGCCGCGTCTCCGTAGACTAACTCAGCCTGTAGCACATTACCCATTATTTTGGGAATTTGCATGTAATTCTATAATTACAGATATTGCTGAGGATCTTCTTGGACCAAATATAATGTTTCATCATTCAAAATTAAATTTTAAATGGTTCTCTGGAGGAGAAGAAGTTAAATGGCACCAAGATATGCCATTTTGGCCACATACGAATGATAGTGTTCTTACAATTGGAATTTATCTAGAAAATGTTGATAATAAAATGGGTCCATTAGGAGTAATACCTAAAAGTCATACAGGTCCAATATTTGACCATTATAACGCTGATGGGCAATGGGTAGGATATATTTCAGAACAAGAAAAAAAACAATTGGACTTGAAAAATGCATTTTATTCTATTGGAAATGCGGGTTCAATAACTGTACATCATTGCAGGACTGTTCATGGCTCAAAGCCTAATACACATCCTCATCAATCCCGACCACTTCTGCTTAATACATTTTCATCTGCTGATACTTTACCCATTACAAATAACCCGACACCATCAAGATACGACAGAAAAATTATTAGGGGGAAGCCATCACAATTTGTGCATATGGAACCCTACCAAGGAAAGCTGCCTCCAGATTGGTCTAAGGGTTATACGTCAATATTTTCACTTCAACAAAAAGAACATATTTCACAGTAAAAAAAATAATTTTTTTATCTGCCATATAAATTTATATAATCTAAATAACGGGTAAAAATACAAATACAAAACCTAATTAAACATTGGGTTTTCCAACACACATACACATAGATAAAGCATGAATAAAATATGTTAAGGTTATTTTAAATAATAACTTACATGATAAAGTGTATATAAATTTATTATAAATTAAATTATAGCGCAGGAGAAAAATATGGGTGATACGATTATAACCAGTGTTGATGGTTCTATAGCCACTATTACATTAAATCGCCCAAAAGTACTAAACGCGCTTAATGCTGATCTGGTAGATGATCTTTTTCATAGTTTATCACGTTTTGAAAATCAACAAAATGTTCGTTGTTTAATAATTCGTGGTAACGGGGGTCATTTTATGGCAGGCGGTGACCTTAAATCATTTAGTGAGGAACTAGATAGAGAGCCTGAAGAACGAAGACGCTATTTTGAATTATTTGTTGGAAAAGTTCATCCAATTATTCAAGCTATGAGAAGAATGCCAAAACCAATTATTGCTAGCGTGAATGGTGCAGCAGGCGGCTTTGGAATGAGTTTAATGATGGCATGTGATTTAGTTGTAGCAGCAGAAAACACTATTTTTACTATGGCTTACTCTAATATAGGCACTAGCCCTGATGGATCATCTACTTGGTTTCTACCAAGAATCGTGGGGCTACGTAAGGCTATGGAACTAGCTCTTTTAGCTGACCGTTTTGATGCAAAAGAGGCCGAGAACCTTGGTTTAGTTAATAAAGTTGTGGCTGCTGATAAGCTTAACGAATACGTTGATAAATTGGCTGAGCGACTCGCATGTGGACCAACTCATGCTTTTGGAAATACAAAATTACTTCTTAACAAATCTTTTGATTCAGCTTTAGATTCACAGTTGCAAGCTGAAGCGGAAAGTTTTGCAGATTGCGCCTCTACAGATGACTTTAAAGAGGGCATTACATCTTTTATAGAAAAACGTAAGGCAGTCTTTTCGGGTAAGTGACATATAATCTCCATAAAAATAGAGATCACTGAAAAAAATGATAAATATTCCGGATAGATTTAGAGCTATTTTGTTATTATTCCTATGTGGAATAGTTTTTGGATTACTTTTCTCAATTAATGTAATAGCAGTAGAAGGAGGTGTTCCTGCCATTGCCTACGCTTTTTGGCAATGCTTTGGTTCTGGATTAATACTTATAGTTTACGCTATTATTCGCGGTAATTATCTTCGTTTTTCCTATGCCCATATTCGCACATATATACTTTTAGGACTTCTAGGAATGGCTTTTCCCTTGTCAATTCTTGCTTATGTTGCTCCTAAGGTTCCTCCTGGACCATTAACCCTTTTACTTGTTTTATCCCCACTCCTCACATACGTCTTCTCAGTATTACTTAAATTAGATTCATTTCGATGGCTAAGCGTATTCGGAATATTTTTCGGAATCGCAGGAGTTGCACTTGCAGTACTACCAGACTCAGCCTTACCAGAGCCGGGTATGGCTACATGGATGTTACTTGGTGTTTTAGCACCTGTTAGCTTTGCAGCTGTTAACGTTTTAGCTGGGAAATATCGACCTCCAGAATCCGCTGGGGAGAGCCTCTCTGCTGGGCTATTATTACTTTCTGCAATAGTCTTAACACCAATTATGTTTATTACGGATCAATTATTTGCGTTTGATGCACCCTTAGAAGTCAATTTAGCAGTTTTATGGTCAATACTTATAAATGCTATTTTCTGGTTAGCTTTCTTTGAAATAGTACGTATAGCTGGTCCAGTTTTCTTTGCACAATTTAATTTCATAGCAGTAATTTGTGGAATTGCATGGGCTTATATTATTTTTGATCAGCTTCCCAGTGTGTACATATGGGGCTCAGTCGGTCTCCTATTTTTTGGACTAACACTTGTGTTATCAAGCACCCGAAGAAGCAATAAAAAAATATTTATCACAAAATAAATAAATTGGAATTGATATAATGATTGTCGAACAAAGAACTTATACACTTTATCCTGGAAAACACATCAAATATTTAGAGCTTTATGAGTCTGAAGGACTCCCTATCCAACTACCTATTCTTGGGCATTTAGTTGGGTATTATTTTACTGACATAGGACCACTAAATCAGATAGTTCATATGTGGGGATATACATCTTTAAATGAACGAAGCTTAAGACGGAAAAAATTGTTTGAAAACAAAAGTTGGTTGACCTACATAGAAAAGGTTAGACCAATGATTTCTAGCCAAAAAAGTAAGCTCCTTATCCCCGCTCCCTTTTTTGAACCTTCAGGTATTATTGCCAAAACATAAACTTGAGTAGCTGTATAAAAAACAATCAGCGTAATGTAATATGGAAAGTTTAGTCTAATGCCTAACTCTGAAAGTTTTAATTACGATTCTCATAATAAGCTTAACATAGCTAAAAATTTGATTCCTAAACTTAGGAAAAGATCTAGTGAGGGTGATA
Organism: Gammaproteobacteria bacterium; assembly: GCA_002714015.1. Classification (GTDB taxonomy): domain Bacteria; phylum Pseudomonadota; class Alphaproteobacteria; order UBA828; family UBA828. The sequence continues at coordinate 20,838 of PAWF01000039.1, read as the reverse complement.
TACTCAAAAGGCTACCTAAAGAAACATATGATGATCTCCGCTTGTCTGGCTTAGCTAGGACACTGCAACCAAAAACCTTTGGTGGAGATGAGCTTGGTTTTGAAGAATTGGTAGACCGTCTCTCAACTATTGGTAGAGGAGATGCTTCAACAGGTTGGGTTTTAGGTCAATACTGTATCCACGCTTATATGACAGCTTTCTTACCTGAAGAAGGGCAGAATGAAATTTGGGGTGATGACCCTGAATGTTTTATTGTTGGTGTTCTAGCATTTCCAGCAGGAAGAGCTACTAGGACAAAAAAAGGTTTTATCTTAAATGGGCATTGGCCATTTGCAAGCGGTATTGATGGTGCAAAATGGTGTATTTTTGGTGCTAACCTAGAAGAAGAAAATGGTGAAATAAAACCTTGGTTATTTCATGTTCCTATTAGTGATGTTGATCAAATTGACAATTGGGAAACTTCTGGTCTCAGGGGAACAGGCAGTAAAGATGTCTGTCTTAAAGACGTTTTTGTGCCAAAAAGAAGATCNCTATCTGTTGAATTAACAAAGAATGGTGAAGCCCCTGGTATAAAGCTTAATAAAGCCCCTATATATAAAACTCCAATGTTTGGCTGTTTTGGTTTCGTACAGGGNAGTGCAACAATTGGCGGCGCTCAAGCTGCTGTTGAAATATTTACAGAGGAAATGTGCAAACGNACAGCTACAAGCAGTGGTGCAAGAATTGCCGAACTTATGACGCTCCAGAGTAAAGTTTCTGAAGCCCAAGCAGCAATTGATGCTGCTGAAACAATCCTAAAATCTGATGCATCTAAAATTATGCNAATTGCAGAAGCTAATGAATTATCTGATATGAAAATGCGACTCAATATGCGCCGAAATGCAGCTTATGCGGCTAAACTTGCAGTAAACGGGGTAGACTTAATTGTAAGTGCTGCTGGTGGGGGAGCATTATTTGATAAAAACCCATTATCACGGTCTTTTAGGGATGCGCACGCATGTCTTGCACATATTACTATGAATTGGGAGGCTAATGGAGTACCTGCAGGAAGACTTGCATTAGGTCTAGACCCAGATGCCCCTCTAATTTAATTATGCAAATTAATAAAAAAATAACCTTTTAGTAGCTAATAGAATATCTCTTTAATCTTTGTAACTTTTATCTATTGCATCTATACGCCTGATAAGTGCAGCAAAAACTTTGTCAGCATGCCTATCTCCATCTTCCATACCTTGGTAAGCAGACTTAGAGGCATTTATGGCTTCATTAGTTACTGATAGCAATGGAGTATTTGCAGATATAGCAGCAAGCTGAATTTCACAGGCTCTATTAAGACGCCACATATACATAAAAGCCTCAGGAATAGATTTACCAATAGTTAGTAAACCATGGTTTCTTAATATCATTAACTTCTTATTNCCAAGACTTTTAATTAGCCTTGGNTTCTCTTCTTCATAAACAGTAACACCTTCAAAGTTNTGATATGCAATCTCTCCATCAATCACAGAGTCATATATAGATAATGCTTCCAAATCTTGATCTAAACATGAAATTGCCATTCCAGCTGTTGTGTGAGTATGAATAACACAATGTGCATCATCAAGCGCACCATGGATAGCACTATGGATAACATACCCAGCAAGGTTTATACCCCATTCACTTTTTTCGATAAGATTCCCATTGAGGTCAACTTTAACTAGGTTTGATGCCTTAACTTCATCGTACCAAAGTCCATAAGGATTTATCAAAAAATGTTTACCTGCCCCAGGTACACGCATAGTAATATGATTAAAAATTAGTTCTGACCAGCCGATCATATGTACTATACGATAGCAAGCCGCTAAAGATATTCGNATATCTTTTTCTGCTTTATTTATGCAATCCATAATTTAAGACACTGCCCTTCATCAAGATTTAGCTTNTTNTTTTTCTTTAATTGAACGGGCTGTCCCNGCATTCATTAATGCTAGACTTACAACAAGCAGAAGAACCGCCGCCCAAACCCAGATACTCAGTGCTTCACCATAAAGAGCCCATGACCAAAAAAGCCCTGCTGCAACTATTACATAATTAATTTGAGCAAAAAATAATCCCCNAGCACGCTTAATGATTTCAAAAAAGCAAGTGTAGGTAATAGCTAAGGCTGCTCCCGCCCACAAAACTCCNATGAGCCCGTCTAATCCTGCCTCAGTAAGTGNAAAAAGCCCATCATTGCACCATGAAATGATAAATAACAATATTGCAGCAATCATCATCATACCAGCTGACATTGATATCGATCCTGCTTCAGGCGGTCTAAGCATTGCACTGAAGGTATTATTAATAGCTGCTGAAAANGGCATCAANAGAGAAAAAATTACCCAAACCCAGGACCCATCAATTGGCAAACTTTCCCTCGGCAAGACAATAAAAAGTACACTACCAAAACCTAAAGCTACTCCTCCTATACTTAAAAGCCTCAATTTTTCAACACGTACAGAAAGGGCTAGCATGTAAGTTACTGATGGTATTAGGGCTGCACAAAGCGTCACAACACCTGGGGGTAATTTATCTGCTATAGCTGTAATGACTAATAAAGGGCAAATAAGACCAACAACGGCAACAAAACTAAAAACACGTAAGTTAACTTTACTTAAACGAGGTAAACCCGATGTNAAAATAGAGATTAGAATAAGAATAGCAGCGGCTANAAGNACCTGCCAAAATGCATAAGCTAAGAAAGGAAAGCCAGCATCAATTGCTCTTTTGTTAGCAGAGAAAAGACTGCCATAAGAAATTCCTCCTAAAAGAAGTAATCCTGTAGGAATTAATAATGATCCTGAAAAAATATTACGAATTANTTGCATATNGAATTAAACCANTATTTCTTATTGCCTTTAATNAGTTTACNCTTTTTTAATNTAACTAAAACACAACTCAATATTTATACAATTAAAATGTTATACCTAATTGTAATTATTGGCTAACATATTAATAGAGACTATAAAACACTAGAAACAGCTTTTCTAAAGCTGGCATTTAGATTAATTATCTAAAAGCCATAGATATCCAAAGTATCAATTTTAAGACAAAGCTTAGTATTTAAACTTTTTATAGGACTTATAAAAATGGAATTTGGTGTATTTTATTTCCCCACACACTACGGTATTGAAATTGGAGAACTTGCAGAAGAACTTGAAGCAAGAAACTTTTCACAATTACTAGCTTGCGAGCATACGCACATACCAATTAGCAGGAAAACCCCTTTTCCGCCAGGGGGTGAATTACCTGAAAGATATAAACATACACTGGACCCTTTTGTTGCACTTTCTTTTGCAGCAGCAAGAAGTACTCAGCTAAAAATTGGAACCGGAATTTGCTTACTTCCTCAACGTGACCCAATAACTACCGCAAAATCTGCTGCTAGCCTAGACCGTCAATCAGGGGGTCGTTTTATATTTGGAGTGGGTGCTGGCTGGAACCAAGATGAGATGGAAAATCATGGCGCAGTTTATAAAACTCGCTTTAAAGAAATGACAGAAAAAATTGAAGCTATTAAAAACCTTTGGGTTGAAGAAGAAGCTGAGTATCATGGAGATTTTGTTAATTTTGATCCTGTTTGGTCTAGTCCAAAGCCAATAACCCAAGATCATCCGCCAATAATTTTAGGTGGGGAGACTGATCATACTCTAAAACGTGTTGCAAATTTAGCAAATGGCTGGCTTCCTCGTGGTGGAAAAGACTTTGACCCCTTTAAAGAACGACTAAGACTAGATAATGCTGCAAAAGCAGTAGAAAGAGACCCACAAGAGCTTTCTATCACTGTCTTCTTTGCACCTACAGATTATGATTTGCTCCAGAAATATAAAGAAGCAAACATCAACGCTGTATTGTTTGATGTTCCAGATGAACCCCGGGATAAGGTTCTACCTCTACTAGATCAATATGCTAAACTAATGTCTTAGGTTTACTAAATAAGTGTATGTTTAAAGGAGTTTATTATGGCTCGCGGACCTGAAATGCCTACTATCAAGCATTTGCAAGAGATATCTGACGACTTCTCTTTAAATTTAAATTTAGAAGATCTAAACAACCAACGAGATGCAATGCTTGGAGCTATAGAAAACCTCAGACGTATAGATAATCTAACCGCACCAACTCCAGTAGTGAAATACCCACGCACACCAGGTAAACGTCCACAACCAGATGAAAACCCATATAATGCATGGTATTGGAAAACTAGTATAAAGGGGGCTAAAACTGGAGAACTCAAAGGTTACAAAATTGGGATAAAAGATATGGTATCTGTTGCTGGAGTTCCAATGATGAATGGAGCCAGGGCAATCGAAGGCTATACGCCTACTATAGACGCAACCATAATAACTAGAATACTAGATGCTGGTGCTGAAATTGTTGGGAAAACTGCTTGTGCAGACTTCTCTTTTTCCGGTGGAGGTCATACGAGTGCATATGGTCCTGTTAGAAACCCAAGAAAACCCACGCATTCCCCGGGAGGCTCCTCTAAAGGTAGTGCGGTTGCTTTAGCTGCAGGAGATATCCCCATCGCAATAGGAGGAGACCAAGGCGGCTCTATTCGCATACCCGCTGCATGGTGTGGTGTTGTTGGGCATAAGCCAACATATGGATTAGTTCCGTATACAGGTTGCATGACCATAGAAATGACTTTAGATCATGTTGGTCCAATGGCAAATTCCGTTGAAGATACAGCCAAGTTATTACAAGTAATCGCTGGTCCTGATTCACTTGATCCAAGACAAAAAGGAATAATATCAGAAAATTTTAATAATAATTATATGTCGGCAATAGGTAAAGGATGTGAAGGCATCCGTATAGGAATATTAGAAGAGGGCTTTAATCAAACTGCAGATACTTGGGATGATATAGGACTCCCTCCCAGTGATCCAATTGTTGATAAAAAGGTTCGAGACGCCGTACAACGACTAGAATTGGTAGGTGCGAGGGCATCTAATGTATCAGTCCCTTTGCATATTGATGGCTTATCAATATGGTTTGGTGTTGCTGCTGAAGGATCTACCGAATTCATGTTTAAAGGTTATGGGGCTGGGACTAATTGGTCAGGATTTTATGATGTTGCTCTTCTTGACCACCTTGCTAAAAGCTATAAAACAAGAGCTCATGACTTTCCTTTAACAGTGAAAAATCTAATTCTCTTGGGAGAATATTTAAAACGTCAATATAATGGTCGTTACTATGCCAAAGCCCAAAACCTTACTCAAGTCTTGAGAAATGCCTATGACTCTGCTCTTAAAAGCTTTGACGTTTTGGTAATGCCAACAATCCCTCACTTACCCTCCACTATACCACCGAAAGATGCAGATTTTGGTGAATATATGTCTAAGGCACTAAATATGATTAATAATACACCTCAGTTCAACTTAACAGGGCATCCTGCAATTAGTGTCCCATGTGGCATCCATAATGGTTTACCAATTGGTTTCCAAATTGTTGGACGGCAATATGAAGATAAGACTGTTTTACAAGTAGCGGATGCACTAGAGAAGTCAGGGGACTGGAAAAATTTTTAATTAATAAATAATTATATAAATAATTTTTTATTTTATTGATTAAGCTACTTATTTTTTTAACAATTAGGTTTTTAGGTTTAGTCATTAATGGAAAATTTAGGATTAAGACGCAAATTTACAGTTTTAAATGGAATAGGTTTGTTTTTCGCTATTGCATTTGCTCTATTTCCAATCCTATGGATGCTCTCATCGGCATTCAAACCCCACCCTGAATTTAATCTTCCGGAGCCAGTCTGGATAACAAATAACCCAACTTTAGATAACTTTATTGCTATTTTTATGTCTAATGAAAATCAGCTGGGCATGATGGATACCTCAAGTTGGCGCTCACTAATAAGCTCAGCAATAGTTGCTTCCGTCTCAACATTTATATCTATTAGTGTTGGCTTTCTTGCTGCTGTTGGTATAGCTAGATATCGAGTAGGTGGAAATATAGTTCCACTTCAAATTCTCATGTTCAGAATGGTTCCAGCAATAGCAATCGCTATACCTTTTGGAATTTTAGGGCATATTTTAGGTGGTGGGTCAGCTCCAATTTTACTAACTGTTATTTACATCGTTTATACCGTGCCACTATCAACTTGGATGCTTAAAAGCTTTATTGAACAAGTTCCACCAGAAATTGAGGAAGCTGCATTGATGGACGGTATGTCGCGCTGGAAAGCTCATTTCAAAATTACATTACCTCTTATCAAAGGCGGCTTAGCTGCAACTACAATGTTTATCTTTATTGTAAATTGGAGTGAAGGTACGATTGCAATGTCACTAGCCTCGGGACAATGGGTAACTATACCGGTTGATATAGCGCAAAGACATTATGCTCCTCATATCCAAGTAGCTTTAGGGGTTTTAGGTGCTGCTCCACTTGTGATTGGAGGTCTATTAATACATAAACATTTAAGCCGCGGCTTTACATTTGGAGCTATTAAGGGCTAATTACTAAATAATTTAATATACTTATGCAAATTTTTGACCCAAGCCAAGTATGTAATTTAATCTGATTTTAAAAAGGAGCTGGTTGATATGAAAGCAGCAACGCTACACGGGTTTGATGAATCGCTTACTAAATCTGAATTTGTTGTATATGAAGATGTAGCAGATCCTAAAATCCTAAAGCCAACAGATGTTATTGTGAAAATTGGTGGAGCAGGTGTATGTCGTACTGATCTTCATATTATTGAAGGTGTTTGGAAAGACTTTGTAGACTTAGAATTTCCTCATATTATGGGTCATGAAAATGCTGGCTGGGTAGAAGAAGTTGGTTCTGGAGTTGAAAGTGTTAAAGTTGGAGATCCTGTAATTTGTCACCCACTCGTAACTAGCGGTCATTGTCTAGCATGTCGCCGTGGTGAAGATATGCACGCAATGGAAAGTAGCTTCCCTGGAATTAATGCGCCAGGAGGATATGCAGAATACCTTCATACCGGTGAAAGATGTTTAATACAACTTCCTAAAAGTTTATCCCCAAAGGATGTAGCTCCTTATACGGATGCCGGACTTACTGCATATCGTGCAGCCAAAAAAGCTGCATCACATCTAGTTCCAGGACAATTTGCAGTAATTATTGGTGCTGGTGGATTAGGCCATATTGGCATTCAGACACTTAACGCTTTGTGTGCAGGAGAAATTATTGTTTTAGATCAATCTGATCTTGCTCTAGGATTAGCAAAAGAAAGTGGAGCACATCATACAATTAAAGCTAATGGCGATGAAGTAGAAAAAGTCTTAGAACTCACCAAGGGTCATGGAGCAGAAGCAGTAATAGACTTTGTGGGCGAGGGTAATGCTATTGAAAACGGTTTGGCTATGACACGTAATGCTGGATATTATTATATTGTTGGCTACGGGGGGCGCATACAAATTCCAGCAATTGATATGATTGTTTCTGAAAAAACAATAGTAGGAAATCTTGTAGGAACTTATGCAGAGTTAGTTGAGTTAATGGCTTTAGCAGACCGGGGTTTAGTTACTCTAGCNACTAAAGATTATAAATTATCTGAAGCTAACCAAGCACTACNTGACCTGCACAACGGTATAGTTAAGGGACGGNCNGTTCTAATTCCATAAANAATATTANCCAAGAATTTCTTACTNAGTATAGACATTATATGTTTGNAATTCTTGGTAAAATTTCTTGACCGAACTCCCTTATACCNGTTTCAAAATCNTTCCAACTAAACATAAAACCATCAGCACNAGTACGTTGCGCAATCTCAGTAATTTTAGTTGCAATTGTTTTTGGGGATCCATAGATCACCGGAATAGTATTAAATGCTGCGTTCCCATCTTCCAAGGATTTNTCTAGAGATAATCTATGAGCTTCACTTGTACCACCAATACTTGTATCGAGACTTGCACTAGAAATTTGGTTTGCAATGGCTACCTTATCAGCTTTACGAATTATTTCTTCACCTACATCCCTTGCTTTAGAGTCTGTATCACCGATTATCATATGAAAAAGCAAGTAAGTACCGTAAGGTTTTTTATTTTTTGATTTGCTCTCTATTTCAAGTTTGTCCAGCATATGTGGTTGNCCAAATACAAAACGTTGNTCAGCATTTTTCTCGCAGAAACTTACACCGGCTGGTGATTGCCCTGCACTAAAAATTGGAATTTTATGGCCTGGAGTTGGAAAACAGTGACAGTCTTCTAGATCCCAAAATTTACTTTTTCTAGAACATTTTCCAGTCGCCCAAAGTTCATTTAAAATTGCCAAATATTCTGTGGCGTATTGATATCGTTGTTCGTAATAATCTTTACCTGGCCATAAACCCATTTGAGCATACTCTGCTTGATTCCAANCAGTAACTATATTCAATCCTATACGACCATTACTAATATTAGATAGTGTAGCAACTAAGCGAGCAGTATAAACAGGGTGCAGAGCAAGTAGCGCGACAGTAGGTACAAAAGTAAGTTCTTTTGTTTCTGCAGCTAACCCTGCAATCAGTGTAAAGGGCTCTAAGCAATGATCCCAGTAACCTGTTGCTCCCCCGAAACCCCTAAATTTAATCATAGGAAGNGCNAATGAAAGTCCCTGCTTTTCTGCCTCAATTGTTATTTGTTTTTGATGCTCATATGTTGGAAGATAGGGCTTCAAGGCCTTAGATAACACATAACCATTGCTACCATTAGGAAGAAAGACACCAAATTTCATNTTTAGACCTCCAAACATATTTTTAATGAAACTTTTAACTTTATTTTAAGACCACCAAAGAAACAAATATGTTGTAATTAAATTAGGACATAAAAATTTTTTGAATTTAATTTCAGCAGATTTATCAAATATCTATTTTAATTATAGAATAAGTATAGGATAGGAATGTAAAATATATTTTTCTCTTATCAAAATTAAAAGCAAGATTTTTTCTCTGCTCTTATATGGTAGTTTTNTNTATGCACTTTTTTAANANNCCNAGTNACCTTAGAAATGCCTGTCGTAATGGTATTTTTACCAGNACAACATCAGGGCATGCTCNTGGNTATATGCAAGCAAATGTTGTAATTCTTGAAAGTTCGGAGGCAATTGATTTTTCNATATTTTGCCAGAAAAACTCNAATGCCTGTCCCTTACTNGAAGTACTANAACCAGGANACCCAGAACCAAAAAGAAGTGCTCCTAANGCAGATATTCGAACCGATCTACCTCTCTATAAAATTTTCTATAACGGTTTATTCTCTCACGAAACATTAGATATACTTGACCTTTGGCAAGATAATTTTGTGACCTTTTTAATCGGTTGTTCGTTTACCGCTGAAGATGCATTGAAAAAAGAAGGCCTATCTCCAAAACACCTTCAAAAAGCAGGCAATGTGCCAATGTTTATCACTAATCGTAAAACTGTAGCTTCTGGAAAGTTTTATGGTTCGCTGGTGGTGAGCATGAGACCCTACACACCTGATGATGCGAAAAAGGCTGCATTAATAACATCGAATTATCCGATGGCGCACGGTGCCCCAATTCAAATAGGTGATGCTGATTCTTTAGGAATTGAAAATATTAATCAACCNGATTATGGTTCTCCTGTAGTTNTAGAGGATAATGAGATTCCTGTCTTTTGGGCATGCGGTGTTACTCCTCAAGAGGCAATAAGAAATGCAAAGCCTAAAATAGCGATAACACACTCACCGGGGTGTATGTTTGTTTCCGAACTTAAGGCATAACTTACCAAAAAGGAAATATTATAACTTCGAGAAAAGCAAAAATCTTCATTATGATTAGAGGTAAATATGACAAATTCTAGAACGATGAATCATGTCGGAATTACTGTAACTGATATTGATGCTGCAGCTGATTGGTACTCTAAAATACTAGGTTTTAATATCCTCATGAATCCTGCCCTTATTGAAGAGGATGGTAGCTACTTCTCTAAAATTGTACAGGATATTTTTGGAGATGGTTATAAAGCTATTAAAATGGCTCATTTAGTTACCGGTGATGGTGTAGGAATTGAGTTATTCGAGTTTTCTAAACCAAAGTCAGTTAGACCAGATAACAATTTTGAATTTTGGAAAACAGGTATTTTCCANATATGTGTGACTGACCCAGATATAGAAGANCTAGCAACTACAATAGATGAGTCTGGTGGNAAAAAACGCTCAAAANTTTGGCAACTTTGGCCCGAGAAACCTTATAAAGTTTGTTACTGTGAGGATCCTTNGGGGAATATAATTGAGATAAGCTCACATAGTTATGAACAAACTTGGTCAAACCTTGAAGTTCCTCATCAAACAGCAGAAGGATAAAAATCATTAGCACTAACTGTTATGAATTAATGACCAAAATATAAATAGCATAAAAATTTTAAGTTTAATCTTATCAATCTAGTATAAATTTGCTCTAACTATGTATTTATCTTTTTTTATCAAAGGTTATAAAATCAGGATCATTNTATTCTGGATTTGGGTATGTATAAAATCCACTTCCGGAATGTGATCCAANTTTTCCATTTTCAACAAGTTTTATCAAGAAGTTGACTGGCTTATCATCATCATTACCGGATTGANAATAATANACTTGCTCTATACTTAATATAGAATTAAGTCCTATATCATCCATAAGCCCACAAGGTCCTATACGCGTGCCAAATGCTAGCATCCAAGCACGATCAATATCTTGTGCCGAAGCATACCCATCCTCAATCTGACGAAGAACTTCCTTCTTGATCACCCTCCATATCCTATTCATAATATAACCTTGCTGTTCCTTTTTAGTGTGCACTACTACCATCTTAATTGCTTGTGCCCATTCTACTGCAAATTTAACTGTTTCTATTGCTGCAAGATCGGAAACCATAAGTTCAACCAGTTTCGAAAAACGTGGGTCGGAAAAATTTAAATTAAAAAAACGGTCTGGACGATCTGTTGCAGAAGCGAGTTGAGAACAGGTAAAAGCAGATGCATTAGTGCNAATAAATGCTCCAAAATGTAAATGANTAGATAACTGCTTATAAACAGACTGCTTTGTATCTAGNACCTCCGGAACATTNTCGTGNACTAATTGTACATCAGCCAGAGTTTCTTGAAGGGANTCAGGAGTTTTAAGAAAGTTCTGAATATTTTTTAATTCTTTACCAACACTCCAGGTACAAGCATGGTCTGCTGATAACTGTGCTTTACCTCTCTCAATATCATACAACCTTGTCTCAATACCTACTCTGGCACANCTCCAAGCAACTTTTGTACCCATTACACCAGCGCCNATTACNGCAATTGGCTTTTTAGGATTAAAATTTATATAATTACTTTGCCCGTGAGACATTTTTTTTCTGACTCAAATAAATTTTCAATAAATGTATAATAGGTTAATTTAATAGGCTTGCGTATNTTAAAGNNTCTAAAATTTTATTTTTTTCANTTNTTNCAAATAATANAAAAAAACATNAAAGCAAATATTAGTGTTTTATTGTCTGAAATAGACGGAGTAGCCAACTAATGTCNTATGATAAAAAAGAAANTCACAGTTTGCCATCTGATCTAGCGCTCAGGGTTAAGGCACTTGAGAGTGTTTTAATTGATAANGGATTAATNAATCCTGAAACNCTTGATGCATTNATTGATACNTATGAACATAAAATTGGACCAAAAAATGGAGCACAAGTTGTTGCAANAGCTTGGGTAGATGAAAACTTTAAAGCAGCAATAAAAAATGACTGTTCATCAATTATAAAAAAAACCTTTGGATTTGCAGGCCGTCAGGGTGAGCATATTATTGCAGTTGAAAACACTCCAAAATTACATAATGTTGTAGTTTGCACATTATGCTCATGTTACCCATGGACTGTACTTGGACTTCCCCCAACATGGTATAAATCAGCNCCATATCGCGCAAGAGTGGTAGAAGACCCACGTAGTGTATTAAATGAATTCGGAACAAATGTTCCAATTGAGAAAGAAATTCGTGTTTGGGACTCAACCTCAGAGATGCGCTATTTGGTTATTCCGGAACGCCCTAGTGGTACTGAGGAATGGTCTGAAGACAAACTTGCTACTCTAGTTACACGTGATTCAATGATTGGGGTAAGTTATGCAAAGGAACCAAATTAATGAATGGACCCCATGATTTAGGTGGACAATACGGTTTTGGTAGGATTAATCCTGAACCTGAAATATCTGAATTAGTGTTTCACCATGATTGGGAACGAAAAGTTTTTGCAATCACCTTAGCCTGTGGATTTTTAGGGAAGTGGAACATTGATGAGGCCCGCCATGCCAGAGAAANACAACATCCNGTAAAATACTTAAGTAATACCTACTACCAAAATTGGCTAGCTGGACTTGAAAAGCTTTTAGTCGAAAAAAATTTAATTACAGAAAAAGAATTAAATACCGGGCATCCTTATAACGAACAAATGGTTTACACCCCTCCAGATGTGCACGAAGCAATGAATATACTTACTAAAGGTTCACCTGCTAACTTGCAGACCAAAAAACTTCCGAAGTTTAAAAAANACGATAGAGTTAAAGTCATCAATAATCATTCAAAGGGTCACACTCGTTTACCAAGGTACGTTCGAGGATGTAGCGGTACCGTAATACGATCATACGGTATACATATTTTTCCCGATGATAATGCAAGAGGGATAAAAAATGGTGAGCACCTCTATAGTGTCTGCTTTAAGGCGANAGAACTATGGAGTGAAAATAATAAAGAACTGAACTCAGTCTGTATTGANCTTTGGGAACCATANATGGCTAAAGAATGAGTAAAAATAATNAATATAACANCCCTCTNNTTNCACAGCCATTTGATAAANATGAACCTGTTTTTGANGAGCCTTGGCATGCACAAGCATTTTCTATAACAATACAACTTGCAGAATNAGGGATNTTTACTTGGAAAGAATGGACACAAGTAATTAGTGAAGAAATTNTCCGCGCTCAAGAAAAGGGTGACCTAGATATGGGAAATACNTANTACAACCATTGGCTTAATGCTCTTGAGCATTTACTTCGTGAAAAAGGAATTACTACGAATGAAGAGTTATATAATCAAAAGATTGCTTGGAGAAAAGCATATATAAATACTGAGCACGGGCAACAAGTGTCTCTTAACAAAGAGAATGTAAATCTAGGAAATAAATAATGGAAAAAAAGTTTGGTGTAGAAATTGAAGAGTCAATTACGAGCGTGGCTGAACTCAGGAAGGTGATNGCACCACCAAACAAAAGAGTAAAAGATAAATGCATTGATCATATAGATGACTTAGCTCGTAGATTTATTAATGCATCACCTTTTATAATTTTAGCATCACGTCGNTCAGACAANCATCTTGATTTATCTCCTAGAGGGGATCCACCTGGATTTGTNCANGTTTTTAATGAAAAAACTTTAATAATNCCTGATCGAACTGGCAACCGAAGAATGGATACCTTTGAAAATATACTGCAAAACCCAGAAGTTGGTCTCTACTTCCTAATTCCGGGAAATGGCGATACTCTTAGAATTAGTGGANGAGCAGCGATNGTANGAGATAAGCAACTTGCCAGTCACTTCGAAGAAAAGGGATCAATACCAGAAATNCTCCTATTGATCCATGTTGAAAAAGTTATGAGTCATTGCCCAAAATGTATNATCCGATCAGNTCTGTGGGATAGCTCNAAATGGNCTGACCTNNAGGAAGTCCCTACCCTTGCTGAAATGATGGTAGCACATGGCAAACTATCTATGAGCACACAGGATATGCAAAACATCATAGATCGTGACGCTAAAGTTCGCGTGTATTCAACTCCCGAGGAATATTTTGGTTATGTTAACTTAGACAGTAAATANTTTATTTAATTGTCTAAATTATTTAAATTTCAACCTTACTCAATTCCCAAAGATGTACCTCTTCAATACATTCATCAAATATAGGCTTNCCTAAAGCATTTTTTCCAGAAACAAAATCTTTCATGCCAGCTTCATCATGAACAGTCACTTTAAACATCACATGGCCCTTATCGGGTCCAATTCCNGGAATAGTTTTTTCAGGATAAGCTATACTTTTTCTTACACTCATGCCTTCATCTGATTGCATCCAACCCATAAATTTTTCAAATGCNCCATCAAATGATTTAAGTTTTGCTATAGCAAGCATTTCTTTTTGCATATTCTTAGTTCCTTTTTNATTAATATCTTAAAATATATTAAGTATTACTAAATAGTACTTNTTTATGANCTTATNCCNAGNCTACATTTCATCATANTGATAGGTAGCAGAAACCATGTTCTCTGAGTGGACACCAGCTTTAATCGGTTCATATTTCCATGGTTTTTTATCAGATATGCATGTATCTAACCCTTCTACCATTACATTGTAATCTACGCCAAAAAATTGAACCAATGAATACCTTTCTCTTCCGCTAGTATTAATTACTCTATGCAATGTCGATTTAAATACATCGTTAGTCCACATCTGCATTAGGTCACCTAAATTTAACGCAATAGTACCAGGAATAGGAGGGACTAAACGCCAACGACCGTCATCTCCAAGCATTTGAAGTCCTTCNACATCCTGCCATACAGTTGTGAAACACTCATAGTCTGTGTGAGCACCTATACCAATATGAGCTATATCAATACTATTTTCTGTTTGTTGAGGATAATAACAGACCCTAGTTCTTGATAACNGTTTTGTGTATTTATTTGTAAAAAAGCCCTCTTCTGTCTCTAAGGCATACTCAAAAGCTCTAAGTATGTGAAATCCAAGTTCTAATTGACATTCGAAATAAGTACCTAGAGCCCAGCGAAAATTCTCTGGTTTAGTAGGCCAATTATTAGGACCATAGAAACGTATTCCTGCAAGATGGTCTGGATCATCCTTTGGTAAATCTTGGGCCATCTCGATAGCTTCAGACATATCCCCACCTTTAAGAGAATGATCGGCGTTAATTCCCTCTAAAGGGACATAACCTCTGTGATTAGGCCAATCTAAATAATGACATTTCATTTTTTCAGATAAGGGTAGAGAAAAAAATTCGCGCATTGCCGAGTAAGCTCTGTTAACAACTGAATTAGGAAATTGATGATTTTTTAATAGAAGGTATCCTGGACCTGTAAAAGCATCTTTAAATACTTTACCTATAGCTTTTCGATCCTTGAGTGATGAAGAATAAATCCCTCCGAAGTCAACTATATGAGCTTGGTCATGAGAAATTCGAATGACATCAAGGGAATGTATACCGTCTCTAACTTGGAAGGCTGTAGATGGTTGATAAGATATATTTTTCTCTAAATCAGACTCAGACATAATTAATATTTTTCCAACTATTCTAAGTATTATAGCATATAGGTGTTAGTCTAAAGAACAAATCATAACGTTAAAAAACTATGACAATTTTCAATTATATTTATAAGTTTATATCGAATAAATAAATGTATAGCTAATAACTTCCTAATAAGCTGTTCTATACTTAATACGGAGAAAAACTAATATGCAACTTCAAAATAAACGTGCATTAGTAACCGGAGGATCCTCAGGAATAGGAGAAGCAATAGTGCGTCGTTTTTTAAAAGAGGGTGCTAAGGTCATGTTAGCAGATATAAACTGTAAACTAGCAGAAGATGTTACCAATGATTTATCAAAGCTATATCAAGACATTTATTGGATTAATGCTGATGTAACAATAGATCAAGATATTTATAATATGATTGATAAAACTATCTCCATACTTGGTGGAATTGATATTTTAGTGAATAATGCTGGTATTCCAATGGTCGGAACCGTTGAAAAATTATCAAGTGAGGACTGGGATATTGAATTGGATGTCAATTTAAAAAGTATATACCGTACTTCAAAAGCTATCTGGCCATATTTTAAAGCACAAAACGGAGGAGTTATATTAAATACAGCATCTGTTGCTGGCTTAATAGGTATGCCCGGACAACATAGTTATTCTACTGCAAAAGCAGGAGTTATTATGCTGACTCGCTGTATGGCAATTGATGGAGCACCTGAAGGGATACGAGTAAACTGCATTTGCCCAGGTTTTGTTAAAACTCCAATGGCTGATAGCTTTCTTAAGTCACAGGATAACCCAGAGAAAACTAAGAAATATATAGAATCGTTGCATCCTATTGGAAGAATTGGTAAGCCTGAAGACGTTGCATCCGGCTTTGCTTATTTGGCTTCTGAAGATGCATCCTGGATAACAGGCATTGCACTACCTATAGATGGTGGCTCGTCTGCAGGAAGCGCAAACTGAATTATTAGGTGAGGTAAAATTCAATGGATAAATCTACAATCGACGTATTTTTAAAAAAAACTCGAATAGCAAGCTTGGTAACGCTAAATCCTGATGGCTCACCTAATGCTATACCATTATGGTATGAATGGAATGGTGAAACGTTAAGAATGTTCTCTTCTCGAGACACTGGAAAAATAACTCGCTTAAAGAATGATAACCGCGCATGTGTTACAGTTCATGACCCTGTCGGGGCCCCTGAAGCATGGGTAACAATTGAGGGAATAGTTAAGTTAAAGAATACAGGAGGCCGTGAATTAGCCCTTAAGCTTGTACCAATTTATTATTCAGAAAAGATAAAAATTAAAAAGACTCTGGAGATATGGTCTAAAAAAACTGATTGGGTATTATTGGAACTTATTCCCTCAAGAATTCTAAGTTGGCAAAGCTAGATAGTACTTACCCCATAAATAAGCAGAAAATAGTAGATATAAAGAATTAATAAACTATTATATCTTATTGTTTTTTATATGCTTTTTTTAATACTGGTGACCCCTAGGGTGCTCATGCTTCAAGCAGATTTTCTGGATATACACCAAAGGCTTAGAGCGTTTTTTTATAAAGTAAAAAAAAGGGTTATAAAGCAATAAAGAGCATTTAGCTCCCTTTAAAAGTAAAAACTTTTGAGGAGTTTAATGTTCAAAGTGGTGACCCCTAGGAGAATCGAACTCCTCTTTTCAGGATGAAAACCTGATGTCCTAACCAATAGACGAAGGGGTCACACTAAAAGTGTAATTAAACCTTACTTATATAAAAATCAACTAATTCGTTGTCTGACTCACATAAAAAATTAAAACAAGTTTTGTTAGTTATTTGTTGAGACACAAGGCGCAGCATCTAATAAAATAAATTGAGCACTATTTCGACCCCGCCAATGGTTAACTCTTAAGTATCCAGCAAGATGAACTAAAGTATCACCATTTGCGAGAAGGAAGTTGCCAAGAGCAGTATCAGCACATCGGAAAGCAATAGCTTGGATTTTACCTCCAGTCTCTCCTAAAACATTACAACGCACATGACCATCCCCCACTATATCACTTCGGCTTATTCTTGCTCTTGCTATAGCAAATTTTGGCTCACTATTACCTGCACCAAATGGCCCGAGCTGTTCCAACTTATCTATTAATCCTAAATTTGCACCTTCTACACTTATAACTCCGTCTAAGTCTAAACATCTATTTTTAATGGCATTTTTTACAGATTCTGAAAGACGCTCATTTATAAACTTAGATAATGACTTTAATTTATCAACCTTCAAAGAAAAACCAGCTGCCATTTTATGCCCTCCACCATTAATTATTAGACCAGCTTGTCTAGCGGCAGTAACAGCTGAGCCAATATCTACCCCATATATAGATCTACATGAAGCTTTTCCAATATCATTATGAAAAGCTATAACAATTGAAGGTCTTTCAAACTTTTCTTTTAGTCTACTTGCCACAATTCCTGTTACACCTGGGTGCCACCCATCACCTGCAGCAAAAACAATAGGATCTTTTGCATTATCAGCCTCCCGCTCCATAACTTGATTTATTGCGGCATCCAAAATATCAGATTCAATTAACTTTCTTTCGTTATTGTAGATCTCTAACTTTTTGGTAATACTGTCGGCCTCAAAACGATCGTTTGTAACTAACAAGCGTGTACCAAGACTTGGCTCCCCAACTCTACCTCCTGCATTTAACCTTGGTCCAAGAACAAAACCAGCATGATAAGTATTGGGAAATGTATCTATTTCAGCGATGTCACTAAGCGCTGTAATTCCAATATTCTTTCTCCAGCCCATAACTTTTAAACCTTGCTTCACAAAGGCACGGTTTAAACCTATAAGAGGAACAACATCGCAAACTGTTCCTAAAGCAACTAAATCTAGAAATGTTAATAAATCTGGCTCAGACCATTTATTATTTTCAGAGAATCTACCTTGTTTTCTTAATTCACTATTTAAGGCAACCACAAGTAGGAACGTTACGCCTACTGCAGCTAACTCACCAAAACCTGTTTGCTCATCTAATCTATTTGGGTTAACTACAGCAATGGCCTCAGGAAGTCTTGCTTCCGCAACATGGTGATCTATAACCACAACATCTAGCCCTAATTTTTTGGCTTCAGATAAGGGCTCAAATGATGAGATGCCACAATCAACAGTAATTACTATATTGGCTCCAGCAGAATCCAAATATTTCATTGCATTAGTGTTTGGACCATAACCTTCTTTAGAGCGATCAGGAACATAACTGATACACCTACCTCCAACAGCTTCCAAATAACGTAAAAGGATAGCACCGGACGTAGCTCCATCTACATCGTAATCTCCAAATACTGCTATAAGTTCATTTTTATATATGGCCTCTACAAGCCTTAGTACTGCAACCTTCATATCACAAAATTTGAGAGGGTCTGGCATCAATTCTCTTATGGTAGGATTAAGAAAAGTATCAACTTCATCATTAGCAATTCCACGACCCACTATTGCCCTAGCTACCACTTCGGGTATTTCATTAGCCTGAGAGATTGCCATCGATGCACGTGTATCCAAACACATTGACCGCCATAAAAGACCTGATACAGAGGAATGTACGTCTAAAATAATATCTGATTCTTTGCCACTATTCTCTTCTGTTTGCAAAAAACTTCTAGCCCTTACTCTCTACCTGCTATCCCGCGATTATATTCATGCTCAGCTTGGATTAAACGTAATGTGCCAGTGGTGGATCGCATCACCACCGAGTGAGTATAAGCCCCACCCTTAAAGGTATGCACACCCTTTAACATTGCTCCGTCAGTCACACCCGTAGCCGCAAACATCACCTCACCCCCAGCAAGTTCCTCTAAATTATAACACTTATTAAGATCTTTAATGCCCATTGTCTTAGCTCTTGATTTTTCATCATCATTTCTAAAAGTCAAACGACCCATCATCTGACCGCCAATACACCGCAGGGCTGCAGCAGCTAATACGCCTTCTGGAGCTCCTCCAATTCCCATATAAATATCAACTGTAGGATTTAGGCGTGTAGTCGCAATAACCCCCGCAACATCACCATCCCTTATTAATTGAATACGCGCACCACTTTCTCGGACTTTTGCGACTAACTCTTCATGTCTTGGACGATCAAGAATAAGAACCATAAGGTCACTAATATCGCAGTATTTTGCTTTTGATAACTCTCTAAGGTTTTCTTTTGGAGAAGCATCAAGATTTACTAGGTCAGAGGGCAACCCATCACCTATAGCAATTTTATCCATATACGTGTCTGGAGCATTTAAAAATCCTCCTTCTTCTGCAAAGGCCATTACCGCTAGCGCATTCGGACCTCCAGTAGCACAAATAGTTGTTCCCTCCAAAGGGTCAAGAGCAATATCAAGTTTAGGACCATTTCCAGCACCGACCTTTTCTCCGATATAAAGCATCGGGGCTTCATCTCTCTCTCCCTCACCAATAACAACTGTGCCTTCAATATCCAATGCATTTAAAGATCGCCTCATTGCATCAACAGCGGCTTGATCAGCAGCAACCTCATCACCACATCCTATAAGCCGAGAGGCAGCTCGGGCAGCAGACTCAGTTACTCTTACGGCTTCAAGGGCCAGATTACGGTCCAAAAGAATAGGTTCATCTCGCTCCATTGTTACCTCGCTTTACATTTTGAAATAGACTTAGAATTTTTCTATTCTTATCATACGAGACTTTTCTACCACACCAGGTAACTTATCTACCGACTCAAGAGCCTTACGAATAGCACCTTCTTTTGCCTCATGAGTTGTCAAAACTACGGGTACAGCATCCCCTGGCTTTCTTGCACGCTGCAACATTGACTCTACAGATACATTTTGATCACGAAGACAAGCAGCGATGTCAGCTATCACTCCTGGCTGGTCAAGAAGCATCAAGCGCACGTAATACGGACCTACAATACTTTCTATCGGTACAAAGTTACTATTTCGTAGATTAGCGTTAGCAATACCAAAAGGATATATGTATTGATCTCTTGCAATATCGATTAAGTCACTAACCACCGCTGATGCCGTAGCATTACCTCCTGCCCCAGGTCCTTCATAAATGGTATTACCAACAAAATCACCATTTACTCCGACAGCGTTATTTACTCCATCTACTCTAGCAATCGCGGTTTTTTCTGAGACCATACAAGGGTGAACTCTTACTTCAATACCATCTGGAGTTTCTCTAGCTATAGCTAAAAGCTTAACTCTATAACCTAATTCAGCCGCGTAAGCTATATCTAGGGCACTTATATATCTGATACCCTCAATATGAATGGCTCTAAAATCTAGTTTTGTCCCAAATGCTATACTACTTAGAAGGCATATTTTATGAGCAGCATCAATACCATCTATATCAGTCGAAGGTTCACTTTCTGCATATCCAAGACGCTGAGCCTCGATTAAAACATCATTAAATTCAAGTGATTTACCTTCAACTATAGAATTATACATTCTGCTGAGAATAAAATTACATGTACCATTTAAAATTCCAAAAACCCGAGTAATCTTATTTCCTGCAAGACCCTCCCTCATAGACTTTATTACAGGGATACCACCAGCAA
>PAWF01000038.1 GCA_002714015.1 Gammaproteobacteria bacterium | reverse complement strand
TTGGTCCCGAAGGTCCTGAAGGAGAATTTGGTCCCGAAGGTCCTGAAGGAGAATTTGGTCCCGAAGGTCCTGAAGGAGAATTTGGTCCAGATGGTCCCGGAGGCTTTGGTCCCGACGGTCCAGGTGGAGAATTTGGTCCGGATGGTCCTGGAGGCTTTGGACCCGAAGGCCCCGGTGGGGAATTTGGTCCCGAAGGCCCCGGTGGGGAATTTGGTCCAGATGGTCAAGGAAAACCTGGTCCTGAAGGTCCTGATTTTGGACCAGATGGTCCCCCCTCACTTTTTGTTTCTTCCGGACCTATTTATGGTGATCCTTGGGGTGCAGGATATGGTGGTCCTCCAAAACAAGAGGGACCCCCTGCATGGTTAGAGCCTCCTGAAATTGGCATTGGTAAAGGCTACTGGGGGGAACCAACTTATGTACTCGCCGATGATCCATTCGGAGGTCAACCATTTGGAAGTCCCTTTGGCTTCAGTCCGTTTGGAATTGCNAATTTATTCAATCCATTCGGCGCTGGATTTGATACTTTCAATGTTTTTCTTGATCCTGGGATTAATGATGATTTTTTCTTTGGACCACAAAAANAATCTGTCCCTCTACTTCAGACTGGCAATGCTCAGCAACTAGCAAATACTGACACAGCAGTAGATGGTCCTGTTCTCACAGGGCTTGGGCTTCTGCTTCATCAATCAGGAACAGCAACGAACACATTTACATCGGCGGGTACCGTTTTTGTTGGAGGAGGAGTAATTAATGACACTGATAATGCGGTTCCATCAGGCTTACTAATAGACAATATTCAAAAGAATGGGCAACTAGTAATTGGGTTCGAAAGCGGTTCTCTTGAGGGCCTTCAGTTTATTGGAAACGTCGCCGTAGTAGGAAAATCTGGCTCTATTGANCCAACACAAGGGAACTTCCAATCATTCCTTCTAGCTGGCGCTGCTCCAGTTTCTCAGATTGAGAGTTTTCTGGGTGTCGATTTCGGCACTCTTAGTTTTGGAGGGGCTGTAAATCCAACTTTNGGCTCTGCTATAGGCGCGTTTGTTGATGTTGTTCCTGGAGATACCATCACTTTTGACTTCGATTTCCTTGATGCTGAGTCAGCTGGAGGCAATGCATTTAATTTCTTTAAAGATTTTGCTTTTGCAACTTTTNGTGAACAAGGCGTTGACAAAATCGTTGGCACAAATGGTAATGATGTTCTTCAGGGTACAGANAAAAATGATGTTATAGAGGGTCTTGCTGGNGCCGATGTCATTGATGGAGGTGCGGGTAATGATATTATTCTGGGTGGANCAGGCTCAGATACAATGGATGGTGGAGCAGGAACAGACACTCTNTCATTTTTTGATTTATCAGCAAGCGTAAACGCTAGCCTTTCATCTGGCTCTGCAACCAGTGGCTCTGATACAGATAGTTTACAAAACTTTGAGAATNTACTTGGNACATCAGCAAACGATATACTTACTGGAGACGGAAATGCTAATTCTTTAGATGGCTCTTCAGGTAATGATACCTTAACAGGTAATGCGGGGAACGATGAACTTATCGGAGGACCGGGAGCAGATACTCTTATAGGTGGCGATGGAACCGATACCGCTAATTTTGCAGCAGAAAATGCCGTTACTGTTAGCCTAAGTGCTGGAACAGCGACAATAGGTAGTGTTGTNGATACATTAAGTAGTATTGAAAATATTATAGGTAGTGCCTTCGATGACACCATTGCTGGGACTTCGGGTGTAGAAACAATTACNGGTGGCTCGGGNAGCGATACTTTAACTGGNGGAGGTGGTGGAGATACTTTTTCNTATACTAACTCTGGAGAAGGTGCTGGAATTAACTCTAATTCCACACTTAGTGGGACTATTCTTGCAACAGATGGAGTAGACGAAATTACTGATTTTGTTAGTGGAACTGATAAAATAGGTATTGCTTCAGGATTTAATATTCAGTCGATAATAACTTCTGGNAGCCAACAAAACTTTTTTACAACAACATCATACAACGGTACAAACTCTGGGGCTGCCCCNGGGATTGATCACCTAATATTTGATACTACTGCAGATNTATTGATCTATGATGACGACGTTAATACTGTTGGGTATACAATATTGGCTGAAACGGATAACGTAACAGTATTATCTACTGATATTTCAATAGTATAACCTGTTTACCAAGACTCTAGAACAGTCAGAATATTNTCATTTAAAAATAATTCTTTGGTAATATTCTATGGTATTTACTTCTATGAATTCTTCTATTTCCNCTGACTCGCAGAATACCAACCCTTGGGGTTATCATCTAATATTGGACTGCATGAAGTGTAATATAGATTCTGTAACCTGTCCTGAACGTATTAAAGATTTTTGTAATGATCTTATTAATAAAATAAAAATGAAACCTTTTGGCGAACCAATCATACATCGCTTTGCAGAACACAACTCTGAAGCTGCAGGCTACTCTCTNATACAATTAATTGAGACTAGCAATATAAGCGCNCATTTTTCTGACCTTACAGGGGATGCATATATAGATATATTTTCATGTAAGTCATTTGATGAAAAGGCTGCCAAACTAGTCGTTAAAAAACATTTTCAGCCCGTTAATATAAAAGTTCTTTTCATATCNAGAAATGCGCGAAATTAATAAGTAATTTTAAAGAAATACATACA
Organism: Gammaproteobacteria bacterium; assembly: GCA_002714015.1. Lineage (GTDB taxonomy): Bacteria > Pseudomonadota > Alphaproteobacteria > UBA828 > UBA828. The sequence goes on along the minus strand of PAWF01000038.1, from coordinate 40,539 downwards.
ACCTTAAATCATACAAAGGTCGTTATTTTCTCACTGAGANCTTCTAATTATATTATCTTCTGAAATTATTGACTCTTGATGCTTCAAATGAACTAAGGCTTCCTTGGTAGANATATTCTTGAAATGTGTCTTTTCAAAAGGACGNGTTTGACCTACNCGAGACATGTCTATAGAAATTACAACCGCTATACGCGCAAATCCCCCTACTGTTGGGGAGTCTACTGAAAGTACAATTGGCTCAACACCTGAAGGAACTTGAATAGTNCCTATTGGGGCTCCTGGATCAATAACAATATTTGATGGATCTGACCCTGCATCTTCAATTAGATAATTTGGTCGACCATCACAGAAATCAAGCTTGGGACCAATGTAACGCATCCCCGTACGATCTGCCTTTTGGCTTTGTTTCCACATATAACTATAAAAAATTNTTAGACTAGACTCNGTAAAAATATGCGNTTCTGGTCCAGTAATTACTCTGACCTCCCAAGGACTTTCATATAGAGGAATTAAATCTTTTCTATAAGTGCGATATAACAGNTCACCTATATCTGATNTAGCTTCTCCNACCTTTAAATTATCTCCGGCACGAAGTGCACGTCCAAAATATCCCCCAAACTGCCCGCTCAAATGGGTTGATCTGCTACCCATATATAATGGAACATCAAACCCCCCATGAACAGCCAAATAAGCTCTAGCTCCCTTCTTAGATACACCACATGAAAGAACTTGATCATTACGTATCAAACTGGTTGACCATGGAATAACTGGCTTGCGATCAATACTAGCAAATGTATCGGCACCGGTTAGGGATATAAGATGATCACCAACTGCTCGCATCTCTAATCCACCCAGGGCGATTTCTAAACCAGCGCAACCTATCTTTGAACGACTAAGAATCGGACCACTATCAGGATTCCCAACTAACAAATTTCCTATCCTTAGAGAAAACAAATCTTGAGCCCCAGAAGGAGGTACACCTTTTGACTGACCCCCACTTCTTCCTGCATCTTGGACTGTAGTTTGAATGCCCGGTTTTAAGACCTCAAACATATCCTTTTCCCCACAATTGATTAGACTCGGGATCTAATTTTTGATTTGGCTCACCAATTTCTGATAGCCAACTGCAATAAGTGCTACAATCAAAGTAGTCTTCCTCCATTTCATACTCATATCGACCATCCTTAACTGAAGCTCTAATTTCATCATATTGTTGCCGACAAATTGAAATATAACGATGGCGATCTCCTGCTCGTGCAAGTATTGGATTATTCCCGAAGGCGCTATTTTTTAGCTCTGGATCAAATATATCTAAAGGTGTTCTTCCAAAAAGTTGCCCACCCCCAGGTACACGAATAGGATAAATAGTCGACACTAAACCACCAAAATTTAAAAGTCGTTCATGTGTCCATGTCCTGGGTGTACGATATAGTGGTGCGCCTATTCGTTTTTTAGGATCCATTGCGTAAGACATAAAAGCACCAGGAACAAACCCAACCCCTGTAACCCAATAATCTGATGATGTATGTATTTTAATAACCTCTTTAGGGGTTATCCCATTAAACTCTGCAATATATTCTATGTTATTTTGCACATCAAAAGATTTAGCACATTCTCTCGACCACGGATCGTCATAAAGTGCAGGTATAATTAACCTTCTACTAGGTAAGCTTAATACCTTTTGTTTAGATTTTAAAAGATCTTCAATATAATCTCTAATATATGAAATAGTTGTTATTGTTGGGTCAAATACTAAACCCAAACTTCTAACCTGGGGATTAGTCTCAATTAAGCCATTAATTGGATTACTTTCTATAGATTTATCAAGACTAAGAATTTGAAAATTTAGAGGTATACTAGATTCATCTCCAAACTCTATATTTATTGAACAGTCACCCATTATACGAAAAACAGGATGTTCATAAAGCACCGGCTACCTACCTTTCTCCAAGCTTAAAAAGATAAAGCCCAATTTTACCATATGTGTGCTATGGCGCATCTGAGAAGATTTAAAACTCTAATTTCTTCACTCTAAGACAGTATTCTATCCTTATGATCTATAGGAACTTAAAATATTTAGAATACACATCTAGAAGATATCTAACATTAATAATGCATACTAAATAATAAATTTTAATCTATAGCCTCACACAGTCACAACAATAACTGTTGTAATTGACATAAATCTATTTCATCTATTTAAATATTTATTATAAATTCTATAAAAACTTTTACGCGCCTCCATAAACTAAGAAGAGGATTATTGCTTGAGAAACAGTATGTATAATAATAATGCATTTAAGTTAGGTGTTTTTTCACCAAATTGCTCTGGGGGTATGGCGATTTCTACCGTTCCAGAAAGTTGGGATGCAAATTGGGAGAATAATCTTGCCCTTGCAAAAATGCTAGATGAGGCAGGTATAGAGTTTATCTTACCAATAGCCCGTTGGGTTGGTTACGGTGGCGAAACAAATTTTCAAGGTTCTAATCTTGAAACTATAGCATGGTGTTCTGGTTTGCTTGCTTCAACTAAGAATATTACAGTTTTTGCAACAGCTCATACATCTTTTCATCATCCAATTGTGGCAGCAAAAATGTTTGCTACAATGGATCATATTTCTAAAGGAAGATTTGGCTTAAATATTGTTTGTGGCTGGAATGCACAAGAATATGAAATGTTCAATATCAAACTCCCTGACGAGCATGAAGTTCGATACGAATATGGTCAAGAATGGTTCGATATAATTAATCGTATATGGACTAATGATAATCCATTTAATTGGAATGGGAAATATTTCTCACTTAAAAATGTCCAAGGCGATCCTAAGCCTTATGGCCAAAATATTCCTCCTATTATGAATGCTGGATCCTCTAATGAAGGACAAGAGTTTGCAGCTCGTAATGCAAATTATCTTTTTACCGTGCTTATTGACCTAGAAAGTGGCGCTGCTAATGTTAAATCTTTTAAAGAGCGCACTGCTAAACTTAACAGGGATGTGGGAGTTTTTACTACAACCTATGTAGTTTGTCGTCCTACACAAGATGAAGCTGAAGAATATCATAATTTTTATGCTAATGAAAAAGCTGATTGGCCTGCTGTTGATCAATTAATGAAGCTTCAGGGTCTCCACTCACAAAGCTTCCCCCCAGAAGCCTTTACACAATTCCGTAATCGCTTTGCCGCAGGTCATGGGGTATACCCATTAGTTGGGAATCCAGATTATATTGCTGATGAAATGGAGAAGATATATAAAGCTGGATATGCAGGAACAACTATTACTTTTGTAAATTATCTTGAAGAATTCCCGTATTTCAGAGATGAAGTCCTGCCCCGTCTTGAATCAAAGGGACTAAGGACATCTCCTATCACATAGAGATTAACAAGATTATTTATCTTAGTTTAAACTCACTATTAACTCCTACGTTAGCATTATCAGCTGTTATTTTACCCTCATTAATAAGTTGGATAAGATGCGCTAATATAGAACGTTGAGCAGCCTTATGGAGACGAGGGTCCAGATCCTTATATAATTCTTTTACTATATCGTGAATCTTACTCTTTTTGTTCTCTAGGCAATCTAAAATCGAAGATTCTCGACTATCTCGGTGAGCTATCAAAGAATTCAGATGCGATTGGGGATCTATAATTTTAGGTCCATGTGTTGGTAAATATGTATCGTTATCACGACCTATCAATGACTTAAGTGAAGCTCGATAAACTGCCATATCTCCATCTGGCGGCGAAACAACTGTAGTAGACCAGCCCATAACATGATCTCCAGAAAATAAAATTCCTGTGCCTTTTAGTTCAAAACAAACATGATTTGATGTATGACCTGGTGTGTGAATAGCCTCAAATGTATAGCCATCGCCCTCTATAATATGTCCATCCAACAAAGCAATATCTGGTACAAAATTATAGTCTGCGCCCTCTTCTACTGCAGGACCTTTATCTGCTCCATGTGGACCAAAACCATATGTTGGAGACCCTGTTTTATTTTTTAATAGTGCAGCAGCTGGTGAATGATCTAAATGGGTATGAGTGATCAAAATATGCTCTACTCGCTCACCCTCTAACTCACTAACCAAAGCATCCACATGCTCTGTTAAGCTTGGACCAGGATCTATGACAGCAACATTTCCACTTCCTACAATATAAGTACCGGTTCCATGATAAGTGAAAGGACCTGGGTTATTAGCCATTACTCGACGTATTCCTGGCGCTACAGTTGTAGCTATTCCATATTCAACAGCCTCTTCTAAAAAAAACCTCATCTTAATCCTATATTTTATCCCGAGCTGAACGTGTTAGGTGAAGAAATGCATCCTCTAAGTCAGCTTCTTTCGTAGTAATATCAAGTATATTTATTCCTAAATTTTTTATTAAATCTAAAATCTTTGAAATATCAGACTGACTACGTTTATAGTAAATTAAAAGTTCGTTTGGCGCTAATAGTTCACATTTTAAGTGATTTAATTCTTTAGGAATTACTTCTATAGCTTGCTCAATTCTAATTAATATTTCTTTTTTATCCAATGGTGCTAATAATGCTTGAGTTTCATCACACGCAACTAATGAACCCTCGTAAATAATTGCAATACGGTCACAAAGGGCCTCAGCCTCTTCTAGATAATGTGTGGTTAATACAATTGTTGTACCTGCTTCATTTAACGCTTGGAGATATGCCCATAGTTGTTGTCTTAACTCCACATCAACTCCAGCTGTTGGCTCATCAAGTATTACAACTGGAGGATTATGAACCAAGGCTTTTGCTACCATCAGGCGCCTTCTCATTCCACCCGATAGAGAGCGCGCATATGCGTCCGCCTGATCAGAAAGACCAACAGCTTCGAGAATTTTTTCTGTTCTTTTCTCAGATTCTTTTAACCCATAATATCCTGCTTGCACATCTAGTGCCTCCCGAGCTGTAAAAAAAGGATCTAAGACAAGCTCTTGAGGTACAACGCCAATAGAAAGTCGTGCCATTCTCATATCGTTTATAGTGTCATAACCACATATCTTAGCATTCCCTGATGTCCGGTTTACTAAACCTGCTAATATATTAATGAAAGTTGATTTTCCGGCCCCATTTGGACCTAAAAGTCCAAAAAATGCGCCTCGAGGTATATTAATATTTAAACCTCGCAATGCTTCAACAGACTCTTTATTCTGACTTTTATAAACCTTTCTTAAACCATCGGTTCTAATGGCAGGCTCTTGTTCATTAAGCAATTTTTGCATTATTTCTAACTACCATTTCCTCAAAATATATTTATCAATGAAAATCATTTAATTTTCGAACTAATAGATTAATTTCTGTCTAAATTGTAAAAAAAGGCTAAGAGACCAAAAACGTCAGTTGATTGAGAGTGAACAATGGTTATCATTCCCTTAGAACAATGATGAACAAGTCAGCTGAATACTTTAGGAAATTAACATGAGTCAAGTTACCAGCCCACCTGAGATTATAGAATCTATTTCACGAACCGTTTCATGCCAAGGTGAGGGAGGGTCTTTGGGACACCCCCTTGTCTACCTTAACATGGGAGAAAACAATTGGGTTGAATGCCCTTACTGTGACCGTAGATTTATTCTTAAAACTTTAGATGATAGTCAAGAAATATAGTAAAGCAGCAGCATTTTACCCTATTATTATTCTATATATTATTGTTTTGAGGCAAAAGATAAAATGTAAAATCCCAAATTCTCTATAATCTATATATTTGTTCATATGTGATAAAACAACTTAAATGCTGCTGTCCTAAAATAAATATTTTCTCTTAAAATAAATTAACAAATAGTAAAAAAATATGAAATCGACAGCTAAAGCACCGAAACATGTATCCTTAATCGATGGCTCAGGTTTCTTATTTCGGGCTTTCTACGCATTGCCACCTTTAACCCGTTCAGACGGCACGCCAGTTAATGCAGTACTTGGATTTACAAACATGCTCTGGGCTATGCTTCGCGAAACGAATGCTGATCATATAGCTGTGGTATTCGATACTGCTCGCAAAACTTTTAGAAATGACATATTTCCTGATTATAAAGCTAACAGGGATGCCCCACCTGAAGAATTAATACCCCAGTTTGACCTTGTACGTGAAGCGGTACGTGCCTTTAATGTAGCTGCTCTGGAACTTAAAGGTTTTGAAGCAGATGACCTTATAGCAACATATACACGAATAGCACGTGAGAGGGGGGCAAAAGTAACGATAGTTACTTCTGATAAAGATCTAATGCAACTCGTAGTTGGCGAGCAGGTTATGGTATTTGATCATTTTAAGAATAAAACTATTGGAGAAAATGGAGTCTTTGAAAAATTTGGAGTAATGCCCAATAAAGTAGTGGATGTTCAATCCCTTGCTGGGGACAGTTCAGATAATGTTCCTGGTGTACCTGGAATTGGTATAAAAACTGCTGCACAGCTTATCAATGAATATGGCGACTTAGACTCACTTATCTCACGTGCTGATGAAATCAAGCAAACTAAGCGCCGCGAAAATATATTAAACAATACTAAAATGGCTTTGATTTCTAGAAAATTAGTTAAATTAAGAGATGATGTTCCAGTTCCAGAACCAATTGAAAAACTAGCAGTTCAAAAGATAAATCCAAAAACTTTGATGAATTTTTTAAATGTACAAGGTTTTAAATCTGCTGCCCAACGAATTTCTACCCAACTTGAAAAAACTAGTAACCAAGACCTTGAGGTAAGCTCAAATTATGATAAGCCTACTAAGAATTATTCACTTGTACAGGATATTACTTCCCTTCAATCTTGGGTATCTCGCGCTCGAAAAGCTGGGATTGTCGCAATAGATACAGAAACAAACTCTCTAGATGCAAATCGTGCTAAACTTGTAGGTATTTCCTTAGCAGTGGCTGCTGGAGAGGCATGCTATATTCCAATATCTCATCGGTCTGAAGATATTTTAGAAGACCCAGAAAGTTTTACTCAAATAGAACTTGATAAAGTTATAACTAACTTAAAACCTATTTTAGAAAATCCTTCAATTCTTAAAGTAGGTCAAAATATAAAATACGATATGCTAGTTCTTGCTAAATATGGCGTAAATCTAACAAGCATCGCTGATAGCATGGTGATGTCTTTTGTTCTTGATGGGTCAATGCACGGTCATGGAATGGATGAATTGTCCTTATTACACCTAGATCATAAACCGATAACATATAAAGAAGTTACTGGTTCAGGAAAAGGAAAGATAACCTTTGACTTAGTTAAATTAGATGCTGCTTGCCAATATTCAGCAGAAGATTCAGATATAACACTCAGACTTTTTACTAAACTTCAGTCCCAACTTCTTGAACAACGTATGGTAACTGTATACGAAAGATTAGAAAGACCGTTGGTTCAAATACTTATGAAAATGGAAGAAACTGGTGTCAAACTTGACCGTAAAGTTCTTTCTCGACTCTCTAATGATTTTTCCCAATCTATTAGTGAATTAGAAAAACAAGTTCATAAAATATCGGATAAAGAATTTAACTTAGGCTCACCAAAACAACTTGGAGAAATCTTATTTGATGAAATGGGTCTAAAAGCTGAAAAAAAAGGCAAATCTGGAGCTAGAAGCACTAGCGCTGATGTTTTAGAAAACCTTGCAGCAGAGGGTCACAAAATCCCTTCACTAGTATTAAAGTGGTGACAATTGACAAAATTAAAAAGTACTTACACAGACGCGTTATTAGAACATATTAACCCAAAAACTAATAGAGTTCATACTTCCTTTAGCATGACAACTGCGGGAACAGGACGTCTTTCTTCTTCAAATCCTAACCTGCAAAATATACCAATTAGGACAGAGGAAGGTCGAAAGATTAGAGAGGCATTTATTGCTGAAAAGGGCCATTCACTACTTTCTGCAGACTACTCACAGATAGAACTTCGTATTCTGGCCCACATAGCAAATGTAAAAAGCTTAAAAGATGCATTTGCTAATAATATTGATATACATGCTCTAACTGCAAGCCAAGTTTTTGGTATACCTGTTAACAATATTGACCCAATGATTCGTCGATCAGCTAAAGCAATAAATTTTGGTATTATATATGGCATTAGCCCATTTGGATTATCCCGACAGCTAGGAATATCCCAAAAAGAAGCAAAAACATATATAGAATCATATTTTGAACAATATCCCGGAATTCGTGATTATATGGATCATACTATTCAGAAAGCTCGTTCATCCGGTTTTGTTTCTACACTTTTTGGAAGAAAATGTTTTACATCAGGAATAAATGATAAAAATGCTGCACGAAGGCAGTTTTCTGAACGAGCTGCCATTAACGCTCCAATCCAAGGAACAGCAGCAGATATAATAAAATTAGCAATGATCCGAGTTTCAAAAACACTGGAAGAATCTGGATCAAAGGCAAAGATGCTTCTCCAAGTTCATGATGAACTTGTATTCGAAATTCCAGATGAAGAGCTCGAAATTATAGAGCCTATTATACGTCTAACTATGGAGAACTCTGCGCAGCTTGATGTGCCTCTGACTGTGGAAACGGGTACAGGACTGGATTGGTCTAATGCCCACTAAAGGCTTCTCTAAAACGTTTCATAATTGATTTTCTTTTTTAGGGATATCAAGATGAATTTGGTGCAGCTTCAAGAACTTCTTCACCTACATGACCCTCAAACTGCATAAAGTTTTTATGAAAACGCTCAACTAGATCCTGAGCTTGTTTTTCATATGCACCTTTGTCTAACCAAGTATCTTGAGGATTTAAAATCGTTCTATCAACACCTGAACAATTGGTTGGAACCTGAAGCCCAAATGACTTGTCTTTCCTCATTTCAGCTTTTGTAAGGGTATTATCTAACGCAGCCCTCAATAAAGCACGAGTATTAGCAATCTCCATTCGCTTGCCAACTCCATATGGTCCACCTGTCCAACCTGTATTAACAAGCCAACAATTTGCACCCGTTTCTTCAAGTCGATGTCTTAACATCTTTGCATATACTGATGGATGTCGAGGCATAAACGGTGCCCCAAAGCAAGTTGAGAATGTTGCCTGTGGTTCTTTGCTAAGCCCTTTCTCAGTGCCCGCTACCTTTGCAGTATAGCCCGAGAGAAAATGATACATTGCTTGAGCTGGAGTTAACTTCGCTATGGGTGGTAACACCCCAAAAGCATCAGCAGTCAACATAATGACGTTTTTAGGGTGACCTGCTAAGCCAGTTTTACTGGCATTAGGTATAAAGGAAAGTGGATAAGCACCCCTTGTATTTTCTGTGTGTTGCGGATCATCTAAATCTAAAATTCCTGTATCTTGATCCATTACTACATTTTCTAAAACAGTTCCAAACATTTTAGTTGTTGCAAAAATTTCTGGTTCCGCCTCTTCAGAAAGACGTATAACTTTTGCGTAACAACCACCTTCAAAATTAAATAGACCCTGTGATGACCACCCGTGCTCATCATCCCCTATTAAATTTCTAAGCGGGTCTGCAGATAAAGTTGTTTTCCCAGTCCCAGAAAGACCAAAAAACACTGCAGCATCACCTTCTTTACCAACATTAACTGAACAGTGCATTGGCAAAACATCATTAGCTGGTAACAAAAAATTCAATATTGAAAAAACCGATTTTTTACACTCTCCAGCATAAGAAGTTCCTCCAATTAAAACCAAGCGTCTTGTGAAATCTACTAAAATACATGTTGAAGATTTGGTATGGTGCCTGCTTGGATCAGCTTGAAACCCTGGCGCCTGGATTATAGTAAAATCAGGCTTTTGATCTGACATATTTTCAAGAGATTGAGTTATAAATAAGTTACGGGCAAATAAATTATGCCAGGCATATTCTGATACAACTCTAATTGAAAGTCTGTGTGCTGGATCTGCTCCGGCAAAACAATCCTGAACGTATAATTCTTTATCCTTTAAATAGTTGGTCATATCTTGCAATACCAACTCAAAGTCACTAGCTGAAAAAGGTTTATTTATGTCACCCCACTCGACTTCATTTTCAGTGATTTTATCTCGTACGACAAATTTATCATTCGGAGAGCGCCCTGTATGCTCACCTGTCAGCGCAATAAGTGCTCCACCAGATGCTATATCAGCCTCATCATTTCTAATGGCAGCAGTATAAAGTGCAGGAGTATTCAGATTCCAGTAGGTGACGGAGTTACCCGTCAAGCCTACGTGTTCAAGCCCGTGGGGGCTTACAAAAGGGCCTATATTCGTCATGACCGGCGGTTTCGCTCCTTCCATCTGGGTTCGAAGAACACCACCACGCCTCGAACCTATCTACACTAATAAACAAATACTAAATTCCCGAAATGGGCTTGACTAAATAGCAAGGCACATTGAACACCCTACATACGAACGTTTCAAGAGTGATCAATTGCCGCAACCTAATTTTTCATATTTTGTTTTTTTTACTATCTCTTTATAAACTCTCCCCAATAGATGATAACTTATTAAAAGGGCAAGTTTAATTCATTCATTACTTTTGCCTTATATTAAATTAAGTTTCTTAAATAGAGATTCGCTGACTTTTAACATTTCCCATAAGTTTATGCATTCTTTCCTAAATTTAATCATTCTAGCAATTAATTAAGTTTCTAAAATCTAAGATAGTTATACTATCTATAAGCCAAAATAATTAGAATACACAACAATAATATACCTTCGGTATGAACTGGGGTCTAAACTCTTTGACAAAAGTAGTAACAAATACTGTAACTTCTATCGATTAGTTCATGAAATTTACAACTCACCTTTATGAAACATTTTTGCTTGCTCTACCTATGATAATTGCTAGGGCAGGATTGCTTGTAATGGTAGCCATAGACACTGCTATGGTAGGACATTATGGAACCGAACCTCTAGCTAATTATGCTGCATCAAATGCACTACAAATTGTAATAGTACTTATTGGAGTAGGTCTAGCTCAAGGAACTGTAATAATGGTCTCTCAAGCAAGGGGAGCTGGAAACAATATTGCATGTGGACAAATTTGGAGAGTTGGCTTAGTTCAAGGAGTCTTTTTTGGGATCCTAATGGGACTCATTTGCCTTGCAGGTGAGCCTTTACTTCTATTGTTTGGTCAAACTCAGGCTGTAGCAATAGGCGGATCAGAAGTCTTGCGTTGGATTTCATGGGGTTTTCCAGCATTTATGATTTGGGCAACAACTGGGTTTTTTTTAGAAGGTCTTGGTAAACCTCTTCCTGCAATGATCAGTATGATTGGAGCCGTTGCATTAAATGCACTTTTAAACTGGATATTTATTTTTGGTGAAATGGGTGCGCCAGAAATGGGCGCTCAAGGGGCAGCAATAACAACATCTATAGTTCGATGGCTAATGATGGCAGCTCTTGTCATTTATGTATTAGTGACATTAAGAGATAAAGGTCTAGGGATAAGTGAACCAATCAAAGGTTTTTTTGAGCTTGCAAAAAAATATCGGAAAATTGGCTTTCCACTTGGTTTNACTCGAGGTCTTGANGCTGCTTCATTTAGTGCACTAACCATGTTTGCTGGCTGGATAAGCACTATATCACTTGCTGGTTATCAGATCGCATTTAACCTAATNGCCCTAGGCTTTATGTGCGCAATTGGCATAGCCGGAGCAAGCACAGTAAGGATAGGCAATGCAGTGGGAAGAAATAACATGCTAGATCAGAAACGAGCGGGACTAGCAAGTGTAGTATTAGTCATATCTTTAATGTCTTGCTTTATGGGGGTCTATCTTGGGCTAAGTGATCAACTAGGAAAAATTTACACAAGTGATAATATGGTTTCTGGAGTTGCTGCAACATTAATTGGTTTGGCAGGCATAGTATTAGTCTTTGACGGTATACAGGCTGTATTAATGGGCTGTTTAAGAGGCTCCTCTGATGTATGGATACCGTCAATACTTCAACTAATTGCTTGGTGGGGGCTAACAGTACCAATTGGTTGGATTCTTGCATTTCATGCTAACTTAGAAGCTAAAGGACTTATGTGGGCTTTTTTAATAGGAGCAATTGCTGCAAGCGTGATGCTGGGAATACGCTTTATAGCTATTACAAGGAGACCAGGACAAATGGTTTAGTTTACAGCAACTATAAAAAATTTTATTTCGCCCTAAATTTGCCTTATTCATAATAAAATATAGTTTNAATTAACAAATAATTATGTGAGATAAGCTTGATTTATAGAATAACTCTAATTGATGATGATTTAAATATTTTGACCTCTGTTTCAATGGCTCTGGAAACGGAGGGTTTTGCCGTTCGTAGGCATAGCGATGCTCAAATGGGTCTGAAGGATCTTCTAGACTTTCCCCCTGATCTTGTTGTTTTAGACATAAAAATGCCACGACTAGACGGATTAGAACTTTTGAGACGGCTAAGACGTCGAAGCTCTCTACCAGTAATTTTTCTTACCTCAAGAGATCAAGAAAGTGACCAGCTTGCTGGACTGAGAGAAGGTGCAGATGATTATATAACCAAGCCCTTTTCTTTAGATCTCTTGATACAACGTGTCCGAGCAGTTTTAAGACGTAGCGATAACGTATCACTAAACAAGCCTAAAGCTAATGAAGAAGGAGCCTCAATAAAAAGAGGAAAATTGACCCTTGATCCTGCCCGATATCTTTGTCAGTGGTCCGAAAAGCCAATTCCAGTAACTGTAACTGAATTTTTGCTTATTGAAGCCCTTGTGAAACACCCTGGTCATGTAAAAAGTCGTGATCAGTTACTTGATGCAGGTTATGATCATGATACTTTTGTAGATGATCGCACAATTGATAGTCATATAAAGCGTATCAGAAAAAAATTTAAAGCCGTAGATACTAACTTTGCTCAAATTGAAACGTTATATGGTGTTGGTTATAGGTTTGTTGAGGTCAAAACATAAAAAATTATCAAGTGGCGCTCGTCCTCGCCACTTTCTTAGATCTTTGACTGCACGGGTCCTCGCTATAAACCTTTTGGCTTTGGCAATTCTTGCAGGAGGGTTTCTATATCTAGACAAATACCAAACTGAACTTTTAAATATTAAAGCAGACGGGCTAACTCGTGAAGGTAAGCTAATAGGAAGAACTTTAATTAGCGAAACAACAACTTTACCTAAATCTAAAAGAAATATTGATCTTTCAAGGGCAAAATCAATATTGCTAAGGCTTGCAATTCCTAGTGAGAGACGGGTTCAGCTATTTTTAGCAAATGGAAATCTTGGTGTAGACAGTTATACTCTTCCCGGCTCAGCATTAGAGACTAGGAGTTTGCCAAATCCATCAGAAGTAAGCTTATTTAAGCGAGTGTCTTTTGCTATGTACGAGTGGGCCGTTGAACTAATTCCACCACATAGACGTAAATCATTAAAACCAGCTCCCGAACAGCCAAAAGTTGATACATTTCCACTTTTAAAAAAGGCACTTTCTGGGCAATTCGGAAGTGGGGTATTTGAGTCCACTGATGGGAATAGGGTAGTCTTAGTTGCTCTTCCATTACAGTCGGTAAGGAGAGTTCAAGGTGCCTTATTAATAACAGGACAAACTGATGATGTAGATCGAAGTGTCCGGGATGTTAGATTCGCTCTAGTTGTTGCATTTCTAGTAGCGCTCTTAATAACTATTCTTCTATCGCTTTATCTTGCACGTACTATAACTAGACCCGTTCGACGCTTAGCAGAAGCAGCTGATTCTGTAAGTGCTGGCTTAGTTCACAATGATGCAATACCTGACTTTGCAAATCGGCGTGATGAGATTGGNATTTTATCATCATCTTTGAGTAAGATGACCAAATCACTTTGGTCAAGAATGGATACAATCGAAAATTTTGTTGCTGATGTTGCTCATGAAATTAAAAACCCCCTGACATCACTTCGTAGCGCTGTAGAAACAGCAAAACGAATAGATGATGAAATCAAGAGACGTGAACTTCTTAATATAATAGAAACTGATGTAAAAAGACTTGACCGTCTTCTTAGCGAAATTGCTGATGCCTCACGTATAGATACAGAATTAAGTAGGTTACAACTAAAGCCTCTTAACCTTTTAGTTATGTTACAAACTCTTATTGGGCTTCATCAATACACATTTGAAGTTATAGGTCCACGAAAGATTATACTNGAGTGGGATACCTCTGAAGAGTTCAACACTCTAGCAGTTGCTGATCGTATGGCTCAGGTTTTTCAAAATTTAATCGATAATGCCCTTAGTTTTTCTCCTTCTAACGGAAAAGTTGTTATACGCCTCTATAAAGAACAGAACTGGATAAATATATCTGTATCTGATTCTGGTCCTGGGATTCCTACTAATGCCCTAGATAATATATTCCAACGTTTCTATACAGATCGACCAGACAATAATGTTTTTGGATCGCATTCAGGTCTTGGTCTTGCAATATCTAAACAAATTATTAACGGACACGGGGGTGAAATTATTTGTCAGAATCTAACTGATAATTTTGGAAAAATATCAGGTGCACTTTTTAATGTTAGGCTAAGTGCTATAAATATAAAAAAGAAAGATAGAAATTTATAGTTTAATGTGAGTAAACATATAAACTCTTCTATTATTCCTCATAATGGGAATCTATATACTAGAACGAATAGGTATTTTCTGTATTCTCTCTTTTGGGTCTGGGCGAACAATATCTATATTAAGTAACCCATTTTCAAATACTGCCTCTTTAACTGATATACCTTCAGCAAGTATAAAGGTACGTTCAAACTGACGAGTAGCTATACCACGATGTAAGTAAGTTGTATGTTCGTCTTCACCTCTAAAACCACGAATATGTAGTTGATTTCCCTCAACTGCCACTTCTAATCTATCTGCACTAAAGCCTGCAACTGCAAGTGTAATGCGGATATCTTGAGAACTTAGTTGTTCTACATTATACGGTGGGTATGTTTCTTCATGTGACTTAATTGTACGATTAAGTATTTCTTCTAAATGATCAAAACCAAGCAACAAAGGACTACGAAAAAGCGAAATGGATTCCATTTTTAAATTCCTTTGTATTNTTGAGAGAACCCAACATTATTATTAAAACNCAAAAGCTTNTTACTTAGATATTTTAAAAGCTGATAATATCCTATGAATTAGCACATAAAAGTAATTTTTTACCAATAAAATAAGAAAAGGTTCAAATGGTAAAAATATACCAAAATTTAACTTTTGGAATCCTTGTAATTAATTTTATGGATTTGATTGGTTCCACAATCAGATCTAATTCCAGATTATACAAAACGAGGATTATCTTTAGCTGTCTTTGTATTGTTTTATTATACTCTCAAAATGCTCATGGGCTAATACCATCAAAACATTCAGATAAAAATAACCCCGCACAGATAGTAATTAAAGACACAAATACCTACTTACTGGCAGCTCTAGGTATAGATAAAGCCGATTCTATCTCACGAACACAAAGACAAATTCTTCTTGTCCAACGCATAAAGATCCGACTAGCCGAACTAGGTATATACAAAGGCTTAATTAATGGGGAAATAAATACTGAAACTACTCGCGCAATTAGGAAATATCAGCACCTTTCAAAACTTCCTGTAAATGGTATTCCATCAAGTTTTTTATTAAACCATTTAAAATCGGCNGTTAGTGACGCACAAAATCTTTTATTGAAACTAGATTATGCCCGCC
The DNA here is from genome assembly GCA_002714015.1 of Gammaproteobacteria bacterium. GTDB lineage: Bacteria > Pseudomonadota > Alphaproteobacteria > UBA828 > UBA828. The sequence goes on along the minus strand of PAWF01000038.1, from coordinate 24,918 downwards.
AAAGACAAATTATTAATGCTCGTGGAGTTGTTGAAGACGTTCTCGGGTCAGAAAAAGTATCATTTGATTTAAATATAGAAAATATAGAGGATGATTGTTTTATAAAACCTACAACTCGATGCTTGCTCTTACTGGCTGAAGTTTCTGCTAAAAAAGTAAACCAACCCGATCTGCGTGATTGGACTTTGAGCATTGTTTCAGAAGGCTTTGCACGAACAGGTGATATACAAAATGCTTTAAGAACTGCCCGATCTATTATTGACCCTCGTTCCGTTGTATCAGCAATTAGTGCAATAAGTATCATTCTTGCCGAGGAAAACCAAGCTTCAGAAGCTATTACCTTGGCTAACCGATTTCCAAATAAAAGAATGAGAGATAGAGTAAATAAAGCTATAGGGGAATCGGCAGCAAAGTCAGGTAATTTTGATGCAGCGGTGACTGCTGCAAGATTGATAAAAACACCTCAAATTAAATTTGAAAGCTTAATTCAAACTGCACAGAATGCTTTAGAAAAACAACATACATCACTAGCACACAAATTGTTAGAGCGTGCACAGAAATTACTACCAGAAATTATAACAAAAACTCTACGAGATTCAGCGTTTGGAGAACTAGCTCTCTTATATGAAAAAATTGGCAATTCTAAAAAGGCTAATAGATTTATTAAAAATATAGATAATGACTCAATCAGAGTTAAATTTATATGCAAAATATTAGTTGAAAAGACTTCTTGGCAAAGCCCCATAACATCAAAATATTTCTTAAAACAGGCATCTGAGCTTACTTCTAATATTACTCAAGGACCAGAAGTAGACCAAGCAAAAAGTTGGCTGGCTCATGCTTATGCCGTTACAGGTGACTTTGAATCTGCGATAATGCATATATCTAGTATTCACCTAGGTTATACTCATTCATATGCGCTCAGTCGCGTAGCCATGGTAATGGGAGAAAAACTTTCAGCAAATGACGCCTCAACATTAGCTAAGTCTATTAATGATGAGCAACTTCGAGTAATTGCACTCCTTACAATTGCTCAGACTAGACAGGATTTAGGAGATCATCAGGGAGCCAAAAAAATNCGGAAAGAAATTCATATTATTGCCATGGATATAAGAAATACCCTAAACAGGGTTTCAACAATTGCTGATTTATCGTTAGCAGAAGCTTATGCCGGGCGAGACAGTAGGATATTTTTTGAGATAGTATTAAAACAACTTAAAAAATTGAAAGACCATAGAACAAGAGCACAACTTCTTACCAAAGCAGCAACTACNTTATATGTTCTTAAAGCATTTTAATGTGGAAATGTAATAGCCAAACTTAACTATTTATTTTTTAAAGCCATTTGATTTCAGAGCTAAAAGGCCTGATTGTAACAAATGTTATATAAATTTAATCAAATTATAAAATCTTTTATTATCCCTAACTCATTTACTGGAGCAGCGCTAATGATTTTTACTTGCGCTTGTTTTTCTGGTATGTCTGCGCTTATTAGGGAGTTAGCCGCAACTATTTCACCGTTTGAAATAGCTTTTTTTAGAAACATTGTAAGCTTAATTTTAGTTGCCCCCTTTTTCTTATGTAATGGATTTAAAANATTTCAGCCAACAAATTTACGTCCACTCATATGGCGGGCTNTTTTTGGAATTCTCGCCATGTGGGCNTGGTATTCTTCCCTAGCCCTGATCCCATTAGCTGAAGCAGTTGCCCTTAACTTCACGGTTGCACTTTGGATGATCCCAGTTGCTATTATTATGTTGAATGAGCGCATTGGAATCCGAAGATGGATTGCAACCTTGATAGGGTTTGGAGGCGTTCTTATAGTCCTTCAGCCTGGTGCTGAAACTATGAGCTTTGGAGGTTTTCTAGCAATCTTATCAGCGCTTTTATTTGCAGTTTCAATGGCATTAGTTAGGAGTTTATCTAAAACTGAATCGGCAACTTCAATTGTTTTTTGGATGAATCTTTTTCTTACACCTTTATCTCTTGGACCCGCAATTTGGTTTTGGATCACTCCAANCCCAATAGAATTAATTTTACTTATTGCCGTAGGTGCTTTAGCAACTATTGCTCATTACAGTATGGCAAGAGCTCTATCCATGGCTGAAGCTAGTGCTCTTACTCCACTAGATTTTATACGGCTCCCTTTTGCTGCATTGATCGGTTATTTCATGTTCTCTGAAGTGCCCGCAGAAACTACGTGGGTTGGAGGAACAGTTATTATATTAAGTGCAATATACATTGCTCATAGAGAGAGCAAAAACAAAGTTAAGTCTAAAGGCTAACCTTTATAAAATCAGAGATTTGTCATATATAAGTTTAAGTCTATGATATAAACTATGAAAATCGGATTAATTTAATGGACATAAATGGTCAAAGTGCAATCATATCAGGCGCGGCTTCCGGGCTTGGAGAGGCTACTGCAAAGCATCTCGCTTCACAAGGCTGTAAAATTGGAATTATCGACATAAACGAAGATGCCGTTAAATCCTTAGCTGAAAAGACTGGTGGGGCTTGGGCTGTATGCGATATTTCTAATGCCNAAGCAACAGAGGAAGCTTTTGAACAGCTNCAAAANAAAATTGGNTNAATACGTGTATTGGTTGCATGTGCCGGCGTAGCAACAGGAAGTAAACTTGTTTCAAAAGACGGAACGCCTAACTCTCTTGATAAATTNNGAAGAGTTATCGAGATAAACCTTATAGGTACTATAAATTGTATGCGTCTTGCTGCCGCTAGTATGAGCTCTCTAGATCCTGTTGCTGAAGGGGAACGCGGAGTTATGATAGGTACTGCTTCAGCTGCGGCATTTGAAGGTCAAATCGGACAATGTGCTTATTCCGCATCAAAAGGGGGAGTAGCATCAATGACGCTTACTCTTGCCCGTGAATTGGCTCGTGATGGAATAAGAGTAAATACGATTGCACCGGGGTTAATGGATACGCCTATGACTTCTGGACTTCCAGATCCAGTACGTGAAAGTCTAATAGCTAAAACTCTGTACCCAAAAAGATTGGGTCAATCAGAAGAATATGCGCAATTAGTCGAGCATATATGTAAAAACAAATTTATTAACGGTTCTGTAATTAGATTTGATGGAGCATTAAGGTTAGAACCCAAATAAATAATTCATGCAAAAACAATCCNCCTATATAACTAATTTACTCCAAAACTTGTAAATTTTATTATAATTTAACTTCTTATAAGGAAAATACTTTCTAAAAATTATTTGTTTTCTGTTGATTTGAAAACTTTAAAACATAATATAATTAAGATATCTTNTGTTNTNGGTTAAAGGAGATGCTTATGGTNACNAAAACAAATCGTCGNACTTATTCNGGCACAATGGCAGAAGCCCANGTTGATGAAGGTCTTCGCAGTTATATGCTGCGAGTATACAACTANATGGCATCTGGNCTGGCATTAACTGGGATTGTAGCATGGGTAATGGCTGATACAGGGCTATATGAAGCCCTAATGAGATCAGGCATAGGATTCATTGTAATGCTAGCGCCATTAGGAATAGTGTTTTTTATGGGTTTTAAAATCCAGACCATGAAAGCCTCAACAGCACAAACACTTTTCTGGGTTTTTTCAATCCTGATGGGCGCATCTCTTTCATATGTTTTCCTCGCCTATACTGGGGCGGATATTATGCGTGTATTTTTTATAACCTGTGGCTTATTTGGAGCCATGAGCTTGTATGGATATACAACAAAACGGAGTTTGGCACGATGGGGCTCATTTTTAATGATGGGTTTAATCGGTATTATAATAGCATCTATCGTTAATGCTATTTGGTACGACGGTATAATGTCACTCGTTATATCTGTGATTGGAGTTATAGTTTTTACCGGACTTACTGCATATGATACCCAACGTATAAAGCAAACATACGTTGAAACAGATGGTCAGGCTTTGATGCTCAAGAAATCAGTGATGGGTGCCCTTTCACTCTATCTGAACTTTATCAACCTATTTGTTATGTTGCTGCATTTATTCGGAGGTGCTCGCGAATAAAGTTAAATAAACTTTCTTCAAAAACACCCGGCTGCTGAGCAGAGTCGGGTGTTTTTTTTAGGGACCAATGTTTTGTGCTAACTTTAGCAGAATTTACAATATACGTTCTAGCTTGCTTTGCTGGACTATATATTCTTGTGGCTATACTAATTTTTTTTATTCAACGCCGTTTAATGTACTTTCCTAATTCTATTCGAGCACGGCCTAACTCATATGGTTTAGATAGTATGGAAGAAATACATTTAATTACTGATGATGGTCTAACCTTGACAGCTTGGTACCAACCTCCCAAAGAAGGTGATATTTGTACTATTGTTTATTTTCATGGTAATGCAGGCGACATAGGAATGAGAGCAAAAAAAATTATGCCTTACATTAAGTCTGGAGCAGGAGTACTCCTAACAACATGGCGTGGTTTTTCCAAAAACCCCGGTAGACCTAGTGAAATCGGATTATATTCTGATGGACTTGCAGCTATCAATTTTCTTCTAACACAGGGTCTCTCAGAAGATAAAATAGTTCTTTATGGCGAATCTTTGGGAACTGGAGTTGCTGTAGAACTAGCCTCCAATAATAATTTTTCTCCCGCTGCAGTTATTCTTGAAGCCCCTTTTTCATCTGCGGCAGATATTGCCGCCTGGCGTTTTCCAATTCTACCAGTTAGGAAATTAATTTTTGACTCCTTTAATTCTAATAAAAAAATATCTGAGATCAATTCACCACTTTTATTTCTTCATGGTTACAAGGATCAAACCATACCCATATTTTTTGGATATAAATTATTTATGTCGGCCAAAAAACCTAAAAAATCAATTTTTATTGAAAATGCAGGACACAATGACCTCTATGAATACGGGGCTGATATTGAGGTCATAAGTTTTCTTCAAAAACTTGGATTAATTAAAGGTAAAGAAACACCCAACTAAAATTAAAGTCTAAACTATAATTAATTTTTTATTCAACCATCCAGGTATGACCTCGTCTCAAAAGCTGATTAAGGTCTGAATGACCAGCTTGTTTCTTTAGTTCCTCGTCTTGAGCAAACATTGCAGCATTATAGGACTCTGTGGGGTTAGCATAAATCACTCCGAAAGCCATTGGACCATTTGGTGGCTTAAGTTCTCCTAGCATAATAGCAATATTTTTATTTTTCTCATCATGTATTAGAATATCTTTTTCCTCTATGCCATCCTGTCCTATATTAACAACTTCTAAAGCGAGTTTTTCTCTATTTAAGATTATACCTCGATCTCTCTCTTTACCAAAAATTAAAGGCTCTCCATCTGAACATATTAGCTGGTTGTTAATAGACCCTTTATCTCTTACTTCCTCAAATGTACCATCATTGTATACATGGCAATTTTGAAGGATTTCTACAAAAGATGCTCCCTTATGACCTTGAGCACGTTTTAGTACTTCAGGGAGAGTTTTTTGTCCTATGTCATAAGCTCTAGCCACAAATCTACCACCTACCCCAAGGGCAAATGATACAGGAGAAACAGGATGGTCTAGAGATCCAAAAGGAGTAGAGGGAGATCTAGTGCCCTCTTCAGAGGTAGGAGAGTATTGTCCTTTAGTTAGACCATATATTTCATTATTAAAAAGTAAAAGATTCAAATCTACATTTCGACGCATTACATGAAAAGTATGATTTCCACCTATTGAAAGCATGTCACCATCACCACCAACAACCCAAACATCAAGATCTGGATTAGCTAATTTTAACCCTGTAGCAAATGCTGGGGCACGCCCATGAATAGTATGAAATCCATATGTTGACATATAGTATGGAAACCTTGCTGCACAGCCAATACCTGATACAAAAGCTACATTTTCAGGTGGTGTCCCTATCTCAGCTAAGGCCTTACGTACACCTTTAACTATAGCATAGTCACCACACCCCGGGCACCAACGTATTTCTTGGTCGGATGTAAAATCTTGAGCAGTAAATTCTTTAGCAATAGCAGTGTTACTCATATTAANCCTCTAGTATTGATNTAATAGCAGCTTCAATTTCTGACACACGAAAAGGCTGGCCAGCCACTTTGTTCAGTCCCTTTGCTTCTACGAGATACTCTGCCCGCAAAACTGTGGAAAGCTGCCCCGCATTTAACTCCGGNACTAACACCTTTTCAAATGCTGATAACAATTGACCTAAATTTGAAGGTAAAGGGGAGATATTCCGAAGATGAATATGTGAAACAGCATGACCTTGATCTATCACACGTCCAACAGCTTGGCTAATTGGACCATAAGTAGAACCCCAGCCAACTACAGCAACTTGACCATTATTACTTCCTAAGTCTATTTCTTGGGGAGGTAGAAACTTTGCAATGCCTTGTATTTTATCACGCCTTGCATTAGTCATATTTTGGTGATTATTGGGATCGTAAGACACATCCCCGCTATCACCAGCTCGCTCAAGACCACCTATACGATGAGTTAGATCGGGAGTTCCAGGCTTAACCCATGGTCTAGCCCCAGTTTTCGCATCCCTTAAAAATGGATGGAAACCCTCTGGGTCAGTCCGAAAAGCCACTGGGAATGGATCTATTTTATTTACATCTGGNAGTAGCCAAGGCTCTGCAGCGTTCACTAAGTAAGTATCACTAAGAATCATCACTGGAGTCATGAACTGTGTAGCAATTTTAACTGCATTTATGCCAATATCAAAACAGTCTGAAGATGATCTTGGAGCTAAAACAACCAAAGGAGCATCTGCATTTCTTCCATAGAGAGCAAGATATAAATCTGATTGTTCTGTTTTAGTTGGCATACCCGTAGATGGTCCAGCCCTTTGTGAATTGACCAATATAAGAGGAAGTTCGGCTGCAATTGCTAAACCAAGTGCTTCGGTTTTCAGTGCAACCCCCGGACCAGAACTTGATGTAATTCCCATAGCACCGCCATAAGAAGCTCCGATTGCTGCACATATAGCGGCAATTTCATCTTCAGCTTGAAATGTTGAAACATTNTAATCTTTTAAGCCTGATAAAACATGTAGCAAAGAAGANGCTGGCGTTATTGGATAAGATGCAAGCAGTAGCTTTAAACCTGCCAACGTACTACCTGCTGTAAGACCCCATGCAAGAGCTTCTGTACCTGTAACAGTTCGATATTCTCCAGGCTGAAATTCTGCAGATTTTACATTAAATACTGGTAAGGGGGCGGGAAGCTCAGCAGTTTCACCAAAAGCATGTCCTGCCTTAAGTGCTGAAATATTTGCATTTGCAATTTCTGGAAGTTTTTTAAACTTTGCTTCAAGCCAATTAACTGTGGGCTCTATATCCCGATCATACATCCATGAAACCAGCCCTAATGTCCACATATTTTTACAACGTTGACCATCTCGTTTGTTAACCCCAGACTCTTTAACTGACTCTAGAGTTAACTTACTAATGTCTATGTCTATACGCCGATAAGCATCTAGGGTAGAGCCATCAAGAGGATTTTCTGTAAAGCCTGCCTTTTCAATATTTTTTTCATTAAAGGTGCCTATATCAGAAATAATAACCCCTCCTATCTTTAGATCATCAAGGTTAACCTTCAATGCGGCAGGATTCATACATACTAATACATCCGGAGCGTCACCCGACGTTTTAACTACACCGGAACCAAATTGTATTTGGAAAGCTGAAACACCATATGTTGTGCCAATTGGGGCTCTAATCTCAGCAGGAAAGTCAGGAAATGTTACAAGGTCATTCCCAGCAACAGCGGTTTCGTCAGTAAACCTTCCGCCAGTTAACTGAATTCCATCACCAGAGTCACCAGCAAAACGCACTACTACAGAGTCTAGTGTTTCACGATGCTCATTTTTTTGTGCCGATGCTGCATTACCCGACATGACGCAGATATTCTCCATATGGTCTAGCTAATTACAGAAATAACTATATTGTATCGCTACCCTATCTTAGCTATTTAAGCTACAACAAAATTTAAAATCCTAGAGTTGCTGAACGTCCATATGGAAGCACAACATAAAGGGCCATACATTTTATTCTATAAAATTAACTCAGATTTTCCAATACACCTATCATATCTTCAACTCGTGAAAACTTAGCACGAGGAGCGCTTCCTCTTGCAGCAGATTCTTCGACCTTTTGTATTCTTTGCCAAGCAGCAAAATCTACTACCCTACAGTCACGCTGTAATAATAACGAATTTACAGCAATGCGACCAGGTTTATTGGCTTCAGGTTTAAGATCACTTATTAATGTTTCTACTGTTTCCCGAGCATCAGTCTTATTAGTTCCAATCACTCCAGACGGTCCACGCTTAACCCAACCTGCTACATAAAGTCCTTTGGAAACTCTACCCAGTTCATTTGGAATAATTCCTTTTTTTTCATCAAATGGAACACCCGGAACTGGCTCTGATCGATATCCAGTTGCTGCAACTACTGCACCACACTCTATTTCAAGTTTTTCCCCAGTAGCTATTGCTTGTCCATTATCGATTTTGGTACGGTCAAAAATTATTGACTGCACCTTTCCATTTCCAGCAATTTCTATGGGTTGAGCACAAAACAAAAAATTTAACTTTTTTGGTTTAATATATTCAGTTTTCGTTCCAAACTCTCGCAAAGTTAACAGGTTTTTTTCTCTTACCCTACGATCTCTATCACTCATTTCTCCCACTACTGTATCAGGCAAAGATTTAACATCTACATATGGATCTGCCTCATCCAACTCACCCAACTCGCGCAATTCTACATTAGTGAATTTAGCTTCAGCAGCACTACGTCGAGCTACCAAATATACTTCTTCAATTGGTGCAGAATGAATTATTTTTGCAGCTTGGCTAGATAAGTCAGTATCAGCCATTTCTGACTGTGTTTTTAATAGAACNCGCGCTACGTCTATAGCAACATTTCCAGCACCAATTACTACAACTGATTTTGTATTTAGATTTGGATTAAGATCTGCTGCGTCTGGATGACAATTATACCAGTTAACAAATGTAGCTGATCCATATACTCCTTGTAAATCAGCACCAGGTATATTTAATGGCTGATCTTTTCCTGCTCCAACAGATATTACAACAGCATTGTAATTTATAAGCAATTCATCAACTGAAATATCATGACCAACGGTGATATTACCAAAATATTTTACAGATTCGTTATTTAGTGTTTTAGTGAAAGCTTTCCATACACTTCGTGTTTTTTCATGATCAGGTGCAACACCAAAACGTATAAGTCCAAATGGACAGGGAAAGCGCTCAAAAATATCAATTTCACATTCCTGACCAGAGCGTAAAACTGCATCAGCGGTATAAAAACCAGCTGGTCCAGAACCAACTATAGCAATCTTTAATGTCATTCCCATCAACCTCTTCAACAAATATTCATAATCATCTTATTTATTCTATACACGTAATAAATAAGATAGACGAAAAATTAGTTAAAATTTATTTAATCCAGAAAAAACTAATACAATGATATTGTTATAAACCATACTATAATCTAAAACTTCTCAAAAATTGGAGCTAAATATGCTCATATCTGCAGCTCGGTCCATTTTACTTGTTGTGGACCTCCAAAAGAAATTAATGCCAGTAATACACAATAGGCAAGAAATTGAAAATCGAACGTGTATTTTACTAAAAGCGGCAAAAAAGTTAGATATACCAGTCATTATTACTGAACAATATCCTAAAGGATTAGGGGNTACAGAACAACAAATACTANGTGATTCCCCTGATAATTCANNAATAATTAGCAAGCTAACTTTTAGTGCAGGAAAAAATGCAGACGTTTGCTCTACCCTTACAGATTGGAAACAAAGAGGTCGTGACCAAATTATTGTTTGCGGAACAGAAACTCATATCTGTGTTCTCCAATCAGTAATGGACTTGATTACACTAAGCTTTAAACTTTTTATTGTCGAAGATGCNNGTGGCTCACGAACAGCATTAAATCATAAAGCTGGGATANAGCGGATGAGATTAGCTGGCGCAAATTGTGTAACTTCTGAAATGGTAGTTTTTGAGTGGCTTGAAGTTGCAGGAACAAAGTTGTTTAAAGAAATATCCACATTGATTAGGTAAAATAGTTTGTTGTTATTAAATTTTATANCGAAAATTAATNTGTCCTGCTTGATCNCCAATCATGTAAAAGTTAGNGTTTATTATATTTAGGGTCTAATATTAGTATATNATTGGAACCCTAAAACATTGATTAACAAAACTAAAGGTAATGCAAAGGTGAGGTAAGCTATGTTTTTCCGTAAGGCATTGGTAGCAATTATTGGTATTGGAATAGTTTTTAGTGCTGCGCTAANTCAACCTGCAAGAGCCAGCCAAGACATACTTATTGGTGGAGGCTCAGTAACAGGTGTTTATTATCAGGTAGCTCTGCACGTCTGTAACTTATTAAACAAATATAATTCAGAGTCATACAATTGCGTAGGTCGACCNGCACTAGGATCTGTATTTAATATTAGNGCTGTTGAAAGGGGNNTATTAGATGTGGGCGTTGCCCAGTCAGATCGAAATTTCGAGGCCGTCAACGGTCAAGGAGAGTTCAATGGAAAACCCCAGGGAAATTTGCGAAGCCTATTTAGCATGCATCCTGAGACAATTTTGCTAGTAACAAGAGAGGACTCAGGTATATCTAAAGTTTCAGAACTTAGAGGAAAGTCAGTAAATATTGGTAACCCTGGATCAGGTCAGCGAGGAAATGCTGAGGATGTACTAAGATTGCATGGGCTTGATAGTGATAACGACATTAAAGCACAGGGACTACAACAGCAAGAAGCTAGTAGGGCGCTAGTAGACCAAAAAATTGATGCTTTCTTCTATACAGTTGGCAACCCTGCAGCTGCAATAGAGGAACCAGCAAACTCCACAGAAATCTCTATAGTGCCCTTAAACTCTGATGCTATTAGAGATTTTGTTAATGAACGCCCATATTATGTTATGACTACCATCCCGTCAGGAACATATACGGGCGTTGATAAAGATGTTGAAACCTATGCTGTTACAGCTACCGTAGTAACAAATGCTGGAGCCTCCGAAGATATGGTTTATGACCTTGTTAAAACCATTTTTGAGAATTTAAGTGAACTTCAAAAAGCACATAAAGCATTTAGCGTATTAACACCCGAAAGTATGCTTCAAGGTCTAACAGCTCCATTTCACCCAGGCGCCCTACGTTATTATAAAGAACAGGGATGGAAGTAAGANAAAAATAAAATTTGAACAATTAACAGGGGCGATTATATCGCCCCTGTTTGTCTTGGGCGGGAACACCCATGATAAGACAGATTANTAAAATAGTCAGTAAGCTCATAAATTATGGCACAAGCTCACGTCAAGTTGAGATTCAAAATCCAACAAGTGTGAGTGAGGAAATCAATAAATTAGAAACCGGTCCACGAAAACCGTCTTTTTGGTTATCAAGATGGACAATTTCAGGACTATGTTTAGCATGGTCATGCTATCAACTTTATATAGCCTACTCTCCAACAAATGCGATTCTAGCAAGGTCATGGCATTTAGCCTTTGCCATATTGTTAGTTTACCTTACCTACCCAGCATTTAATAATAATCCATCTGCTTTAGCATCTAAAATCACTAGGTTTTTACGCTTATCATGGATTTTAAATTCTAATCGAAATCGTATTACGNTCCTNGATATCATCCTTGGAATATCAGCAACAATTTCTGCNCTTTATATTTGGTGGGATTACGAAGGTATTGTAATGAGGCAGGGTTTACCAAGCTCAGCAGATGTTTGGATTGGCATAGCTATGATAATTCTTCTACTTGAAGCTGCTAGACGAGCACTCGGTCCAGCTCTTGCAATCCTTGCAACTATTTTTCTTGTATATAGTTTTGTCGGACCATATATGCCCGATCTGTTAAGACATCGTGGAATTCCCCTTGAGTACGTAGTAAATGATCAATATCTTGCTGATAGCGGCATCTTTGGCGTTCCTTTAGGTGTGTCCACGAGTTTTGTCTTTCTATTTGTCCTCTTTGGGTCACTTTTAGACAAGGCAGGTGCAGGACGTTATTTTATAAATATTGCTTTCTCTGGGCTTGGGTGGATGCGTGGAGGTCCTGCAAAGGCTGCTGTTGTTGCATCCGGGCTAACTGGAATGGTCTCAGGCTCTTCTATTGCAAATACAGTTACTACTGGAACTTTTACAATTCCTCTTATGAAACGTGTAGGTTTGCCCGCACATAAAGCTGGTGCCGTTGAGGTTGCNTCCTCNACAAACGGTCAATTAATGCCTCCAGTTATGGGTGCAGCAGCATTTATAATGGCTGAAATAATAGGTATTCCTTATCTTGATGTAGTTAGGGCTGCACTTATACCTGCTTTAATTTCATACATAACACTTTTCTACGTTGTGCACCTTGAAGCTCGCAAACTTGACCTTCCAATTATAAAAAAAGTTGATTTACCAAAATTTAGTAGTACGGCACTAAAAGGTATTCATTATCTAGTACCACTGATTGTACTTATTATTTTTTTAGTAGTCCTTCGCCGCTCATCAATTACATCTGCACTTCTTGCAATTGAGTCTCTAGCTATAATAATGCTCATACAACGTCCAGTAATTGCATACTTTGCATGGAACTATCACAAACAAAAATCCCAAAATGTAGAAGCACTTTCCAAGGTTATATTGAATGCATTAGTCAATGGCTTTCTTGATATTTTAGAGGGAATGATAAGTGGTGCAAGAAATATGATCGCAATTGGTGTAGCAACAGCAACAGCTGGCATAATTGTTGGTGTAGTAACTTCTACTGGCTTAGTTAGCCGCTTTGTAACTATTATTGATAGTGTGGCTGGGGGAAATGTTTGGGTGATGCTATTACTCACCGCTCTTACAAGCATCATTCTAGGAATGGGGCTTCCAACCACAGCAAACTATATCATTATGGCAACATTGACTGCTCCTGTTATTGTTAGTTTAGGTAGTGATGCTGGTCTTATAGTGCCANTAATTGCTGCACATTTGTTTGTATTCTATTTTGGAATTTTAGCTGATGATACCCCCCCAGTTGGGCTTGCAGCCTATGCAGCTGCAGCAATAGCTAAAGCTAATCCGATCAAAACTGGCATACAAGGGTTTAGCTATGATTTGCGTACTGCAATACTTCCTTTTGTATTCATTTTTAACCTTGATTTACTTATGATTGAAGGCACAAATTCNAAAGGTCAAATAATTTGGATTAATGATCCACTTCAAATAATCTGGATATTTGTAGCTTCCCTCACCGCAATGTTTACATTNGCAGCTTCTTTACAAGGTTTCTTTGGGTCTCGGACAAGTTTGGTATCACGCTTACTATTGCTTGGATTATGTTTAATCCTTTTTAGACCAACCTTGGTCTCAGACCCAATAAATGTTTCAAGGGAACTTGTTCAAGCATGTGCAATAGCCNTAACGGGTNTATTATACATTGGACAAAAGTTTCACACTGATATTTTACTAAGTGAANTATTAAAAAAATTAAAGATTATCTTNCCAAAAAAATAAGTTAGGGTGTGTCCCTTCCGTAAATATCCTCCAACCTTATAATGTCATCTTCACCCAAATAATTACCAGTTTGGACTTCTATAACAACAAGCTCATCAGTGCCATTATTTGTAAGNCGGTGTTTTGAACCTAAGGGTATATAAGTTGACTGATTAGCCTTAAGGATTATTTCCATCTCATCACAATTGACCTTTGCATTTCCNGCAACTACTACCCAGTGTTCTGCTCTTTTTTTATGATACTGAAGTGAAATAGCAGAATTAGGTTTTAAAGTAAGTTTTTTAACTTGATAACCAGAATCAACATGCAATACCTCATAAGANCCCCATGGTCTTTGAACCTTAACGTGTTTATTAAATGCTTGAAAACCATCTTTTTCTANAGCTTTTACTAATTCTTTAACACTCTCTGACTGTGAACGTGGNACTACTAAAACTGCATCTTCTGTTGCTACAACAACTAAATCTTCTATTTCAGATACCCCCAAAAGCGGTCCATTACTATGCAAATAGTTATTGGTTGAGTTAATTGCTACAACTGAACCAGTAACAACATTACCTTTTTCATCTTTTTGCTCGTCTTNCCAAAGTGCTTGCCAAGAACCCACATCATTCCANCTAACATCTATTGGAATCATCGCAGCCTTTGTTGTTTTTTCCATTAAAGCATAATCCAGTGATTTACCTTTTAATTTGGAAAAAACGTCCACATTTAGTCTAAGAAAATCAAGGTCATNAGATGAAGATTTGAGTGCTTGTCTGCAGAGTTNAACCATCTCTGGTTCATGTATTTCCATTTCCTCAATAAGACNTTTTGAATCACAAAAGAAAATGCCTGAGTTCCAATAGTATGTTCCTTGTTGAAAAAATAATTCAGCTTTTTCGGCGGTTGGTTTTTCAACGAAAGTCTCAACTTTTCTAGCCCCGCCTTTAAGTTTTTCTGTGTTGGACTTTATGTAACCAAACCCAGTATTAGGAGCAACTGGTAAAACACCAAATACTATAAAAGAACCATTGATTGCGTCCTCTGTTGCCGATTTTATTGCTCTGCACATTGCTTCCTCATCCTGAATTGAGTGATCAGAAGGTGTTATGAGCATTAAACCACCAGAATATTTTTCTTGAATGATCATGGCTGTAATAATCGCAGCTGGAGCAGTATTTTTCCCTATGGGCTCTAATACAATTTGAGCTCTTTGCAGTCCGATTGTTCTAAGTTGATCTGCTACTAGGAACCTATGATCAGAGTTACAAACAACTATAGTCTCACCAACGCCTAATCCAGAGAAACGCTGAACAGTTTGCTGTAAAAACGTCTTGTCATTTGTAAATCTATGAAATTGTTTAGGATGGAGCTTACGTGATAATGGCCAAAGGCGGGTTCCTATGCCTCCACTCAATATAACTGGGTAAATAATTGATTTATTGTTCATTTTATCTATGACCGCCCCTCTTTTTGCTTATGAAGCAAGTTAGAGGCTACTCCTAATGCTAGGTTGGCACTAGACGTTTAGAAATATACAGGTGTATTTAATTTCCATTAACCGAAATCAAATACTGAACCAAATCAGCTAGTTTACTATCTTTCTTTATCCCAGAAAAACTCATTTTAGTACCAGGTAAATACCCTTTTGGGTCAGAAAGAAATGCCTCTAAGCGTTCAATAGTCCACACTCCACCAAAGTCAACCATTGCATCCGAATATCCAAACCCTACCGTTGAAGCAACGTCTTTCCCAATTATATTCCATAGATTAGGTCCAACCTTATTTGCACCACCTTCATTTATTGAGTGGCATGCAGAGCATTTTTTAAATACTTTTTTACCTGAAGTGGGGTCAGCCTTGGAAAGTAACTCAGCAAAAGAGGGTTTATCATAATCTATGCCCGGCTCTTCATCTAAATTAACTTGGCTAGCCAATTGAGTTTTTGTATTAATTGGATAATGGTCAGCTGCATGCCACACATGTTCATCCCCGCTATGGTGAGGTTCAAACACGCCCTTAGAGACAATAGAAGCAAGCATAGCTATTACACCAGCAAGCAAAAAGGCTCCAGCGATTTTATTCAATTCAAAGGTATTCATGATCCTCATTTAAATCTGTATTTCAAACCGTCGGGAGATTAGCCGCTTCCCCCCGCTCTGTTCAACCCCTATAACATAAGAAAATAGTTTTGGAGTGATTATGTCGCATAAAAAGCCACAAAATACTGAATTTATCAAAAATCCTCTAGTAATTATACCTACACGTCTTTCCTCATCACGTTTACCTGGTAAACCACTTGCCGATATCTGTGGTGTACCGATGATAGTAAGAGTACTAAGACAAGCAGAATCTGCCAAATGTGGACCAGTTATTGTAGCTTGTTGTGATATAGAAGTTAAAAATGTAGTTGAAAAGGCTGGTGGAGTAGCCATCATGACTAATCCAAATCATCTCTCTGGCTCCGATAGAATTTATGAGGCTTTACAAATATTAGACCCAAAGGAATTTTATGATGCAGTATTAAATATACAGGGAGACCTTCCCACCATTTCACCTGCAATTCCAAAAGAGGCACTTACTTTACTTAATAATGAAGATGTAGATATTGGAACTCTAGCTACAAACATAGTTGAAACTTCAGAGTTAAATGACCCTAATGTAGTTAAAGCGATAGTTTCTTTGAATAAAAATAAAAATAATGGCAAAGCTATCTATTTTACTCGAGCAAATGCTCCTTTTGGAGATGGTGAAAGCTGGCATCACATAGGTATTTATGCATACCGCCGTAGAGCGCTTCAACGTTTTGTAAGCCTTACTCCAAGCTATTTAGAACAACGTGAAAAACTAGAACAACTTAGAGCACTGGAAGATGGTATGAGGATAGAGGTAGCATTCGTTGACTCGGTTCCACTCGGAGTTGATACTCCTGCTGACTTAGAAAAAGTTAGACAAATAGTTGATAACCAAACAAAAACATGAAAGATCAATCATTGACCAGTGAACAACCAAAAACTATTGCTTTTCAGGGGTTTGCAGGGGCTTATTCTGACTTAGCTTGTCGAGAAGCTTTTCCTGAATACTCAACTCTACCATGCTCCACATTTGCAGATACCTTTTCTGCAGTTGAGAAAAAAAATGCTACATGGGCAATGATACCTATTGAGAATTCTGTTGCTGGTCGAGTAGCCGATATACATCAAATGCTTCCTGGATCAGGACTACATTTTGTAGCAGAGCATTTTCAACGAATCCACCATCAACTTTTGGGAATAAAAAATGCTAAGATTGAAGATATAAAGACTGTTTATAGCCATGTACATGCAATCTCCCAATGCCATAAAGTAATAAGGGAATTGGGATTAAAAGCTATCGTTCATGCTGATACAGCAGGAGCAGCAGCAGAAATATCTACCAAAGGTGATAAATCAGCAGGAGCAATTGCTTCTTTGTTAGCAGCAAAGACATATGGCTTAGAAATTTTGAGATCAAATATTGAGGATGAAGATCATAATACTACAAGATTTATATTATTAGCTAGAGAGCCTCTTGATCCAGGTATAAATTCAGGTCCAGTAGTAACATCTTTCGTCTTTCGTGTGCGTAACGTACCAGCAGCTCTTCATAAAGCTTTAGGTGGGTTCGCTACTAATGGTATTAACATGACAAAACTAGAGAGTTATATGGTTGGAGGGACATTTACAGCTACTCAGTTCTTTGCAGAAGTAGAAGCTCACCCGAATAGTCCTGGACTAAAAAATGCACTTGAGGAGCTTACTTTCTTTAGCAGAGAAGTAAGAATAATGGGAGTTTTCCCTGCCCACCCATTTAGAAAAATATTATCAGAAAAAAATTGAGTGTTTTTTTATTCTTCCATTAACCAGTCCTCAATTAGCCTCCGTGCTATAGAATAATCTCCAGGTAATCTAAAAGAATCATTTTGTTCAAACGATTTGAGATCTTTTCGGCTGACCCAAACAGCATTTTCTAGCTCATCAAAATCAATATTTAATTCTGTAGTATAAGCTCGCGCAGTAAAGCCAATCATTAACGAACTAGGAAGTGGCCAGGGTTGAGAAGAATGATAAATTATGTCTGTAACTAAAACACCTGACTCCTCAAATACCTCCCTTCTGACTGTTTCTTCAAGACTTTCTCCTGGCTCAAGAAAACCTGCAAGCGTTGAGTGCATTCCAATTGGCCACTTAGACTGTCGACCCAGTAGGCACATGTCACCATTATAAACTAGAACTATTACAGCAGGGTCTGTTCGAGGAAAATGAGTAACTCCACATTCCTTTTTTGTACATTTTCTTTCATGTCCAGCTGCAAAAGATTTTGTTTTTGAACCACAAATACCACAATAACGGCTCCTACTATGCCAGTATAAAAGACCTCTTGAACAAGCAATTATTGATGCGTCTGTATTTTCAATTACTTGAACTGTGTCACGAATATCCATTAAAGATGTTCCAGGAAATCGATCAATAATAGTACTTTCTGGTATATGCGAGAGGTCCACGCCAAAATATGCGTACTTTTCTTTATCTTCCATAATACCAAGAAAAACTATTTCTTCATTACCATCAAGAAATTCAGAAATATCAACTATCCTTGTAAAAAAAGGTCTGATATCACTGGAAATTTGAATTAAATGACGATCGCGCCAATATACGACAAAACGTGAGCTAGGTGCTGACATTTTTTGTCTTATCCATGCTTTGTTTTTCCTATTTAACCCTTGTCTATCAAGNGGNCTCCCAGAAAATACATTTCCTGGTANATTTGAAAGAGGGANTTTTNTATTATTNACCATAAGATAAAACCTACACATCTAANGACATCAGTAAAAGTTCAAACTAAAATTCANCTTAAATTAGAAATTTATTTTAAAATTATAAACAATGATTGTTACTGGTATAAAAGTGTTACAATTAGTTATTCTTTTATTTACTTCCTTAAATATATTGCAAATAGTGATTAGATAGCTGATATAATGCTCTNGGAAGATTGGCTACGGACAGTTTCCTCGCNAAATCAGTCAGGTCCGAAAGGAAGCAGCTGTAACGAGGCTTTAGCTGGGTCGGCAGTCCAGTCTTCCACCTTTCTTATCTAATTTTAAAAACAAAACTGATTAAAATTATAAAGTAAAATTTTATTAAAGAGGCTCCGTGAGCGAAAAAACTAATTCACCATATCGCATTTTAGCCCAAAAATATCGTCCTAGCTTGTTTAGTGAAGTNGTNGGACAAGATTCACTTGTTCGTACGGTAAGTAATACTATTGAATCCAATCGCCTGCCTAATGCTTGGGTTCTTACAGGCATTAGAGGCGTTGGCAAAACATCTATTGCTAGGATTATAGCACGGTCACTAAATTGCATTGGAAAAGATGGTAAAGGAGTAGCAACGGTAAACCCCTGTGGTATTTGTGATAANTGTATATCTATTTCTGAAGATAGNCATGTAGATGTAATTGAAATGGATGCAGCTTCACGTACTGGGGTTGCAGACATCCGTGAAATTATTGAGAGTGTGAAATACTCACCAACTTCAGCAAGGTATAAAGTTTATATTATTGACGAAGTACATATGCTATCAACTGCGGCATTTAACGCATTGCTCAAAACTCTAGAAGAGCCTCCATCACATGTTAAATTTGTTTTTGCAACTACTGAGATCAGAAAGCTACCTATAACAGTCCTATCAAGGTGCCAGCGTTTTGATCTACGTCGCGTGAGTATCAACACTCTACACAGTTACTTTTTAGAGATAGCAGAAAAAGAAAAATTTAAAATTACTTCAGAAGCATTGCAAATTATTTCAGTTGCAGCAGATGGNTCAATTAGAGATGGCTTATCTCTTCTTGATCAAGCAATGTCAGGTGGTTCAAAGGAAATTACTAATGATATAGTNAAAAAAATGCTNGGGATGGCGGATAAAAATAAGGTTTTAGATTTGTTTGAAAACCTTATGCAGGGTTCTACATCAGCTGCGCTAAAAAATTTAAATGATCAATATGAAATGGGTGTAGAGCCTACAGTAGTTATACAAGAACTTCTAGAAACCATACATTGGCTGACTCGCCTTAAAGTAGCTCCAGAAGTAGCAGAAGAATTTGACACACCAGAGAATAACAAAGTCAAGGGTCTAGACCTTTCAAGTAAGTTATCTATTCCAATACTTACACGAGCATGGCAAATCATGCTGAAAGGGTTAGAAGATGCCCGAGCGGCTCCTAATTCTCTTCAAGCTGTAGAAATGGTATTAATTCGGTTAAGTCATGCCTCAAAAATGCCCCCACCAGCTGAGCTAATTAAGAAGTTGCAGAAAGATCAGAAAAATTCTAATTCAAATGTTTCAGCTCAAGAGATTTTACAAAATACAGATTCACACCAAGAAACTGTTCATATCAGTAATAAACGTTCTGAAAATTCTAATATTCCAGATACTTCTCTGGAGTATGAAAATAAATTCATTTCAGAAGGTTCAGAAGCTCTAAAACTAGATGAAACTCCAACAGATCATAATCCATCAACTTTTAAAGATTTAGTGGACCTGGCAAAAGATAAAATGGAACCTAGACTCAATTATTGGCTGATAAATGATGTTCATCTTGTCAACTTCAAAACTGGACATATTGAGATTCGTTTACGCGACGGTTCATACGAAAATCTAGTTGGAGAACTTAGCCAATGCCTAGATGATTGGACAGGAAAACGTTGGGTTATTGCAATATCTAACAAAGAGGGAGAGCCAACACTTGCACAACAACAAAGTTCTAAAGAAGAGGCTATTTATGAATTAGCCTCACAAAATCCAATAGTAAAAAGTGTTCTTGATGCCTTTCCTGGTTCCAAAGTTAAACATGTTATGAGCCATAATAATGAGTCATATAAAAGTGGAGATAAATAATAATGAAGAATATTGGCCAAATGTTAAAACAAGCCCAAAAAATGCAAACTAAAGTGGCTGAGATGCAATCTGCACTTGAAGGTCATGAGATAACTGGCGGTTCTGGAGCTGGTATGGTTAGTGTAACACTCAATGGAAAAGGGGAGATGCGAGCAATTAAAATTGACGAATCATTAATTACCGCAGGCGAAACTGAAATGCTAGAAGATTTGATAGTTGCTGCTTTTAATGACACAAAAAATAAAGTAGAAGCATACGTAGCCGAAGAAATGCAAAAAGTTACGGCTGGCTTATCTCTTCCGCCAGGCATGAAACTTCCTATTTAACTTTAGAAAAACTGTTAAGGAGAACCGGTCATGGTTGGACCGGAAATAGAACAGCTTATTACTTATCTTTCAAAACTTCCTGGGCTTGGTCCACGCTCGGCTAGAAGAGCAGCACTATATATTCTAAAACGAAGAGAAAATATTTTGCTGCCACTAACTAATGCACTTGAAGTTACTGCTCAAAATATAAAGACCTGCGATTCATGTGGTAATTTGGACTCTATTAACCCATGTACTATTTGTAGAGATCTAAAACGTGATAATGGAGCCCTCTGCGTAGTTGAAGAGGTAGCTGACCTTTGGGCGATAGAGAGATCAGGGGCTTATAAAGGAAAATATCATGTGCTTGGGGGACTTCTATCACCTCTAGATGGGGTTGGTCCAGAAGATTTAAATTTACATAATTTACCGCAAAAAATTAAAGATCAGAATATTTCTGAAGTTATTCTAGCAATGTCAGCAACAGTAGATGGTCAAACTACGGCACATTATGTTGCTGATTGCTTAAATNACATAGTAGTCAAAGTTACTCGGTTAGCCCATGGTGTACCTGTTGGTGGAGAATTGGATTATCTTGATGATGGCACTTTAAGTACTGCNTTGAATTCCAGACGAAGTATNTANATCTANACAGTTACTAAATTATTTCTCATTATAAGAGGTTCCACTTANGTTTTTTGTAGCATCAATGGGCTCTTCAAGTTCAACTAACTCTATTTTTTCCCCGCGGCGAGTAACCTTATCTGCTGATGTCCTTATGTCTGCAACATCTCTCGTGGCAAGATCAAAATGNTTTTGAAGTTTGCCTACTCTCTCNTCTAGTCTCCCCACNTCAGACATAAGGGCTACAACCTCTTTTTGAATTACACTAGCTTGCTCATGCATCTGAAAATCCTTAAGAATAGCACGAACTGTTGTAAGTGTTGCCCACAATGTAGTTGGNGATACTATCCATACATGGGCACGATGTGATGCCTCGACAGCTTCTGGAACATTTGCATGTAACTCGGCATACACTGCCTCTGATGGAATAAACATAAGTGCAGATTCTGCGGTTTCTCCAGATACAATATACCTGTCTGCTATATCCTTTATATGGCGCTTTATAGCATCTCTAAATATCCTTATAGCATTTTTTTTCTCAACNTCANCNCTTGCATTTCGAAGCTCGTGGTAACTCTCTAATGGAAATTTAGCATCTATAACAATTGANCCCGGAGGATTAGGAAGGTCCACTAGGCAATCTGCNCTNCGACCATTAGACAATTGTGCTTGAATTTTATAGGNAGATGGCGGNAAAACATTTTCTACTATATGGTTTAGCTGTATCTCCCCAAACGCTCCACGTGCCTGTTTATTAGATAATATATCNTGCAAACTTATTACCTGCCCCGAAAGTGCCGAGATATTCTCTTGGGCTTTATCAATAACTGCAAGTCTACTTTCAAGTTTGCTCATAGTTTCAAGTGTTTTTTTAGTGCTGGCGTGCAAGCCTTGCTCAAGAGTTTTAGATAATTTTAACTCTTGATTTTGAATACGTTCATTAATTGCAGCTCTTGCTGCATCACCTGACTCACTTAGAGCCTTGATTCTTCCCTCTAAGCTTGCCTGCCGCTCAAGTGAAGATTGGAAAAGTCGTGTTATCTCATTTATAGTCTCAGTACTATTTTTTTCTTCCTTGTTAAATCCTTTTAGGCGCCATCCCATCCATAGTACTGCTGCTGCAAGCAGCANAGCACTAACAAGAAAAATAGAGAGTAATATAGTCATAAAAAATAAGACTCCTAACTGGGTTGACGATTAATAAACATGATAATAACTGTTCTACTACAACTTATGGTAGAAGAAATGACTGTACTGAAAATTCTTATTGCTCCAGATAAAAGACTTAAGCAAAGATCTTTACCNGTAAAAANAGTAGATAAAGACATTAATTTGCTTGTAAAAGATATGTTAGAAACAATGTATGCTGCTGATGGCTTNGGTTTAGCTGCAATTCAAGTAGGTGTCCCNAAACGAATTATTGTGGCAGATATACACGATATAAATGATCCACCAAAGCCTATTTGCCTNATAAACCCGGAAATTATTAGAACAAGTTCTGACTTTATTTTACACGAAGAAGGTTGTTTATCCCTACCGGATCAATTTGCAGAGGTCAGGAGACCAAGTTCTGCTAAGTTTAGATACCTTGATTGTGATGGAAAAGCCTGCGAGCTTGAAACAAAAGGGGTATTATCAGTCTGCCTACAACATGAAATGGATCACCTTGAGGGAACACTATTTGTAGATCATTTGTCAGCACTAAAACGCAAAATAATTTTACGGAAATTGGCAAAAGCAAAAAAAAGTGAAGGTGAGACTTTAGGGCAACCTTCTTCCAAATAAAATAATATAGAGGAAAAAGCCGTGTCACCTCTCAGAGTAGTATTTATGGGTTCCCCTGAATTTGCCCTTCCTTCGCTTGANTCAATTTTGAATGCTGGTCATAATGTAGTAGGAGTTTATACGCAGCCTCCTAAGGAAAAAGGAAGAGGCAAACAAAAACAAATGACAAAAGTAGGTCAATTTGCCCTTTCACAGGGTTTAGAAGTCAGAACCCCCCCAGCTTTAAAAAATAAACAAACTATCGATAAGTTAATATCTCTAAAACCTGATATTATTGTTGTAGTTGCGTATGGTAAAATTCTACCAAGTAAGCTTCTATATACGCCCAAATTTGGATGTATTAACGCTCATGCTTCTTTATTGCCTAGATGGCGCGGGGCGGCCCCCATCCAAAGGGCAATCATGGCAGGAGATACAAAAACAGGCATTAGTATCATGCAAATGAAGGAGGGACTGGATACAGGACCTATTTATTCTTCTAAAGAAATCCCAATAAGTGATTTAAATACTTCAGGGGAGATGCATGAAAAATTATCCATACTTTCAGGGAAAATGATTAAAAATATAATCAATGCGTTATGTGAAGGTCAGGTTAAGCCTAAAGCTCAATTAACAAATGGAATTACCTATGCGCATAAAATAGAAAAATTTGAAGCTCAAATTGATTGGCAAAAAACAGCAAAACAAATTTCTTGTCAGATAAGAGGGCTAAATCCTTCGCCAGGAGCCTGGTTTTATTCCCGTGGGGATAGAATTAAGGTTTTACAGGCTAAAGTAAGTGATAATTTGGCTTCAGAGAAGATTGGTAAAATTTGGTGTAATTCTAATGGTGAGTTGTTAGTAACATGTGGCACAAATACAGTGATTTCATTACAGAAACTGCAATATTCAGGTAAAAAGCCTCTTGAAATCAAAGAATTTCTGAGAGGTCGACAATTTCCTTTAGACACCATTCTGCCATGCCCAGATATAAATTAACCATAGAATATAATGGAAATGGTCTTGTTGGATGGCAACGACAAACTAATGGACCATCTGTTCAAGGTAATCTTGAAAATGCTGTGTTTTGTTTCTCGGGAGAAAAGATAACTGTCTTTGGTGCTGGTCGAACTGATGCAGGCGTTCACGCACTAGGACAAGTTTGCCATCTTGACCTGAAAGAGACTTACCCAAGTAGAGTAATCCAAAATGCAATTAATGCACACCTTAAGCCAAATGCAATCAGCGTTTTGAAGGTCCAAACTACACCCCCAAAATTTGATGCACGTCGTGATGCTATATCAAGAACCTACGAGTATAGAATAGTTAATAGGCAGGCCCCATTATCTCTTGAACGTGGTAGGGCTTGGTGGTGCCCAATACCTTTAAACGAAGCCGAGATGTCAAGAGCTGCGCAACAGCTTATTGGTGAGCATGACTTTACCTCCTTTCGCTCTTCAAGGTGCCAAGCAAACTCTCCAATACGAACACTTGATAGTCTTAAAATTCAAAGACTAGGCGAAAACATTTATATTACTGGAAAGGCAAGGTCATTTCTTCATAAGCAAATGAGAGCAATTGTGGGAACTCTCAAATTAGTTGGAGATGGACGCTGGACAGAAAGGGATGTAGCCTTATTATTAAAGGCAAAAGACCGCCGGAAAGGAGCAGCAAGTGCTCCTCCTGACGGACTTTATCTTACCAAAGTAAACTATTAATAATTAGTTAAATTTACTTTTTTGATACTTTTTTAGCCTTACTTGCGACCTTTTTCTTCGGTGCGCTTTTAGCCTTACTTGCGACCTTTTT
>PAWF01000037.1 GCA_002714015.1 Gammaproteobacteria bacterium | reverse complement strand
ATGTATTAAGCAGAAGTGGTCGGGATTGATGTGGATGTGTATTAGGCTTTGAGCCATGAACAGTCCTGCAATGATGTACAGTTATTGAGCCCGCATTTCCAATAGAATAAAATGCATTTTTCAAGTCCAATTGTTTTTTTTCTTGTTCTGAAATATATCCTACCCATTCCCCATCAGCGTTATAATGGTCAAATATCGGACCTATATGGCTTTTAGGTATTACTCCTAATGGACCCATTTTATTATCAACATTTTCTAGATAAATTCCAATTGTAAGAACACTATCATTCGTATGTGGCCAAAATGGCATATCTTGGTGCCATTTAACTTCTTCTCCTCCAGAGAACCATTTAAAATTTAATTTTGAATGATGAAACATTATATTTGGCCCAAGAAGATCCTCAGCAATATCTGTAATTATAGAATTACATGCAAATTCCCAAAATAATGGGTAATGTGCTACAGGCTGAGTTAGTCTACGGAGACGCGGCTTGGTTTTGGTGTGATCTGGTTCAAGGTCAAATTTTTCATTCGATACTTTTAAATTGCTACTTTCATCAATTGCTCCATTTATTGTATCGAAGAGTTTATCCAAAAGGCTTTTGTTTATAATATTATTTAAAAAAACATACCCATTTTCGAAATATGACTCTCTTTCATTCTGGGCTAAAACTTTTGGAGTATAAGAAAGAATTGATTCAGGTGTCATAAAAGTGACTCAATTTCTATTTGTTTAATTGGTTGTATGTACTTCTTATATTAATTTTATATAGAATTTTATATAATAAAATAAATTCCAGTTTATATAGAATTGCCCGACTTAGATATATAAATTACTGTTAAGTCAAATTTTGGATAATTAATTTATCTATATGATACAAAGTATTGGAGTAAGAGTATTAATATATTTAGTTTAACTCAATAAACACTGTTTTGTGGTTGGGCAAGTCCAGAGCATAGTTTAGTATGAATTACCTGCTAAGTTAAAAAAATATAACTTAGGCTGCAAAAATAGAATTTATGAGGGCGAAGGTATGTCACGAGGTGTTGCCGAAACAATTATGGGTGCAGTTGTAATTGCTATTGCTATTGCGTTTATAGTTTTTGCTTACACTCGAAGTAGTGTAGCGACTGTCTCTGGGTATGAAGTGTCTGCAAAATTTACAAGAATTGATGGGCTACTTAGAGGTGCTGATGTAAGGGTTGGAGGTATAAAAGTTGGTTCAGTTATCGACCAGAATTTAGATACGCTCACTTACCAAGCAGTAGTAAGTATGAGTATTTCAGAAGATATTGAGCTACCAATAGATTCAACAGCCGCAGTTGTGAGCGATGGTTTGCTTGGAGGTAAATATATTAACCTTGAGCCAGGCGGTGCTGATGAAATGATGGTAGAAGGGCATACGATAACTTATACGCAATCATCAATTATGATTGATCAGTTGATTGGTCAATTTGTTTTTGGCGGGGAATAAATATCTTAGGCGGTCCAAAGTTGAGAAATATATTCTTTGCTGTCATTTCAATTAGCATATTATGTTTAATAACATCTAATGCTAGCACTTCTAGTCTCATTGGCTCTCATGCTGTACTTAAGGCCCTTGATAAGGTAACTGCAAGGGTATCTAAAATTACTATTAAGATTGGTGAAACAGCAAACTTTGGTGCTCTGACCATAAACTTATCTGCATGTTACTTTACTCTTCCAGAGGACCCTCCAGAAAGTGCTGCCCACCTTACTATAGAGGAGGAGAATCCATCAGAAAAATCTAATTATGTATTTAAGGGTTGGATGTTTTCTTCAAGCCCAGCACTAAATCCATTAGAACATCCAGTCTATGATGTTTGGGTATTACGTTGCATCAATACAGATGAGAAATTAATAGATTCTGGAAGTGCTCCACAGACTGGGGGATAATTAGGNGAACAGAAGTTAGCTTCCCTTTGAATGGCATCCCTCAATTTANCCAGATAAANNCCTCTTGGCATTTCTTTTACCCCTAAACTTTTTAAATGAGGTGTAACAAACTGAGTATCCAAAAGAGTAAAATTACCTTGCTTTAGTCTATCTACTAGATGAACAAAGGCTATTTTACTGGTATTACTTTCTTTACTAAACATGCTCTCACCAAAAAACGCCGCTCCAAGTGATAAACCATAGAGCCCCCCAACTAATTTTTTATCATTCCAGCATTCAATGCTGTGGGCATAACCAAGTTCATGTAATTGACAAAATACGTTGAGAATTTGACTATTTATCCATGTATCTTTGCGNTTTGGACTAAATTCAGAGCAAGAGTTTATGACATTACGGAATTCTCTATTTACACTTATTGTAAATCGNTTAGACCTGATTGTACGATGCAGGCTTCTTGAGATATGAAAATGATCTAACTCTAATACTCCACGAATTTCAGGATCGACCCAAAAAACTTCTTCATCAGATCGAGTTTCTGCCATAGGAAAAATTCCACAAGCATAAGCNTCTANGATCAGTTCAGGTGAAATGGGAATCAATGAATTTTATCACNGTTTATGAAAATANTTGTTTATTGGCTGTTTCGCTTTCGGTCAAGCCATTGAATATCGTATGTACCGTTNGCAATATCAGAGTTTTTAAGAATGTTTAAGTGAAAGGGAATAGTAGTATCCACTCCCAGTATTACGTATTCATCAAGTGCCCTTCGTAATCGCATTAGGCATTCGTTTCTTGTTGCTCCATGAACTATAAGTTTTGATATTAGACTATCGTAATAAGGAGGNATAACATANCCTTGGAACAANGCNGAATCCACTCTAACTCCTGGTCCACCCGGCGGATGATAACTTGTCACTAGTCCAGGACTTGGTGTAAAATCTTCAGCATTTTCAGCGTTAATTCTGCACTCAATTGAGTGTCCAGTAAAATCAATATCATTTTGTGAGTAACCTAATGGAGCACCTGCGGCTATACGAATTTGTTCCCTCACAAGATCAATGCCAGTTATACTTTCGGTTACAGGGTGTTCAACTTGGATGCGTGTGTTCATTTCAATNAAATAAAATTTGTTTTCAGTGTATAAAAATTCAATAGTACCAACTCCCCGGTATCCTAGAGATTTGATTGCATCGACAACTTTGATCCCAATATTTTTGCGCTCGTCTGAATTTAAAGCTGGCGAGGGCGCCTCTTCTAGTAATTTTTGATGTCGCCTTTGTATGGAACAATCACGTTCACCAAGATGAATAACATTTCCATNTGTATCTGCAACAATCTGTATTTCAATGTGTCTAGGNCGTTCTATAAGTTTTTCTAAATACACTGAGTCGTCTCCAAAAGCAGCTTTCGACTCAGCTTTAGCTCCAGCAATGGCTGATAATAAGTTTTCTGCTTTATCTATNCTTTGCATCCCTCGTCCACCACCACCAGAGACTGCTTTAACTAATAAAGGGTAACCAATTGATTCTGCTATATTTTTTATGTTTTCATCGCTATCATCAAGTTTCCCATCAGATCCAGGCACAGTAGGAATGCCGCATTTTTGCATGGTAGATTTAGCCTGTGCTTTATCTCCCATTATNCTTATGTGTTCTGCTGTGGGTCCTATAAATGTAAAACCGTGCTCTTCAACTATTGAAGCAAATTTTTCATTTTCTGATAGAAAACCATATCCTGGATGNATTGCNTCTGAGTTAGTAATNTCNCCTGCAGCGATAATAGATGGTATATTTAAGTAACTCTCATTTGATCCTGGTGGACCAATACATACCGACTCATCTGCTATCCGCGCATGCATTGCATCTGCGTCAGCTGTAGAGTGTACGGCGACAGTTTTTATACCAAGCTCTTGGCATGCTCTGATAATTCTTACTGCTATTTCGCCTCGGTTTGCGATTAAAACTTTATCAAACATATAAAAATATCATTCNGTTCTAAAAAGATTAATTTTTCAATCAATAATTACAAGTACTTCACCAAATTCAACTGGTGCACCATTCTCGACTAATATTTGAGATACCTGACCTCCATGAGGAGCTTTTATAGGATTCATTGTTTTCATTGCTTCAACAATTAGCAGTATTTGACCTTCAGTTACTTTATCTCCTTCAGTAATAAAAGGTGCCTCTCCTGGCTCTGGACTTCGATAGGCAGTACCTACAAGAGGGGAGGTGATAGCGCCATGTTGTCTAGTCGCTTTTTGGGATGCATTACCTTTCTGTTCTGAGGAATGTTCAGAAATTTCATCACTTATACTTGATGTAACTGAATTATTAGATTCATTGTTTTCTCCGGCTGGAGATGCAACATAAGCATTTACTGTCTTGGAAACTCTAATCTGTTTGTCGCCATCAGCAATTTCTATATCTGTTAAACCGGTTTCATCTAGCAATTCAGACAATGATCGAATTAGGTCTTTATCGATTTTCAGTTGTGGCATNTAAGGGCACTCCGGTAATAGTTCATATANCTGTTTCTTNATTTTGTGTTTTTATTTTTGTTATAGCTTCAATAGCCAATTCGTAACCTAAACTGCCGAATCCGCAGATAACTCCATCTGAAGCTTCAGAAATATATGAATGTGATCTGTATTCTTCNCGTNGATAAATATTTGAAAGNTGTAATTCAATCACTGGAATTTTTAATGACCTTANGGCATCTAGAAGTGCAATAGAAGTATGCGTATAAGCCCCTGCATTTATGATCAAGCCACTAATATTAAGGTCGCTAGCTTCTTGAATCCATTGAACTAATTCACCTTCATGATTTGATTGTCTAAAATCTAACTCTAGGTCTAATAATTGTGCCCTTGTTGTNCAGAGTTTATTTAAGTCGTCTAAAGTCAGATGACCATATATGTCTGTTTCACGACGACCCAAAAGGTTTAGATTGGGGCCATTTAAAATCATTATTTTAGCACTCATAATATACATCCTAGCGCAGTTAGGTGTCGGTCGACTAGTCCGAGAGTTATATTCTTATTCTTTTATTACTAAAACTTATATTGAATTTTAGATGTCTAAGCCCATACTTANTATGTAGGCATNATTTGAACTGNAAGATAAAGNCTATGAAGNTCACAATAAATGGAGAAGAGCATTCNTTTCAAGAATCTTTGACAGTTTTATCTGTNTTAAANTCAATAGGTTTTGATACTACTAAGGTGGCTGTNGAACTTAATTTGGAAATTGTACCGAAAAGTTTATATACAGATACAGTAATTAAAGATGGCGACAGAATTGAGATTGTACATTTNATAGGTGGCGGCATGGATTCAAATATTCATGAAAATGATATAGAAACTTGGCAACTAGACAATAAACAATTTACCTCTCGTTTAATTGTAGGCACTGGAAAATATAAAAACTTCGAGGAAACAGCAGAGTGTATTAAGGCTTCAGGAGCCGAAATAGTTACAGTAGCTGTTCGTCGAGTAAATGTTACTGATCCAAGTTCTCCTATGCTTGTAGACTATGTTGACCCAAAGCAATACACATATTTGCCCAATACAGCCTTCTGTTATACTGCTGAGGATGCTGTTCGAACACTTAGATTGGCTCGTGAAGCAGGTGGTTGGACACTCGTTAAATTAGAAGTTTTAGGGGATGAAAAGTCTTTATATCCAAANATGACAGAGACNCTAAAAGCTGCAGAATTACTTATTAAAGATGANTTTAAAGTTATGGTTTATTGTTCAGACGATCCAATTATGGCAAAACGGCTGGAAGATATGGGATGCGTTGCAATAATGCCGTTGGCTGCCCCCATAGGATCAGGTCTTGGTATTCAAAACCCTNTAACACTTCGAATTATTATAGAACAGAGTAATATTCCAGTTTTAGTTGATGCAGGTGTCGGCACTGCTTCGGATGCATCTGAATCTATGGAGTTAGGTTGCGATGGTGTATTGCTTAATACAGCAATTGCCCATGCAAAAGACCCTGTTTCAATGGCCAAGGCAATGCGGCACGCAGTCATTGCTGGAAGGTTCGCATATCTAGCTGGAAGGATGCCAAAAAAACTTTACGCTGATCCNTCATCTCCATTAGCAGGATTAATTTAGACCNCNTTTACACAGCTTTAAAAATTTAAANTACNATTTGTTTTCTATAAGGTTNATAATATCCAGAGCTCTTTGAGATTGAGGTGAGCCCTTACCTAGAGCACNATAAGCCCTTTTAGCATGATGCATGGANTTCTTGTTCTGACCTCTAATTAAAGCGTATTCAGCTAGAGCTAGGTCAGCATCTGCAAACATTTCTAACCTTCCAAAAGCNANACCTAANAAATACCAAAATGGTGGGTAATCTGCTTCAATTTGACTAGCTACTTTAAGNTTNCTGATAGCCGCTATTAGGTTTATTTCTTTGTTTGTTTCAATTTGCGCTCTTGCCAACCCGAGTCTTAATAAAGGCGCTCTAGGTGCCAGAGCTACTGCTTTAATATANGGNTGTATTGATTCTTCTATATGGCCAGTTTCAAATAAAAATTGTCCTTTTAGCTCTCTAAACCAAGGGTCTTGAGGGAATTTTTTTATAAGTTGATTTATTATTGATAAAGACAGCTCAAGTTCGGAAGTGCGATATAATGATATTGCTCTAGTATATTGATTAATGAATCCTGTCTCTTCAGGGTCTATATTCGTTAGGATTTCATTTGGTGGGAGGATAAATGCTTTAAGCTTACCTTTCATACGTTGATATTGAGTAATTTGCTCCGCAGAATAAGGTTTGTTTGAATAAGGGGAAGTTTTAATGTGTTTAGCTACAAGCCTAATTCGTTCCTGCGTAACAGGGTGTGTGCGTATGAGTGGATTTTGTGAATTAGAATTTAGCAACTCTTGTTTTTTTAGACGTTTAAGAAGCTGCATTAATCCACGTGCTGATTGTTTTGTTTTATCTAAATACTTAAGAGAAGCTTGATCAGCTGCTTGCTCTTGACTTCGACTGTAGCTTAGAAAATGATTTTGTGCAGTCGCAGATCCAGCCATTATAATTACTCTCGAAGCATCTCCAATTGCACTTGAATTTTTGCTGCCAATTGCAGTTAAAGCTCCTAGAATTTGTGTTATCAAAACTTTATTGCTGGCATTTTTGATGGCTGTTTTAGTTCGAGCTAGATGTGCTCCCTCGAGGTGTCCGATTTCATGTGCTAAAACACCAATAATTTCTCCTAAATTTTCTGATTTAAGTAATAAGCCGGTATTGATGAAAATATTTAAGCCATCAAAAACAAATGCGTTTATACGATTGTCATTAACTATATGGATGTGAACAGAAGATTCTGGTAAACCTGCGGCTTTTAAAAGTGGCTTAGCGTAGCTACGAATGGTATTTTCTATTTCAGAGTCTCTTATTAGCTTTAGATTCTGTGCATAGACGTGCGAATATGTTACCGCAAAGGTTGAAAATATAAAAAAAGTTAAAATGAAGAGGAAATAAAGCCTTGCCACTAATAGTACCTCCTAAATTATGAGTTGATTACTATGGAGCGTAAGACAAGCAGTCAATACCAGAACGTAATTTTACGTATCTTATCCATGGGATTTATCTCCTTTTTTTTATCATCGTGCAATGTGCTTTATGATGGAAAGGGAGGGGACGAGTTATCTACGATNGNNCAATTTTATGGNGGTGTAGTTGCTGATGAGCCCCAAGCAGTATCTGTAGNAACAAAAATTCTTCATATGGGTGGTTCAGCAGCTGATGCTGCTGTTGCACTATTTTTTACAATGTCGGTAACTTATCCATCAAATGCAAGCCTTGGATCCGGTGGTGTTTGCCTAGTGCATCACCCAGGTAATAGAAACGAAAAATCTCAAGTTTCAGCTNTAGAGTTTTTATCTGTAGCCCCNGCNTCCTCAAATATAAATTCTAAAAGAAAAATTGCAATTCCTGGAGCAGTAANGGGNATGGATCTTTTGCATGCAAAATATGGTAAGTTGANATGGGAACANTTGATTGCACCAGCTGAAAAAATAGCTCTTTTAGGTCATCCAATATCTGCTGCTTTTGCAAATGANTTAAACCTTGTAGCTAACAACAGTGATTTNTTTGANGATCTGAGTATAAAAAANTTGTTTTCTAATNACNATGAAAANCCTCTGCAGGAGGGAGAGTTTCTTATTCAAAGAGATTTAGCTGAGACTTTATCAAANATTAGAGTAAAGGGTGCAAGAGCCTTTTATAAAGCTGATTTATCAGAAAGNATTACTCTTGCTGCTAGAAATTCAGGCTTAGTTATTTTTCCAAGTGATNTGAATAGATACAAAGCACGGTGGAACAANACAGTTACATCTAAATTTGGAAACCATCTTATACATGTTCCTAAATTTCCNGTTGTTGGNGGAATTACTGCAATGTCCTTATTCAGTTTATTGCATGAAAAGAATCGTTGGATAAATGCCTCCCCAGAAGAAAGACCACATTTATTTGTAGAAGCAAGCATAAGAGCATTTAGTGATAGAGGAAATTGGTTTAATGCTGTAAATAAGTCAGTTCCAGCTTTTTCAAATAAACGATTAGAAAACTCGATGGAAAATTTTAATCCTTTCGAGCATTTACCCACTAGTAAGCTAGAGCCTCAACCGTTACGTTTTTTACAAAGCCCCGTTGGTGCTAGTTTTGTGGTTGTAGATTCCANTGGACTAACAATTGCTTGTGTTATCAGCATGAACAATTTGTTTGGTGCAGGTCGTATGGCTCAGGGAACAGGTATAATACTTGCTGCTCCTCCTCGAAAATATAGTCTCGGNCTTTTCCCCCATGCACCTTTAATTATATCTAATCCTAATTCTGGATCTATTTCATTTGCAGGNGTATCTACTGGTGGNATTACAGCTCCAAGTGCCCTNGGTGCTGTAATGGCTAATNCNCTATTAGGTGGTAAAGAAATAAATTTTGCTATTTCTGCTCCTCGNATTCATCATAGTGGAGATCCTGANTATGTTGTAGCNGAACCTAATTTCTCTGAAACGTTAATTGAATTACTTCGTAAAAGAGGACATATGGTTACAACTTCTANAGAAGTTGGACGTGTAAATGCANTTTACTGTTCAGATGGATCTTTCGGTAATGATGCCAGATGTTTTTTGGGNGCAGATGATAGAAGTNTTGCTAAAAAAACCTACGTACAATTNTAGCTTTATCTCAAGAGAGANACTTAAATGAAGATATCNAGGCGCTCTAATATTCAGCCATTTCATGCAATGGAAATACTACGTGAAGCTAATGCTATTGAAGCATCGGGTAGGGATGTATGGCATTTGGAAACTGGAGAGCCGATTACAGGTGCNCCTNAAAAAGTNAAAGAAGCTGCTACAAAAATCATAGAAAAGGAGCATATAGGGTATACAGANGCATTAGGCTTACCNGAGTTAAGAAAACGAATATCTAATCATTATTATGATTATTATGGATTAAGCATTTCGCATAGTAGAATAATTATTACTACTGGTTCGTCTGGTGGTTTATTATTATCGTTACTTGCTGCATTTGATGTTAGTGATAAAGTTATTATTACAGAGCCNGCTTATCCCGCTTATCCTAATATGTTAAAGGCGCTGAGTATTGAGCCAATATATTGTCCAACTGAACAAAAAACAAGATTTCAACCGACTGTCGAAATACTTGAATCACTATCAGATAAACCAGATGGTTTAATTATCGCAAGTCCTGCAAACCCAACTGGTAGCATGTTGAGTGCAAATGAAATTAAATTACTTGCCGAATGGTGTGAGCATAATGACGTTCGAATAATTGCTGATGAAATATATCATGGTGTAACCTATGGTAATCGTGCGCAGACTATTCTTAACGCCACAGATGATGCTATAATTATAAATGGTTTTTCAAAGTATTATGCAATGACAGGCTGGCGCCTTGGTTGGATAGTGGTTCCAAAGAACTTTGTAAGACCAATAGAACGTCTAGCTCAAAATTTATTCATATCTCCACCAGCTATATCTCANTTAGCAGCAACCCAGGCTTTTGAATGTAGTAAAGAGCTTGATTCCAATCTTNAGAGATATGAAATAAANAGNTCTATTTTGCAAGCATCTCTTGAATGTTCAGGGTTTGGAAGTGTTAGCCCGGCTCAGGGTGCATTTTACCTTTATGTTGATGTCAGTCCATTAACAAACAATAGCCATGAATTTTGTTCAAAGATGTTGCTTGAGGCTGGTGTAGCAGCAACTCCTGGAGTTGATTTTGATAGGAATCGCGGCAATAAATTTGTTAGGTTTTCCTACGCTGGACACACGAAAGATATTAAAGCAGCAGCCGACTCAATAAAAGCTTGGTTAAAGANTAAATANTAGTCTCATTAATATTATTCCCCNTCTTTTGATGGGTTTCTTTGCCACCAACCTTTGCGACTTGGAGCTTTATCTTCGGAATCTTCCTTAACTGGATCATTCTTTTTTTCATTCTTGACGGTAGATAAATTGGTTACTTTACGTTTAGAGGTATCTTTTGAACCAATCAGTTTTTTAGGAGTAGGTTCTTTTTTTGTAGACTTGACCCTAGTCCTTTTAGGTTTTTTAGTTTCTGAAGCCTTACGAGTTGGTTTTATAGCTTTTTTTACATTTTTTTCTAGATTCTCAGTTTTGCCAATACTAGATTTTGTGGTGTCTATACTTTGAACTTTATCAATTGATACTTCTTTTTTTAAAGGTTTTTTATCTTCAGAACTTATAATATTAGGTTCTTTTTGTATTTTATTGTCATTATTATCAGAGCCGTTGTTTACTGTTGACTCTCCAAAGTTATTTGGAGCTGCATTAACTTTTCGACGACCACCACGTTTCCCTCGGCGCCTTCGTTTTTTATGTTTTGACTCATTATCTTCATTTTGAATATCAGACTTTTGTGATGCTGGCTGTTTTTCTTTATTGATTGATTCAGATTTGTTTTTATCTTCAGTTACAACAGCATCTTCTTGATGATCATGTCGGCGTTTACGCTGTGTATTTCCTTTTTCAATATTATTTTCAGTATTTTCTGTTTTTTCTATTTGTTTATCTTGTTTTTGAATATCAGAATCTCTTACTTGCACTGTTGATGTCTTAGTTCGTGTAATAGAATGCATTGGTGGAAGCATTGAGGGGTCATTAACAAAGCTTACTGTAAAATCACAAATTTCTTCAATACGTGCNAATTCTCTTCGTTTGTTATTAAGAATATAGTANGCNACTTGAGCTGGTAGAGTGACTGAAANTGAAGNGCTTCGATTTCTCAGTCCTTCTTCCTCAATTGCTCTTAATACATGGACTGCCGAGGAGCCAATGGAACGAACTATTCCAGTTCCGCCACAAGAACTACATATTTCCATACTTGCTTCGCTTAGGCTGGGACGTAAACGTTGACGAGACATTTCAAGAAGCCCAAAGGGGCTAATTCTTCCAATCTGAATGCGAGCACGGTCCACTCTCATGGCTTCTTTTAATTTACGTTCTACAGATCTTTGATTACGTGGTCCGTCCATATCAATAAAATCAACAACTATTAAACCTGCAAGGTCCCTAAGTCTTAATTGGCGGGCAACTTCACTTGCTGCTTCTAAATTAGTTTTAACAGCTGTTTCTTCAATATTACGCTCTCTTGTGGCACGCCCAGANTTTACATCTATTGCCACTAATGCTTCTGTTGAATTGATAACAAGATAACCTCCAGATTTAAGTTTAACCTCCGGGCTATACATAGAATCAAGTTGACCTTCAATNTGATATCTTGCAAATAAAGGTATCCGATCNTTATAAGGTTGGACCTTTGAAGTATGGCTTGGAATGAGCATTCTCATAAAGTCTTTAGCTACTCGGTAGCCNTNNTCACCATCGACAAGAATTTCATCNACATCCCTGGTGTATAGATCTCTAATTGATCTTTTTATTAGATTACCCTCTTCATAAATGAGGTCAGGCGCAATTGAGTTAAGGGTGTGTTCCCTTATTTTCTCCCATTGACGTGTAAGATACTCAAAATCACGACGTATTTCAGCTTTGCTACGGGCTGTACCGGCCGTTCGAACAATTACACCCATCCTTGTTGGTACATTCAGTTCTGCTAGGATTATTTTTAAGCGTTTCCGATCATCTTGGCTGGTAATTTTACGAGAAATCCCACCTCCACGTATAGCATTTGGCATTAGCACACAATATCTTCCAGCTAGAGATAAATAGGTAGTCAAGGCTGCGCCTTTATTACCACGCTCNTCTTTTACAACTTGTACTAGCAGTATTTGCCGTTTTTTTATTACTTCTTGAATTTTATACCTACGACCTAATAAAGATCGACTGGCGCTAGTCCTTCTTCTCTCTATATCATCAGTTTCATCACCACCAACCTCTTCAACATCTCCAGGTGTAGGTTTTCTTTTAGTTTGTGGTGAGGAGTTTTTAATGGGTTCTGAGATTTTAGATGAAGGGACCTGAAGTCCAATATTTTCAGTAGTTAATTTTTTCTCATTAATTTCAACTTCTTCTTTATCACTATTTTTTATTTTTACATTAGAGGTACTAGACATATTAAATGAGGTTTCGGACTCTTTATTCCCAATTTCAGTAGTTGTTTCAGGTTCAGTAGACTCTGATTGGTTAGCTGACTCAGTTGAATTATCTTCCAATTCATAGTGATCATCTAACTCAGATACTTTTTCTTGTTCACGAAAAAGAGCCTCGCGATCTTCCACTGGTATTTGATAATAATCGGGATGAATCTCGCTAAAAGGTAAAAAACCGTGACGGTTTCCTCCATAATCAATAAAAGCAGCCTGTAAAGATGGTTCTACTCGCATAACCTTAGCTAAGTAAATATTGCCTTTTAGTTGCTTTCTTTCTTCCGATTCAAAATCAAATTCTTCTAGTCGTGTTCCATTTGCGACCACCACGCGTGTTTCCTCTGCGTGGCTCGCATCTACAAGCATTCGTTTGACCATAATGGTTAATTCTCCGGGGGGNCGCATGCAATATATATTTGAATTTTAGCTGCGCACANNTGTTAGGGCCTCTNATATCGTTGACATTACGCATACTAATNGTTCCTGGTATTACAACCGGAGCTGTGATTGTATTAATGCCATTTTGTTTTNTATCTATCGTAGGCCTCATGAATTCCTCTGTTTTATTATAATGAAGGTTTTAGACCTCTGAGATAGNCCGGATTGCCAATCTGGCTTCGACGGGTAANCTCTTGANCTTGCCTTCAGAATTTTTGTGCANGAGTTAATGNTAATCANCNTTAACTCTAATATNTGCACTCNCCTTATAATATCAGGCTATAGTCNATGATAACAACATGTATCATAAATTAGTATGCCTAATAATATTAGACTTTAATGTTTAATATTAACGAATCTAAAATTATAAATCATTTATGGGAAAATTTTTGGTTTTATTTTGTTATTTCCGCTTTTTTATTATTGCAATAATAGCAATTACTTTAGTTGTATTCGTTTCTGAAGTATCTGCTAATTCTAGCAGTATAATCCTAGATGCACGCATAGGGCACCCTTCTAAAGATACTACAAGATTTGTTTTAGATGTTAGTAAGGCGACAAACTTTCAGATATTTTCACTTAGAAGTCCCTATAGAATTGTTATAGATNTACCAAATGCTNCGTGGGCTTTGTCGAGAAAATCNATACNAGTTAATAAAGGAAGCATCANTAAAGTTCGTTTTGGANGATTTAATAAAAAAACATCTAGAGTTGTTTTGGACCTAGTTGGTCCAGTAAAAATAAAGCAAGCATACCTNACTAAATCTAGNCAAAGTTCCGGTTATAACGCTGTCATTGATATAANNAAATCAAANATAATAGACTTTGAAGAGGAGGCNCTACAGTTAGTCAATGACACTTTACAAGAAAGTAGGTTGNANCCAGTTAAACGAGAGAAAANCGGGAATCAGCAAATAGAAAATAATTCCTCGAANAAANAAATAAAAGAAAGNCCTAATTTATTAGAATTATCAGAAAAGAATCAAAGGTCTCAAAATAGAACAAGAGTAGTTAATATACCATTGCCACCTCCATATCGACCCTCTCAGATACCAAGACCAGTAATTGTACTTGATCCGGGGCATGGGGGTGCCGATCCAGGAGCTACACTCAGTTCTCAGGTATATGAAAAAACAATTACTCTTGATTTTACTAAAGAGCTTGCTAGGCAACTCAGTGAATTTGGTTACCCAGTTTATATGACTAGAGACACTGACAAATACATATCCTTAAGTGACCGTGTTAATTTTGCTCGTGCTAAGGGCGCTGGTTTATTTATTTCTTTACACGCAGACTCTCA
The DNA here is from genome assembly GCA_002714015.1 of Gammaproteobacteria bacterium. Taxonomy (GTDB): domain Bacteria; phylum Pseudomonadota; class Alphaproteobacteria; order UBA828; family UBA828. Next base: position 6,514 of record PAWF01000037.1, on the reverse strand, counting down.
TAGAGATAGCTCAGTCCGTGGAGTGGCTATTTATACTTTATCTGATAAGGCTTCTGATAAAGAAGCAGAGCGACTAGCTGGAAGGGAAAATAAATCTTACGTAAGTAAAAATAGTAATTTATCAATTGGTTATGATGAAGAGGTAACCCAAATTCTTATATCTTTAATTCAGCAAAGAACAATGAATTGTTCAGCAAATTTTGCTTCAACTTTAATTCCAAAATTAGCAAAAACATCTAAGTTGCTTGATAAAACCCATCGTTTTGCCGGGTTTAGAGTTTTAAAATCACCCGAGGTCCCCTCTGTTTTGGTAGAGCTTGGTTATCTTACTAACTCAAAAGATTTAAGTTTATTGCGTAATCTAACCTATAGGCAAAAACTTGCAAAACAATTTGTTGTAGCCATTAATCAGTTTTTTTTAAGAAGCGATTGTTGATTAGCCATATAGTTGCCACAATTTTTTAGGCAAAAGGTATTAGAACTAAAACAAAAAAAGTGAGACAGCTGTGGGTGACCCAAAGACTAAAGGTCAAAGTCATAAAAAAAATTTATGGATACGTGCATCAATTTATCTTATCACCTCAGTTTTGTTCCTTATTGTTATAGCAATTGGTGTTGGTACATATGGCTTTTATCATTATGGTCGAGATTTACCTGACCATCAGCAACTTGCGATTTATGAGCCACCAACTATGACAAGAGTTTATGCTGGCGATGGCAGGTTATTAGATGAATATGCTGTCGAAAAAAGAATTTATATGCCTCTAAAGGCTATGCCACGTAGAGTTATTGAAGCTTTTTTATCTGCAGAAGATCGTAATTTCTATGAACATTTTGGTGTAGACCCTATTAGTATTTTTAGTGCGCTTGTTAAAAATATTGGAAGTTTAAATAGTGAACGTAAGCTAATTGGCGCTTCAACTATTACACAACAAGTTGCTAAAAACTTTCTTTTAACTAATGAGGCTTCATTTAGCAGGAAATTTAAAGAAGCAATTCTTGCCATCAGAATAGAGAAAACTTTCACTAAAGACAGAATTCTAGAGCTTTATCTGAATGAAATTTATCTTGGTTTTCGTTCATATGGTATAGCTGCTGCTGCTTTGAATTATTTTGGTAAAGCCCTTTCAGAACTTAATTTAGCTGAATTAGCCTATCTTGCTGCATTACCAAAGGCTCCCAACAATTATCACCCTGTTAGGAAACATAAAGCTGCAATTTTACGCAGGAATTGGGTCATTGACCGTATGCTGGAAAATGAATTTATATCCATTNCGCAAGCACAAGAAGCNAAGGATACNCCATTGGAGCTTAAGCCTCGTACTCCTGAGTCATTCGTTGTAGCAAAGTATTTTGGTGAAGAAGTTAGGCGATGGCTTATTCAAAGGTTTGGGGAAGATANTCTTTACAAAGGAGGGTTATCAGTTCGAACCACCCTGGATCCAAAACTTCAAGCGATAGCCNATAAAGTACTTCGTAAGGGTTTAATTAATTATGATCGTCGTCAAGGTTGGCGTGGTCCATTNGAGAATNTTATATCTTGATNATTTAANTAATGCAAAANTAGCTTTAGAAAAATTTAATTACCCTCCTGCGCCTGAAAATTGGAAATTAGCAATTGTAACAGCCCTTTCAGATAATGAGGCTATAATTAATATAAAAGGAGGTAGCAGGGGAGTAATAACATTAAATGAGTTGAGCTGGGCTAAGCCTGTTCGTGGTTGGAAGCATGGAAAAAAAGTTAAAANACCTAATGAAGTTTTAACATTAGGAGATATTNTTTTTGTAGAAAAAATTTTAAATAACAAAAATGATTATTATCTTCGTCAAACTACTTTAGTTGAAGGCGCTTTGGTAGCAATTGACCCTCATAATGGAAAAGTTCTTGCTATGGTTGGNGGCTTTGATTATATGCGTAGCCAATTNAATAGAGTTACTCAAGCATATCGTCANCCAGGCTCATCTTTTAAACCTTTTGTTTACTTGGCAGCAATTGAAAATGGGCTTACTCCCGCAACTACTATTTTAGATGCACCTGTAGTACTAGACCAAGGACCTGGTTTGCCTAAGTGGAAGCCTAGAAATTATTCAAATCGATTTTATGGACCTAGCACTTTAAGGCTTGGGCTTGAAAAATCACAAAACTTAATGACTGTTCGTGTNGCACAAAAACTTGGTCAGCAAACATTAGCAGATTACGCAAAAAAGTTTAGACTTAATGAAGGTAATCCCATTCATATTTCAGCGGCTTTAGGAACTGGTGTTACAACACTGATAAATTTAACTTCAGCTTACGCAATGTTAGTAAACGGTGGTCGGAAAATTAGCACTAGAATGGTAGAAAGAATACAAGATAGAAACGGAAAAACTATATTTAGAAGCGATANAAGAAACTGCAAATTTTGTATAGGTGAATATGATAATAAAATAAATCCATTACCTATTGAGGATATTCGAGAGCAGATTATNGACCCACAAAGTGCTTATCAAATTGTTTCTATGCTGGAGGGCGTGGTCGAACGTGGGACTGGTAAAGTTGTTCGTGCAGTGGGTAAGCCGTTAGGAGGGAAGACGGGTACAACAAATGATTTTTTAGATGCATGGTTTATAGGTTTTTCTCCTGATTTAGCCGTTGGTGTATTTGTAGGCTATGACATGCCCCGAAGTCTTGGTCCTAAGGAATCTGGTGGTAAAGTTGCAGCGCCAATATTTAGAGATTTTATGTTAGAAAGTTTAAAAGGCATGCCCGCTATCCCTTTTCGTGTTCCGCCAGGAATACAATTTATAAGAATAGACAGTCGAACTGGAGTAAGAGCTGGCATAGGAACTAAGAATGTAATAGTGGAGGCATTTAAATCTGGTACAGAACCACCTAATGCCAAAAACTATTATCCAGAAAACTCTGAAACAGAAAACCTATCAACAGGAAAAATCACTAAAGATGGGTTAGGGGGGTTATATTAATTAACAAATATTCAGTTAACCATGGAATAGGCAGATGCGAGCAGAAATTATAACTTTAATTGAAGAGATCAAGCAGTCCCTTGAGCTGCTGAGGAGGCACCTTTGACCCAGATCAGGTGGCTATTGATTTAGAGGCATTAAACGCTGAAGCAGAGAAACCTGATATTTGGAATGACCAAGCTGCAGCTCAGCAGATTATGCGCGAGCGGACAAAACTTGAAACATCTTTAAATCAGTTTAAAGAAATAAAAGATGAGTTTGAAGATTGTTTAGCGCTTGTTGAGCTAGCCGAAGAAGAGAGTGATGAAAAAACTTATGATGAGTCTGAGAAGCTTTTAAAATCTCTTAGTAAAGTAGTTAAGAATTTAGAATTAGAGAGTTTATTATCTGGAGAAGCAGACCAAAATAGTTGTTATGTTGAAGTTCATGCTGGTGCGGGTGGGACTGAGGCACAGGATTGGGCCGAAATGCTAATTCGTATGTACACCCGATGGGCAGATTCCCACAAATATACAATCGATTGGGTTGAGGAAAGTCCAGGAGATGAAGCTGGTCTCAAGTCAGCAACAATTTGTGTAAGGGGATTAAATGCATATGGCTGGTTAAAGACTGAGAGTGGAGTTCACCGTTTAGTTCGTATTTCACCCTATGATTCTAGTTCTCGTAGGCATACAAGCTTTGCATCTATATGGGTGTACCCTGTAGTTGACGATACCGTTGAGATTGACATCCAAGAAAAAGATCTAAGGACTGATACCTATCGAGCNTCAGGTGCGGGAGGGCAGCATGTAAACCGNACAGATAGTGCTGTCAGGATTACACATATTCCAACTGGAATTGTTGTTCAATGCCAAGCTGAAAGATCTCAACATAGAAATCGAGCAGCTGCTATGAGCATGTTACGTGCTCGTTTGTATGAAAGCGAGCTACAACGACGTGAAGAAGAAATTAATGCAGTTAATGAACAAAAGGCTGATATAGGTTGGGGTCATCAAATAAGATCATATGTTCTTCAGCCTTACCAGCTAGTGAAAGATTTAAGAACAAACTTTGAGCATACTAACCCTCAGGTAGTTTTAGACGGAGATTTAGATGATTTTATGGCAGCTGCGCTAGCAGAACGTATAGGAGTTCTAGGTAATATAAACTAATGCTTAAATAGATTTATTTTAGAGATTAATTGGCTGTANAATTATATTTATTCACNTAAGNATGAGGGTAATCCTGCTTTTGACCTAGCATCTTTATTAAATGGTGGCTTCGGGGGTGCATTAATAAAATCTTTTGCTACGGTTTCAAATTTTTCTTTTGGCTCAAAATCATTCTTTTTACATAGCCAGTTGAACCAACGCCAACCAATTTTGACATGTTCAATTTCATCANCNGCAATTTTTTCGATAATTTCTGCACTAATATGATCACCNGCGCTTTTAAGTCGTTTTATNATACCTGGCGTGACATCTAATGCTCNAGCTTCAAGACATAAAGGGACTTTTACCAATCTAGCAATCGGGTCATAATAAGTATCAAGAGCAGCATTCCATAACCCCTGATGCGCGGGTAGGTCACCATATGTATAACCTAGTTGTTGAAGNCGCTCAGAAATTAATTGAAAATGTTTAGTTTCATCAGCTGCAACTTTAACCCAATCATCATAAAAAGACATAGGCCACTTTGGTATTTGAAAGCGAACTATTATATCCCAAGCAAGGTTAATAGCTGTATACTCAATATGGGCTATTGAATGTAAAAGTGCGACACGAGATTCTAGGCTTTGTCCCTTTCTCCTTGGTATTGCTGTAGGNTTTACTAATTTAGGCNTTCGTTCTGTTGCTGGAAAACGTGGCGGAGCAGAGTAAACACTTGGTCTTTCAAATTCCCCGCGTTTCCATGAATTTACTGCACTAAAACTTAAAGATTGTTTTTTTGTGGGCTCAGCAGCTAAAAGGACTTGGCATGCTGCTGAGCCAAGACTTGGTTTTTTATNTCCAAAATTCCACATATAAATCAATAGGTAACTTAGAGTATTTAATATCTTATTTTTTAAGTGCTTTTAAGGTTTCTAGGACTTCTTCGACATGCCCATCAACCCTAACTTTTCGCCATGCCTGAATTATTTTACCTTCCTCGTCAATCAAAAAAGTAGATCGCTCAATACCCATATATATACGTCCATAGTTTTTCTTTTCTTTCCAGGTACCAAATGACTCACAGATATTGCCTTCCTCATCTGATATCAGGTCAATTTGTAAATTATATTTATTCTTAAATTTATCATGTCTCTCTACGGAGTCCTTTGAAACACCAATTATTACTGCATTATTTTTATTAAATTCTTTATTCAGATCAGAAAACCCGCAACTTTCTTTCGTACAGCCTGGAGTGTCATCTTTTGGATAAAAGAAAAGTACAATATTTTTACCTCTAAGGTCTTTAGATTTTAAAGTTCTATTTCCATCAATTTTAGCTGTAAAGTTGGGGGAAATATCACCCTTATTCAATGAATCAGACATATTTATTGTTTCTCCTTAACTTTTTGATTTAATTACTAGGTAATTTTTTGGCAGGTATATCTATTATATTTTTATAATATTGCTCATAAATATTATTTTGAGTTTCCTTAAGTGTTGTTTCAACACTGGAAAAACTTTTTGTATTAGTTTNCTGGTTAATTAAACGGTTTCGAAGTGCTTTTGGATAATTTCTGGGATCTCTATTCATACCAACTGTAAGNCTNAGTAGTGCCTGAAAATTTTTAAANTATTTACCACTTTTCTCTAAATTTTNTCCTNCTACACCACTTATTAAACCAGCCTTAGTCAAGTTCTTTAATACAGAAGTAGTATCCGTAGATAATATTTCAGGAAATTCAGATGCATGGCGTAATTGAAGATATTGGGTTATAAACTCTATATCTAATAATCCACCTCTTACATGCTGAAGTTTCCATCTATTTTGTGTGCCTCTTTCAGTATTAATTTTTAATCGCATTTCAGCCACATCTTTTAGGAGCTGATTCGGGTTTCTTTTAGATTTTAATATTTTATTTATAATACAAGTTATTTCAGAGCCTAGATCTTTTGGACCTGCTACAAAACGCGCACGAGTTAAAGCCATATGTTCCCAAGTCCAAGCCTCCTTATGGAAATATGTTCTGAAGCCAGATATCTCTGAAGCTATTGGACCTGAGTTTCCAGAAGGTCTTAATCTGGTATCAATATCATAAAGTCGACCTTCTGAGGTGAGTGCGGTAAGAGCACTAACAACGCGGTTTGATAATCGTGCAAAATATTGACTTGCCAGAAGTGGCTTAGGACCGCTGGATTTGGCATCTATTCCATCAGGTGATTTATATAAAAAAATCAGATCTAGGTCTGATAAGAATGTTAGCTCCTTTCCTCCAAGTTTTCCCATAGCTACAATACCCAGACCTCCACCAGCTATTTTTCCATGCTGTTCAGAGAACGATTCCTCCACGCATGGTAGAAGCCCATTTAGAACTGTTTCTGCAATATTTGTTAACGCTATACCTGAGGAGTAGCCATTTAAT
>PAWF01000036.1 GCA_002714015.1 Gammaproteobacteria bacterium | reverse complement strand
GAAATAATTTCTGAAGGCTTAGAGATTAATAAAATTGGAAAAAATACAAAAAATAGAGAAAAATTGGTTATAAAAACACTTAATGAAGTTGGATTGGATAAAAGCTGCTTACATAAATATCCTCATGAATTTTCTGGAGGTCAACGCCAGAGAATTTCAATAGCTAGAGCAATTATACTTAAACCAGAAATAATAATATTGGATGAACCTACTTCAGCATTAGATATGAATACACAACTTCAAATTATAAATCTTCTTTTAAGTTTGCAGCAGAAAAAAAAATTATCTTTTATTTTTATTAGTCATGATCTAAAAGTTATAAAAGCATTAGCAGATAGAGTTTTAATTATGAAGGATGGAAAAATTATAGAACAAGGTGCTACAAAATTAATATTAAATAATCCAAAAAATACCTATACTAAAACATTGATAAAATCTTCCTTAAATTAAGGATATGTATATGAATAAAACTAAATTAAAGCCAATAAATATTGCATTCTACTCTAAATGGGATTCATATAATGAATGGAAAACAATATTATTAAAATATAATTTAAAACTAGTTAACTTTACTAATGATTTTAATAAAAATAAAACTTATCCAAATATCATAGGAGCTTTAGTATGGGATCCTCCTGATGAACTTTGGCAATATTTTCCAAATATTAAAATTATTCAATCACTAGGCGCAGGTGTAGATCATATTTTAAAAAAAAATTATCCCAAAAATGCAAACATTATTAAATTGAATGACCCAAATCTAAGTATTCAAATGGCAGAATATACTATTATGTCCGTCCTTATGTGTAAAAGAAAATATTTCCAATATTCTAATAATATGACTTATAAAAAGTGGAAGCAACTTATTCCTTTTGATAATAATAACTTTAAAATTACCATTTTAGGATATGGCAATATATCTAAATTAGTTATTAAAAAGCTTAAGCTATTAGGTTTTGATATAAATGTCTGGAGTAATACAAATCGAATTTTAAAAAAAATAAATTATAATTTTGGTATTAAAAAATTACATAAAAGTATTAAAAATACATCCTGCTTAATTTCACTTCTACCTGATACAGAGCTTACTAAAAACATAATTGGCTTAGATGAATTTAAATTATTAAATGACGAATGTTATTTTATTAATATTGGAAGAGGAGCTACAGTTAATCAAGATGACCTTATTTATGCTTTAAAAAATAATATCTTAACTGGAGCAATAATAGATGTATTTAACAAAGAACCTTTAGATAAAAAAAATGATTTATGGAAGCTGAATAATATTTTAATTACTCCGCATATAGCAGGTATCACTAACGCAACTGAATATACAGCAAAACTTTTAAGAAAAAATTTTGAAAACTTATATAATCATAAAAAATTAAAAAATCAGGTAAATACTTCTAAAGGCTATTAATATAATTTTTTAAAAATTTAAATACCGATCTAACCCCAATAATATCTCCGCCCTTAGAATGTCCTGGCTTATTTATATCACTCCACGCATAAGTATCAACGTGCATCCATTTCGTACTATATTTAACAAACTTATTTAAAAATAAAGCCGCTGTAATACTTCCAGCATGAGGGCCTTGCGAAATGTTATTTGTATCAGCTACTTCACTATCAAGCCAGGAACTGTAACCAGAATATAAAGGCAATCTCCATAAAGGGTCTTTTTCAACTATACAAATATTATTTAGCTTAGAAGCAATATCCTCATGGTTTGTAAAATATGCAGGCATATCTGGCCCTAAAGCTACTCTTGCTGCTCCAGTTAAAGTGGCAAAATCAATTATAAGCTTAGGCTTAAAGCTATCTGCATAGTATAACGCATCTGCAAGTATTAACCTACCCTCCGCATCTGTATTTCCTATTTCTACAGTAATGCCGGCCTTACTATTATATACATCTCCCGGCTTCATTGCACCTGGCCCTATATCATTATTTACCGTTGGTATAAGTACTTTTAAATTAACCTTTAATTTAGAAGTAATTACCATATGTGCTAAACTAAATATAGAAGCAGCTCCTCCCATATCTTTTTTCATATTTCGCATATATTGAGAGGGTTTTAGATCTAATCCACCTGTATCAAAACAAACGCCTTTACCTATGAGTATTATAAGAGGATCATTTTTTTTTCCTATATTTAGTTCTAGTAATCTAGGTTGCTCTATAGAGCATTTGCCAACCGCATATATTAATGGAAAATTTTCTTTTATTAATTCATTCTTAATAATATTAGTATCTGCATTATGATAATTAGCAAAACTAAGAAATGATTTCTCTAATCCATCTGGTCCCATATCTGAAGCAGGAATATTAATTAGTTCTTTTCCAAAATATATTGCAGAAAGCTTATTTTTAATTTCCTCAACATTAATGTTAGTAGGTACTTTTAGTCTTTTGGATACTTTAAATTTATTAAATCTATACTGATCCAAACCCCAACCAATTATGAATTCCTTTAGATACTTTTTATTAATTTTATTAAAAATATTCCATGATCCACTTTCGATCTTAGAACTAATTAATGAACCAAGTTTTTGTGATATAGCTTTATATTCGGACTTTCCGTACAAAGCTATACATTCATTAAACTTAGTTTTTCTATTTAAATAGATTATTTTGCCATCGACATGATTAGCAACATGATTTTTATAAAAATTTAAAATATCTTTAGGTATTAATTTATTGTTAATAGAATTATAACTTACCAGATAAATCATTCCAGCTTTTTTAGTATTTGATTGATCAAATAATACATCAACAAGTTTAACAAAATCTTCAATATTTGGCTCTTTATAAACCATATCTTTATTCTTTAATTATGTAAAAAAAAGGCACCTAGTTTTACCTAGGTGCCTTAAGTATTATTACAGGATAATATTAGAAACCGATGCTTAGGTTACCAGCCATATAGCTTTCTTCCCAATCGTCTCTTCCATTAACCATACCTAGTCTCACTCCACCTTTTATATGTGAACCGACCATAAAGTTAACGCCGCCACCTATAGTGTAAGATGAAGAATAATTAGAAGCTGCTACATCTGCTGCAGTTCCATCTGTTCCTTTTTCTGACTTATACGACGCTTTAGTAGTATCTTCAGTAGCATATGATAAGTTCAGATAAGGTACTATCGCCCCTAGGTTTGCAGCTATATTTATTCCTGCTTCCATAGTTTCTGACTCTACTGATCTTGCTGCAATAGTATCATCAGTAACTGTCAATCCATCTTCGTCAGCATTACCTTCATTTCCTGCAGTAAATAAAAGACCGTCTCCAGCAACTGTACCTTGAGTTTCATCTGGACGATCATCTGTAAAGGCTGCAATATCCATAGACATCACTCTATAGGATACACTTGGAACTATAGAAAATTTACCTCTGCTAAACTGAGCTGCTATTCTCGCATTAGAATACTCTATATCTGCAGTAGTTTTTCCAGTAATAGTCTGATCATTTCCTAGATCTCTTCTAGTAGTATCTATAGTTGAATCACCTTGACCCATACCTAGATCTATAGTCAACATACTAGTTTTATAAGCTAAATAAACACCGTAAGTGTCTATATCTTGCTTGTAAGTACCATCATTAAAGGTCGTTTTAAAATCAGTTTCTAAACTAGAAACCACTACACCAATAAGAGCTTTACCGAATGTTTTATCAACNCCTACTGAGTANGATGAAACATCACCGTCNTATTTATTAGAGTCTAACCTTANATTAGTAAATGATTGAGTGTTTTTGATATCTGTACTTCCAAAGTCTCCCCAGAAGCTCAAACCACCTGCTACATTGTTAGCAGACATTGCCATTCCATCTCCCTGTGTAGTGAAACTCAAACCTGTTGCACTTGCACCTGAATTATTAGCGGCATATGCCATATCAATACGATTACTTACTGCTCCTACAATTGCATTAACTGCTAAACGAGCAACATCGCCCGCTACAACNGCTGTACCATTCGTATCACCAGCACCAGCATATAAACAATCATTTCCTACATAAGCTTCTTGGNNTCCCGCGTTTGGTCCTCCAATAAGATATGAGCCGCTTACATCACCAGAGAAATTACTTCCATCTGTTAATTTTGTTGCATTAGCATTATAAACATATGCTTGAGCTGTATAATCACTTCCAAGTTGCATACCATAAGCATCATTTTTACAACTGATACTATAAGTACCAGCAGCATTAGCGNTATTCATACTGAATAACCCTAATGACATTACAGCCGCTATTGCAACTGTTAAAATTCTTTTAAGTTTCATTATGGAAACCTCCCTGTAATAATATATTCCCCATTATAATTAACAAGGAAACAATAAACTAATGAGAAGATAATATAAAAATCAATACTATAAGACAAGTCTAATATAGTATTTTTTTATAAATTTAAATAAATGTTTAATATTGTTGCATTTAAGCAACATTTAAAATNTTACTTTAAANGCTCNANTAATAACTTTTTAAGATAATTTGCAGTTTCCTTNTCTATATTTTTAGAATCTAAAACTCCTAAATCGCTAGCTTTTTTTATTAATAATAAACCTTCATTTACTTTACCTTGTTTTATTGCTATTGAACCAATAGCTAAGTCNCAGAAACCTTGGTAATAATCACCATTATTTAAATAATTACATAGTCTATCAATTTTTTCATCTTTACCTAAGTTTAAATAGTAAGAGATTAAGGGAATTGCTTGATCTACCCTTTTAGGTGCAAGAAATAATAATAACATTAATTTATCTTCCCATAAATCAATGTACTTTTGAGTAANAATTCGAGTATTTTCTCCTAATTTACCTGGAAGTATTGAAATGGTTGATAATGTATTAATATGTACGTTAATTAATTCGATAGAGGCCTTATTATTTATGATCATTTCATGAGAAGCGCATAGATGCCAATTTAAAACTTTATAATCACTCTCATTAAGNACTCCATAAAGAAGTACTTGGTCTTTAAAATAATTATTAAAACCATTAAATTTTTGGCTGAATTGAAGTCCNCCCTTACCGAAATCATATACTTTTCTTGAACATANATNATTTTTTTCTGATTCTTCAGCTATTTTAATAAGAGAATATGAGCGAAAACTATCCATATGATTATAAGCTGTATAATACCCAATATACGCNCCATAAAAGGAAAATAACGCTATAAAAATAATATAAAATAACGTGAAATAAAGAGAATTATATATTTTTTTGATGCTAACTAAATACTTAGTTTCAAATTCTTTAAAATCTCTATTCATCAATAATGAAGCTAAAATTGCTTGAAAAGAAACNGACGCGATCCAAGTAAACCAAAANACACCTATACAAAAAAATAATAACCATAAAAATGAAAGAAAAACTGATATTTTAAAAGAATACTTAAAAATATTATAAATATACATAATATATATGGCAGCACCAATGAAACCAATACTAAATATATGTTCAAATAATTCATTGTGAGTATGAAAATGCACTCTATTACCAGTATTAATTTGATAAAATACTTCAGGTGTAAAGCTCGCAATTAATAATTCAGATATACTGCCCCATCCATAACCAAATAATATCGCTTTAATACTAATCAAATGTTCTAGTAAAACTCTTATTATTGANCCTCTTGCTATTAAGGTGCCTAAATGACCTACAGCAGATTTTCTATAATCTGTTAGTTCTNCTGTCATGTCAGTACTTCCATCCCANTAAATAAAGGAAGATACAAGCATAATTATTGATAGAAAAATTGGAATTAAAGTAAAAAATACCGGATTAAAAAATAATTTAATAAATATTTTTAAACTATATTTGTTTATAATTATGTAAAAAAACCATGTTAAAAGCAATATCAACCATAGCGCTATGGCAGAATTATTATCAATTATCCAAAATAAAGGGCCTAAAACAAAAAATATTATCAGCCCTAAGTATTCCTTCTTTATTCTATAAATATTTACTTCATTTAAATACATAAGAAGAATTGCAAAAGAAATAAAATAAAGAGCTAACCAATCGTTAAATCCGAAAAAAGAAACTACTATTCCAGTTATGGTTGGAAAAAAGCTACCTATTGATACAACTANCGTCACAAAAAATAAGTTTANTAAAATTATAAACTTTATCTTATAGATTTTAATTAAATAAAAATAAGTAAAAGTTAATATAGATAATGATAAATACCAAAATGCTCCCTGTCCTAATTGGGGAGAGCCATATAAAGAAAATATTGGAAGTCTGCCAAATAATGAAGAGATAATTGTATAGAAACCAATTAAAGCAGGCAATAATACTAAAGGATGAGCAAAATAATTTCTTAAGTCTTTATATATAATAATTTTTCTTAGTAAGAGTAAAGCTACAATTGCAGTTGCAAAATGGTGAAAAACTATCATTCCTTCAACCTGACCCCAATAGCCGATGTGTAACTGCGGAGTAGCAAACATAATAGACCATGGAAATAATAATGCTATTATAACCATAATAATATTTTCTATAAAATTTAAGTATTTAAATTGAAATAAGGTCATATAGCTTTCCAATTAAAAAACATGCTTATAATGATATAATATTATTAATATTAATGTGAAAGTAAGTATAGATTTTTATAACATTATCTGTACAAACTTAAAAAGTAAGGCAAATATAAATATTTTAATTTATTAGATTTAAATAAGTGATATAAGATAAATATGTTTTCTATAGTCATACCTATATACAATGAAGAAGATAATATTGTTAAATTATCTGATTCTATATTAAATTCATTACCTAACTTAAAATATGAAATTTTATTTATCAATGATGGAAGTACAGATAATTCAGAAGAAATTATAGAAAAATTAACCAATAATCACACTAATATCCATTTAATTAACCTTAGAAGAAATTATGGACAAACTGCAGCTATGCAGGCAGGGTTTGATCATTCTAAAGGTGATATTGTAATTCCAATGGATGGTGACTTGCAAAATGATCCTCGAGACATTCCACTTCTACTAAATAAAATAAATGAGGGCTATGATGTTGTTTCTGGATGGAGAAAAGACAGGTTAGATAAGAAATTTACACGTGTAATTCCTTCTAAGATAGCAAACCACTTGATCTCTAAAATATCTGGCTTACCTCTCCATGATTATGGCTGCACTCTAAAAGCTTATAAAAAAGAAGTTTTAAATGAAATTAAATTATATGGAGAAATGCATAGATTTATACCAATATATGCCTCATGGGAAGGAGCAAAAGTGACTGAGATTCCTGTAAGACATCATGCTAGAATTGCAGGTAAAACTAAATACGGCCTGTCAAGAATTCCAAAAGTTATTTTAGATATTTTAGTGATAAGGTTTTTTGATAAATCTTTAGATAGGCCTATACATTTATTTGGAAAATTTGGCTTATTTATGTTTTTTTTAGCTTTTGTTCTTGCTTTATTAGCTTTATATTTAAAAATATTTATGAACACCTCATTTATACTAACCCCACTTCCACTATTAGTAGTATTTTTCACTATGTCTGGTTTATTGTGTATATTTATTGGTTTATTAGCTGAAATTCAATCCCGTATTTACTTTGAATCAATTAATAGGCCCTCATATTTAATAAAACAAACGCATAAGACTAAAAAAGAATAATTATGTGCGGTTTTTCAGGATTTACATACCCTAGTTCAAAAAATGAAGATGAAGTTCTGCTAAAAAATATGATGCTTCCAATTAAGCATAGGGGCCCAGATGACTCATCTATATATATCAACGAAAAAATTGCTTTAGGTCATTATAGATTATCTATTATTGATATAAATGGCGGACAGCAGCCATGTATAGATAATGAAAACTATTTATTATTTAACGGAGAAATATATGGATATAAAGAAATTGCAAAAATTCTAAGACAAAAAAATATTCATTTAAGAGATAATTCAGACACAGAAGTTTTATTTCAATCTTTAGTAAATTTTGGCGTTGAAAAAACCTTAGAAATTATTGAAGGCATGTTTGCATTTGCCTTTTATGAAGGTAAAAGTAATACATTATGGCTAGTTAGAGACCCTCTTGGAGAAAAACCTTTATATTATATTCATCAAAAAAATAAAACATATTTTAGTTCAGAAGTATCTGGATTATCTTTAATAAATACAGACCTTAATAAAGATGCTATTATGCAATATCTTCATTTAGATTATATTCCTTNTGANCAAAGTCTTATAAGCGGNATCAATAAAGTTATGCCGGGTGAAGTAGTAAAAATAAATAAGTCTAAAATTACAAAAAAATTATACTTTAATTTAAATCAAGAAGATAAGAATAATATTAGTTTAAATGAATCAATAGAAATATTAGATCAATTATTANATGACTCCGTAGAAAAAAGATTAATAGCAGATGTNCCAGTCGGTGTATTNCTATCTGGNGGAATAGATTCAAGTCTAATCAGNNATTACGCAAAAAATTTTAATCCAGATATTACTAGTTTTACTGTAAAAATGGAGAATGATACTTATGATGAGTCTAAGTATGCTGAATTAGTAGCAAACAATATTGGTATAAAAAATTATGTTGCAGAGTTTAATAATTCTGANATTCTTAAATCATTAGATTTCATCGAGAAAAATATGGATGAACCACTNGGTGACCCATCTATACTTCCTACATATTTATTATCAAAGTTTGCNAAAGAAAAAGTCAAAGTAGTATTATCAGGTGATGGAGCTGATGAATTATTTTGCGGTTATTCTCCNTTTAAAGTAGCAAATTATCTATATTTTTTAAACTATATCCCAAAAGGTATCGGGCACACTATATCATCTTTAATGGAAAAAATACCTTCACAAGATAATTATATGAGTTACCATTTTTTACTTAAACATGTAAGTAGAGGATTTGGTTACCCACCCAAACAACAAGTTTTTAGATGGATGTCTCCATTCTCTGACAATAATATAAATAAATTATTACAGAAAGANTTTATTAGAGATTATTTATCTTCTAACTCATTNAAAAAAATTATAACTAAAGATAAAGGAAATNNTATTATAAATGATTTAAGTAAAATATTTTTACAACATTATTTACCTAATGATATACTTACAAAAGTTGATAGAGCATCNATGTATAATGGCTTAGANGTTAGATCTCCCTTTTTATCAAAAGATATTATNAATTTTTCNTTAAANCTNCCNAACAAATATAAAATAAATAATGGAAGNACAAAATTNTTATTAAGNNTTTTATGTGAAAAAAAACTNCCTANTATNATAAGTAAAAGAAAAAAACATGGGTTTGCTATTCCTCTTGCTAAAATGATGAGAGGNTCGCTTAAAGAAAAAATAGAGGATACACTNTTATCNTCTAACANCTCTTTAAATGAGATATTNAATAGAAAAAATATTGAAATAATATTAAAAGAACATTGGANTGGTATAGATAATAGAAAACCNATTTGGGCTATTTATATGCTNCATAAAGCTACTGANAGACTAACTTAAGATTAATATTATAGATTAGAAAAATGATAAAANATAAAAANATACCAAAAATTGATGTNAANCTAGGTACTCCAGAAAGATTTGGCTATGCTTGGAATATTGCTTCAGAAATAAAAGAGATAAATGAAGTCCAATTTTTAAACTGGACCAAAGTTATTAAATATAAAAAATATTGGAAAGGGAAAGATATTTTAGATGCTGGATGTGGAATAGGAAGAAATACTTATTGGCCTATATTATATGGAGCTAANTCAGCAGTNGCATTCGATATGGATGATAGAACCNTAAAGGCNGCTAAGNAAAACTTAAAANAATATAAAAATATAAAAATAAAGAAACATAGTATTTATGATATTCCTTATAGNAATAAATTTGATATATGTTTNTCAATAGGNGTTGTNCATCATTTGGAATTTCCAGAAAAAGCAATATCGGAATTAGTAAAAAGCACTAAACCAGGGGGTAAANTTTTAGTATGGTTATATGGATANGAAAATATGGAAACTTATATTTCTATTTTAAACCCAATTAGAAAAATNTTATTTTCAAAAGCTCCTNTACCNNTAGTTAGATTAGCATCTTNTTTNCCAACAATATTTTTNTTCATNTATATATGGACAGGTATTTCTAAACTNGAATATTTTAAAATGCTAAAAAAACTTAGTTTTAGNCAAATTCANCAAATTATTTTTGATCANATGCTTCCTAAAACTGCNAAGTATTATAANAAAAATGAGGCTTTANCNTTGCTTAAACANCCAGAGCTTTATGATNAAAAAATNGAGTGGGTTAATGAATGTTCATGGGCNGTATTAGCAACAAAAANAAACTAATCCTTTTTTCATCTATTTAAATGTAATAAATNTAATTCTAAAAGGTGATTTAAATGTATACTACTTATATTNTATTTTTTTTTATTATATTTTTACCCCGCTTGACTTTCATAATTTTATTTCCTGAAACTGGAGGTGATTATGAAATATATACGACTGTAGCCAAAAATATACTAAATGGATGNGGAGTNTCACTTTCTGATCCTATNACAGATNATTGCATTCCACATTTTGGTGGNAATCACGGNCCGGGTTATCCCTTTTTTCTATCTGCTNTTTGGCNAATTTTCAATAATTCTGATTATGCAGTAAGAATTTTTCAAAGTATAATTTATAGTGGATCATGNATTTGGTTACTTTACTCCATATATATTCTTACTAATAATANAAAAATAATTTTATANCTNTTATTTATACTTGCTTTATCACCATTATTAGTTGCTTGGCCTNGATATNTTCAAACTGAAACTTTATCNATAGCAGCAACAATTTANTTATTATCAGAATTNTTATTATCNATATCAAAAAATAAAATTAGAATAATNTCAATAGCATTAGCCCTAATTTTTGCTACTTGGATTAGANTAGATAANATTTTTCTCNNCATACCNNTAGCATTTACTTCAATTTATATTCATGGATTTAGACATGGAATAATTAAAGGNTTATTAATTGCNATTATATTTTCATCTACATGGGGAACTTGGACTGNAAGAAATATAATAGTAGNNTTACCNGATTTAATTCCTACAGATATGATCATGCCAGATGGAAGNAGNCCTCCCNCAGGCTATTTAAAATGGACAAAAACTTGGATAACNCATGAGTATGAAAANCCTGGNGCNCTCTGGGGTATTAATAGAAAGAATTATGATAAAATNAGCATTCCTGANAGNGCTTATAAAAGTGAAGANGAAAAATTAAAAATTAATCAACTTATTGATNAACTTCAAAAACATAATCAAAAAGACTTTCCAAAGTCTATAGATGATGAATTTGCTAAAATCGCTATANATAAAATAGCAAACNATCCCACACAACATTACCTNACTTATCCTATAATAAGAGCAATAAGAATGTGGACGAACCCTTTTTCAAGTTTTGGCTGGCCAAATGAAATNCCAGATAGTGGACTTAGTAAAGAAGAAAGGNTATCTGCAGCTCGTGGAAANAATAANATTCTTATNCAAAAAGCAATTGANTTTCCANTACATGCANCNTCCAAAGCATTTAATGCNCTTTATAGAGTANTTTTAATGTCACTATTTATANNNAGTCTTNTAATAATATTTTTNAANAATAAAATTACGTANTTANTNCCATTAAGTATNATTACTATTTCTTATATTATATCCAGAACTATTTTTTTTAGTTTTAATTCTAACTTTGANACNAGATATATNGTAACAACNATCCCATTNATNGAATTATTAGTTATTTTGACTATTATTCCTATGATATATAAAGAAAAATAATTTTTCCATAGCGATTGATTGNTAATAAATAATTATTGGTATAAAAGGNATNCAATATTTAGGTGAAATTACAGGACCAGTAATTAGAGAAAAATAAATAATAATTAAAAGTGATAAAATAGATCCTATTATATTTTCTCTTATAAAATAATAAAAGCCTATTAAAACAGTTAATCCTGTAAATATTGAAATTATTGCTGTAATAAATAAAACTTTTATATATGTTAAATTTTTTTCATCATAATATAAACTTTTAACCCAGTGACTAATACTCTCTGCTTTTGAAAAAGAGGAGTGATCTAAATTTCTTACTCTTGAGTCTAATAAGATAGAAGAAGTTACAACATTTAATATTGAAGACCTTAACCACGCATAAGACAAATAAAATATGTTTTGCTCAGAAATTATAACCTTAGAAACCTGAAGCATAATTTTACTATCTTTATAATTATTTCCTGTAAGTCCTCCCTCATTTTTAATCTTACTATTTATTAATTTTATAGAAGCATTTCTATCCATATTTTCACTGATGGATAATATGCCAGGCACCATCCAATATGCAACGTGAGAGCCAGCTTGAGAAGTCAAAGCATAGGTATCATTAAAAATAATATTATTGAACCATCTATTAGATATTGGCAATAATGCTATAATAAAAAATAGGCTTAAACAAAAAATTATTTTTTTATTGGAAAAATTTTGGGCTT
>PAWF01000035.1 GCA_002714015.1 Gammaproteobacteria bacterium | reverse complement strand
CGCTTCCTCACTCTGCATCCCATCCATCATTGCTCTTGCTACGCGATCAGTACATTGTGACCATGCATCTATGACTTTATTATATTTTTCACCTTGAGTAATTAATCCGTCGGCATATTGCTGTTCATATTGCTTAACTAAATCTGTGGTAGTGTTAACCATTTCTGACTTTTCAGGCGGGATAATCATATCATCTTTACCAAAGGAGATACCTGCCCGTGTAGCATTTTTGAAGCCCATATTCATTACTTGGTCAGCAAAAATTACTGTCTCCTTTTGCCCGCAGTTTCGGTAAACTGCATCAAAAACTGAAGTCAATTCACGCTTAGTTAACAGCCTATTGATCATATCAAAAGTAAGTGCTGGATGTTGAGGCAAAACTTGACTTAGAAGCATACGCCCAGGTGTTGTTTCTTCTCGTTGGGATATCACCTCACCATTTTCATTTATACGCTCAATTCTACATTTAATATTTGCGTGAAGAGAAACAACACCATCGTCCAGCGCCTTCTCAAGTTCACCAAAATCAGCAAAAGCCATTCCCTCCCCGGGCTCACCTGCCCTAGAATAAGTTAAATAATAAATACCTAAGACTATATCCTGGCTGGGCACTATGATTGGTTTACCGTTTGCTGGGCTTAAGATATTGTTTGTTGACATCATTAAAACCCGTGCCTCCAGCTGGGCCTCCGGAGATAAGGGGACATGAACAGCCATCTGGTCACCATCGAAGTCTGCATTAAAAGCTGCACAAACCAAGGGATGAAGTTGAATAGCTTTACCCTCTATTAAAATAGGCTCAAAGCCTTGTATTCCTAGTCGGTGTAATGTTGGCGCTCGATTTAGCAGAACAGGATGTTCTCTAATAACTTCCTCAAGTATATCCCAAACTTCGGGACGTTCCTTCTCAACCATTCGCTTTGCAGCCTTGAGAGTAGTAGCCATGCCATAAATTTCGAGCTTTGAATAAATGAATGGCTTAAAAAGCTCTAATGCCATTTTCTTTGGTAGCCCGCATTGATGCAACATCAAGTCTGGTCCAACAACAATTACAGATCTTCCTGAGTAATCAACACGTTTTCCAAGCAAATTCTGCCTAAATCGACCTTGTTTGCCTTTCAGCATGTCGGATAATGATTTTAAAGGTCTTTTATTTGCACCAGTTATTACTCGCCCTCTTCGCCCATTATCAAAAAGCGCATCTACCGANTCTTGGAGCATTCGCTTTTCATTCCTAACAATTATCTCAGGAGCACGTAATTCCATTAGACGTTTAAGGCGGTTATTTCTNTTTATAACTCGCCTATAGAGATCATTTAGGTCNGAGGTTGCAAAACGACCNCCATCAAGTGGAACCAGTGGTCTCAACTCAGGAGGTATTACCGGAATNACNTCAAGAATCATCCACTCTGGNANATTCCCTGAAGTTANAATTGATTCAATCAGCTTTAACCTTTTTACAAGTTTCTTTCTTTTTGCTTCAGAATTAGTCTCAGCTAACTCCTCCCTTAGAGATACCTTATCTTCATCTAGGTTTAAGCGAGATAACATTGACCTTAGAGCTTCTGCACCTATCTGAGCAGTAAATGTATCCGCCCCATACTCATCCTGCGCAATTCGATACTGCTCTTCATTTAGTAGCTGCTTATCCTTTAGAGGTGTAAGCCCAGGCTCAGTTACNACATAGTTTTCAAAATATAAAACCCGCTCCATATCTTTAAGGGTCATATCTAGCAGTAGACCAATTCGAGAGGGCACTGATTTCATAAACCATATGTGAGCAACAGGTGAGGCTAATTCTATATGACCCATTCTTTCACGGCGNACCTTGGATTGAATAACCTCAACCCCGCACTTTTCACAAACTACCCCGCGGAATTTCATTCTNTTATATTTTCCACAAAGACATTCATAGTCTTTTATAGGACCAAAAATTCGGGCACAGAATAAACCGTCCCTTTCAGGCTTGAAGGTTCGGTAGTTTATTGTTTCTGGCTTCTTAATTTCTCCATAAGACCAAGAACGAATTTTCTCAGGAGAGGCAATTGATATCCTAATTTGATCGAATCTTTGAGCGTTACCAACTGGACCAAAGAGATTCATCAATTCACTCATTTAGATTCCTCCAAANTTTTAAACTTTTTATCAATGCCCTGATAACATCTCTAAGAGGTGNATCTGGGCTTTAAATTTACGTTTAAGAATCAATCTTAAGATCAACATCTATACCTAGCGCTTGTATTTCCTTAACAAGCACATTAAATGATTCCGGTATTCCTGCTTCGAAATTTTGATCACCGCGGACTACAGATTCATAAACTTTAGTTCGACCAGACACATCATCAGATTTTACTGTTAACATTTCTTGTAAAGTATACGCTGCGCCATAAGCTTGAAGTGCCCAAACCTCCATTTCACCAAAGCGTTGCCCACCAAATTGGGCTTTTCCACCTAGAGGCTGNTGGGTAACCAAGCTATAAGGTCCTATAGAACGTGCATGGATTTTATCATCCACTAAGTGATGAAGTTTCAACATATAAATNTAGCCTACGGTTACCTTTCTATCAAANGGTTCTCCAGTTTGACCATTTATTAGTGTTACCTGACCTGATCCATCTAGTCCTGCATGTTTTAGCATTTCCACGATGTCAGATTCTTGGGCACCATCAAACACTGGGGTTGCCATTGGAACCCCTCCTCTAAGACTATCAGCAAAATCTATAAGATCATCCTGAGACATACTAGATACAGGGCTCTTGTTTGCACGACCTGTGTCATTNTATATGGTTTCTAAAAACCCTCTCATAGTCTCAACTGACTCCCCACCACGAACNGCNTTAGACATCTCACCAATCTGGCGACCCAAACCATGGCTTGCCCACCCTAAGTGAGTTTCTAATATCTGACCAACATTCATCCGTGAGGGCACACCCAGTGGATTTAGAACAACGTCAACCGTAGTACCGTCTTCTAAGTGCGGCATATCTTCTATTGGTACTATGCGAGAAATTACACCTTTATTTCCATGGCGACCTGCCATTTTGTCCCCAGGTTGTAGCTTGCGTTTTACCGCAACAAAAACCTTAACCATTTTCAANACACCNGGTGGCAAATCATCTCCNCGTTGTAGTTTTTCAACTTTACTCTCAAACCTTCCCTGAATACGTGCTGAGTTATCATCAAACTCTTTCTTCAAAGTTTCTATTTGAGCANTAGCGTTGCTATCTTTTATTAATATCTGCCACCATTGACCTTTGCCCAAGTCATCAAGCATTGACTGAGTAATTTTTTCGTTTCTTGGGAAGTCTTTNGGACCTTCTTCAGCAACCTTATCTAATAATAGCGCCTCAAGACGGGTATATATATTTCTCTCAATAATTGCCTGTTCATCATTTCTGTCTTTTGCCAAACGGTCAATTTCATCTGTTTCAATTGTAAGAGCGCGCTCATCCTTATCTACGCCCCGCCTGTTAAAAACACGAACTTCAACTATAGTTCCTGCTACACCAGGAGGGAGACGTAGGCTTGTATCCCGAACATCAGATGCTTTTTCTCCGAATATAGCTCTTAAAAGCTTTTCCTCCGGAGTCATAGGACTCTCACCTTTTGGGGTTATTTTCCCCACAAGAATATCACCCGGCTCTACTTCAGCTCCAATATATACAATCCCGGCTTCGTCAAGATTCTTAAGTCCTTCCTCACCAACATTTGGAATATCTCTTGTGATTTCCTCCTGACCAAGCTTTGTATCTCGCGCCATCACCTCAAATTCTTCTATATGAATAGAAGTAAAAACGTCTTCTTTAACAAGACGTTCAGAGATTAGAATAGAATCTTCAAAGTTGTAGCCATTCCAAGGCATAAATCCTACTAAAATATTCCGCCCTAATGCTAACTCTCCTCGGTCAGTACTTGGACCATCTGCAACAATATCACCTGCGGAAACTCTTTGACCAACCTTAACTAGAGGTCTTTGGTTTACGCAAGTATTCTGGTTAGAGCGCTGATATTTGAGTAAATTATATATATCAACTCCTCCTGATGTAGCTCCTCCGTCACCATCGTCATCGGATTTTACTACTATTCTAGTGCCATCTATCTGTTCAACAACGCCTGACCGACTAGCTACTATAGCCACACCAGAATCCCGAGCNACAATCTCTTCCATGCCNGTCNCAACCAAAGGAGCTTCNGCTCTTACAAGTGGTACCGCTTGCCTTTGCATATTNGAGCCCATAAGTGCACGGTTAGCGTCATCGTTCTCCAAAAAAGGAATTAAGGCTGCAGCTACAGATACCAGCTGCTTTGGNGANACATCCATAAACTCTATTTGCTCAGGTGCTGCCATAACAAAATCACCGTTAAGGCGACAGCTTACTAAACTTTCCGTAAACTTTCCTTCTGAGTCAGTTGGAGCATTTGCTTGAGCGATAGTGTACTTACCTTCTTCCATTGCAGATAAGTATATAACCTCATCTTTTAAGACTCCCCCTTGAACTGAACGATAAGGACTTTCGATAAAACCGTATTGATTGACCTTTGCATATGTTGCCAAACTATTAATTAGTCCAATGTTTGGACCCTCTGGGGTCTCAATAGGGCAAATGCGACCATAGTGTGATGTGTGCACATCTCTAACCTCAAAACCGGCGCGCTCTCGAGTAAGCCCGCCTGGACCAAGGGCCGACAAACGCCTTTTGTGAGTAATTTCAGATAGCGGATTTGTCTGGTCCATAAATTGTGATAATTGTGAAGAACCAAAAAACTCCCTAACCGCTGCAGCCGCAGGTTTAGCATTAATAAGGTCATGAGGCATCACGGTATCAATTTCAATGGAACTCATACGCTCACGTATTGCACGCTCCATACGTAATAGTCCAACACGATACTGATTCATCATCAACTCACCGACAGAACGGACACGCCTGTTTCCTAGGTGATCAATGTCATCTATATCTCCATGACCATCCTTCACCTCAACAAGAGTTCTTACGACATTCATGATATCTTTTCGNCGTAAAACGCGGACCGTATCCTCGCCATCAATTCCGAGTCTCATCCCCATCTTCACTCTACCAACGGAAGAAAGGTCATANCTTTCAGACCCTAANAGATTTACTTCTTCAGCCTTAATCCATATTGGCTCATTAATACTTTCAGGACAATTTTCTGCTGGAACAACAGCCCGTAGATAATCTCCCTCGTTATCCAAGACCCATAGCTCATTNACCTCAACCCTGTGAAGTTGACCCTGAGGCTTGCTTGACTTTGAAGGTGAAGTGAAAAAATCTAAAACTTCTGATGATANACGNGCACGTCCAAAAAATANCTCATGAAAAAGCTTTTCGGCCGTCTCCANGGTTGGAGGNTCTCCAGGTCTCATCACTTTATANATCTCGGTTAACGCATCTTCTCTACTAGCACTTTTATCNGCTACCAATGTGTTACGNATATAAGCACCAACATTAATATGATCGATAGCCAGAGTTGAAATACAATTAAGTCCANTCTCATCAAGATTAGACAAACTCTCTTCCGTNATCTCATCACCAGCTTCGTATATTACCTCACCAGTTTCTTCATTAATTATATCTTCTGAAATAAATTGCCCAATTAAAGATTCCTCNGCAATAAGCTGGTGAGTAGTACCNNCNTCCACTANTTTATCAATTACACGCTGCGTAACTCTTCTACCTGCGTCCACAACTACCTTTTTACTATCAGCATCAACAAGGTCCCTAAGTAACTTCGTGCCCCGTATTTTATCTGGTGACAGCTCAGTTACCCAACCATTTTTGTTTTTCTCATATGTNTTTGATTTATAAAAATATTCTAGAATATCTTGTGTGCTCATTCCAATTGCNCGTAAGAGNACAGTAACAGGCAATTTACGGCGNCTGTCTATTCTTACAAACACNAAGTCCTTAGCATCAAACTCAAAGTCAAGCCAAGAACCACGGTATGGAATGATTCTTGCAGCATAGAGAAACTTTCCAGAACTATGGGTTTTACCCCTGTCATGATCAAAAAATACCCCCGGNGATCTATGCATTTGCGAAACAATTACTCGCTCAGTTCCATTTACAATAAACGTGCCGTTGTCAGTCATGAGCGGCATGTCGCCCATATAAACATCCTGCTCTTTAATATCTCTTACGGAGCGGAGACCTGACTCCTCATCAACGTCCCAAACCACTAGACGCAATGTCACCTTTAAGGGAGCAGCATAAGTTATACCTCTCTGCCTACATTCCTCAACATCATATTTAGGCGCTTCAAACTCATAGTTAACGAATTCAAGTGAAGCTGTATCTGAAAAATCTTTTATAGGAAATACAGATTTAAAAACCTCTTCCAACCCATGCTCGTCTCTATTTTCTGGAGCTATGTATCGCTGTAAAAAATGCTCGTAAGAAGTCTTTTGAACCTCTATGAGGTTTGGCATTGAAGAAACCTCAGGAATTTTACCAAAGCTTCTACGCAGCCTGCGGAAACCCATGTACGACTGTGGCATAACGCTCTCGCCTTTGTTTACAGTTAAAAACGCTTAAAATCAGATTAGACAGGTATACTAATTGCTAATACACCNCACCTATCCNGTTAACCAACTATGAGTGAAATTNTTAATTCTATTACTGCCTATAAAATTGAANCTNNTAAGTAATACAATTTTTNACAGTTATAAGAAGAAAAACTTCAATCTGTTGGCTATCNTTGATTTATTTCACTTCTACGGTTGCACCCGCACCTTCTAACTGCTCTTTAATTTTATCCGCATCTTCCTTAGACACAGCTTCTTTTACAGCCTTAGGCGCNGCTTCAACTAGATCTTTAGCCTCTTTTAGACCAAGACCAGTAACCGCCCGGACTTCTTTAATAACATTGATTTTCTTTTCACCAATTGCTGCAAGAATGACATCAAATTCGTCCTTTTGCTCAGCAGCTGCTTCTCCACCTCCTGCTGCTGGAGCAACAGCAGCGGCTACAGGAGCAGCTGCGGAAACTCCCCATTTCTCCTCAAGCATTTTAGCTAATTCTGATGCTTCTAGAACAGTTAAGCTAGAAAGATCCTCTGCGATTTTGGCTATATCAGCCATGTCTATGTTCTCCTTAATATAATCAATAACAATTAATAAGTATAATTTTATTTATTTATTTTAAAAAACTAACCTGTATTTTCTTTTATAGAATAGGCTCCAACTACACGCGTTATCTGGCTAGCTGGTGCCTGGATAACTCCTGCTATTTTGACAGCTGGGGCTTGCAGTAAACCAACTAACTTTCCACGAAGTCCATCNAGAGAAGGTAATTCTGCTAATGCCTTTACTCCATTATGATCTAAGAGNTTGGTNCCAAGTGCTCCNCCAACTACTGTCAGCTTTTTGTTNTCCTTGGCAAAATCAACAGCTACCTTAGCAGCAGCAACAGGGTCCTCAGAAACTGCAATAGCTACTTGTCCGCTAAACATCTCTTCTATAGGACTATACTGAGTCCCTTCAAGAGCGCGTTTTGCAAGCCGATTTTTGGTTACCTGGAAAACAGCANCAGCTTCNCTCATACGCCTTCTCAAATCTGTTGCTTCTGCAACCGTNAGGCCTGAATAATGNGTTACAACAACTAGACTTACCTTNTTGAATAAATCGTTCAGATTACTTACAANATGTGCTTTATCATCACGATTCACTGCTTGGGTCCTCCCTATTANAATTATTAGGTAAATTACCCAAACAATCACTCTTCAAACTATCAAAATCATAAAAAAATTGNTTTTGATAGCGATTTATATTTAGCCCGGACCTCGGGCAATTATTATTCATCTTCTTCAACTCCTGTCTTGGCAGGCGGATTAAACATTTAAGCTAAACACATTCAAGTGATAGCACCTACNGTCTCGGACAGGGAGGGGACCTAAGCCCCCTAATAGCATTGATGTTCCGAGACTTATATACATCAATACCAATTCTTCTATGCTGCTTGTATGCTTGTTACGTCTAACTTAATTCCTGCTCCCATAGTAGAGCTAATTGCTACTCTTTTTATATATGTTCCTTTTGCTCCACTGGGTTTAGCCTTATTAACAGCCTCAACAAAAGCTANAACATTTTCACAAATTTCGGACTCACTAAAGCTNGCTTTACCNACNCCAGCTTGAACAATTCCAGCCTTTTCAACCCTAAACTCTATTTGACCTGATTTTGCTGCATGAACAGCAGCCTCTATATCATTTGTGACAGTCCCTANCTTTGGATTGGGCATCAACCCCCTTGGACCCAGAACCTTTCCTAACTTACCAACTATCGACATTAAGTCCGGGGTAGCTATACAGCGATCAAAGGTTATGTCACCTTTATTAATTGTTTCAGCTAATTCTTCTGCTCCAACTAAATCAGCTCCTGCACTTTTTGCTAAATCTGCTTTATCTCCTCTAGCAAACACAGCAACATTAACAGTTTTACCAGTGCCATGAGGTAAACTCACCATACCACGCACCATCTGATCTGAATGTCTGGGATCTACACCAAGGCGCATTGCTATTTCTATGGTTTCATCAAATTTAGCTGTCGCTCCACCCTTTAATATTGAAACTGCCTCATTAAGCGCATAATCCTTGTCACTTGCTAGCTGCGACCTAACTGCCTCTAGTCTTTTACCGATTTTTGCCATCTTATTAACCTATCACCTGTATTCCAATTGAGCGAGCTGAACCTTCTATCATTTTACATGCTGCCTCAATGTCTGTCGCATTAAGGTCTGCCATCTTTTGCTCAGCAATCTCTCTTACTTGAGCAGACGTTACTGAGCCTATGGGAGAAGCACGGCCCACCTCACCTGAACCCTTTGATAAACCTGCAGCTTTTTTTAAGAAAAAACTTGCTGGTGGAGTTTTAGTAACAAAAGAAAANGTTCTATCAGCATATACAGTAATAACTGTTGGAATTGGCATNCCTTGCTCNAACTGCTGGGTATNTGCATTAAAAGCCTTGCAAAACTCCATTATATTTAGCCCTGCCTGCCCAAGAGCTGGACCTATTGGGGGGGAAGGATTTGCCTGCCCAGCGGGCACCTGAAGCTTAATATAACCTTCAATTTTTTTAGCCATTGAACTTATAACCCTTTAATAACTACTTTATGATTTTTCAACCTGNGCGTATTCTAACTCAACAGGAGTTGCACGACCAAAAATTGAAACGGCTACTTTCAATCGTGCTCTTTCTTCATCAACTTCCTCAACTAATCCATTAAATGAGGTAAATGGACCATCACAAACTCTAACTGTCTCACCCACCTCAAAAGTAATTGAAGGTTTGGGTCTCTCAACACCTTCTTGCACTTGATTTAAAACACGCTGTGCTTCTTCTTCAGATATAGGCTGCGGCTTNCCCCCTGGGCCTAAGAAACCTGTCACCTTAGCTGTATTCTTAACTAGGTGCCATGTTTCATCAGTCATTTCCATATCTGCAAGAACATAACCAGGAAAAAATTTTCGTTCTGCTTTAACTTTTGCACCTCTGCGCATTTCCACAACTTCTTCTAAAGGCACAAGAACATCCCCAACTAATTCATCAAGACCTTTCTGTGCTGCTTGCTCCTTAATTGACTGAGCAACCTTCTTTTCAAAACCAGAATAAACATGGACTATATACCACCGCTTAGACATTATTACCCACCAAGACCTAAAACTGCTCTAATGCCCAAAGATAAAACTTGATCAACCGCTAAAAAGAAAACAGCCATAATAACAACCATAATCAGCACCATGATTGTTGAAATGGTGGTCTCCTTACGGCTCGGAAAGGTAACTTTAACAAGTTCCTGTCGAACTTGCCGCAGAAATTCTATCGGCTTAGTCTTTGCCATTACCATACTCAATATTTGCGCCTCAAAAGTTGATCACTAATTATAACTAAGTCTATTTACTGGCAGGAGTGGAGGGCCTCGAACCCCCAACCTCCGGTTTTGGAGACCGGCGCTCTACCAATTGAGCTACACTCCTATTACCGGATTAGCACAGACAATAGAAACTAAATAAATCTGCACTGACTCCTTGTTTTACAGCCCTTTCTGAGGCAGTTTATACTCTAATACTAAGCGAATATTTTAGCCACTACACCGGCACCAACGGTCCGCCCACCCTCTCGAATAGCGAAACGTAAACCTTCATCCATAGCAATAGGCGCTATTAAATTCACCTTCATGTTAACATTATCTCCAGGCATTACCATTTCCGTATTTTCTGGCAGCTCAATCGTACCTGTTACATCAGTTGTTCGGAAATAGAATTGTGGTCGGTAATTAGAGAAGAATGGCGTGTGACGACCACCCTCATCTTTTGTAAGAATATAAGTCTCTGCTTCAAAGTTTGTGTGCGGATCAATAGCGCCCGGCTTAGAAAGAACTTGCCCACGCTCAACCTCATCACGCTTTGTGCCACGGAGCAGAACACCAACGTTATCTCCAGCTTCCCCTTGGTCAAGAAGCTTACGAAACATCTCAACTCCCGTACAAGTTGTTTTTGACGTTTCTTTAATTCCAACAATCTCAATCTCATCACCAACATTGACAATCCCACGCTCAACACGCCCTGTAACCACCGTGCCACGACCTGAGATTGAAAATACATCTTCAATAGGCATCAAAAACGGTTGATCTTTAGGACGATCCGGCTGGGGCACATATTCATCAACTGACGCCATTAAAGACATAATTGAGTCCTTTCCTGTCGCCGCATCACTATCTTCAAGCGCAGACAGAGCAGACCCTCGAATCACCGGAATATCATCACCAGGAAAATCATAACTTGATAAAAGCTCACGTACCTCTAACTCAACGAGGTCAAGAAGCTCCTCATCGTCTACCTGATCAACTTTATTCATATACACAACAAGGGCTGGAACCCCAACTTGACGCGCTAAAAGAATATGCTCACGTGTCTGAGGCATTGGACCATCAGCAGCAGAAACCACTAAAATAGCTCCATCCATTTGCGCTGCACCTGTTATCATATTCTTAACATAGTCAGCGTGACCCGGACAATCTACGTGGGCATAGTGGCGATTATCAGTCTCATACTCAACATGAGCCGTAGCTATAGTAATACCACGCTCTCTTTCTTCAGGTGCCTTATCAATCTCATCATAAGCTGTGAAATCCGCACCACCAGCCTCAGCAAGGACCTTTGTGATCGCAGCTGTCAGCGTCGTCTTACCATGATCAACATGACCTATAGTACCAACATTACAGTGCGGCTTATTACGCTCAAATTTCTCTTTAGACATGGCCGTTCCTCAATATTTTTTTAATTCTTACAAATCTTTCTTGAAATACTAATTATGAAGCGTATTTCTCCCGAACCTCCTCAGACACAGCAGACGGTACCTGCTGGTAGTGTTCAAATTCCATAGNAAACTGCGCTCTTCCCTGGCTTAATGAGCGCAATGTATTAACATAACCAAACATATTTGCCAGTGGAACCGATGCTTTGATTACCTGAGCATTAGCGCGTTGCTCCATTCCTGCCACCTGTCCTCGCCGAGAGTTTAAATCTCCGATTACATCGCCCATATAATCTTCAGGAGTAACAACCTCAACCTTCATCATCGGCTCAAGAAGTACTGGCTTACCCTTTGGAGCAACCTCTCTATANGCTGCCCGACCGGCAATTTCAAAAGCCATGGAACTAGAATCCACATCATGTGAAGCGCCATCNACAAGTGTNATTTTAAAATCAATCATAGGGAAGCCTGCTACTACACCTGTCTGGCGCATTGTTTCTATACCCTTTTGGACTGAAGGTATGTATTCACGCGGAACCGAACCACCAACGACTTTACTCTCAAACTGGAAGCCAGAACCTGGTTCTAGCGGCTCAGCTATAATCTTTACCCTGGCAAATTGTCCAGAACCACCTGTTTGCTTCTTGTGAGTGTAATCAACCTCTGCCACTTGCTTAATAGTTTCCCTGTATGCCACTTGAGGCTGCCCTACATTNGCTCCAACCTTAAATTCTCTTTGTAGGCGGTCTACAATTATTTCGAGATGCAACTCTCCCATACCACTTATAACAGTCTGACCGCTTTCTTGGTCAGTCGCAACACGGAAAGATGGGTCTTCTTGTGCTAAGCGAGCGAGGGCAAGACCAAGTTTATCTTGGTCAGCTTTTGTTTTTGCCTCCACAGCGACTTCTATAACAGGGTCCGGGAATTCCATACGCTCCAAAATTACTGGGCTGGATGTTACGCAAAGTGTTTCACCTGTAGTTGTTTCCTTTAACCCAGCAATTGCGACTATATCGCCAGCTCGAGCTTCTTCGATGTCCTCACGAGAATTTGAATGCATCAAAAGCATACGACCAACGCGCTGCTTTCGATCTTTAACGCTGTTCAATACCTGGGTTCCTGCCTCTAGAACACCCGAATAAATACGAACAAAAGTCAGCGAACCAACGAAAGGGTCTGTTGCAACTTTAAATGCTAAAGCTGAGAAAGGCTCTTCGTCACTACTATTTCTGACAACATCACTTCCATCCTTACCAGGAATAACACCCTTTATGGGAGGAACCTCAGTAGGGGCAGGCAGAAAATTTACAACTGCATCTAATAATGGTTGCACGCCCTTATTTTTGAATGCTGAACCATTTAAAACTGGAACTATGTCACCATTTATTGTGCCCTTACGTATGCACTCCTTAAGTATATTTGGTGCTACCTCTTGGCCCTCTAAAAATGCCTCCATGGCTTCATCATCAAATTCTACGGCTGCCTCAACTAACTTAGAACGCCATTCTTCAGCCTGCTCTATATAATCTTCTGGAATATCAACAATTTCATATTCAGCACCTAGTGTTTCTGCCTTCCATACAATAGCTTTTTTCTCAATTAAATCTATGACACCATCGTATTGTGCTTCTGAACCCAACGGTAAGTTAACAACAACTGGAGATGCGCCTAGTCTATCAACTATCATTTCTACACAACGAAAAAAGTCGGCTCCAACCCTATCCATTTTGTTAATAAAGCAAATTCTTGGAACCTCGTATTTATCTGCCTGCCTCCAAACGGTTTCTGATTGAGGCTCAACACCAGCGACGCTGTCAAATACTGCAACAGCACCATCAAGCACACGAAGACTACGCTCTACTTCTATTGTAAAATCAACATGNCCNGGCGTATCTATTATATTCACCCGATGGTCATTCCAAAAACAAGTGGTGGCGGCTGAAGTTATAGTAATCCCNCGCTCCTGTTCCTGCTCCATCCAGTCCATCGTAGCACTACCTTCGTGCACTTCACCAATCTTGTATGACTTCCCAGTGTAGTAAAGAACGCGTTCTGTTGTAGTCGTTTTTCCAGCATCAATATGAGCCATAATGCCAATATTGCGGTATCTTTCTAGTGGGGTTGTCCGTGTCATAGTTATAATCCTGCTAAATCCGCCCTANATGCCCTACCAACGGTAGTGCGAAAAGGCTTTGTTAGCCTCTGCCATTTTATGAGTATCTTCTCGCTTCTTAACAGCAACTCCACGACTGTTGACTGCNTCCAACAATTCGCCAGATAGTCTTTCAACCATTGTATTCTCACCACGAGCCCTAGCAGCTCCAATTAGCCAACGAATAGCAAGAGCTTGACGCCTATCTGACCTTACTTCCACTGGAACCTGATAAGTAGCCCCACCAACTCTTCTTGAACGAACTTCTACAGCTGGCTTAATATTTTCTAATGCTTCATGAAATAATGTTAGNGGCTCTTGTCCCGTTTTTGATTTTATNGCCTCAAAAGCTCCATAAACTATAGACTCNGCAGATGATTTTTTACCATCCTGCATAAGACAATTCATAAATTTAGCCAAAACCATGTCTCCAAATTGCGGATCTGGATTAACTTTTCGTTTTTCTGCTGCACGNCGACGAGACAAAGTANTATCCTCCAGTTACTTCGGACGCTTAGCGCCGTATTTTGATCGTCGCTGTCTGCGACTCTCTATACCNTGAGTATCCAATGTACCACGAATAATATGATATCGAACTCCAGGGAGATCCTTCACACGACCACCTCGGATCATTACAACAGAATGCTCTTGAAGATTATGACCTTCTCCAGGAATATAACTTGTAACCTCAAAACTATTGGTTAAACGAACTCTAGCCACTTTTCTNAGCGCAGAATTAGGTTTTTTNGGCGTAGTTGTATATACGCGAGTACACACNCCACGTTTTTGGGGGCACCCCTGTAATGCTGGAACTTTGTTACGCTGCATTGGAGCCTTACGCGGCTTTCGTATTAGCTGGTTGATAGTGGGCATTTTATACCAATTTATCCTTAAGCTTCGTTACAAGTTTATGACGCATAACAAACCAGTTATACGCCCATAGAAAAATAGAGAAGCAAACTCAGTTCACTTCCCTTGGATCATTTCGCCGACCCCAAGCATATTAAATATCTTTTTCTTCAAATAACAGTTTGAATATGTGTTAAGCATTCAAACTATGCACTTCTTGCAAAGTGCGCGCATACTAGTTAGCACTTCACCCCACGTCAAGCGTCAAAAACACTTATCGTCTTGAATAAAAATACTATATTCTGTCAATAAGCTCTGTAGCAACAAGCTAATAAACAACTTATTGAATGCTCCTTATAGTTAATCAACTATTCTGCAGGAATATTATCCTCCAATTCATCCGTCAAATTACCTATTTCAGTTAGATCTGGTTTCAACTCACTTTGAGTAGAAGCCATTTCTTCTTTTGCCTTAATAGCATCTCTCTCCGCCTCTCTTTGGATCTGGTTCATCATCTTTCCAGTACCGGCAGGAATTAATCTTCCAACTATAACATTTTCTTTTAATCCAATGAGACGATCTGCCTTACCAGCTACAGCTGCCTCAGTGAGTACCCGGGTTGTTTCTTGAAAGGACGCNGCAGATATAAAAGACCTAGTTTGAAGTGATGCCTTTGTAATACCCTGCAAAACAGGAACATTTTTAGCTTNNACAAGNCCATCTTGAGATGCCTTTTCGTTAACATCATCAAACTCCACTCTATCAACTTGCTCGCCGATTAAGAAAGTAGTTTCCCCNGGGTCTGTAATTTCAACTTTCTGCATCATTTGCCTACAAATCACCTCAATGTGCTTGTCGTTNATTTTAACACCNTGTANGCGATATACATCCTGAATTTCATCAACNATATACACGGCAAGCGCTTCCACTCCCATAACTCTCAAAATATCATGCGGCGCTGGGTTTCCATCCATGAGCGGATCTCCACGCGTAACAAAATCACCTTCATGAACACTTATATGTTTACCTTTAGGAATAAAATATTCCATTGGTTCTGACTCGGAATCTTCAGGAACAACTATTATTCGACGCTTTGACTTATAATCTTTACCAAATTCAACCTGACCATCAATATCAGATATAATTGCGTGGTCCTTGGGCTTTCGTGCCTCAAATAACTCTGCAACACGGGGTAAACCACCTGTAATATCACGTGTCTTACTAGACTCTTTTGGTATGCGTGCTAATACATCGCCTGCGTGTACAATGTCTCCATGGCTTACAGAAAGGATTGCGTCAACTGAGAGAAAATATTGAGCCTCTCTTCCATTTGGCAGCTGCATAACATCTCCTTGCTTATCTACCAATACTACCCTTGGCTTGAGATCAGAACCTCTTGGCTGCTGGCGCCAGTCGACAACCACACGATTAGACACACCTGTCTGCTCATCTGTTATTTCTCTGAAAGAGAGACCCTCAACCATATCAGCAAATTGAACTGTACCAGCACATTCAGATACAATTGGTATGGTAAATGGATCCCAAGTCGCAAGTGTCTTAGCCTTTTCAACTTGCTCACCGTCATTAACAAATAACTTAGCGCCATAAGGTATCCTATGGCGGGCTCTCTCTCCACCCTTTTCATTCCTTAATACAATCTCAGTATTCCGACTCATAACAACGTTAGTACCGGCACTATCTTCTACAACGCTTTGATTTTCTAATGAAACTAATGCGTCTACCGAAGCTTCAACACTTGACTGCTCTGCTCCACGTTGTGCCGCTCCACCTATATGGAATGTTCTCATTGTAAGCTGTGTTCCAGGTTCACCAATTGATTGGGCAGCAATTACCCCAACAGCCTCGCCTGGATTAACTATAGCTCCTCTAGCTAAATCTCTTCCATAGCAAAGAACACAAACACCATCTCTTGCCACACATGTAAGTACTGATCTAATCTTAACTGAGTCCACACCTGCACTATCAATTTTCTCTATATCCGCTTCCTCTATCATCTGGTTCTTTTTGACTATTACATCTCCCGAAACAGAATCTAAAATAGGCTCATGAGCAAATCGACCAAGTATACGCTCTCCTAAGTTTTCAATTATTTCACCACCTTCAATTACAGCCTTAACTGTTATGCCTTCATCTGTTCCACAATCGTGAACACTAACAATACAGTCTTGTGCAACATCAACTAATCTTCGTGTTAAGTAACCTGAGTTTGCAGTTTTGAGTGCGGTATCTGCCAACCCTTTACGAGCACCATGTGTAGAATTAAAATATTCTAAAACTGTCAAGCCTTCCTTAAAGTTTGAGGTAATAGGCGTCTCAATGATTTCCCCTGAAGGCTTAGCCATCAAACCACGCATCCCGGCTAATTGCTTCATTTGAGCCTCTGATCCACGCGCACCAGAATGTGCCATCATATAAATAGAATTGAATGCTCCGCCTCTTTTGTCTTCCGCTTCCTCACTCTGCATCCCATCCATCATTGCTCTTGCTACGCGATCAGTACATTGTGACCATGCATCTATAACTTTATTATATTTTTCACCTTGGGTAATTAATCCGTCAGCATATTGCTGTTCGTATTGCTTAACTAAATCTGTGGTAGTGTTAACCATTTCTGACTTTTCAGGCGGAATAATCATATCATCTTTACCAAAGGAGATACCTGCCCGTGTAGCATTTTTNAAGCCCATATTCATTACTTGGTCAGCAAAAATTACTGTCTCCTTTTGCCCNCAGTTTCGGTAAACTGCATCAAAAACTGAAGTCAATTCACGCTTAGTTAACAGCCTATTGATCATATCAAAAGTCAGTGCGGGATGTTGAGGCAAAACTTGACTTAGAAGCATACGCCCAGGTGTTGTTTCTNCNCGTTGGGATATCACCTCACCATTTTCATTTATACGCTCAATTCTACATTTAATATTTGCGTGAAGAGAAACAACACCATCGTCNAGCGCCTTCTCAAGTTCNCCAAAATCAGCAAAAGCCATTCCCTCNCCGGGCTCACCTGCCCTAGAATAAGTTAAATAATAAATACCTAAGACTATATCCTGNCTNGGCACTATGATTGGNTTACCGTTTGCTGGGCTTANGATATTGTTNGTTGACATCATTAAAACCCGTGCCTCCAGCTGGGCCTCCGGAGATAAGGGGACATGAACAGCCATCTGGTCACCATCGAAGTCTGCATTAAAAGCTGCACAAACCAAGGGATGAAGTTGAATAGCTTTACCCTCTATTAAAATAGGCTCAAAGCCTTGTATTCCTAGTCGGTGTAATGTTGGCGCTCGATTTAGCAGAACAGGATGTTCTCTAATAACTTCCTCAAGTATATCCCAAACTTCGGGACGTTCCTTCTCAACCATTCGCTTTGCAGCCTTGAGAGTAGTNGCCATGCCATANATTTCGAGCTTTGAATAAATGAATGGCTTAAAAAGCTCTAATGCCATTTTCTTTGGTAGCCCGCATTGATGCAACATCAAGTCTGGTCCAACAACAATTACAGATCTTCCTGAGTAATCAACACGTTTTCCCAGCAAATTCTGCCTGAATCGACCTTGTTTGCCTTTCAGCATGTCGGATAATGATTTTAAAGGTCTTTTATTTGCACCAGTTATTACTCGCCCTCTTCGCCCATTATCAAAAAGCGCATCTACCGACTCTTGGAGCATTCGCTTTTCATTCCTAACAATTATCTCAGGAGCACGTAATTCCATTAGACGTTTAAGGCGGTTATTTCTATTTATAACTCGCCTATAGAGATCATTTAGGTCAGAGGTTGCAAAACGACCACCATCAAGTGGAACCAGTGGTCTCAACTCAGGAGGTATTACCGGAATCACTTCAAGAATCATCCACTCTGGCAAATTCCCTGAAGTTAGAATTGATTCAATCAGCTTTAACCTTTTTACAAGTTTCTTTCTTTTTGCTTCAGAATTAGTCTCAGCTAACTCCTCCCTTAGAGATACCTTATCTTCATCTAGGTTTAAGCGAGATAACATTGACCTTAGAGCTTCTGCACCTATCTGAGCAGTAAATGTATCCGCCCCATACTCATCCTGCGCAATTCGATACTGCTCTTCATTTAGTAGCTGCTTATCCTTTAGAGGTGTAAGCCCAGGCTCAGTTACAACATAGTTTTCAAAATATAAAACCCGCTCCATATCTTTAAGGGTCATATCTAGCAGTAGACCAATTCTAGAGGGCACTGATTTCATAAACCATATGTGAGCAACTGGTGAAGCTAGTTCTATATGACCCATTCTTTCACGGCGCACCTTGGATTGAATAACCTCAACCCCGCACTTTTCACAAACTACCCCGCGAAATTTCATTCTCTTATA
>PAWF01000034.1 GCA_002714015.1 Gammaproteobacteria bacterium | reverse complement strand
TATTTAACATCTCAAGTGAGTGTCTTTTTCCTACCTCAAAATCATTAAAGTCATGTGCAGGAGTTATCTTTACAGCTCCAGAGCCCTGATCAGGATCAGCATATTCATCTGCAATAACTGGAATTAGCCTACCAGTTAATGGTAAAATAACCTTTTTACCTATTAAATTGGCCCAACGGTTATTATTTGGATGAACGGCCACAGCTGCATCACCGAACATTGTCTCTGGTCGAGTAGTTGCAACTACAATGTAGTTATTAACGTCAGATGCACATTGATAGCGAAAATACCATAAAGAGCCCTTTGTTTCCTCTCGCTGCTCTACTTCTAGGTCTGAGATTGCGGTTTGAAGCATAGGATCCCAATTTACTAAGCGCTTATCTCTATAGATAATACCTTCTTTGTGGAGTTGTACAAAAACTTTACGAACANCTTCGCTGAGACCGCTNTCCATTGTAAATCTCTCTCGNTTCCANTCAGCAGAAGNTCCAAGCCGTCTTAATTGACGTGAAATATTACCCCCTGATTCTTTTTTCCATTCCCAAACCTTTTCTAAAAAATCCTTACGTCCTAAATCCCTCCTACTAACCCCCTGCTCTCCCAGCATTCTCTCAACTACCATTTGCGTAGCTATCCCTGCATGATCCATACCAGGTTGCCATAATGTATCTTGACCTTGCATTCTGTGATAACGAGTCAATACATCTTGGAGTGTATTATTAAGAGCATGCCCCATATGTAAACTTCCGGTTACATTAGGTGGGGGCATCATTATGCAATATGGATCTAAGTCAAAATTGGGTGCTGCCACAAATGCGTCAAACTCTTCCCAGAGGGCATAGGCATTATCTTCAATTTCACTAGGTTTATAAGTTTTTTCTAATATAGCTCTAGNTTTCCCAACAAGTTATTTATAAACATAGCTAATAGTATGTAATTTATTAATCAGATAACTTAGAAGATTCTGCAATACTAATTATTTCTCTTTTAACTATTTCTTCTACCATATTTGGGAGATTCTTCTCCAACCAATCTTTTAACATTGGCCTTAACATATCGCGAACATGATATTCCAGTGTCTGAGTATGGTTGTTGGTTGAGGAAAGTTTTTTCTCTGCATCATTAACGATTCTTTTTAATTCATTTAATAGGTAACCAGCCTCATTACTTCTTTTTTTGCCTTCATCAATCAATATTTTATCTGAATCATTTATAGATTCGAATATATCTGCTTTATCTGAAATAATCTTTCTGATCAGCTCCCCAGATTCATTTACTTCATCTGTAAGTTCAAGAACATCTTCAGAAATATTTTTAGTATCAGAATATGATTTATTATTGGCAATATTGTCTAATTTTTTATTATCTTCTGAATTCTCTATCTTATTTAATTTCTCATCTTGCTCAATAATCATTTTACGAATTGAAGATAAAATCTCCTCCATATTATAACCGTCGCCTGCTTTTGTTTCCCCCATGCTACCCACCTAATCAATAGTAATACTTAGCTAATAGACAAGATATGCGAGTAATCATTTTAATATTAGATTACTAAAACCATTTTGACTTTACATTTATATAATTACTTATTGGATTATACAGCTTCACAGGTAAGTCTAGGTTATTTGCCGTGAGTTTTCCTTGTGTCGCTTGAACCCAATAACTAGCGCTTATAAGCGCTGCCCTAGCTTTGACCAGCTGTAATTGTGAATTATAGAAATCTTGTTCAGCATCCAGGATATCTAAAGTTGTTCTCAGTCCTGCATATCCTTCCTTTTCAATGCCCTCTAGGGCAATTTGGGCCGCCTTTACTTTGACCTCAAAAGCTGTTTTAGAGGCAGCTGAAGTAGTTAAATTCTCCCAAGCCTTAGTAACATCATTTATTACATCACGTCTAACTCTTTCAATGTCTAAGCGGCGTTCTGCTGCAAGAAGTTTATTTCTACGTATTCCAGAATACTCCGCTCCTGATTGGTATATTGGAATATTAATATTAGCAGTGATTGATGCGACTTTATTTTCTTCCGTTAAGCTAGATAATTCATACTGACTTGTATAATTAGCCTCTAATGAAATTTCAGGCAAAAGACTTGCTTTAGCAACTTTTATCTGTTCTGTTGCCGACTCTTCCAGATACTTAGCACTAATAATTTGATGATTTAGCTTTAATGCTACTTCTAAGGCTTCATTTTCATTAACCGGTAACCTTTTGGCAAGTTTAGGCCACTGGAGATTTTCAGGTATTAATCCTACAACACGATGGTAATCAGACCGTGCCGTTATTAGTTCACCTTCTCTACTTACTTTATTGGCTTTTGCCTGAAAAAACCTGGCTTTGGCTTGCGCAACATTAGTTTGTGTAATTATTCCAACAGCAAATTTATCTTTTGCAGCTTGAAATTGGCGTGAAACAAAAGTTACATTTCTTTCACTTAATTCTAAAGATGCTTCTGAGCTTAATACATTAACGTANGCTCTTACAGCTTCTAATAGNGTTTTACTCTCTANAGATAAAAGGTCAGCTCGACCAGCTTTNATTTTTGCAAGTGCTGAGCGTGATTCTGCTANAGTACTCCCCCCNTTATATAAAGGCTCTANAATAGATACACTGTATGAATAAGGNTGAATAGAATCTGAGCGTTCTATATTTGGAGCATTATCAGATAATTTACTTGTNCTTTTTGTATCTGAAAAACCTGCTCCTGCNCCTAATACNACTGTGGGGCGCCATCCTGNATTAGCTANAGCAATATCTTCATCTAAACCCTTCTGTTTTATTCTACCNGCATTGAGNTTTGGGTTATTCAAGTAAGCATTAACTAGTGCTTCTTTGAGAGTTTGGGCTTGAGTATCTTGAAATAAGAGTCCATTTATTAATATAGGCAATAAAATTATAAACAAGGACATAAAAGAGAAATTAATTACCGACAAAAAACTGAACTCCACTATAGGTTTTTAAATATTAATTAAAATGAAAATGTTTCAGGTTTACGAAACCAATTACCAATGACTGGCAATGATGCATCAAATAAGTCTCGTTGAGATATATTATTATTATATTTTTGAAATATTTTAGCTCTACCGCTTTCACCTTTAGCACAAATTACAGCTAATAGTCTGCCACCCTCGTTTAATTGTTCTAATAATTCATCAGGAATAAATTCAGCAGCACCATTCAAAATTATTACATCAAANGTACCTAAGCTAGTATGTCCAACATCAGGTCCAGCTCTAGTAAGTAAAATATTATCNGCCCCAAGGGATTTAAAATTCTCTTCTGCCTGATCAGCCAAACTTGAATCAGACTCAAGCGCAAAAACTGTACCTGCAATTTTCCCTAAAACAACAGAAGAGTAACCACTNCCNCAAGCTATATCCAAACAAATATCCGAACTGTTAATATCTGCATTTTGNANCAAGCGTGCAAATACCATAGGGTTNATTAAAAAACGTCCCTCAGCAATCTCAATATTATCATCTATATAAGCTAGCCTCTCTAAATGTTCAGGAACAAACATTTCCCGGGGAATTGCCGCCAGAGATTCAAGAATACGGTAATCAGTTACTCCGTTAGGTTTTATTTGGCTATCAACCATTTTTTTTCGGCTTATAGAAAAGTCTAACCTTGTCAATGGATGTCCTCCAATATTAACTGACCAAAGAATTAGGAAATAAAATAAACTTTCACATACAATTACATTAATATAGCTTCACTTAGCACTTTGACAACGCAAGTCTTTGAAATTTTAGCGTTTGTTATCAATATTTAAAATTTTATAAGTTCCAATATTGACCACATTAACTCAGCACCGTATATCAACATATGTAATTTTTAAAAGGGCCAGGTGGCAGAGTGGTTATGCAGAGGACTGCAAATCCTTGTAGATCGGTTCGATTCCGATCCTGGCCTCCAAAAATACCTCTTGTTTGATAGTAAATATTAAATAAATAAACAAAAATACTCCACCCGTTGAATATACAAAATTAAAACGAATACTAACTAGTTTTCTTTAACAACTAATGCTTTATAGTTGTAAATACTCGTTAGGTGCTCAC
Source organism: Gammaproteobacteria bacterium (assembly GCA_002714015.1). Taxonomy (GTDB): domain Bacteria; phylum Pseudomonadota; class Alphaproteobacteria; order UBA828; family UBA828. The sequence continues at coordinate 80,406 of PAWF01000034.1, read as the reverse complement.
TTTATTTATAAATATTTTAGCGCTAAATACCTTTATCAGAAATACTCTTATTGATGAGAATAAAATGAAAGAAATTAATTTGTTCGACAAATTCATTTTACGATTTCAAAAGCGTGTACACGAGGTTTTGGATATACCCCAAGCGGATGATCAGATAAGTAGACTAGTTGCAAGAGCTTTAGCAGTATTAATATTTTTAAATGTGGTGGCAGTTGTACTTGAGTCTGTTGAAAGTATTGGAAATAAATATGACGATGCATTTTTTTGGTTTGAACTCGTATCCGTAGTTATTTTTACGATTGAGTATATAGCAAGACTCTGGGGCTGCACTCAAGCCGCAGAATCGAGGTATAGAAGCTCTTTTTTAGGTCGACTGCGATATTCACTTAAACCACTTGTATTAATTGATCTAATAGTAATTTTACCATTCTATCTTAGTTTTATTATAGGAGTTGACCTGAGAATACTCAGAGTAATGAGACTTCTAAGAGTAGTACGCTTAACTCGTTATTCAGGTGCATGGTCGTTATTTTCAGCTGTAATTAAGACTCAGCAAAAACCATTAATTATGACCGGTTTTTTATTGGCTTTAGCCCTCTTAATTTTTTCAAGCCTTATGTATGCAATTGAGAATACGGCGCAACCATATGCTTTTGGTGATATTCCCTCAGCTATGTGGTGGGGGCTAGTAACACTTACAACCGTAGGATATGGCGATGTTATTCCAGTAACATCAGGAGGTAAGGTCTTAGGTGCTATTGTTACAGTTATGGGAATAGCAATGTATGCATTACCTGCAGGTATTGTAGCAAGCGGTTTTATGCAGGAGTTAAATAAACGTCAATTTATGGTGACCTGGAGTATGGTAGCGAAAGTCCCTTTGTTTTCTCGCTTAAATGCTGAAAAGATAGCTGAAATTGCAAATCTACTAGAGCCACAACTTGTTCCACCCCGGTTTACAATTGTCAGAAGAGGAGAAACAGCAGATTGTATGTATTTCATTGTTACAGGAAATGTAGAAGTAGAATTAGATGCACAACCATTACGTTTAACTTCAGGAGATTTTTTTGGAGAAATTGCAGTAATTANACGTCATCCGAGGGCTGCTACAGTTGTATCCCTAACTGAATGTCAACTGTTAATCTTAGAGGCACGAGACCTGGATAGGTTACTAATTGATAATCCAACAATGGCNGAAGATTTTGAAAAAATTGTTGAGGATCGGATAGCAGAAAGTCCAGAGTTAGATAGTGANAAAAAAAATACTTGAAGAAGCGTCAGACTATCTAAAGTTCAAACGCCAAACATCAAAACGTGCAAGTNAAATTTTAAAAAATGCCAANACGTNNATTTTAAAAAAAGCCAAAACGTGCAACTGCGTGAGGGTTTTTTGCTTGCAGATTGCTTGCACGTGACACGTTTGTATTGCCAAATCATCGTTCGTATCATAGAATCAAATCAGGTAATGTTGACAAGTGTGACAGGGAAAAAGGTGAAGGTTTCTGCGTGTTTGGTTGGTGTTAAATCGTATTAGTTTGTTTGTTCCCCGGTAGCTCAGTTGGTAGAGCGATCGGCTGTTAACCGATTTGTCGGTGGTTCGAGTCCGCCCCGGGGAGCCAAATTTAGTTAAATATCTAAATTTAGACCTTAGTTTTCAAAAACATATTTAGGGGCATGAATAATGAGTGTTTCCTTTGTTGACCTTTCTAAAAATTCCACTTTATATAAAAAATTTGGAATTGAAGCAGGGTGGAGATTTGGCATGTATCGAACAGCTCGTTTTGGAGACTTAGATGCACTAGCCCACCTAAATCATACCTCCTACCTAAGATATTTTGAGGATTGCAGATTACAGTACTTAATCCACCATGGACTAACTAATATACAAAATTGCAGCCCAGATCACCCAACGCCTGTTTTATTAGGTTTAGAAATTAAATATCTAAGTCCAGTTCATCATTGCGATGAATTATTTGTGACTACTCGCTGCATTAAAATTGGAAACACAAGTATGACACTTGAATATGCTGCATGGAAACAAGGGTGTGCAGCGTGGTGCACAAGTCCATTTGTTTTAATGATTCCCAGCAAAGCTATAAAGTGGGAAATCAATCAGAATATGAAGGAATCCATTGTTAAGTTTGAGCCTAACAAAGTCGCCGTTTAATAGAATAGTGACTAACTAATAGATTCATAAATAAATACACTTTAAAATAATATTTAAAAAAATTAATATATCAGGAAATATATTTGAGTTATTTAGATTAGGGGGAAATATTATGTCAGAACCTATCGCTTTTATTAATGAGGAATTTGTTCCAGCACATGAAGCCAAAATTCCTATACTTGAACCTACTTTTACCAAGAGCGATGTTGTTTATGATACTATATCCTCAACAGATAACTTGATATTTCGTCTAGATGACCATCTAGACCGCTTCGAGAATTCATGTGATTCTATGCAAATCAACCCTCCTTATAACCGCAAGGAAATAGCCACAATTATTGCTACATGTGCAGATAAAACTGGTTATGAAGATACCTGTATTACGATAATGGGCACTAGGGGACCTTACAAAGATATAACAAGCCGTGATCCAAGGACGTGCCAAAATGGACTTATAGCAGTAGCTATGCCCTATTATTATGTAATACCTAAAGAGAAGGCGCAAAAAGGAGTTAACCTTAGTATTGTCGATAATAAAAGAGTCCCTTCAGAATCTGTTGATGCTAGAATAAAAAACTTTAATTGGATGGACCTTACAAGAGGTCTGCTTGAGGCATACGATAAAGGTGGCGACAGTGCCATACTATGCACTCCAGATGGCAAGGTATCCGAGGGTCCAGGATTCAATATATGGCTGGCAAAAGATGGGCACCTAAAAACACCTAAAGGGAACTTACTTGAGGGAATAACTCGAAAAACTATTTTTGAATTAGCAAGCGAAATAGGATTGAACGCTACAGAAACTGAAGTGTATCCTGAAGAACTCAGAGAGGCTGATGAAGCTTTCACAAGTACAACAGCAGGAGCTATAGCAGCTGTTGTAGAGATAGATGGTAAACCTCTTGGTAATGGCGCACCAGGTCTTCTTACTGGGCGCTTAAATGATCTTTATTGGAACAAAAGAAAAGATGGCTGGCATGGTACACCGGTAAAAAGCTTATTAACTTAAAATAAATTATTAAACAACTGTTCCTCTTACCGGATAGTTATTATCAATTACCCATTTGAGACTAGTATGAAGAGAACTCAAATCAGCTCTTACAATAGGTGAATTTGATATTTCTATAATCTGCACACACCCATCCGGTCTAATTACAAAAAGAGCTGGCTCAGGAAATTGTCTGTCTGTTTCTGCTGCAGACCTTGGGTCTGAAACATATAGTCCTAGTTTATCCATTTGACTCTTATCTAATTCACAACCTATATCAAAGCTCCAAAGAAATTCTTTGTAGTCTAATTCAGCTTTTTTTAAAGGGTCAGAAGAAACTGCTGATACATATACTCCTATTGAAGTAAAGTCTGGCATTAGTAAGTCCAATTTATTTAAATATTCTTTACATAATGGACAGTGTCTACCCCTATAAACTATCAGTAATTGCCATATATCCTTTCCACCTAATTGCAATTCACCTCCACCTACCTTTGGTAGAGTGAATTGAGGAAAAATTGCTCCAGATAGCATTTTTTTTCCCATATTGTATCTCCCTGATATCTAACAATTACAAATTGAATTATAATCTTTATCATAAGCCAAATAACATAGACTACAAAGATAATCTGTATAATCACAACTTCATAACAGGAGTCTGAATATGCCCAATAATGACATGTATAAAAAAGGTTTAAAAATTCGCACAGAAGTACTTGGTAGCGAATATGTTGATAAAGCCATAAATTCAGCTACAGACTTTAACAGAGATTTTCAAGAGTTTATGACTGAATATTGTTGGGGCGCGGTTTGGGGTCGGGAAGGATTGGAGAGAAAACAAAGAAGTCTAAATAATCTATGTATGTTAGCTGCGTTAAACCGTCCAGCAGAGTTTGAAGTTCATTTTAAAGGAGCTATCAAGAATGGTTGTTCTATTGAAGAAATAAAAGAGACTCTTTTACAGATCGGAATTTATTGTGGTGTTCCTGCGGCCGTTGAAGCATTTAGAATTGGCAAGAGAGTCATAGATGAAATGGAGGCCCTTAAAACAAATGAGGAATCAACTCATGAATAAGCCATCTCTTGGGTTTATAGGACTTGGAAACATGGGTGAACCTATGGCCATAAATTTATGTAAAAATAATCAAAAAGTATATTGTTATGATAAACGTAAGCTACCTAACAAACTCCCAGAAAATGGGATAATGGTATCAGCAATTAAAGACATTTCTAAAAATTCTGAAATAGTATTTCTATGCTTACCTGATGGATCTGTAGTCTTAAATGTTATTAACGAGATCGTAAGTGATCAAGAATCAAAAATACAAATAATTATAGACAATACCACTTCAGGAGTTGCAGATGCCAAAAAGGCNTGGGAACTCTGTAAAAATAAAGGGATTCAATATGTGGATGCACCAGTTTCAGGAGGAGTAACAGGCGCTAAGGCTGGCTCATTATCAATGATGGTAGCTGCTCCTAAAGATGTATACGAATTTTTAGAGCCCCTAATCATTTCTATGGCAAAAAATGCTAGAAATGTTGGGTCTGATCCTGGACAAGGAATGGCCATGAAATTACTAAATAATTATCTATCAGGTATGGCTATGGCAGCTAGCAGTGAAGCAGTAGAATTTGGTGTAAAACAAGGATTAGATCCAGCTAAAATTATTGAAGTTTTAAATATTTCAACTGGAAGAAATAGTTCTACAGAAGATAAGTTTCCAAAAAGNATTTTAACAGAATCTTTTGACTCTGGATTTGCTACTGCGCTAATGGCTAAAGACCTTAAACTTTATGTTGAAAGTGCTCAAAATGCCGATTCTCCTATTTTTTTAAGTAAAAACCTTCTTGATGGAATATGGAATAATATGTACAAAGAATGGCCTGATTCAGATTTCACAAAAATATACCCATATATAAAAAAATATGGTGTTTAAGTAGGCAATATTTCTATGCTCTATAATTCCAATTATAAATAATTATATGAAAAGATCTAACGAACAGGGTCCAAGTTATTTTGTTACGTCTGCACCCCATGGTGATTATATATCTTGGCGAGTAGTTCGTGAAGAAACCGGCTCACGAGGAATGAAAACAATATCATTTATCTCTGGCTATCCCACTCAGCGCGCAGCAGTAGCCATAGCAAAAGCTCTCTCTAGTTACCGAGGGGGTAATTATGTAAAACAATCGAAATAGTTAATGGATCACCATTAGTAAGAAAGTAAGGAAAAGACAACTCAAGTTATCTAACAACAAACTTGATTCCCCCCTACTAATAAATTTTTTATTTATAAACTTGCTTAACTATAAGTTAATAGTTGCGACCTCGGTAATCCTCCAAGTATTCAATAACATCTGAAGAATTTAATACGTCAGCATATCTACGTCCGATGTCTCGAAGATTATCTTGATGAGGTCTATCATCGGCATCTCCAACACAATCCTCAGGAACAATAGTTTTATAACCTGTTGAGAACGAGTCTATTACAGAAGCTCTAATACAACCACTTGTCATACACCCAACTACTATCATTGTATCAACACTATATTTGGTAAAAAATGTATTTGCGGGAGTATTAAAAAAGATTGAAGGGGCATGCTTACAAAAAATAAAATCATAAGATTGATCGCTAGTACGGGGCTCCATCTGAGTACATGGATGCCCATAATAAAATGTTTCATGAACAGGACCAATTTTCCAATAAGGCATATCTTTTCCAGAATGATATGCTGTATAACAATTTGCTACAGGAACCCCTACTTCTCTTGCTAAACTCAATATCTTTGATGTATTCAATATTGCTCTCTCAACGAGTTTAGATGAAAATTGACCATCAGGATCAGTAAAACCAAGCTGGAAATCTACAACAGCAATCCCTGGTCGTTCACCAAAGCCAATTGTTCGTGCATCATATCCGATATCTGAATAAACCTTATCTGACATTTTTTACCCCATTCACAAATTTATCTAATAGTAACTTTAATTNACTATAAATAATCTATCATACTTTTNAAAANCTNCCCATAATTGACGCTGTTGTATATTACTCGTAAATTGTCCGTACAAATTTTAATTCTTGTTTGAAATTTCCGTCTCTGGAGCACAATAATGAAGCCACTGTCAGATATTACCGTAATAGATCTAACTCATATGTTATCAGGACCATACGCAGGTATGGTCTTAGCAGATATGGGTGCCCGGACTATCAAAGTAGAGCCACCAATAAAGGGAGAGCTTACAAGAGGATTGTTATCAAAAGATCCTAAAAATTCTCTAAATGGTATGGGTGCTTACTTTCTAACNCTTAATAGGAACAAAGAAAGTGTTTGTATTGATTTAAAAGANAACAAAGGAAAAAAATTATTCTACGANCTTGTCTCAAANTCTGATGTAGTATTATCGAATTTTTCTCCAGGAGTAACTAAACGCTTAAACATTCATTATGATGACCTATCTGCTATCAACCCAAGTATCATTACCTGTACGATAACTGGTTTTGGTGAAAGTGGCCCAGCTTTTAATCGCCCNGCATTTGATATGGTTGCTCAAGGTTATGGTGGNGGAATGTCTATTACCGGACAACCNGGATTACCACCGACTCGTGCTGGNATACCCATTGGTGATCTTGGTGGAGGTATGTTTGCAGCAATAGGTATTTTGGGTGCTCTTAACGCGCGAAACATCAGCGGTGAAGGACAACATGTAGAAATATCTATGCAAGATTGTCAGCTTTCACTTTTAAACTATATGGCAACTATGTATTTCTTATCTGGGGAGACTCCTGGTCCAATTGGGAATTCTCACTTTGTTCATGTTCCTTATAATACTTTTCCTACAAAAGACCGCTGGATTATCATTGCTGTAATTAAAGATGATGCATGGTTGAGATTTCTTGATGTTGTAAATATATCAGAATTTAAACATAAACGTTTTCTTACTCAACCAAATCGGCTTAAGGAAAAGACTTTTATTGAAGAAACATTATCGAAAAAATTAAAAACTGAATCTTGTGACCTTTGGTTAAAGCTTCTTACTGATGCACGTGTACCTTGCGCACCAGTTAATGATTTCAAACATGCACTAGGTGANCCACAAGCATTAGCAAGGAATATGGTTGTNGAAGTAAATCAACATCAGGGTGGTTCAGTAAAAATGCCAGGAAACCCAATTAAAATGTCTAAAATGNNAACNGAAGACTTTGCACCNGCACCAATGTTGGGGCAAAATACAGACAAAGTGTTAAATGAATTGCTTGGGCTTAACCAAGATGAAATAAATGACCTCAAAAACTCTGGAATAATAGGATAGATAAATCAAGGGATATAAAATATGCAAGAGGCAGTTGTTGTACATGAAGTAGGATTAAGAGATGGGCTACAAAATCAGCCCCGTCATGTTCATACGGAGGGTAAACGTGCAATTTTAAATGCCCTTATTGAAGCCGGTGTATCTTCAATAGAAGCGACAAGTTTTGTCTCTCCTAAAGCTGTTCCTCAAATGGCTGATGCTGCCGAGTTTTATTCTTCTTTACCACTTTCTAGTTCTATAAATTATGAAGCCTTAGTCCCAAATGAAAGGGGTTATGAACGTGCATTAGCAGCTGGAGCAAAGACAGTCGCATTAGTTTTAGCATCCACAGAGACTATGAATCAAAAAAATATTAATATGTCATTCAAAAAAGCTTTAAAAGTAAATATAGAGGTAATAGCTCGCGCTAAGGCTGAAGGAGTTCGTGCACGTTCATATATATCTACTGCACTTCACTGCCCATATGAAGGAAATGTAGAGCCATCCATAATATACGAAATTGCTAAGCAGGTGCATGATGCTGGAGCAAATGAAATAGTAATAGCGGATACGACTGGTGGCGGGAACCCAGCACAAGTAAAATCCATATTTACTAATCTAGCAAATACCTACGGCACAGATATATTAGCTGCTCATTTTCATGATACTCGCGGAATGGGACTAGCTCTAGCATGGGTTGCTTTAGAATGCGGAGTTAGAAAGTTTGATAGCTCAATAGGCGGTCTTGGTGGATGTCCATTTGCACCAGGCGCGACAGGTAACTTAGCAACAGAAGACCTGGTATTTATGTTAAATCAGAGCGGATATGATACAGGAATTAACATAGATAAATTACGNACAGCAATTAAGGTAGCTCAATCATATGTTGATCAACCACTAGGGGGNAAAATTACTNATTGGTTNGATTCTCAAAAAAACTGAAANANATTAAAATATATTAATAAAAAAACATAAGTTATTTTCAAANATCTATTTATACNAGGGCTGCTCTTTCATTTGCAGTACCAATTGATTTAAGNTCTATTGAAAAATTTTCCATTAAGAGGTTACATATCAAGTCATAACACACGCCAACCCTGATAGTCTTAAAGTCTCTTAAGTCTATTATTGTACTTGAATACCCTGATTTATTTTCATATTTAGAGACACCGTAATCAATTTTTATATCAGCCGCATCCAATACTGGAGTCTCAATATCCCCCAGCCTGTATTTACTTCCCTGCAAGGAAGTATTAGCTGATGAACCAAAAACTGGAATACCTCGATCAAGGCTTTGCTTTGTCATTTCATTGTGTAACATTCCAGCATTCATGAGCATATCAAGAGTTCCGGCTTTTGAAGAATTTTGTAATACAAAAGGATTTACATTTTTAAAAAATGGATGATCTTCATGGAATGGAGCTACGCTAGACATTGGTAAATCATTATCTATAGTAACACACTGGATAATATCCCTTTCTTTTTGACCTACAATTTGTATTTCATTAAAAAGTTCCCANTTACTNAACATTCCACTTGGNTTATCAAATGATCTATTTTTTGCTTTAAAAATAGTCTTTATAGCCTTTTCAGAATTTCCAACTATTGCATACGCAACGTCCAATGGAATAATCCCTACACCACCATCAGATATAACATCTAAAATCTCACTTGAATCTTTTACTACTCTAGACCTATCCATTATTTTAATATCCTCATTGGTTCTTAAACTTTTATAACTTTTTCAATAAACTCTAAAACAGAAGCAGAAGGGTTACTAAAAAAAGCCTCTACATTTTCTTTTATATGATTTGAATTTGGAAAATTTGGAACTTGCTGAATTAGAGATTCAATTTTTTCCAAGACGTTATTAATATCCATTGGTTTAGCTGGAGTACCATAACTGTCTAGAATTTTGATGCGTTTTTTTGGACCATTAACTGTCAAAACTTCAACCCAGCTACCAAAATGTGTGGGGAAAGCTCTGTCTAGTTCCTTATCGGGCATAGCAGAAACTTTATCGGCAACAGATAAAATTTTATTGTTATTAAGATTATGTTCTTCAAAAGATTCATATTTACTAGGACCAGAAACAAGGCTGGCCCCTAAAGTAAAAGGCAAACTATATTGTGCTGCCATTATGGATGTTGGGCGGCGCATCATGTGCTGATCTACAAGAATTCCTGGACCACCAACATTTATGTTAACAATATCATTTAAAGGTATATTAAAGTTTTCTGTGGCCTGTTGAAGGGCATCAATTGTGGAATGAAAAAGACGACAGCAAGGGTAAGGTTTTATACTGACTTCATGAATTTCTAGCTTATCATTAGTATGTTTTAAAGACTCAAGGTGAGGCTTAATTCCAAAGATTTTGCAAAGTCCGTAACGCCCATCAAATGCCTGGGTAGGACCATCCAGCCCTAATTTTGAAAATTCTGCAGCCATTATACCGTTGTGTGCACCATATCCAGCATGTAGTCGTTTAACAGTAGTTCCCAGCGGATCTTGAGAAAACTGCATAGATCCTCCTGCCATAGATAACATTAGACCCCAAGCACGAGAGAGTCTTTCAGGTGAAAGTTGAAGTAATTTACCTGCTGTAGAAACAGCGCCAAACCCCCCAAATAAAGCTGTAGGATGAAAACCATGTTCTATTATCTCAGCTGCGCCAGTAGCACGTCCTATCCTACCCATAGTTTCATAGCCAGAAACAATGGCAGCAGTCACATCTGAACTACTTGAATTGATACTGCTGCCTATGGCCATAGCAGTGGATATTACTACTGCTCCAGGATGTGATACAGAAGCGTCATGTGTGTCATCAAGTTCCATCCCATGAGCAGCCGTTGCGTTTATAAGTGAAGCTATTGATGGGGAAACTTTGTAGTTAGAACCAAAAATATGTGATTTTCCAGAGCCATTAGCCTTTTTACCCCACGACTTTAGTGCCTCAAGCCAAGGAAGTGTACTTCCTCTAATACAAACTCCAAGATGATCTAACACTAAGCATTCAATTTGTGTAATATCTTCTTGTGAAAGCGTATTATAGTTTATTGCATCCAGTTCGTTTGCAAAATCTAATGATAGGTCTATGCCCGTTTTATTGTTTGTTGTAGTTACCATTGCGTCAAAGCCAATAGAGCGCCATAATTTGTCCGGACATTATATTAACAATATTGCATATTGTGTAACCATCTGTATACAGAATTCAATCTAAGTAATAACTAAATTGGGGAATAAATTATGCCAAGGGTAAAACCTGAAACAGTAACCGCTACTTCTATGGATTTCGTGGGAAAACCATTAGAATCCGGTCAAGACGTTGCTGTAGCGGAATCACTCAGTATTCTTTTAGATGCTATAGATAATAGGTCAAAAGAATTACCTCTTGAATCTGAGCCAGCTGATTTCACCTCTGTTCTTGAAGAGTTATCGGAGGAGATTAGCAAATGAACAAAGAGACCATTATTAGAGCTGATATAGTTGCAATAAATAATTTAATTAAATCTAGGGAAGTTTCTGCAATAGAGGTGACGAAAGCATGTATATCACAAGCTGAAAGATCTCAATCTTTATTAAATTGTTTTATTTCCTTAGAATCAGAAAGTGCTCTAACTCAAGCAGAAGAAATTGATAAAAAAATATCTGAAGGTAATCAGATAGGACCTCTAGCCGGAATACCTCTAGCACATAAAGATATGTATTACCGAAAAGGTAAAGTCTCGACATGTGGGTCTAAGATAAGAAAAGATTGGGTGGCTGATAGAACAGCAACAGTTTTAGATAAACTAAAAGAAGCTGGTTCTATTAATATGGGTACACTTAACATGGCTGAATTTGCAACTGGGGCTACTGGTCATAATGAACATTGGGGACACTGTAGAAACCCATGGAATTCAGACCATATTACAGGTGGTTCATCTAGTGGTAGCGGCTCTGCAGTTGGTTCCCGCTCTGTCTTTGCATCATTAGGATCAGATACAGGTGGATCAGTGAGGTTACCTGCAACAGCCTGTGGTGTTGTTGGTCTTAAGCCAACACATAGTTTAATAAGCAGATTTGGAATTATGCCATTAAGTTATTCTATGGATACCGTTGGTCCATTAACTAGAACAGTCAGAGACAATGCTCGAATAACATCAATCATTAGCGGTCATGATTCAAAAGATATAACAACAACTAAACATGATATTGGAAACCTTGAGACTCAGTGTGGCCTTGAGGTGAAAGGGATGCGCATAGGTATACCTACAAATTATTACTTTGAAATTGTATCCGATGAAATAAGACAAAAAATTAATAATGTTGTTAAATTATTTGAAGGGTTAGGTGTAGAGGTAGTAGAAGTAACACTTCCTGATATGCATGAAATTACGCATTTATCAAATATTGTCTTTCCTTCTGAAGCATGTGCAATTCATGCAAGTTGGTTAAAAAACAGAAGAGATGATTATCAACCACAGGTACGTACTCGTTACGAACCCGGGCTCCACATTCCAGCAAACAAATATATTCGGGCACTAGATATGCGTCCTCATTTATTAAGAGAGTATGTAAATAAGGGACTAGATAATATTCATGCACTAATCTTACCTGGAATTCCATTTGCTATACCAAAAATAGAAGATACAAACGTAGCAGCTAGCCCTAAAATGGCAGAAACTATCGCAGCAATAAGTTGGTGTACTCGTCCTACAAATTACTTAGGTGTACCAGCATTATCCGTACCATGTGGTTTTACTGATAATGGTCTACCAACCGGCTTTCAACTTACAGGTCGTCCATTCTCTGAAGGTTTATTATATCGTTTAGCACACGCGTACGAAAGTGAGACAAATTGGCATCAGGAAATTCCAGAATAAAGTTTTTTTAAAGGAGGGATATATTAATGGATGCGACTGCAAAAAGAGAAAAACTGGCAGAGCATATACACAACAAAGAATTTGTTCTTGCTCCGGGCGTATATGATCTTATTTCAGCAAAAGTAGCAGATAGATTAGACTTTAGAGCTCTTTACATGACAGGATATGGAATAGCAGCTTCTCATTTAGGGTTGCCAGATGCTGGTTTAGCATCTTACGGTGATGTTGTAGATAGGGTTCGTAAAATTGCACATGGAACCTCAACCCCTTTAATCTGTGATGCTGATACAGGTTTTGGTGGTTTATTAAATGTTAAACATACTATAGAAGGATTTGAAGAAGCTGGTTGTAGTGCCATACAAATTGAAGATCAAGAAATACCAAAAAAATGTGGTCATACTCCTGGTCGTCGTGTGGTTCCAATAGAGGATATGGTAGAAAAAATACGAGTTGCAGTAGATACCAGACGTGACAGTAATTTTTTAATTATTGCTAGGACTGATTCAAGAGCAGAACTTGGGATGAATGAAGCCATAAAAAGAGGCAAGGCATTTCATAATGCAGGAGCTGATATTGTTTTCATCGAGGCACCAGAATCAGAAAATGAAATAAGAGAAATTGGTGATGCATTCCCAAATATACCACTTCTTGCTAACATGTCAGATTTTGGTAAAACACCTATACTTAATGCAGATAAACTTAAAGAAATTGGTTTTGCAATATCAATTTTTCCAGGTCTTAGCTTTTTAACTGCGGCTGGGGCATTAGACTCAGCATACAAAACATTATTAAATGATGGTACCTCTGATCATGTAGACGTTCCAAGACTTACACTGCCTGAGATGCACAAGTTAATGGGCTTTGAAGATGTTTGGGAATTTGAAAAACGCTATGCTCGGGATAATAACTAATTATCATTTCAAAACTAAAAAGGGGTAGTTTCATAGTAAAACTACCCCTTTTTTCTATTATTTCTAACTAATTTCCAGCGGCGATACCTTTTTCTCTTTCCTGACGCTCTCTTAGCATTTTTATAACATGCTTTTTAAACTCAGGGGCTTTAGGAGCTTCCAAACCTGTTTCTTGTTTGCACCGCTCTCTTAGCTCTTCTATTTCACCACCTCTATCAAAGAGAGGAATTTCTTTTCTTAGTGAGCGCAATTCTTCTCTTAATTTTTCAGTTGATTCTTCATCAACAGATAAATCTTCTCTAAGGATCACTCCATATCGTTTAGCACCCTCTATAGTTACTAAACCCCGATCAACTTCTAGAGCTAGCAAGGCAGGGTCTCTTTCATATGGGTCACCCCATCCGCCACCTCCCCATGTGCAGAAATGAAGAATATCCCCTTCTTCTACCTGAACATGGTCACATTTTGATGGCATTATTTCTGTAGATCCATCAGTACGCTCTAAAATTTTTGTACTACGAGCTCCTGGTAGTCCTCCATTAACACCCCATGGATAGGTTAACCAACGGTCATCATGAAGAGACATCTCCCCTGGCTCCAGAGCACGATATGAAATCTTCACACCATTACCACCTCTATGAAGTCCTGGACCACCAGAATCTGGTATTGTCTCATAGTTCTCAATTCGAAGTGGAAAATATGCCTCTAGAAACTCATTAGGAACGTTTGTAAATGANGGCCACAGNGAATGTCCATCAGGTCCGTCTCCNATTGGTCGTCCTGGTATACCACCGAAACCAATTTGATATAATTGATACCATTCACCCTTACGATCATAACCTGAATAAAAGAAATGTGGACTATCAGAGAAGCCTGCAGCTACCATAAAATCAGGCGCTCTTTGACCAAGCAAACCNCCAAGTACATCAAAGGTTCTTGCTAGGGCATGGGTTCGTGANGATAAAGCAGCTGGCTTTAATGGTTTTAGCATNCAACCAGGTGGTATACGTACATCGATATATTCNTAGAAACCATCATTAAACATAATCTGAGGATCAAAAATATTTATCATATATACACCGACAAACATTTTGAACATTTCTTCATTTAANAGAAAATTNATTGAACTTACAGATTGTGGGTCTGTTTTTTCAAAATCAAAGATAAGTTTATCACCCTCACGCCACATACTACATGCCATTGTGTAAGGACCGTTACCCACCCCATCATCACATATGTAATCTTCAAAATATACTTTTTCATCTTCACCAACAGACTCTCGGATAAGATGNAGCATTGCCTTACGGTTTCTGTCTAACAATTCATCCATTGCCGTAATTACCGAATCAACGCCAAACCGATCACATAACTCAACTACACGCTTTTCAGCCAGCCTTACACCAGCTATTAAAGCGTTAAAGTCACTACGATTCCAATGNGGCATTCTGCACTGATGAAGAATTACGTTTAAAACATCTTCTTGTAGTTCTTCATTCTTGTAAATTTTTACGACTGGAATAACTACGCCTTCCTCATAAATTTGGTTTGCGTCAGTCGGCAAACTTCCTGGCGTCTTGCCTCCCACATCTGACATATGACCAAACATGGAGGCATATCCAATCAATCTTCCCTCATAGTACATTGGTCTGAGAACTAGCCAATCATTGGCATGACTTATAGCACCGGCACAACTGTATGGGTCAGAAGTGAGAAATAAATCCCCCTCTTCAATAGTACCATCATATTCTCGTTTAAAACCATGCATAAAAGAGCCAAATTGTCCCACAACCATATCCCCATCAGGATTTGCTATCATGGGGAATTCGTCGTGTTGCTCTCTAATGCCCGGTGACATAGCCGTCCTGTACAAAACGGCATCCATCTCATAACGAGCATTTTTTAATGCACTTTCAATTATATCCAGTGTTATAGGATCCAGATCGACCTTCTTAAACGGTGTCACATCTGTTTGAATTACTTTTGCTGGCATTTACTGACTCCTCCCTTATGCACCGGATGGCCGGATAATAATGTTACCATATTGGTCAACTTCCCCAACATGACCTGGTAGTATAACTGTCGTAGAATCCATCTCTGTAACTACTGCAGGACCTTTTACTTTGTTACCTGCCTTAAGCTTTGCTCTATCATATAATCCAGCATCCTGATCGCTTCCATCAACAAATATTGTATTTTTCTTAATTAGCGCTGCAGAAGGATCATCATCTCCATTTTCAACAATNCCTGCCTCAACAAGTGTTTCTGGACCCTGAACAATTGCACGGAGTGTCACAATCTCATGTTCCACATCCAGTGCAAATGTAAACAATTGTGTATGCTCTTCATCAAAGCGTTTAGAAATATCTGCTAAACCACCTTTTTTAAAGTCTTCTGCTGAATAAACAATTGGAAGAACTAAGCCTTGACCATGATACCTCAAATCAATTTCGTAGTGTACCGTTTGATCTTTCGTTGATATACCTGCTTCATCTATTGCAGTTCTAGCTGCAGCTGTTAGCTCATCCATCATAGAAAGAACTTCATCATCATTAGTTTCTGAATACTTTCTGACAAGACTACGTGCTGCCTCATCAGTTAAACGTGTGGTGGCATCACCATAGGCACATAAAACTCCAGGTGAAGGAGGAATTATAACNGGCCAAGAGCCCATCAGTTTCCCTAGGGCGTTTCCATGCANTGGACCCGCACCACCAAAAGCAATTAGAGCAAAATCCCTAGGGTCAAAGCCCTGTTCTACTGATACTAACCGTAATGCNCCAAACATATTTTCGTTAACNATATCAATGATACCAGCTGCGGCTTCTTTTAAGCCTAAACCTAGTCCATCCGCTACTGTTTNAACTGCTCTCTTTGCTGCAGCGACATCCATTTTCATGTCACCACCGACCAAACTTTCAGGTAAAAATCCAAGTGCTACGTTTGCATCAGTTACAGTTGGCTGTTCACCACCTTTACCATAAGCAGCCGGTCCAGGATCAGCTCCTGCGCTTTGGGGTCCTACCCTTAATGCTTTGGTTAATTCTGGAACGTGGGCTATAGAACCTCCTCCTGCNCCAACTGTTCTAACATCAAGNGATGACGCTCTAACTGTTACGTCCCCTACTGTAGTTTCTCTTCGCCTCCTAGCCACACCTTCTTGAATAAGGGCTACGTCTGTAGAGGTTCCNCCCATATCAAGGGTTAAAAGATTTTTATAACCTGCGCTTTTAGCTACCCATAAGGCTCCTGCAACACCGCCGGCAGGTCCGCTCATAAGCACATTTACAGGTGAGTTTCTAGCCCCCTCTACAGATGTAAGACCACCATCTGAACGGAGAATGTGTAGATCAGCTTCAATTCCACGTTTCCTTAGCTCATTGTCCAAGTTTGCAACATAAAGTCGAACTTTTGGAGCTATATAAGAATTTGCAACAGTTGTAATTGCTCTTTCATACTCATACATTTCAGGCAAAACTTCTGAAGAAATTGAAACTGGAACATCAGGCATTATCTCAGATGCTATTGTTCTAACACGCTCTTCTGTAATGCCGTTGGTGTATGCATTAAATAAGGACACAGTCAAAGCTTCAATTCCTCGGGAATTCAGATATTCTATTTGCTTCCNGAGATCATCCTCATCTAAATCTCTTACNACTTCCCCACGGGCACTCATACGTTCTTTTGCTTCAACAGTTAATTCCAGAGGTGCCAGAGGTTCAGGCTTNGGCCAAATAATCCAACCAGCAAGAAGACCCGGAACAAATGAACGCGCAATTTGGAGAACTTGTCTATACCCCTCAGTAGTTACAAGACCAACTTTTGCACCCTTACCCTCAAGAACTGTGTTAGTTGCAACCGTTGTGCCATGCATTACATGCGTAATATTACTTGAATCAACACCAGCATCACTACAAACTCTCTCTATTCCATTTAAAACTCCTATAGAAGAGTCGGATGGAGTGGATGGTACTTTCGCGCGGAATGTTTTTCCAGAGCTTTCATCTATAAGCAAAAGATCTGTAAACGTGCCTCCCACGTCTACACCCAAACGATACGGCATTTTCTCTCTCCTCTAACCTTCTCGGTCTGTCCAAGTAATACATAANATTCAAATATTATAATAAAATTCTATAATGACATCGAAATAGAAGCTATTTTTTAACTTTAATATATTCATATAAATGACTGTTTTTATTTATTAATTTCCTTCGCAGACCCTGCCCTGCGTCGTTGTATTATATACAAAATAAAGAAGCTTAAGCCAATTACCAGTAAAGAAAATATTGTTGTCATAGTCCCTATTGCATATAAAGCAGGTGTAGATGCTGTCCCAGTTACTGAAACTAACTCTAAAGGTAAGGTATTATGTTCTCCTGAAACTTGAGATGTTCTGGCGAACTCATCATAGCTGAGAGTAAAACCAAATAAAGCTACTCCAACTAAACCTGGTAAAGTAATAGGTATTATTACAGATTTTAGTGTTTGCCATGTAGTTGCACCGAGGTCTCGTGCAGCTTCTTCTGTCCTTGGATCAAATCTGCTGAATATAGCCAACATAATAAGAACACCAAACGGTAAAGTCCAAGTTAGATGCGCCCCAAGAGCTCCTGACCACCAAGCACTCTGCATATCAAGACTGGTAAACATTCTTCCTATGCCCAGTGAAATTAAAATTGAAGGTGCTATCAAACTCGCCACAACCAAGTAAAAAAAGATTACATTTCCTCGGAATCCTTTACGAAAGGCTAGTCCGGCAAGGAACGATATAACCATTGTTAAAACCATGATTATAAGAGCTAGGAAAACTGAACGTCCAAATGGCCAGCGGAAATCTCCTATGTAGCTTGGATCAAAAACATCCGCAAACCAATGGACAGATGCTCCACGCATTGGAAAAGTTAGACCACCAGTCTCACCTTGAAAAGATAAAACTGTCATTACAGCTATTGGACCATAGAGAAATAATAGGAATGAATAGAAAACAATACTACGGAAATAATACCAATTACTCCGTCTAATTTTATTTACCCCACTCATAGCTGTTTTCTCACATCAACAAGTCTCATTATTCCCCCAACAATCAAAAGAAGAACTATTAGCAGGAATAGAGAATTGGCAGAAGAATAAGCAAAGTTATAACTACCAATTTGATTAGATATAGACAGCGCAACCGTTCCAACATTTGCTCCAGAAAGTAATCGAACAGCAGTAAAGTCTGATAAAGTTAAACTAAGTACAAATATCGTGCCTATTGCTATACCTGGCTTACACAATGGGATAATTACGTGTAATAAAATTTGCCACCCTTTAGCCCCATTGTCTCTTGCGGCTTCAATTAAGGCAGGGTCGATTCTAGCCATTGTGTTAAATAAAGGCGCCACCATGAACAACGTAAATACATGCACATATGATAATATTACTGCAAATTCAGAAAACAGAAGAAACTCAAGTGGTTCATCTGTAATCCCTATACTCATTAAGACACGATTTATTACACCTTCTTTTCCAAGAAAGGGTATCCATGCAATCATTCGGATTACACCAGATGTCCAAAAAGGTACAACACAGAGTAAAAATAAAAGCATTTTTGCTCTGAGAGAGATGACATCAAATACTAGGTAATAGGCAATAATAAAACCAAGTACAGCAGTTACAATCCAAACTATTGCAGCAATCCTAATAGTTTCTAAGTAATTATCTAATGTCAGACCAGACGTAAATAATTTTACATAATTTTTTGCTGTAATATCTGGAATCGTTAAAAAACCATTAAACTTATAAAAACTTGTAATAAGAATTACTACAATAGGACCAATAAGAAAGAGAAGAAGCGCGATGCCCAAAGGGGTCATTTGCAGGGCTGTGCTATACCGCTGCAATCGCTCAGCTATTTGGGTCATACATCAAATCCGCTTCAATTTAATTGCCAGGTAATCCCGACACGTAGAGAATTTATAATCATTTTATAGTTAATATAATTTGTGCGGGACGCGGTTATTGCGTCCCGCACGAATTATCTACTTTACTTACTAGGATGCAACGAATTCGTTCCATTTCTCAGTAAGATACTCATTTTCAGCCATTACAGAGTTCCAAACAGCTACACGTCCCATACGGTTCTTGTAACTACCACCGTCTCTTACAGAGCCTGGTGATTCCATTAGATTGTCAAATGGATCTCTAATTTCAACTGTAGCTTCCTTACCTTCATACCAGAAATCCCACTCTGCTGCGGGAAGTTCCTTCTTGGTATTGTCTGGTGTTACAACATAGTAACCTTGACGAGCAAAAAATGCCCCTGCTGGACCAGATAGATACCAATTTAGATAATCATATGTTGCATCCAGTTTTTTACCTTCTACATGATTAGGTATCATTAGTGCCAAGGACCAAGAGCGATAACCCTCTTTACAATCTTGATAAACACAAGGAATACCTTTTGCACGAACAGCTGTAACAGCTGGTGACCACATAGACTGAATAACAACCTCACCTGATAACATTAGGTTTACAGATTCATTAAATGTAGTCCAAAGTGCTCTGAAATGCCCCTTCTTTTTATATTCAATTAGATGTTTAAATGTTTCATCTATTTCGCCCTGTGTCATATTACCCTTATCTTGATAAGAGACTTTACCCAGAGCTTCCAGAGCCATAGCTGCATCCATACCACCAATAGCTGGAAATCCAACTAATGCTGTTTTACCATTAAATTCGTCATTTAGAAGTTCTCCCCATGAACTAATAGGGCGACCAATTTCATCTGGACGTATTCCAATTGTGTCAGCGTTATGAAGAATTGGCATTGCAGCAACATGATCTGTAGATCCTGGAGCCTTGAACTCAGATCCTGAACCATCAACATACATTACGTTATGAGGCCGTTGACCATCACCAAGCCAAGCATCATCCCAACCTTTACCTGACTCTTTATAAATTCCAGATACCTTATCCCAATGTGTTAGTCTATTTATATCAACTGGTTGGAAGTTACCTGTTGGCCAAACAAACTTAAACTGCATGTAAGCTGGCTCGAGTAAATCAAAGGATTTTGGCTGAGTAATACCCCTGTTACCAATAGTTCCTAAGTCAGTAGCTGTCTGCTCAACAGTAAAGCCAAGTGCATCAGTAGCCATTTTAGCAAATGGATCCATATTTGACACAGCTAAACCAAGCTGACGAATAGTTATATCTTTTAAATCCTGAGCCCAAACCGTTGGAAAACCTCCAATGGCTGACGCAGCACCTATACCTGCAGCTGCAGCAGCTGTTCCTTTAAGAACACTCCTACGGCTTATATTTTTGGATTTAGTATCTTCCAATTTAGTCATTTTGTTCTCCTCACCTGTAAAGTCTAAATTCAATCTAATGGGCTTTAAATAATAATTGCCACCCTACAACCAGAGTAATACCATTACTTCAGTATTACCCCATACTCTTTAAAAGGTTTCACCTATTAGGTTTTGTTCACCTTCTGCTCTTTCCATAAAATGCACATCACTTGCTGACCAAGTTGCAGTAACTTGATCGCCTACATTCGCTGGATTACTAAAATACTCTTTATCCTCAATAACTGCGACTAATTGTTCAGTATCCGAACGGTCTATAGTTACCTTGACCCAATTACCTTGATACTCTATGGCATGAACTTTACCGTTAAGGCTGTTCCCCCGGTCTTTTTGATCTCCACTACCTAAAAGATGTATTTTATCTCGCCTTACACCAAAACTCAAATCCTCACCCTTGTTATGCCCATTTTTAGGCACATGAAATTCTTCTCCATAGGGACTTTTAACAGTTGATAAATTTTCGTTATCACTAAGTACCTGACCTGAAAGAACGTTCCAGCCGCCCATAAACTCTGCAACGTAAGTTGTACGAGGATCATCGTAAATGCTGCGAGCAGTACCGCTTTGTTCTATATGACCTGTATCCATCACGACAACTAAGTCAGCTAAAGCTAAGGCTTCCGGCTGGGTGTGAGTTACGTGAATAAAAGTTATACCCAGATCTAACTGAAGTTTTTTTACCTCAGCACGCATTTGAAGGCGAAGATATTCATCTAAAGCTGATAACGGCTCATCAAGCAACAGAACCTTAGGATTAGTAATAAGTGACCTTGCTAACGCAACACGCTGCTGCTGCCCACCTGATAATTGAGCTGGCATACGAGTTGCAAGAGGCTCTAGTTGAACCTTCTTTAGAACTTCATATGCCTGCTGGCGCCTGTCATCTTTAGAAACATTCTTCATCTTAAGACTAAATGCAACATTATCTAATACTGTCAAATGTGGGAATAATGCATAGCTCTGAAACATCATAGATGTTCCACGTTGCCCTGTAGGAACACCAATAACAGAATTTCCACCTATTGTAATATCACCTTCAGTAGGCTCCTCATGACCTGCTATCATTCTCAGTAATGTAGTCTTGCCACAACCACTTGGTCCAAGCAAGCAACAGTAGCTTCCATCCGGAATAGTAAGGTTAATATTCTCGACAGCAACATTATCACCAAATGTTTTGGTTATATTGCTAATTACTACTTCACCTGGTCCTGCCATTATTTATTTTGCCCTTAAAACTTCTAATCTACAGCTAATATATTAACATATTTGCTATTAGAAATAACCCAATATCACATATCAAAGAAAAAATTTTTATTAGATAAACATATTTATATTAATTCTGCCTCTTGGTCTACTGGAGACCAATATATATATCTAGAACAAACAATTTAAATATTAGCTCACCACAATAACTTATAATTATTTAGCTATAACTTAATTAAAGTATGTTGCGATAAAAACAATATACTTATACTAACAAATTTTTTTTGTCCGGACAAATTTTTTATTCATCATAAATAGTATATTATTAGTCATTTATATTTTACAACTCAGGGAAAAATAAACATGTCAAAGCCTGGTCAAGCATTAATAAGCGAAGAAGAAGAAAAATTAATTCTTGAAAATATAGATAAGTTTATAGAGCGAGACGTAAGTCCATACGTCTCTTCTCTAGAACATGACGACATATATCCATATGATATAGTTGAAAAAATGAAAGAGCTAGGTCTTTTTGGAGCTACAATTTCAACTGAATATGGAGGGCTAGGTTTACCTATTACTACCTATTCTAAAATTGTGGAACGAATTTCAGCTGCATGGATGTCAGTGAGTGGGATAATTAATTCGCACCTTATTATGGCTGCAGCAGTTGAACGTCACGGTACAAAACAACAAAAAGAATTTTATCTACCTAAATTTTCTACTGGAGAAATGCGTGGTGGAATTGCCTTAACGGAGCCTGATTGTGGAACAGATTTACAAGCTATCCGCACAGTTGCAAAGCGACAGGGTAATAGCTCTTATATTATTAATGGCACAAAAATGTGGATAACAAATAGCCAAGAAGGGCATGTGATAGCTTTACTGGTTAAGACTGATCCCGAATCTCAACCTAGGCATAAAGGAATGAGCCTTTTTATAGCTGAAAAGGGTGACGGTTTTAAAGTAAGTCGAAAATTAGAAAAATTAGGTTATAAAGGTATAGATAGTTGCGAGTTAGTTTTTGATAATTATGAAATTTCAGCAGATAAATTAATTGGTGGCGAAGAAGGTAAAGGACTTAAACAAGTTCTTGGAGGATTAGAATTAGGCAGAATTAATGTTGCCGCTCGAGGAGTTGGAATTGCACAAGCAACTCTTGATGAGTCAATCGCCTATAGTCAAACTCGTAAAACATTCGGTAAACCTATTTGTGAGCATCAAGCTATTCAGTTAAAGTTAGCTGATATGGCTACTAGAGCTGAAGCTGCTAGACTGTTAACAGATCGTGCCGCAGAAGCATTTGCTACAGGGAAACGTGCAGATATGGAAGCCGGCATGGCTAAGTTATTTGCTACAGAAGCTGCTGTCGAGAATGCTCTAGATGCTATGCGTATCCATGGTGGCTATGGATACTCAAAAGANTACCCTATTGAACGCATGTATAGAGACGCTCCATTGCTTCTAATTGGTGAGGGAACTAATGAAATACAAAAGATAATTATAGCTCGACAGTTAATAGAGAGGAATCCTGCATAGACTGAAATAATAATATATAGATAGCACGGAGTATAATTTGGAAAATCAAAAAAAAGAAACTCTCTCACTTCCTCTAAGAGGCATTAGGATTTTATCTATAGAGCAATATGGAGCTGCTCCCTTTGGTTCAATGTTCCTTGCAGACCTTGGAGCTGAAGTCATTAAGATAGAAAATCCAGACGTTGGAGGGGAAATGGGACGACATGTAGTCCCCTACTCAAAAGAAAATGATAGTTTATTTTTTCAAAGCTTCAGCGCAAATAAAAAATCAATGGGTCTAAANCTCCAATCTGACAAAGGAAAAAANGTTTTTGAAAGACTTACTATAAATGCTGATGCAGTACTTAATAATTTAAGAGGCGATTTNCCAAAAAAACTAAAATTAGACTATTATTCTCTATCTAAAATCAACCCAAAAATTGTTTGCGTGCACTTATCTGCTTATGGTCGTAACAATACTAGAGAATCATGGCCGGGACTTGATTATGTTATGCAAGCTGAAGCAGGTTACCTTTCAATGACTGGTGAACCAGACTCACCTCCTACCCGCTTTGGACTTTCAGTGGTTGATTATCAAGCTGGTCTAACCGCGGCCATTGCCCTTTTAGCTGGTATCCTTGGTGCTAGAAGAACTGGTAAAGGACAAGATTATGATACTGCATTATTTGATGTTGCCATGAGTAACCTGAGTTACCCGGCAATGTGGCACCTAACAGAAGGCTATATCCCATCACGCATGCCACAGTCAGGTCATCCTTCTTTAGTACCGAGCGAACTCTACAAAACACAAGATGGGTGGATTTTTATTATGGCTAATAAAAGTAATTTCTGGCCTAAATTAGTCAATGCAATTGGCAAAAGCGAGTGGGCAGAAGACAACAGAATGAATGATTTTAAATCTCGTTTAAAAAACAGAAAACTTGTACTTGAATTACTTTCTAAAGTTTTTTGCAAGGAAACAACAGAGTTTTGGCTTAACAAGCTTTCCGGAGTGCTCCCATGTGCACCTGTTAATGATATTCAATCAGCTCTTTCAAATAAATTTTCAGAAGAAAGAAATATAATTCAAAATATTAAACATTCAGATTGGTTAAATTTACGCGGCGTTCGGCAACCCATTATGGTTAATGAAAAAGTTTTACCTCGCTCCCATGCACCAAAATTGGGATCTAATACCAAAGAAATTTTATTGGAAAATGGGTTTAGCCAAGATGAAGTTAAATCTCTATCTGAGGATGAAGTAATATTAATTGAATAGACAAACAAATATTGAGTTAAATGCTAAAAAGTAAAGTTAATGTTTTATAAAATTGTCTAAAAAATAAGATAGACTATCATAACCCTCTAATTCCATTGTATGATCAACAATTAACCTGACTTGATCTGAAGACATAACTAAGGAAGCATTTTCAATAAACTTGTTAATGATCTCATTTTCATCTAGTGGTTTTTTGTCAGCCCCACGGTTAATCTCTTCTCGAACAGTGAAAATTTCCCCATTTAAAGTAGTTACCTCAACCTCACCTGAAAAATATCTAGGGTATAATGACCCCTTCATAGGCTCACACGAAATACGGTCACATAAACTTAATATTTCCAAATTTGTAAAAGCTTCATTTTCTAAATCTACTAGAGCAACTCTGTCTCTACAAATAGCACTTGCAACTAGATATGGCAGACTGAACTGAGCTTCATAACTGTTTTTTGGACGCCTTTTTTCTTTAATAGGGTCACAAATGACAGGCATAGACTCAGGATGCACTCTAGCAGTTATATGTTTTATATTTTCAAATGTAACATTATAATTATTTCTTATTTCTCGAGAAGCATCAATACATGCATGGGTAAGATGACAAGCTGGATAAGGTTTGATTCCTACCTTTAGCATCTCCCAATCGTCTCCTAAAGAACTACTAGCTAATTTATAATCAACCTTTATTTCATCACTAGAACATGTCTTATAAAGACCAAAACGACCCTCGTAAGGACTAAGGGGTCCCTGGAAACCATTTTTTGCAAAACTTATTGCCGTGAGTGCACAACCAGCTGCCCAACCAGGATGCAAACGTTTTGTCCATGCACCTTGCTCAAGAAATTCAAGGTTACCGGCCGCCATGCTATAAACAATTCCTTGAGCGTGAGTTAATTCAGAAACGCTTAAGCCAGCTAAAGTTCCAGCCGCCATGGTAGCACCAAAACATCCAACTAGACCAGTTGGATGAAAACCCCTTTTATGAAATCCACCTTTAGCAGCCATACCAATACGAGCACTGGTCTCAACACCTATAATGTATGCAACTAATGCTTTATGGGCATCTGCATTATATTTTATTGCTGCAGCTAAAACAGCTGGAATAGCACTTGCTGAAGCATGAATTACTCCGGCAACATGAGTATCATCGTAATCTAATGAATGAATTAAAAAGCCATTCATTACAGCAGCCTCACGATAAGGCAGACAGCGGTCAAAACCAATTACTTGATAGTCGCCTGCACCACAAATATCTTCTAATGAATTAAAAGAAACCTTGCTATAAGATTCAATACTGGATGCAACAGCTATTCCCAGAGCATCCAAGATATGTAACTTGGCTCTATGAATAACTTGCTCAGGTAAATCATCATATTTTAAATTATTAAAAAAATGAGCTAATTTTGATGAAATAGTTTCATCCTGTAAGTTGCTCATAATGGAAGACATTTTGTAAACATTTTATTTTATTCCAATTCTAATAATTAACTTTATCATCAACCGCATGACCTTGTTTAGGAACCAACATAGACCTATCAAAGCTTATAATTTCAATTCCACTTTGATTTAAACCAACACTACGGATTTTCACTATTCCTTGAGTTGGACGAGAATTTGACTCACGTTTCTCTAACACCTTTGAAGAGGCATATATGGTGTCCCCAGAGAACACAGGAGCTGTTAATTTTATGTCAGTCCACCCTAAATTAGCTATAGCTTTCTGACTTGTATCACTAACAGACATTCCAGCAACAATTGAAAGGGTCAAACAACTATTTACTAATGGTCTTTTAAATTCACTACCCTTTGCATATTCATTATCGAAATGTATTGGATGTTGATTCATCGTTAATAATGTAAACCATGTATTATCCACATCAGTTATAGTTCTTCCTGGGCGATGCTCATAAATATCACCTACAATAAAATCTTCAAAGTAACGGCCATAACTTTCCCTAAAAGTTTGCTCTCCAACTTTTTTACTTATTGCAACCATAGTTTAAAGTCCTCCTATTATCGCTAAAACATTTAGGATTATATTGAAAAAGATTACTGCTTACGCTCATTTGCAAGATCTAATGCAAATTCAAACATTCCATCAATATGATCTCCAAACCGACCAAACCTCTTATCAGAAGTAGTTCCTCTACGGAATTGTGCATCAATTTGCAAAAATACAACTGCAAGCTTGAACTGCGTTAGAACCCTGTAAAAAAGAAACTTTTCTAAGTTACGTCCACTTTTATCTGCATAAGACTGTACCACCTCACTTCTGCTAAAAAATTTATGCTTTGCAGTTGGCATTTGGTCTATAATTTGCATAGGCTCGGGATCACCTGGCTCTACCCAATAACTTAAAAGGGTTCCAAGGTCGAAAAGAGGATCACCGCGAGACCCCATATCCCAATCTAAAATTGCTACAGGATCTATCGTTTCTGGATCTAACAAAATATTATCTAATTTAAAATCATTGTGAAGTAATGTTGTATCACCATCAGGTACAATGTGTTTTTCAAGCCATTCAGAAACTTCTAATGCCGCACGACATGGATTAGCATTAGAGCCCATCATTAATCGTTTTTGCCATCCCACTACAGCTCTTGATAAAAAACCTTCTGGTTTTCCAAAATTTTGTAAATTAATTGTTTCTGGCTTGACATCATGTAACTGGACTAGTGTATCAACCATTAGATTACTTAGTTTCTGACCTATGTCTTCAATTTTCATCAATTGTGATGGCAACTGCCCTCCAATAGTAGAACCATACCTATATTCCATTATAAGAAAATGGTTACCCAATACATCGTGATCTGAACAATAATGGTAACTTTTAGGAGCTAAAGGGAAGGCATTATATAACTTACTTAAAATATGATGCTCCCGCTTCATATCATTCGCACCAGGAGGAATAACTCCCATTGGAGGTCGTCTTAAAACGGCTTTTTTATTATTCACCAAAATAAGATAGTTTAAATTACCAAATCCAGAAGCAAACTGTTTAGGTCTGAATTCATTAGCATTAAAATTTATATTATGTTGCTCAAGATATTGACTTAACTTTTCCCAATTCTGAGAGGTTTCAATATCAGAATCCATAAAATTAGGTTCACCACCCCAGTTAATAAGCATCACCTACCGCCATAAATTTACCCTGCATTAATTAATTTCTGTACTGCACAAGAATCTTCGTATAGGTTTATACCTTAGCTCTAAGATTAACAAAAAATACACCCATAAAAAGGGGTAAAAGAGCTATTAATACCCAAATACTTAGTTTTTCACCAAAGAAGGCAATTCCCCATAAAATGCCAGTAACAGGAGTAATGAAATTTACACTAGTGAAAAAAACAGGTCCCATAGTACGAATAATTTCTAAAAATAGATAAATCCCTAGTCCTTGCAATGGGATACACATTATTAACGCCCAATCTGCATCATTCATTGAGCCGGAGAACCACCACCAATCCCCACTGCCTGCCATGAACACAAATAGAAAAATAGATGCTGCTAAAAAGAAACCAGTTGAAAATTGTATTGCATTGGTCTTTGGAGGGGGCAGTAGAGCGGCCGCAAGAGCACTTGCTGCATACCCAAGGGGTGCAAGGAGTACAAGAAGAACCCACCCGACTAAATCTTGACTTGGAAGACTAGCCTTAGGAACNACGATAAGTAGCACTCCAATAACGCCTACAAAAAACCCTAATGACTTTAAAAGACTTAACTTTTCCATTCTAAATGCAACAGCACCTAAATATGTTAATACAGGTGCTAAAGCTACTAACATACTAATAATTCCTACTGGAACACCCTCAAGTGTTGCAATAGTTACGGCAACATAGGGTACGCCAAATCCTGTTATACCAGTAGCAAAATAAGCTCTAAGNTGCCTAAAACTTAAACTAGGAAATTGTCGGGCTGGTATGCACATAAATAACATTATTAGTCCAGCACCTAAACTCATCCAAAAAGCAAATGCCAGAGGGGGTATCCCTCCCCCAACACCTATGCCTACTAATGCATATACAAGACCATATGTAATACCAGTTACTAAGAGCATAAATAGAGGTATAATCAAAGGCATCNGAGACAAGCCTAGAATATCTATTAATATTTTCTTTTCATTCATGAGCTTGTTCCTTAAATATCTAATATTACTCAATACATTATTTGTTTTTTATTGGCTTTGGAATATTGCAAATAAAGTATTACATTCAACAACCTATATTAAAGGAGACNTTTATGTCCTTACTAAATTCTTCACAGNTAATTGATCTTGTGGAAAAAAAATATTTTGCCAATGTTGACGGAAAGAACCTTACAGAAACACTCCAATGTTTTGCATTAGACTCTATTTTAAAAGTACAGACTGCTAACGCAACACATTCAGGTCACGATGAGATAAGTAGAATGTTTAGTGATTTCATGACTTCTACTAAAACAATTTATCATGGTGATTTTTCACATGTTGTAGATGAAAAAAATCAACTCATAGCTTCTCAGTTTTTAGCCGCAAATGAATATGAAGATGGTTCTAATGTTTCAATGCGTAATTGTAATTTTTTTGTCATTAAAAACGGTGTTTTTCAAAATGTAACTATATATATGAGTGATGAAAACCCTTTAGTCTAAATACATATATAATGGTCTTTAAATTAACCCCCTTAGTTAAATAGTGTTAAAAGGAAAACAGTGATGGCTTCAGATGTAGACGTCTATCAAAAACAAAATTTTGGAAATACAGTTGGGTTTGGGAAAAAACCCGCCCTACTCATTGTAGATTTTGTTAATGGTTTTAACGATCCAAATGCATTCGGAGGAGGTAATATACCTGAAGCNATCGATATAACTAAAAAACTTCTATATTTTGCTCGAGAAAAAAAATTGACGATTGCTCATACACGCGTTGTTTTTTCTGATGATCATTCTGATCAAAATATCATGTGTAAAAAAGTACCTAGCCTAAAAACACTTACTGAAGAAGCTGAATCAAGTCAAATTGTCCCATCTTTGTCTCCTTTACCTGGAGAAGTAATTATAAGAAAACAAGTTCCCTCAGCTTTTTTTGGAACTAATTTAGCCCCAATACTTACATCACTTAATGTAGATACTGTTTTAGTAACAGGTTGTACAACTAGTGGTTGCGTGCGTGCTAGTGCACTTGATGCAATGTGTTGGGGATTCATCCCAGTTGTTATAGCGGATGCATGTGGGGACAGAGCACTTGGTCCACATGAAGCAAATCTCTTTGATCTAAAACAAAAATACGCTGATGTTATATCTTCGGAAGAAGTTATGAAAAAAATCGAAAAATTGTAAATAAAATTTAATTTTTTAGATTATTAAAACTGCGAAAATATTAATATGCCATATGATAAGGTAATAAAATGAAAGCAATAACAATTCATGAATTTGGTGGCATTGATAAATTACTTTATGAAGATTTAGAAGTGCCTCAGCCTGGGAATGGTCAAGTTTTAGTTAAAATTTTTGCGAGTGGTGTAAACCATCTTGACCATGATTTAAGAGAAGGNATTTCAGGTATTGATGTTAAATTTCCTCACGTTCTTGGTGTTGAAGGTGTTGGTGAAATAGTGGAACTTGGAAGTGGTGTTAACCAATCATCTTTAGGCGACCGAGTAGCAATTCACTTTGCCCAAGGAAACCCTAGAAGTGATATGTGGTTATCAGGGTTAGATGGTGTCGATTTCTCACATGGAAGAATAGGAGCTTCCAGATGGGGNACACATTCAGAATACTGCGTCGCAGAAGAAACCTCATTAATCGACTTACCGGAAAACATATCATATGAAAAAGCAGCAGCATCAGTAATTGGCTTAGGTACGGCTTGGCATATGTCAGTAAATCTAGGCAAAATTCAAGCAGGGCAAAACGTATTAATAAATGCAGCAGGTAGCGTTGTTGGCTCAAGTGCAATACAAATAGCTAAATTACATGGAGCGAGAGTATTAGCTACAGCAGGAAGTGATAGAAAGTTAGAATTAGCAAAAAATATAGGNGCAGATGAAGTTATTAATTATACAAATCAGAACATTTATGAGAGGAGCATGGATTTAACAAATGGTCGTGGCGTTGATCTAGTTATAGAAAGCGTGGGCGGCAACGTATTAGCCCAGAGTGTTGATGCAGTTTGTATGAATGGAAAACTTATTACATGTGGAGCGCATGCTGGAGAGTCAGTACCGATAAACATAATAGANGTTTTTCGGAAACATATGCTTATCCAAGGAAGTCACTTAGCTGGTAGACGTGAAATAGCCCATGTTCTAAAATTAGTAGAGGAAAATAAATTAAACCCAATAATAGACTGTGTTTTACCTCTAAAAGAAGCAAAAGTAGCCGCTAAAAAAACTGAAGACCGGTCAGTATTCGGAAAGATGGTTTTAATTCCATAATTTATATTAATTACTAAACAAGGTAAGACTTGAACCTAAACGCTCTAATGCTTTGAAAGTTATGATTGAGTCAACAAACTCTTTTGAGTAAATCTTGAATGTCAATTTGNCNTTNTNTTAGTAAANCCTTTAGCTCTTCCTCAAGGTCAGGAATATTTCTGACTACCATCNGCCCANCGTTCAACTGCCCTGACACTANAATCTAGNTCTTNTGCTAATTGTGANTGAAATNGCACCCCAAACAAGGNACGACCACACTCNNTAAATAATTCTTTTNTCACGCTGCTATGNCCTTATTTCTGGCTNCNTTAACATCTTCANNCCTATCTAAAACAATCATTTATAATTTAATATATAGTATTAACTCAGTTCGGATCTTTTAATTTCTGTGGCTGAAGTATCAACTTGACCATTTTCATCAAGTGTAACTCCATAAATTTCTATAGCTGTTTTTTCTGAAATCCATCTTTCTTTAATATCTTTTGCAACTTGATGCATATCTCGTTCGAGTGGAGACCCATAACCACCACCTCCACATGAATATGAAACAATTGTATGCCCCTCTGGAATAATAGCTTGAGCACATGGATCTAGCTGATGCAAGTTTCCTTCTGGATCTCGCCTGAATTGATTTGCACATGCGCCAGAAGTACCACCTCTAACTCCTTCAGCAGGAGTTTCATTCCCATCGCTTACATAGCCCACTTCCATATCTCCATTTGTAGGACCAAATTCACAAAAAACCCCTTCTCCTCCTCGTGTTCTTCCTGCACCTCCTGAGTCTGTTACAAAATGTCGACCTTTTACTATCATTGGGAAACGCATTTCATCTAATTCAACACTGTCTAAGTAAGAAAGACCAGCATTACCAATATGACCCAGAGTAAGCCAAGCATCTGTACTTGGACCAGCTGCTCCACCTCCCCATCCTAAAAATATTTGATTTACGTATGCACCTCCAGTCATTTCACTAGATCCAGATATAACACCAATGCTTGGAGGTATGATTGACGCAGCTGCAGCCATTCCATATCCATCTCCAAGTTCAGCTATACCGCGTTGCACACCATTACCTACTCTATCTGCAACATTCGTTGTTGCCACAGAACAACTTGTAGGATGTTGGGGTATACCAACTACACAATTATCTCTTAGATATAATTTAATACGCCTAAATGAACCTTGATTGGTTGGAACATCACCAGGTATTGAATTAAAAATCCCCAAAAGTGCTGAAGTTTCTGCACATGCCTGACTTAAATTTAAACCACAGGGTAGACAATCAGGATTGTCGCGCAAATCTACTTCTATTATAGCATTTTGTGTATCAACTTTCACATTAACTTTTATATCTATGCCATCTTCTGCACCCGGGAATGGATCATGTCGGGTATGAACAACCTTCTCTCCATGAGGCATTTTTTTAACTGCAGATACCATCAACTGCTCACTATAATCAAACCATTGCGATGCAAATTGCTCAAGTGTATCCCAGCCCACTTCTGCTCCTAATGCCATTAACTCCCTTTCTCCAATTCTTGCAGCACCAAGCGCAGCTAGATAGTCACCCCACCATTGCTCTGGGACTCTAATGCGCATCTTACACATTCGAACAATGTCCTCGACATCCTGATAGTTTTCTTGAATTCTAACAGCAGGAAAAATTAACGCCCCTTCTTGATACACATCACGCGCCCCACCATGATAAGTAGTTGGAATTGAATTTCCACAATCTGCCTGATGGGCTTTCGCTACCATTGTAAAGCGATGGATGCCTTCATCATCAATTACAGGAACCAATGTTGTATGATCAGCAGGGTGCGAACCACCATGGTATGGTGAATTGTGTAAAAATGCATCACCACGTTTTAAATTTGGGTGAAATTCTTGCATAGCTGCGGCCATCATATCAGCGCCACGAAGTACGTGGATGGGTAAGCTTTCGTTAACAGAAAGGAGAGCATTATCAGCTGTTACAAGACAACAAGAAAAATCGCGAGCACTATTAAGAACACCAGACCTTCCAGTTCGCAGCAAGGTATTTGACATTTTCCGGCAAATTGCTTCCATCCTTTTATTTAAAACTGCCATCTGCACGCCATCTAATGTACTGTCTTCCACTAGAGATTTCTTATCATGTGTTGTCATAATATATCTCCATATAAGTTTTTAAATTTGCTCGCATATCAAACTACCTCTTACATTTCTATATGCTACCGACCCCGGGTCAACTACTACGGTAGTAAATGAAGACTCAATAATTGAAGGTCCTTCTATTCGAATATCGTTATTCATTTCTTCAAATCTAAATACACCTACATCGACTAATCCTATATCGCCAAAATATGCTTGCCGACTCCCTTTCACTTTTCCATCACCTACACCTTCAACTACTTTGAGGTTAGCGTTCTCTCTTAGCTTGCAACTTATGTTTGTTCTCCAACCAACAATTTCTACTTCAGACTGATTATCAGAGATAGCAAACACATCTTTATGTGTCTGGTGAAAATCATTTTTTAAAACCATTAAATCTTCTGGTTTTGTAATTTGATTTTTTTGTAATGGAACCTCAATTTCCCAAATTTGATGAGGATATCTAGCCTCTGCTGTATGTTCAATTTTATACTCTAGGCAACCTGACCCTGGTCCTTTTAAGAATTTTTTACAACGTTTCTCAAGGTCCACCAATATTTTATTGACTTCATCATAAGCAAAGTCATCTGTACGAGTATATAGTGTGGCGCTATACTCAGCTCTCAAATCAGATATCAATGCACCAGCAGCAGATAATGTTGCAGCAGTATCTGGAATAATAACTTGCTTGCAGCCTAATCTAGAACCAATAGCCACCATATTAAGACCCGCAGCGCCACCACCACCAATTAAAATAGCACCCCGAGGATCTATTCCCTGATTAACTGTAATATCTTCAATTGCGTGAACCATATTCTCAGTTGCTACTGTTAAAATAGCGTAAGCAGCTTCATGTAAAGTTAAGCCTAGTTTATTCCCAATCTTATTTTTTATTGCTTGTTCTGCTGCATTTTTATCAAGACTCATTGCTCCGCCCAGAAAATAATCGGGATCTATCCAACCTAAAACAACAGAAGCGTCAGTTACTGTTGGCTCTTCACCTCCTTTTCCATAGCTTACAGGTCCTGGAACTGCGCCAGCACTTTTAGGTCCTACATGTAGCAACCCCCCTTCATCAACCCAAGCAATACTTCCGCCACCGGCACCAATGCTTTTCACATCAACTGCTGGAAACCCAGTCATATGCCCTCTATAAGCTTGCCCAATCCATGTTTCCCTAGTCCATGGAATTCTCCCCCCTCGGACAAGACTAACGTCAAAAGTCGTTCCACCGGTATCTGCTATAATTGCTGTATCAATTCCTGAGTCAGAACTTGAATAATGACGCCCAGCAACAGGAGCCATAGCTGGACCAGAATTTATGGAATGAATAGGAGCCTTTGCCATATCACCAGCATCCATAGCCCCTCCTTGGGTAGTAACTACCAGGACTCTTCCTCCAAAACCAGCATCTTGCAAATTGGATGCAAGACCGCCCAAGTAATTTCCCATTAAAGGCTTTAAAGAAGCATCAATTACTGTTGAAGAAGCACGTCTATATTCCCTTAAAGAAGGGTTTATCAGATGGGAAAGGGTAAATGGTACACTTGGTAAATACTGTTCTAATAAATCACCAATTAAATTCTCATGAATGGGATTGACTATTGACCATAGCAAGCAAACACCAACTGCCTCTATACCTTCTTCCTTAAATTGTTTTATTTGTTCAATTACTTTTTCCTCATTCAACTTTTCAATAATGCGACCATCATAGCCTATACGCTCATTTACCTGATAAGTTAGTGAACGAGGCACATAGGGCTGAGGAAATGTTATATTAAAATCAAAGGGCTCAATTCTCCCGCCCTCACGGAAAACTAATATATCTGGATGCCCAATAGTTGTTAAGAAAGCAGTCTTTGCCGTGTTACCTGTAACAATCGCATTTATTGCACGTGTAGTACCATGTATTAACATTTCTCCACTTGCCAAGAATTCTTCACGTGATTTACCAAAATCTTCTGCCGCAAGGCTCAGTGTATCTAATACACCCTGTATTGGGTTTTCTGGTGTAGTGGGAGATTTGTACAAACGAACATCATTTAAATCATCTTCAACNACCAAATCTGTAAATGTACCACCTGTGTCAACGGCAAATCTCATATTAATTCCTCACCTAAANTTTGAAACCTTNTATTAAATATCAAACGCTAACCTATTTNANGCTTTGCGCCAAGATGGGCTATTTCTTAAAATGATNAAGAGTTNTTTATATTTAATTTTTCTAGCNCCNNAAANTATCTACANANTGANAATTAATCTAAAGGNTCAAGAAAAGTTTTAAGNCCTTNGTTTGAAAAAGATTTAAAAAAGCATGTTCTTCTATTTGTGTGACATGCAGGACCAGTTTGATCTACAAGTAAAAGTATACTGTCACTATCACAATCAATTCTTAATTCTATTAATTTCTGAGTATGCCCTGAGGTTTCACCNTTCCTCCAAATTGCATTACGTGAACGAGACCAGTAATGAACCTGCTTTTTTCTTAGAGTCAAATTAATAGAATCCTGATTCATCCATGCAAGCATTAAAACTTCATGAGAATCAAATTGTTGTGCAATTGCGGGTATTAATCCAACTTCANTAAATTTTAGCCCATTAATTACATCATTAACTGTCTTAATTAGGACTGTATCATCCATATTATNGATCCTTTTCATAACGTTTAATTTTAGTAAACAAAACTATACTAACAATTTAGCCCTCATAATAATTTTTGTTTAAAAAAAATATAGATATTAAAAAAAAGTAATTTTTTATGATGCTTTTAATAAAGTAAAAGTAGTGGCAATGTATAAAAAGGTATCAATACAGGAGAAGGACAAAAGTGAAGAACAAAATCACCTATATTAGAAAGGGCAATATTTAATAATGGGTGGTAATTCANCTTTATGGGGTGCTNGTTCNGCANTTGCATGGGGTGTAGGTGATTTNAGCGCGAGATTTTCTGGTGAACGTTCGGGGGTCGCTACAACTACTTTTTGGATGATTGTAGTCAGCTTTGCTTTTACCTTAGTCTATGCCCTAGTTTTAGATATTCCAATTATATTATCGTTAAACGGCTCGTTGTATCTTATTTGCGCAGGGATAGGTATCACGGCAGCAACAGGAATATTTTATGAGGCTCTAACACGTGGACCAGTTTCTATAGCTTCTCCAATTGTAGCATCCTATCCAGCTATAGCGTTACCTATAAGTGTGGCCTTAGGTGCAAGGCCAGGACTATGGGAATGGGGAGCCATGGGATTAACCCTAATTGGAGTTTTGATTGCTTCGCAACATAGTTCTGATCAAACGAATTCAAAACAGCAATTTTCAAAACAAATTGCACGCAGAACATCAATACTTGCTTTTTTAGCCGCTATGTTATTTGCTCTTTCAATAACTAGTCTTGACTTAGCTATAGATTCATATGGACCAACCACAACGCTCTTGGGAGTTAGGGTAGTTGGGATTATTTGTTTTTTAGGTTGGTTTATATACCAAAAAAAATCACCTAAAGCTTCTATAAATGCATGGTGGCTTTTAGTTCTAGTTGGTCTCTTAGATACAGGCGGTCATCTCTTTTTATATATTGGTCTTGACTCTGATCACGGTGAATACGCAATTGTTGCTAGTTCGGCTTATACTGTTGTAACCGTTTTACTAGCAAGATTTTTCTTAAGAGAATCAGTTACAGGAAAACAATGGATTGGCATTGCCTTAGTTGTTGCAGGTCTTACTTCACTGACAATTATACCATCGTAGTTATATCTTAAATTAAGGACTTCAGAATGGCGCAAGAAATCATAGAAGAAACTCTTAATAAGATAACTATCATAAAGTTAAACCGACCTGAAAAACGAAATGCTTTAAATTATGCTATGGTCGATAAACTAGTAGAATCATTCGTGAGACTAGAAAAAGAATCTAATTGTAAAGCGATTGTTTTGACCGGGATAGGAAATCTTGCATTTTGTTCTGGTATGGATTTATCTGTATTAAAGAATTTTGATGCTCAATCTGCCGTTGAATGGGTAAGTAAGCTCAAAGTTCTCTATAGTTCCATTAGATTATTTAATAAACCNTGTATAGGAGCAATTAATGGAATNGCAGCTGGCGCAGGTTATCAAATTGCACTCTTATGTGATCTAAGGGTTGGTTCACCNTCTACAACAATGAGTCAACCTGAAATCAATGTNGGNCTTCCAAGCATTATTGGACCCGGNCTAATGTTTTNAACCATAGGTCTNTCAAAAACATCTGAACTTGCATACACNGGTAGATCTATATCANCTAAGGAGTTATTAGAGCTTGGCTTGGTGTATGATATTGTTCCTGAAAANANATTATTGACGGAGGCNATAGAAATGGCTGAAAATTTAGCANATAAGTCTCCTGTAGCTTTTAAACTTACAAAATGTAATTTAAGAGATATGACACAAAANAATTNTGANGAGGTNTTTAATCAAGCGATGAAATTTCAAAAANAAGCATTCACTTCAGGTGANCCTCAGAAAATCATTTCCTCAAAATTNAATCGATAAACCTAGTTAGTCATTCAATTTAATTTTTGCATCTAATGCGTAACAACCATTCTCCAAAANAACAATTGGATTTATCTCAAACTCAATGATTTCATAACTACTCAAAGCCAAGTCACCTAGTATACAGACAGCNTCAACAAGACATTCTTTATTTAGAGTCTTCTGACCTCTAAAACCTGAAAGCAGTTTGTTTAAATGGAGTTTATTTATACACCTTGTAACATCATCTCTTGAGAATGGCGGTATTAAAAGTGCTTTGTCATTAAGAACTTCAACCAATATTCCACCTGAGCCTAAAGCAATTACAGGACCAAAATTTTCATCACGTTTCATTCCTATAATTACCTCGACACCGGGTGAAAGCATTTTTTCTACAAAAAAACCTTCAATATTAACTCCCGGTATTTTTTCACTAACATTCTTGAGCATTAATTCATATTCATTTTCTAACTCTATCGTAGAACTAATGCCAAGTGTAACACCAGAGACATCCGTTTTATGGAGTATATCCTTAGATGAAATTTTAAGTACTACAGGGAAACCAATCTTTTGACCCAACTCAACTACTTCATTTTTATTAATAGCATGACCATAAGATGTCATAGGAACTCCAACTTTTTCCAAAATTTGCTTTGAATGGAATTCTGAAAGCTGGCCTTTTTTCCCCTCTATAAATTCTTTGATCTTCATTATTTGAATTTTAGACTGGTAAAAATTTTCACTATAGTTTTTTTTCTCAATATTTGTAAGCATTGCAGCCATTCGTGATGCCCTAGTAGGGCTATCGTATACGGAGATGCCAGCTTCTCTTAGTGAAACTCTATCTGCATCATCTCCGCCAAACCATCCACATATAATCGGCTTATTTAGTTTTCTCGAGGCAGTGATGATCTCAGATTTCAGTATATTAGCATGCTGGCGAATTACTCCAGGAAATGGCATTATAATATCTACATTCGGATCCGCAGCAAGCAACTCTAATTGTTTACGAATTTGTTCTGGTTGCGTCAGCCATTGTAAAGTTACATCAATTGGGTTTTTTGGTGAGGCAAATGGCGGTAACGTTTCTAATATTGCTTCCTCAGTCTCACTAGAGAATTCGGCAATCTCAAGTCCAGAGGATACTAGTGCGTCGGCACATAAAACACCTATACCACCAGAATTTGTCAATACTCCAACCTTTGAACCATTTGGTAAATTCTTACAAAGTCCAAATAATTCAATAGAGTCAATTAACTCTTCCATATTATCTACTACTACGGCACCCCATTGACGCAACGCTGATACATGGGTCTCCCAGTCACCGACCATTGCAGCAGTATGTGATGCTGCAGCTTTGCTAGCAACTTCATTCTTACCGCCCTTAAGAATAACAACTGTAACATTACGAGATTGGGCAAAATAAATAGCATCTTTTAAGCTGAGTGGGTCTCTCACAGTTTCAACATATGCGCCTATTGCAGAAATATTTGTATTCATAGACATGTGAGAGATCACGTCTGATAAAGATACATCTATCTCATTTCCTAAGCTTACCAGATATCCTATTCCAATTCCTCTATCAATACACTCACGTGCTACTATACCACCCATAACTCCGCTATGTCCTACAAATCCTATTGGACCGGCTGGTCTTTCCTCTAAACCTAATTCAGAACTAAAATAAGCAACCATCGGATGATGAAAGTTTGCAACACCTTGACTATTTGGACCACAAACAAGTGTATCACTAGATTTTATTTGCGATAATAACTCATCTTGCATTTGAGCCCCAGATAACCCTACTTCTGCAAACCCACTTGAGTATATATTTACAGCTGGAACTTCTAAATCTAGGCATTTTTGTAAAGTTTTAGCTACTTCAGTTGCTGCTACAGCTATAATTACTAGATCTGGTACTTTTTCAATATCACTTATATCTTTAATACAAGGCAGACCAGCGATTTCATTTCTATTAGGATTAATAGGAATAATTTTTCCCGGAAAACCATATTCTAAAAGATAGTTTATAGCTCTTCCACCTGGCTTTTGAGGATTAAGACTTGCACCTACAATAGCTATAGATTTTGGTTCTAATAATGAATGTAACTTTTTTATCATGAGTTAACTTTCGGAAGAATTAAGAACTTACTAATGGTTTCCAAGCAATAGCATCTACTTCAACCTTAGCATCAACCATTAAGTCAGCTCTTACAGTTGCTCTTGCGGGAAAGTTTGCGCTGAAATAGCTTGTATAAACAATATTAAAATCATTAAATTCTGAAGTATCTTGCAACCAACAATTACATTTAACTATATCCTCCATTTGACATCCTGCATGTTGAAGTAAAGTTTTAATACGTTCCATAACTACAACAGTCTGCGTTGTTATATCTCCAGTTACAATTTTACCGTCTTCATCAAAAGGCACCTGACCCGACACAAATACAAAATCACCTGCCCTAACTGCTCCAGACAAAGGTACACCTGGAATTTCTCCATACACTTGTTTTTTTCCAATCATTATTTTACTCCAGTAACTGTTCAGTCTATCTTTAATCCGGTATCACCGAAACTTCATTAGGTCAATAAATTGGAGTAAGATAAGTGAATAGGCTTGAAGGAAAAAATGCAATAATAACTGGGGCAGCAAGCGGCATTGGTGCAGCCATTGCCAAGAGGTTTGCCTTTGAAGGTGCAAACGTCGCTTTACTAGACCTGAACATTGATATAGCAGAAAAAAATGCAGCAAAATTAAGATCAGAGGGTAAACTTGCTTTAGCAAAAAAAATTGACCTCTTAGATGAATCGTCTGTTATTCAAACTTTTGGACAAACCAAAGAATTAATTGGGTCTGCACATATTTTAGTGAATTCGGCTGGAATAGCTGATGGTAGTCCACTAGCTGAATTGTCTTCAGAAAAATGGGATGAAATGATGGGAGTTAATTTGCGAGGTAGTTTTTTATGTTGCAGAGAAGTAATTCCATACATGAGAGAAAATCAATGGGGAAGAATAATCAATATAGCATCAGAAGTTGCCAATCGCGGACATCCTGGGCTTAGCCACTACGCAGCTTCAAAAGCAGCAGTAATTGCAATGACTAAATGCCTTGCTTTAGAAGTCGTTAAAGATAATATCAGAGCTAATGTTTTGTCGCCTGGACCTACTGAGACATCAATGATATCTGGAATTGATGAAACTACCTTATCTAATCTATTAACTGATTTGATGCCAATAGGAAGGCTAGCACAACCGGATGAAATAGCTGGAGCAGCAATGTATTTAGCTTCTGAAGAAGCTGACTTTTGTGTTGGAATGACGCTTAATATTAATGGTGGGACATACAGAATTTAAATACTTTAAAACTTAATTTTTATTTTTCTATAATTTTACATAATTCTTTTGATGTCATGACATCTCCAAATTGTTGAATAAAAGTCTCAAGAGTTGCTCTATGTTCTTCATCACTAAGCGCAGCACAACAGTCTGAAACCATAATTGTTTTAAAATCTAACATCATTGCATCTCGTGCCGTAGACTCGCAACATACGTTTGTTTTAGTGCCAGCAACAAGAATTGTATCAATACCAAAACTCCTAAGTCGCCTCTCTAGAGGAGAAGAGCCTGGGGTAAAGGCACTGTAACGATTTTTAAAAACTGTAGAGTCTTCAGGAGATACGTTTAATTTATTCCAAATTTTTTGCCCCTCCCCCCCGGGTGATAAAGATATAATTGTTTGCTGCCTAACTTCCTCTGAGACAAAATAATTAAAGAAATTTGGCCAATCACTTAGTTTTTTATGATTATGGTTTCCATGGGTTATCCAGACAATATGTCCTCCCAACCTTCTTATCTCTGAAGCTAATATATTTATATTCTCTACAATGTCTCGACCTTTAGGAACTTCAGCTGCTCCCCCAGGAGATAAAAATGTATTCTGCATATCTATAATTATTAAAGCAGTTGATTTAGCTTCTAATCGTTCAAATAAATGAAACTTTCCCCTTCTAGAAATCACTCTATCTATTATATGTTGTCGAATTTTAATATTATGCATTTGCTTATCTCAACATTTAACAACATCGTTTAGGAATGGGTCGCCTGCAATAGCGGTCTCTGTATCTAGAAGATAACCACAGTTAGGGCAAAAAAATTGGCGGAGTAAAACTTTTTTTGATAGAGAATAGGGTGACCCTCCTGCACCATCCATAGGCTTTTCTGATAA
Organism: Gammaproteobacteria bacterium; assembly: GCA_002714015.1. GTDB lineage: Bacteria > Pseudomonadota > Alphaproteobacteria > UBA828 > UBA828. The sequence continues at coordinate 38,562 of PAWF01000034.1, read as the reverse complement.
AATTGCTTTTTCTTTCCAAGTTTCACAACTAGGATTAATTTCAAAATTACAGGCCCGACATGTAACTGAACCAGTATTATTTAAATTTAATGTAGCTGAAAACTTATTTGTCATTTCTAATTACCAAATCCTAAGCGGTTTTTTCGGATACTATCCCTTAATAATTTAGTATCACCTTTATCTACTTTTCCTTTATTAATTACCACACCATAAACTTTCTGTGCTACATAATTACTAACAACACCGTCCATAACATCCTTAGCTACTGAATCACAATTGCGAGATAAAGGATCACCGTAACCTCCCCCACCATTCCAACGAACATATAAAGAATCTAGTCCGGCAAGGGGGAATACACCCCATGAAATATCTTTTTGTTCACCTTGTATTTCTTCAATACTATTTGGAAAAAGAAAAGTTTTTTCTTCTGCCTTTATAGCTTCATTAGTTTTTACCCATTTATAATTTGATGGTGATCCGGGGTAACCTCCAGCAAGACCTTCACTCATTGGATATTCTGTGCCTTTGCCAGATATTACATAGTTAATACCTCCATCTGGAGCGTCATGTGGAGTAATTGCAAATTCTGCTCCTGTTCCGCCTCGTTTAGCACCTGCACCACCCGAGTCTTTAAGCCTACGCCTGAACAAATATCGTATTGGAAATGTTGCCTCCATTGTTTCAACATTTGCCATTCTAGATATTGGATTAGGAACTTCACCACCAACATCTACTCCATCTCCAATAGCTCGAGCACCTGCAGCACCACCAAAAGTTTCTGTTAAAATTCCTATCGACTGCGAGCCCCTTTGATTTTGTCCAAACATAAAAATTGCAAAGTGACTTCCATGCCAAACAGCTGTAGCCTCATTTGCATATTTTTCACTAGTAGACAGCATTTTAGAAATACATATACATGCTGCATTATTTACAGCTTGTATTGCTCCAACCGTAGCTATTGAAACTGGAGCAGGTCGAGTGGCATTAACTACAGAAGCCTCAGGAGCAATCATCTTAACAGGTCTTATTACTCCCTCATTCCAAGTTATATCATAGCATAACAAAGGGAAAAGTGGCGCAAACAAACCACCCCAAGAAGCCCACTTGGAGCAATTAATCCCATACTTCGATTGAGGACTGGAACCACTAAAATCAAAAGTGAGTTCCTGCCCTTCTTTTGACATTCTTAGTAAGACCTTATATGTCTCTCCTTTAACGTCAAAGTACTGTCTAGAATACCAGCATCCATCTGGTAACTCAGCTAGGCGATCTTTAAGCAGTGTCTCAGACTGAGAGATTAGCAGAGAGCATGCCTGGTCAAGTATTTCAGCTCCATATTTCTCAGCTAATGATTGCATTCGATCTCTAGCAACATTGTTACAAGCAATCATTGAGGACATATCTAGGGCAACCATTTCAGGTGAACGAACCATATTCAAGATAGTCTGCATAATATCTTGTCGAATTTCACCTTTTTCTACTAGTTTTAATCCAGGAGATGAAAAGCCTTCGGTATAAATATCTGGAGAATCTGGGCTAAAGCCACCAGGATTCATAGCTCCGATATCATATACATGGACGAAGCAAGCACTCCAGGCAATCAAAACTCCATTTTTATGTATTGGAGCTATAAGATATATATCTGATGTGTGAAGTGCTGCAGTATAAGGGCAATTTAACAAAAATATATCACCCTCGTTAATTTGTCCCTCGAAATTTCTAATTATAGATTTGCATGCCTCTGCGGCGCTTGTTAGGTGATGTAAAAATCCGACACCACCCATTAATAAGGATCCATCCGCTCTATACAAAGAGACCATAAGGTCATGACCTTCGTTTGTAATAGCGCTTCCTGATACATGCTTAAGAGTAATTACCGCTTCATCGACAATCCTAAACAACCTATGTCTTATAATTGAAAAAGTAATGGGGTCCATCAGAAGCCTCAATTAGATTCTATTATAATGTTTTTAAGTTCATCCATACGTCCTAATTGCCCTTCTTGAATGACAATTGTGGTTATTGGAGTATGAATTAATACTGGACCAGGAAATTCATTTCCAGGATATAACTTATCAAAATCTAAGACAGGTGATTCTTTCATCCCATCATGGGCATCAACGAAGATACGCCTTCTGTCTATTTGGGCATTTGAGCTATCTTTACGTTTTAAAGGAAACCTTTCAACATTTGGACGCTCTACTAAACCTCTACCTGTCAATCTGAACATTGTCATCTCGACTCCTGCCTCACGGTATGCAGAGCCTTTACCATATCTACGTTCGTAAAGTTCTTCAAAATCTTTTAGCAGCTTATCCATAGAAGATTTATTAATTGGCTTATTACCTTTAACTATTGTTGTAACCTCATGAACTTGTCTTGCATAACGAAGGTCCACTGACCATTCTAAAGAAATTGCGTCTGAACTAAATCCATCAGCTTCCAACTGAGTTTTTGCCGTATTAATCATTGGTTCAAAAATTTTATTTACTTTTTCTGGAGCGCAAGGAACAACGAGTGTTTCAGTATGTGTATATTCATGGACTACATCTGCAGAAACTAATCCAAAAGCACAATTTACTGATGCTGTATAGGGAATAATAATTCTCTTCACATTTAACTCGGCTCCAAACATACTACATAAAAGTGGACAGCTTCCACCAAAAGCATGTAACACATAATCCCTAGGGTCTAGACCCTGTTCAACAGTTATTTCGTGGATTAAATCAGTAATTTGAGCACAAGCAATTCTATATATTCCGACGGCAGCTTCTTCTACACTAAGGTTGAGAGGATCAGCAATCTGCTCTTTAAAAACTACTCTTGCTTTATCTATGTCTAATGCAATTGAACCTCCAAGAAATTTTCCTGGATCCATATAACCAATTAGTGTCATTACATCAGTGAGGGTTGGTTTATCACCTCCCTGACCATAACAAACAGGACCAGGGAAGGCGCCTGCACTTTGAGGACCAATAACTGGAACATGAGTTCGAGGATCAAGAGATATTATACTACCCCCCCCAGCACCTATAGAAACTACATCTAACTTTGGAGCAACATAGTGAAACCTATCAACCATAGGCTCTCTAGCATGTCTTAATTCCCCATTCTGAATTACACCTACTTTAAAAGTTGTTCCTCCCATATCAGCAGCAATAATATTTTCATCATCCATCAAGGTGCCGAGGTAACGGCTACCAATTACTCCTGCTGCTGGACCACATTCGAGCATTCCAACAGCTCTATTTGACGCTTCAACTGATGGTAATAACCCTCCATACCCCTGCATAACTAATATTTCTCCTCTATAGCCCTGAGATCTTAATTTTTCATTTAGGCTATCAAGATAATTCTGGGTTATACGACCAGCATAAGCATTAATTACTGTAGTAGAGGTTCTCTCATATTCTCCTGGAACTGGTGCAATCTCACTAGATAAAGACACATAGATATCAGGAGATAATGAATTAACTATATCTCTTATTTTATGTTCATGAATTGGATTAAAAAAAGACCAAAGAAAACAAACAGCCAAAGCATCAATTTTATGATTTTCTATTAAATCTCTAATCGATTGTTCGGCTGACTTGGGGTCTAGATTTCTTAAAATCTGACCTTTATAATCAACACGTTCTGCAATGCCTTTAATACGCTCAACAGGGACTAAAGGGTCAGCTCTTTCAGTTGCTACAGGATGTTTAATACCATCTTCACTTAGTCCTCCCCAACGACCGTATGCTCCACGAGTAATTAAAAGAGTATCCTCAAAACCTTCTGTTGTGACCAAGCCTGTTTTTGAACCATCACGGGTTAATAAGGTATTATCAACTACAGTAGAACCGTGCACAAAGAAGCGACAAGACATAAAAAGGTTTTCAAGCTTGAGATTACCATTTTCTGCAGCAGCACTTATAGAATTAATAATACCATCAGCAAAATTTGGTGGAGTAGACAATGCCTTTCCGACTAATATTGGCTCACCTGACGCCACAATCACAGTATCAGTACAGGTTCCGCCAACGTCAGTAGCTATTATATATTTATCTTTAATAATATTTNCCAAATCAAAACTTTCTAGAGGATTACATTATAAAGTTTTAGAAATTTATTTTTTTAAGCAGCTTATTAATAAATTAATGAGATCATTTTTCCCTTCAAAACCTATTCCAGGTAATTCATGTAATTTAACTTCCTCTCCTTCTACAACCGCACCATCATAAAACCCTCCAAATGGCTGAAACACGCCAGGGTAAGCTTCATTACCTCCAAGACCTAGCCCCGCAGCAATATTTAAAGCCATCAAGTGTCCTCCGTGGGGAATACAGGCTTTNCGCGACCAGCCGCTACTTTCAAGCATTTGNATTATTCTTAAAAACTCAACCAAACCATAACTGAGTGCAGGATCAAATTGNAATATATCTTGGTCTGGNCGCAAACCACCATATCGAATTAAATTAGTAGCATCTTGAACAGAAAATAAATTTTCACCTGTTGCTATAACACCTAGATAATTATTGACTAAAGCTGATGTTAGTTCATAGTCGAGTGGGTCACCTGGCTCCTCATACCAACGAAGGTTGTAAGGTGTTATCATTTCTGCAAAAGCCATTGCTTCNGANAGNTTAAAATAGCCATTAGCATCAACAGCTANATTTTTTCCAGATCCCAATAGAGCTAATGCTGTTTCTATACGTNTTTTATCTAAATCAATACTACTTCCTCCAACTTTTATCTTCACTACTGAAAACCCTAAGTCTAGATAGGACTGTATTTCTTCCTTTAAACCTTCTTCTTGTTTTCCTGGTTGGTAATATCCACCAGCTGCATAGACAAATACGTTTTTCTTAGATTTACCACCATTAAAGTTTTCAGAGAGGTACCTCCATAATGGNTTCTCTGCAATCTTAGCAACAGCATCCCAAATTGCCATATCAATAGTACCAACAGCCACAGCTCTTTCCCCGTGACCACCAGGTTTTTCATTTGCCATCATAGTATTCCAGAGTTTAAAGGGATCTAAGTTGTCTCCACTTTTGGTCTGATGCTCTTCTTCGTTAGAGGATATTAAACGAGGGATCAAACGTTCACGCATTAGAGCACCTTGTCCATAGCGTCCATTTGAGTTGAAACCAAAACCAATTACTTGCTCACCGTCAATAAATTGATCAGTTACAACAGCTACTATACTTGCCGTCATTTGTGAGAAATTGATATAAGCATTACTAATAGAGCTTTGTAATGGAACAGTTTTTTCTCTTATTTCTAATATTTTCATATTCCCAGCCAATATTTGTTAGTAACACTATTTATACCCACCTACTAAGCTTACTAGTCACTAAATGACTGTATACTTTTTTTAACATTAAGCTGCTATAACATGGCTTATTGATTGATCCTACCCCTACTAGTATATATTAAATATTTAAGCTGAAATTATGGTCACCCTCCCATAAGCCGAATTTTTTAACGGATCCCAACAAAGAGGATTAGCAAATGGTTAAATTGACACCTCTAAGTTCTCAAACCTCATGGCAACGTATAGAGTCAGAAGTAAATGATTGGAAGTCTGAGGATTCAGCACTCTTAGTTCGCATGCTCGAACAACTTTTTATTATACGTGCCTTTGAAGAAAAAGCCCTAGACTTGTTCAAAGCAGGGTGTATACACGGACCTGCTCATGCCAGTATTGGGCAAGAAGGTGGAGCGATTGCCGCGATATCTACACTATCCTCGGAAGATAAATTAAACGCCACCCACAGAGCTCATCATCAGTTTCTATCAAAGTTTTTATTTCATAAAACCCCAAAAAATTATGATCCAAGAAATTCAACTATACCAGAAGAGTTCAATGAAGTTGTATATCGTTCATTATCAGAAATTATGGGATTAAAAGATGGTTACTGTGGGGGTCGTGGTGGATCAATGCATATGCGCTGGGATGAAGCTGGTGTTTTAGGCACTAACGCAATCGTTGGAGGTAATCCACCTCAGGCTGTTGGATATGCACTTGCTGAAAAAATGAGAAAAAGTGGAAGGTTAACCGTTACATTTTTTGGTGATGGTTCTATGCAAAATGGTGCGGCTTATGAAGCACTTAATTTAGGAGCTCTCTATGATCTACCAATAGTNTTTTTCAATGANAATAATTTATATGGTGTATCAACTCACGTTTCGGAAACAACAAGAGAAACCAGACTTTCAGCTAGGGGCATAAGCTTAGGAATACCCTCAATAGAAGTCGATGGCATGGATATAATTGCCGTAAGAAAAGCAATGGAATGGGCAAAAAATTATATTCTTAACGATAAAGGCCCGGTGTTGATTGAATCTAAAACTTATAGATACTTCCATCAGCATGGACCAATGAAAGGTAGTGCATTCGGCTATCGTAATAAAGAAGAAGAAGAAATGTGGATTGANAAAGATCCACATAAAACTTTTCCAAAAAAACTTGTTGAAATGAAAATTATAGATGAACAATTGGTTGAAAAAATTCAATCTAATNCTANACAGATAGTAAATTTTGCAGCAGNGAAGCTTACAGAAACAGTTCCTGGTGGCAGNAATCAAATTANNGTAAAAACAGAAATGTGGCCATCTAGTGATTCTGTCGAANANGGTATACGTGGAGACTTATCTGAGCTTTCNAGCCAAAGATTTCTTGAACAAANAGATATAAATCCNGATTCAGCTATTGAAATGAAATTTATTGATTCAATAGCTGCTGTCCAAAAACGTNCNATGGAAAGAGATGANAGTGTTTTTATCATGGGGGAAGATGTCCAGCACCTCAAAGGTGGAACGGTTGGAGCTACAAAGGGTATATTAGAAAAGTTTCCTGATAGGCTCATTGGAACACCCATAGCAGAGAATGGATTCTGTGGAATGGGGCTTGGAGCTGCTGTCAATGGAATGAGACCAATAATTGAAATTATGTATTCTGATTTTGTACTTGTAGCAGCAGACCAATTGTTTAACCAAATTGGTAAAGTTAGGCATATGTTTGGAGGAGAACACCCTGCGCCTTTAATTCTTCGTACACGTGCAGCAGGAGGTGGGGGATATGGTTCTCAACACTCAATGGATCCAAGCGGAATTTTTGCTGCTTATCCTGGCTGGAGAATCATAGCGCCATCAAATGCATTTGATTATATTGGTCTATTTAATTCAGCAATTCAATGTGATGATCCCGTGGCAATTATAGAATGCCAATCTCTTTATCAAAATTCTACTTTGGTTCCAGACGGAGACCTTGATTATTGTATCCCATTCGGAAAAGCAAAAATTGTCTCATCAGGAGATGCTTGCACCATTGTTACATGCGCAAATATGGTTGATGTATCCGTGGATGCCGCTTTAGAATGTGAGGTAAATGCAGATATAATTGATTTACGTACAGTTGACCCCCTCAGTCTTGACTGGGAAACAATTGAAAATAGCGTAAGAAAAACTAATCGTTTATTAGTAGTTGAACAAACTGCTCGAGGACATTCTCTAGGAGCAAGAATAGTTCAAGAGGCACAAGAAAGACTATTTGATTGGCTTGATCATGAAATTTTGAGAGTTAGTGGAACTAATAGTGCGCCCGTAGTCTCAAAGCCACTTGAATCTGCGGCCCTTGCAGGACTTGATGATGTTAAAGATGGATTAAAAACAATTTGTTCATTGTAATCTAATTGATTAATTAATTGAATTTCTGAAGGGTGAATAACATGAATACTGATAAACCATTACTAGATGACTTAATTATTAGATCCCACCATACAGCAGTAAGTGTTCAAAACTTTGATGAAGCATTAGTTTTTTATATTGATGTAATAGGATTCAAAAATATTGGTGAGATAAGGGACCGTGGTGAACCAGGTTTTGCTGAAGCAACAGGTGTCCCTGGAGGTAAGGCTCACTGGGCTATGTTAAAACGTGACAATTACCATATAGAACTATTTCAATGGCTCAACCCTGCTGGTGTTTTAAAGCCAATTAGACAATGTGACATAGGCTATACACATATAGCACTGCAAGTCAGTAATATTGATACTGCCTATAAACGGGTTATTAGTTCTGGATTCAAGACACTTAATCCCCCTTTAACATTAAGAGGAGGAGCCGCCAAAGTGATCTATATTCAAGCTCCAGAAAAAAATATTACTGAGCTAGTAGAGTATAAAGATTAACATATTATAAATAGGCTTTAATAAAGGTTTCATTTTTTCTGAGAAATGTGAAGAAAACCTATTTCATCAACAAAAAGCTTCTGCTCAGGATGCACAAGTGTAGTTGCAGATTTTTCTTCAACTAGAAGAGGCCCATAATCAGTGTATCCTGCAGGCAAAAGTTCTCTTTCCAATACTTTTGTATCGTGATCTCCATCTTCACTAAAGAATACTTTCCTATAAGTCTTATATAGTTGTTTAGCTTTCTTATTATTTGATATTTTATTGATTTTTGGTCTTGGCACAGCAGCTGTTGCAGTCAAGTGGAAATTTACAAGTTCAATTGGACTGTCATCTAACCGAAATGTATACGCACGTTCATGAGCAACATGAAAATCAGATAAAAACTTCTCAATATTGATTTTTTTGATATCAACTGGCACACCAACCCAATGTTCCTGTCCTTGATACCTAAGATCAATACGAGCTTCAACACTTATAGACTTAGAATCTAGGTCTTTATCTGTGCTGAAATAAGCTTGAGCTTCAGCATTAAGCTCTTTAAATATATCTATTATTTGTTGTAATTCTATATTATCTGCGCGCATTAAACGTGTAAGAACAAAGTCTCTCCGAGGCTCAGTAGCTAGCATTCCCCAAGCAGAAAAATATCCTGGATAAAGTGGGATAATAATCTCCCTCACTCCAAGTTCACGACCGAGAGTAGCTGCATGCATAGCTCCACCTCCACCCCCTACAACCAAAACAAAATCTCGAGGATCGTGGCCTCTTTGAATAGAAATTAGTTTTAATGCATTAATCATATCTGCATCTGCTAAGCGTATTACTGACTCAGCAGCTGAAATAACATCTGTTTTAAGTCCAAAGGCAATTTTCTCCATTGCAGTTTTAGCTTTTTTAATATCTAGCTTGATACGTCCACCAGCAAAATATTTAGGATCTAAGACACCAGTTATTAGCTTAGCATCTGTCACGGTCGGTTCAATTCCACCTTGGCTATAACAAGCAGGTCCAGGGTCAGCACCTGCACTTACAGGACCAACCTTCAATGAATTGACTTTATCAAACCAAGCTATAGACCCTCCACCAGTACCAATTTCAACAATATCTACAACAGGCACTTTAACTGGATATCCTGGGTTTGTTCTAGTCCACTCTAATTTGTATTCCGTTGTTACCTCAACTTGGCCATTTTTAATTACTGAACACTTTGCTGTAGTTCCACCTATATCTAAATAAATTACATTTTTTTCTTCACATAAATTACCAACTAATGCAGCAGCATTAACACCTGCAGATGGCCCAGACTCAACTAAGGTAATAGGGTGGGACCGAGCCCAACTAAAACTTGCTGTCCCACCGTTAGATTGCATTGCATGCATTGGGCAACTAAAACCTTGCTCTCTTAGAGATGTTTCAAGGCGGTCAAAATATTTATGTACAGTTGGTTGAACATAAGCATTTAAAACTGCTGTATTAGCTCTCTCATATTCACGCCATTCTCGGGTAATTTCATGACTTGCCGTTACTGATACTTTAGGTAATTGTTTTCGGAGATATTCAGCACACAATATTTCGTGTCTAGGAGAAGCGTAACTGTGTAAAAAAATAATTGCGATCGCCTCAACTTTTTCTTTAGAGCACTTCTCAACTATAGTGTTTAAATCATTAAGAACTATTGGTTTTATTATGCCGCCTGTAGTATCAATTCTCTCTTCCACCTCAAACCTTAACCGTCTTGGAACGAAAGGTTTTGGTTTTTGAAAGCGAAGATTATAGAGATCTGGTCTATTACCCCTAGCAATCTCAAGGACATCTCTAAAACCCTTAGTGGTTATTAAGGCAGTCTTAGAACCTTTTCTTTCAGTAATGGCATTTATAACAGTTGTTCCGCCATGAACAAAAAAACTCACCGCTTTAGTATTAACATTGGCTAATGTAATAGAGTTTTGAATACCTTTAGTTAAATCTTTTGGAGTAGTAAGAGATTTTTCGGCAGTTAAGTCTCCTGTTTGATCATCAAAGAACACAAGATCAGTAAATGTCCCACCTATATCTACAGCTAAGCGCCCCATTACTATCTCCTTAACCGTAGGGTAGCAGTGATTTCACTATTAATATTACCCTCTTTATCAATCAATACACCAAACTTCTTTTCTGCTACCTGTGCGTCTATATAACCATCTAAAAAATCTTCACGAACTTCCTCAGGTGGACGACTATAAGGATCTCCAAAACCACCTCCACCACCAGTCACAATTCTTACAACATCTCCAGATTCTAAATCACGGTGTGATATTCGTGAGATCCGCTCAGTTTTTTTGCCTCTAATTATTTCCATATAGTTGGAAGTGCCATTCCCGCCACCTTTTAAACCCCATGGAGTCTCAATATTACGTCCAAAACTACAGTATGTATGCCCACCGTCTAAAAGTATTTCAAATTCTCGAACTACTCCGAAGCCACCTCTCCAACGCCCTGCACCTACTCCATCTTTTGTGTTAAGAGAGTATTCGCTAATTCTTAATGGAAATTTAGCTTCAAATAACTCAATTGAATAATTATAAGTATCACCATCAGTTGTAGCAATTAATGCGCCAGTACCATCACTATCTGCTTGTGCACCCCAGCCACCAATTGCCGGCTCAATATGCACAAACATATCTTTAGTTTCAGGGTCCTTTCCAAAAAAATAAGCAGCACATAGGCTCATGTAACTGCCAGCACTTAGCTTTTCTGGTGCAAGCTCGGCAAGAGCTCGCCAAACTAGCTCAGAGGCTTGAGCTGAGCCCTCGTAATACCAGCCTGTGGGCGCAGGTTTTGTAGCTGTAAATATTGTGCCTTCCGGACAAACTATTTTTAAAGGTCTAAACCACCCTTCATTTGAAGGTCCCTGAGGGTCAACAAGAGCTTTGAATACTGTTTTTACAGCAGAACTCAATGCACCGTAAGAACAATTAATCGGACCATTTCTCTGGGCACTTGACCCAGTAAAATCAAAGGTCATTTCATCATCAACAATACGTACTTCAGCACAAACTGGGATCTGTTCCGAAGTGATACCATCACCATCAACATAGTCTTCTGCATAGTAAGTACCATCAGGAAGTTTTTCTATTGCTATTCTTGCAAGCTTTTCACTTGAATCTAATATATATGAATATGTGTCCCTAACTACATCTGCACCATATTTTTCAAATACCTCATTTAAACGTGTTTCTGCTATTCGAACCGCGGCTAGTTCAGCATTAAAATCACCAATGCACATTGTGGGAAGCCGAGTATTCTCTTTTATTAGCTCAATAATATCTTGCTGAACAATATCATTCCTACAAACTCTCAAACCAGGAAACCTAATGCCCTCTTGATATATCTCCGTAGCACTAGGTGAAATACTCCCTGCAACAGCACCTCCGACTTCACTCCAATGTGCAACAGCTATTGCAAAACCTTCTAATTGTTTTTTGATAAATACAGGTTTAATTAACGCAATATCACAAGTATGTGTTCCGCCATCAAATGGATCATTTGTCATAAAAACATCACCTACTTTGATATCATTTCCAAAGCGTCTAATTATGCTTTGGACTTGCAATGCAAACGTACCTGTAAACAAAGTAATTCCATTTGTTTGTACTATTAATTGACCACGAGGGTCACAAACACCACAAGCAAAGTCTAACACTTCATAAATCACTGGACTCATTGAACAACGGGCAATCACTATGCCCATTTCATCTACTGCAGCCAAAAGCTTTCCACGTACAATTTCTTGGGTGACTAAATCAGGAGCAGATGAACTATGTGAATCTATTTCCACTTTATTCTCCAAATGAAGATAAATTGTTGAAATTACATGAATGTTTACTTGTTATCAGTTTAAATATCTAGAAATCAACTCGCCCAACACTTGACCCACCACAAATATGTAAAGTTTGTCCTGTTATAAAGTCCGAATTCTTATCTAAAAAAAATAAAACTGCATTAGCTATATCTTCTGGTTTACCAATTCGACCTAAAGGAATATTTGCTAAGGATGCCTTGGTACGAGGGCTCTCAGGAGGGTTTGCATTAAGGTAAAGTTCAGTAGCAATTGGACCTGGGCAAACAGTATTAGCTGTAATGTGGTCTTTGGCTAACTCTAAAGCCCATGTTCGAGTTAGTGATACTAGAGCACCTTTACTAGCAGAATAATTTGTTCTTAGAGGTTTTCCAAGTATAGTTCGACTTGCAATATTAACAATTCGACCAAATTGTGTAGCACGCATCCCAGGCAATAACGCCTTAGTACATAGAATAGCTGCTTGAACATTTACATTCATAACTGACTCAAAATCAGAAATTGAGGAGTCCTCAAGCAATGCTGGTTTAACTATACCAACATTGTTGACTAAGCGATTTATTTCCCCACTTGATAATGCATTTTTTAGCGCTTCTTCTGTTGCTATTGGATCTGCTAGATTAACCTGGATAAAGTTACAATCTAATTCTTTTGGAGTAACCTGATCAAATACAACAACTTCTGCCCCTGTCTCAATAAGGCTCCCAGCGATGGCGCGACCTATGCCGCGCGCACCGCCGGTAACTAAAACTCGACCTGCTATATGAGACAAAGCTTAATTAAAATCTCACTACTCAGCCGCTGACTGAGAACCGAGAGCCGAATTAAGTTTTGGCATTACCTCTTGAGCCAAAAGTTTCATTGATCTCTTCATAGGTTCTGGCTGAACCCAATCCTGCGCAGTATGAAGAAGTGTACCAAAATGTCCAACTTCTTCTCTAAATGATAGAATTTTTTCAACGACTGTATCGGGGCTACCAGCAATAACAAAATTATCCCTTAGAGCTTCATAGGAAAGCTCATCTGCGTCATCACCTTGATTAACCACAAATGGACCTTTCATTTGAGCACGATCGAAAATTTTGTAAAGATACTCATAATAAAAATCTGCAGACTCACCAACCGTTTTTACGTGAGCCTCAGCTTCTGCATCAGTATCGGCAACATAGATATTTCTAGCCACACGCCAACGCTCGCGGTCTGCAACTCTACCCTGCTTTTCTGTTTCTTCAGCATAAACTTCCCAATGACTCTTCACTGACCATGTTCCAATGAAGTTGGCACTTATCGGATCAAAGTCTTGCTGAGCAGCATATTTATGAGAAGAAGAAAATGGGCTCATTGCTGAAATAGCAAATGTTGGATGTGGCTGCTGCAAGGGCTTACACATATGACCCAGACCAATATCTTCATATACCCAGTCTTTTATCTGTACATTCCAATATTTACCCTTAATATCATAAGGTGGATCACCTGCCCAAATTTCGCGTATCATATCAATTGACTCTTTCATCATCTCATTGCGATCAGAGTCCATTGTGCCTAATAATTCAAAATCAGATGGCAAACCACCAGGACCAACACCCATTATAAATCTGCCCCCAGATAGGTGGTCAAACATAGCAGCTTGGCCAGCAACTACAGCTGGGTGATATTGAGGCAAACACATAACACCTGTTCCAAAACGGATATTTTTAGTAGCACGAACTAAGCTAGCGAAAAAAATCAATGGATTTGTTATTTGCTCTCCCGCTGAGCTATAATGTTCCCCACACCATGCCTCAGCATACCCCATTTCGTCAGCGCATATAACAGCTTCGCAATCTTCATTTAGAGCTTGTGCGTATGGTTTTTTGGGTGGATGAAGTGGCATCATAAAGAGTCCAAGTTTCATATTATTGACCCCTCCTATTCTAAATATGGAATGTTAATGTTCTATTGTAGCTTCGAATTAACGATACCCCAAGCACTAATAATTAAAATATGAAAATTTTGTATATATTTATATAAGTGATTCGTTTGATTATTCACCTTAATTATAATGAAATATAAACTAAATAAACTAAATATTAGGTCTATGAAGATGAATATTGAAAAAATTGACGCTGAAATAGAGACTTATTTGAATTTTACTCATCAAATAGCAAATATAGCAGGTGAAATAATTAAGCCACTTTTTCGCAGCAAACTTAAAATTACTGAAAAAGGGGATAAAGAAAATAGATTATCCCAAGTCACTGAAGCTGACCGAGGAGCTGAACTGGCAATGCGGTCATTTATAGAAAAACACTTTCCTGAACACGGTATAATTGGCGAAGAATACGGTCTAATAAGAGAAGATGCAGCATATGTTTGGGTTTTAGATCCTATTGATGGTACAGATCCATTCCTAGCAGGGTTTCCAACATGGGGGACATTAATTGCCCTTAAGATAAATGGTCATGCACGAATTGGTATGATGAATCAACCTGTATTTGGAGAGAGGTTTTATGGCAGTTCAAATGGTGCTTACCTTGGGTCCAATAGAATTTCTACTCGTCCATGCAAACATCTTAAAGACGCTAACCTTTCGATAACATCGCTACAAATGCTATCAAATGAATCACAAAAATACGCTTTTAGAGAAATTAAAGAGCGCGTATCGCACTTGAGGGTGGGAGGTGATTGTTATAACTACGCTCTACTAGCGGCTGGATGCATTGATCTAGTAATTGAAGGAGAGCTTGCACAATGGGATATACAAGCACATATCCCAATAATTGAAGCAGCAGGAGGAGTTATTACAAACTGGAAAGGAAATCCAGTTAATGAAGGAGGTTGGATTGTTGCAGCAGGTGATCCAAGTATTCATGATCAAGCTCTTAATTTTTTGTCCATGGCTGACACATCACCATGAAGCAAGATACGACATTACCTCTAAAAGGAATAGTTGTTCTTGATTTAACTCGATTTCGCGCGGGACCTACATGTGTAAGACAACTAGCAGACTGGGGTGCTAACGTCATTAAGGTTGAACAACCTTTTAAAGGAAAGGGTGGAGAAGCATTACTTGAATCTAGAAATGGATCAGATTTTCAAAACCTACATAGAAATAAACGAAGCATAGCGATTAATCTAAAATCTAAGGAAGGTCATAAAATATTTTCTGATCTTGTTGCCAGGGCTGATATTGTGGTGGAAAATTTTAGACCAAAGATCAAACAAAAGCTTGGTATTGATTACACAGAATTAAAAAAAATTAATTCAAGATTAATATATGCAAGTATATCTGGATATGGGCAAACCGGACCTTATGCAGACAGACCTGGGTTTGACCAAGTAGCTCAAGGTATTGGTGGTCTTATGTCTGTAACAGGCTTTAAGGACCAAGGACCTATTCGTGCTGGAATTCCAATAGCTGATCTATCTGCAGGGTTATATAGTGCTATTGGTATTCTACTTGCTTTATTTCAAAGACAAAATTCTGGAGAAGGGCAATGGATTCGAACCTCATTACTCCAGTCAATGGTATCAATGATGGACTTTCAAGGTGCAAGGTGGCTGTATTCAGATGAACTTCCTGGGCAAGCTGGCAATGATCATCCTACGACAGTGCCTACAGGACTATTTCAAACTCTTGATGGTTATATCAACATTGCAACAGCCGGTGATGAAATATACGCAAGATTATGTGAAGCAATTAAAACACCAGAATTGATTAATAAAATAGAGTTTTCTGATGCCTCAGCAAGATCAGAAAATCGTTCTAAACTAAATGAAATTATTGCTGAAAAAATATCAAAATACAAAACAAGTTACTGGGTATCAATTTTAAATAAAAGCGGTGTACCCTGTGGACCAATAAATAAGATGGATGACGTATTTTCTGACCCTCAAGTAATACACTTGGAATTAGCAAAAANTTTTAAACATAAAACACTTGGAANTAAAAAAATAATGGGNCANGCAATAGAGTANGGANATAANAAGTTTGAAATAATAAAAGGAGCNCCAATGCTNGGNGAACACACAGATGAAATTTTAAAGTGGCTAGGATATGANACNGTTAAGATNGANATNTTACGTGATAAAAAGACCGTGAACTAATGANTATACTNTCAAAAAAGAAGAATTAAATATGCCTNATATAATCGACACGGGTACNGACAAACTAATTGCTTCCATAGATGGAGCAATTGGAAGAATTATTTTTAATAAACCCGACAAACATAANGCCGTATGCATGCAGATGTGGAAAGCACTTGGNNCNACTATAGAATATTTTGNAAACAATGATTCAATTCGAGTAATTATTCTTAGTGGTTCNGGAGAAANATCGTTNGTTTCTGGTGCNGATATATCTGAATTTGANCAATCTAGGTCGACCAATGANGATGTTANTAAATANGATGAANTAGCTGAAGGGGCAACTCAAAAAATTTATGAAAGTTCAAAGCCAACANTAGCAATGATCCAAGGGTATTGTATAGGAGGAGGNCTCGGTATAGCTGTGGCATGCGATATTAGAATAGCNTCAGAAAATTCAANTTTTGCTATACCAGCAGCAAAGCTAGGNCTAGGGTATCGNTCAAGAAACTTAGAAAGAGTAATAAACTTAGTCGGNCCNTCGTTTGCTAGNGAAATANTAATTACAGCTAGGCNATTNAANGTAAAAGAAGCTGNCGNAATGGGTCTTGTAAATAGAGTTATAAAANCTTNNGAGCTNCGCTCATATTGTGAAAATTATGCAAATATTATTGCTAGTAATGCACCAATGACAATATTTGCAGCAAGAACTGCAGTTCGAGAAATCAAAAATGATAGGGGAAAAGACACNCAGGATTATCTTGATGACCTCGTAAATAAATGTTTTTCAAGTAATGACTATGCTGAAGGTCGAAAAGCTTTTCAACAAAAACGTAAGCCTTTGTTTAAGGGAAAATAAATTAATGCATTTTAGAGGGAGATANCTAATCTATGATCATTAAACAATTATGGACTGGTAACGCTTATCGTAATTTTAATTATCTCATTATTTGCTCAGAAACAGGCGAAACTGCTGCTGTTGACCCTCTAGACTATAAAAAATGTTTAACGGAAGCTAATAATAAAGGCTTAGATATCACCAAAGTTATCAATACTCACGAACATGATGACCATACTGGTGGTAATAGATCTATTATAATGGCCACAGGCGCCTCACTTCTTGCTCATGAAGGTTCAAAAAATACTATAGAAGGTGTAGATATTGGTCTGAAAAAAGGTGATATAATTCAAATAGGAACAACTGTAGAATTAGAAGTCTTAGANACACCAGGTCATACCATGAGCCATGTATGCCTCCTTTCACATGGAAACGAAAAAGCTCTAATTTGTGGAGATACACTATTTAATGCAGGTGTAGGGAATTGTCATAATGGAGGACACCCGGAACAACTTTATTCTACTTTTGCGAACCAATTATCTTTACTCCCTGATGACACTAAAATTTATCCAGGTCATGAATATCTAACCAATAACTTAGAGTTTACATTAGATAGAGAACCCTCGAATATTAGAGCTCGGGAAATGCTAGCCTCCTCGAAAAATCAAGATCCTAATAATGCTCTGGTGACAACAATTAGTTTAGAAAAAGAGATAAATACGTTTCTACGCTTAGAAAACTCTGATGTGATTGAACAGCTTCANAAATCATTCCCTGATCTTCCCGATAANCCAGATTCAAAAACGATATTTCTAAAACTTAGAGAGTTACGCAATAATTGGTAAAACTTTTATTAATAGCCATAAAAACTAGTGAAAGTAGATATTGGAACCCTATCAGTTACAAATTTATTAGCTAACTCTTTTGTATCCTCATAACCGAGTGCCATTCCACAAATTAGTGTTTCCTCATTAGGTATTGGGATTAATTCCCTTAATTTTTCATGNTGATAAACCCAAGCTGCCTGGGGACAGGTCTCTAGTCCAAAGTTTCTAGCAGCTAACATAACATTTTGGATATACATGCCACAATCAAGCCAACTNCCGATTTCCATATCAGAATCTATTGTATAAAAAAGACCTACAGGTGCACCAAAAAAATCGTAATTTTTCAACTGTTGATTGAAGGCACCTTGCCTATCACCCTTTTTAATGCCTAAAGTACCATATAAGCCCCAACCGGTAGCTCTTCTTCGACCTAAGTAAGGTTCACGCCAAGATACTGGGTAATATTGATATTGTGGAGTTTCTTTTTCAGGATAGTTAATTCTATGTTGAGTCATTTCTTGAGAGAGGTTTAAACGGAAATCACCTGCAACTACATATACTTTCCAAGGCTGTGTATTGCTACCGGAAGGAGCGCGAGCTGCGGTTTCCAGTATCTGTTCTATTATTTCTCTTGAAACTTCAGTCTTAAGAAAACCCCTAATAGATCTTCTTCCTTCTATTGCTTCTATAACATTCATTAGATATCCCTTTATAATTGTCATTAAAATATACAAAGAAGAAAAATTTTGTTTATTTTAGAATGAGGCNTATCAACCTAAGTAATAATTCTATAAGTTTTAATATTGATTTTAAAAAAACTAACCAGACAGCATTGCAACTAATATAGATAGTGTAACGATTGAAATTGCTGTGGTTGCAACAACACTAGCTGAGGAATCAGATACATTAATNTTGTACCTTTGTGCTACTACAAAAGCCGTAGCGCCAAGTGGCGTACCAGCCATTATAACTGCCATAGCACTCCACATTGGCGGGAGATAAAAACAGTATTCAACTAAGCACCAAACAACCGCTGGAAAAATTACTAACTTTAAAGTGCTAGTGATACCTAACCTTAAAAAAATACCTTTAACTGGAATATTTGAAACAAATAGTCCGATTGCAACTAATGCGCACGGACCAGCTGCTCCTCCTAATATTAATAAAAANTTGTCAATAACCGCAGGGAATTTTGATCCTGAAAAACAAATAGCCAACCCAATTAAGACAGATAAAACAAGGGGGTTTATTGCCAATGTATTTAGAGTCCCAACGATAATATTGCTAACACCCCTACCTTTATTTCGTGAAGCCTCAATCATGATTGTTGCTAAAGGTATAATTAAAAATGCATTTACAGCTATAGTTATACTTGCTGGAACAATAGCTCCAGANCCAAAGACCGATAGACCTAAAGGAATACCCAGATAACCTGTGTTGCCGTATGTAGCATTAACGCCCTGAATAGCTGAACTTTCAAGATTATCTTTATATATAAGCCTAGATAAGATGAAACTTATGAACCAAATTACTAACATTCCCAGTCCATAGGAAGCAATAAAATTTATATTAAGAACATCTGAAATTGGTGCAAGAGCAATAGAACGAATAAGAAGTGCAGGTAAAGCAAAAATAAATACAAATTGGCTTAGAACTTNAGTACTTTGAGGACCTAGTAGCTTAAATTTCCCAGCACCAAAACCGCATGCGATTAATGCAAATACCGGAAGTACAGCAGAAATAAAAATTTCCATAGTTTAATTTTATCTTTAAGTTAAAAACTAATGTTAATATGAAAATTGACTCAAATAGTCTAATCAATTTGAATGAATATAATTTTTTAGTGATCTATATATTTTCTGAATAATAACTTTAAGAAAGTAAATTAATAAAGCGTATTTTGCCGAGTAACCAAAACATCCTTACGTATNTAAATTATAAATANCTTAAAATATTTTTTATAAATGAAATAAACTTTTATAAACCATGCTAGCTTAAATATATTTTTTTAACNTGATCANTATNATAAATAACCGTTGTANNAAAAATCTTTCTATTTATAANTAGCTAATAATGACTGATTCACTNTGGAAATGGACAGCTTGTGAAGCTGTAGACGCATTAAAAGATGGTATTGTTTCACCATTGGANATGGTTGATTGCTCGGAATCAAGAGTTGCTGCTACCAATAAATCAGTTAACTCATTGCCCACAACATGTTTTGATCGTGCCCGAAAATTTGCTGAAAAAATGACNCAAAAAAACTGTGGTCAATCAAAAAATAAAGACTTTGACAANGGTCCACTANATGGACTTCCAATTGCTATAAAAGATTTAATGCCAGTTAAGGGAGTCCGTACAACAATGGGCTCAGTTCTTTTTACTGATAATATTCCCTCTGAATCAGATATCTTAGTATCTAAACTAGAAAGAAATGGAGGGATAATAATAGCAAAATCAAATACTCCTGAATTTGGCGCAGGCGGTAATACATTTAACGAAGTTTTTGGAGCTACTCTTAACCCTTGGGANACAACAAAAACTTGTGGAGGTTCATCAGGAGGTGCTGCTGTAGCAGTTGCTACAGGACAAGTCTGGCTTGCACACGGCTCGGATCTTGGGGGTAGCTTAAGAACTCCAGCTTCATTTTGTGGAGTTACTGGCCTAAGACCAAGCCCAGGAAGAGTCCCAAAATCATCTTCTAGACTACCTTTCAGTACTTTGTTTGTAGAAGGTCCAATAGCGCGCAATGCTGCAGACGTAGGTTTGTTCTTAGATGCCATGTCTGGGCATGATCCTAGAGATCNTCTCACCTATAATGAACCTTCTATTTCATATAGAACAGCTGCAGAAAGATGCGAACTTCCAAAAAGAGTAGCATACAGTCCAAATTTGGGATTTGCNCCTGTAGATCCTCATGTAAAAGAAATTTGCGATAATATCGCTAATTTGATGTCTTCCAACGGAGCAACCGTAGATATCANAGAACCAGANCTTACAGATGCTATAGATATTTTCCAAACACTTCGAGCTGCATATTTTGCTGCAGAAAAAGGTCACCTATTAAAAGATGTTACTAACAAACTTAAACCAGAATTAGTATGGAATATAAAAAAGGGATTATCTCTTACAGCTAGTGAAATTGGTAATGCTGAAATAAAAAGAGGTGAACTTTACCAAAGGTTTGTGGATTTTTTTGAAAAGTATGATTTATTTATATGTCCAACTGCAATTGTTCCACCATTTGATGTTAATATTAGATATATAGAAAAAGTTGGGGATGTCACTTTTGATAATTATATCGACTGGATTGCGATAACTTACGCTCTTAGTTTAAGTTCATGTCCAATTGCCGCAACACCAGCTGGGCTTACTAAAGATGGACTACCTGTTGGAATACAATTGGTTGCTCCGCCACGTAGAGAGGATATTGCACTCTCAGCTGCTGGATGGTTAGAAAAAGAACTTGGNCTAAACTTGAAATTACCTATAGATCCAAATTCACCAAAAAAATAATTTTATATCTTTATAAAATTATTTCGAAGATACANCCCTCACCACGCAGACCAACCACCATCAATTACAATACTAGCACCATGAACTGAATTTGCTTCTTCAGATGCTAAGTATACCGCTGCACCACATAACTCTTCTGGATCTATATGACCTACCCCACTAGGTGTTTTAGAGGNTTGCATTTTATCATATTCAGGATTTTTTCTCAGCNCCTCATTCATATCTGTCTTTATATTCCCGGGAGCAATTGAGTTCACGTTAATACCATAAGGGGCAAGCTCAAGGCACATAGCACGAGTCATATTTCCTTGCCCGCCTTTTGAAGCACAATATGCAGAAGAATTTTGAAATCCAATATCAGCAGCTATGGAAGTAATATTGATTATTTTTCCAGCTCTTCTNTGTTTCATAGCAGGGACAAGAGCTTTTATCATAAAAAAACTGCCTTTAAGATTTACATCTATTTGTTCATTCCAATCATTTTCTGTTGTATCTTCTATTAACTTAGGTTTAAAAACACCNGCGTTATTTATAAGTATATCAACGTTTCCCAATATATTAACTACATCAGCTACTAATTCTATACAGTTGTTTGGGTTTGCAATATTTTTGCAAAAAGCGGCAGAGATACCTCCTTCATTATTTATTCTATCAGCTACTAATTTAGCAGCATCAATATTTTTACTTGATAAGACTGCAACTTTGCATCCCTCTTTAGCAAACCTATAAGCGATACTACTTCCAATACCTCTAGAGCTACCTGTAATTATGGCAACCTTGTTTTTTAATCTCATAATTAATCTTCCTTAAAATAAATATTTTATGCTCATCTAAAAAAAATACCTTTTTATAATGATTTAATACCACTTAAAACCTCACTAATTTCCATAAGACTTTGTAAATTATGTGCAGATCTAAACTCATCAACATAGGGTAACATTGTACGAATTCCACCTGCTTCAGCTTTAAAATTTTCGTATCGTAAAAGAGGGTTTAACCACATTAAAGAACGACACGACTTTTGAAGTCTGCTAATTTCTTTTTCTAATATACTCAGATCATCTCTATCTAAACCATCAGTGATAAGTAGTACAGTCGCTCCTTGCCCTAGGACTCTCCGTGACCATGTATAATTAAATTGTCGCAAGCATTCACCAATACGTGTACCGCCAGACCATTCCTCTGTTGCTCTAGATGTTAAGTCTAGAGCATGATCTACATCTCGTTGTCTTAAAAACCTTGTAATATTTGTAAGTCTAGTACCAAAAATAAAAACTGATACTTTATCTCTATCACTTGAAATCGCATGTAAGAAATGAAGAAACATTCTTGAATAACGATTCATAGAACCTGAGATATCACATAGAACAACTATAGGAGGTGGGCGCTTAATATTGATACATTTNTTTGGTGGGTATAGTTCCCCACCTGCTTTNAAATGTGAGCGTAAAGTACTCCGCATATCAATGCGGATACCTCTTATGTTAGGACGGAAACGTCGTGTGTTGGTCTCTTCAATAGGAAAACGAAGNAAAGAAATTGCTTTCTTTGCAGCATATAGTTCTTCAACTGTCATTTTATCAAAGTCTATTGTCTGCAAAAATTCTACAGAGGAAAATGACATTGACATATCTAATTGATTTTTTTCTTCAACAATTTCATTTTTAGAATTATTTAAATAACTCTCTTGTAGTGCATCTAATACTCTTCGAGAAAGCTCATTTTTTTCTTTTGTTTCTTCCTCACTTGGATTTTTATTATTAGGGCTTAAAAGTTCTGCTATTAATTGCTCAAGCACTTTTGGGCTACGCCAAAAAAGATTAAATGCATCTTGGAATACCTCATTCTGGTCTCGACGCTTAACAAAAATACAATGTAGAATCCAATAAAAATCTTCTCTGGTGTGAGGTGTAACTTTACATAAAGCATCAACAGCATCTATTGCTGAAGCTGGACCAACTTGCATTCCAGAAGATCTTAATAGCCGAGAAAAATGGATTATATTTAGTGCCATTGACCCTTGTTCTTTAGAATCCACATCCTGGAACTCTTTCATTATAAACTTAATTCCTTAAATTCTTTTTGTGCTAATTTTAAAAGATNTGATATTTCAGCTTTCTCTGCTCTTTTAAGTTTTTCTCTATAATTAAAATATAACTTAAATGCTTTACTTACTCGTTCAGGCGAAAGCTCAAACGCATTAAATTGAGAAAGGGTAGACGCCCAATTACCATTACTTGTTAAAGAGTTATCTCTAACTGTAGAACCCATTCTTATAGAATCTAAATAACTATCAATCATTAGATTGATAGTTTTGTATGCATTAGGAATTTTCGATTCTAGTAACTCTTTTTCTTGTTTAAATTCAGGCCAAGATGAGTAATGAAATAAACATCTTCTTCTCAGTGCATTATGTAAAGTCCTTGTACCATTTGATGTTACTATAACTATGGGAGGAACCTGAGCGATTACTGACCCTATTTCAGGTATGGTAAATTGATTTTCAGCTAGGATTTCTAATAATATAGCCTCTAACCCTGGGTCAGCCCTATCAATTTCATCTATTAAAAGAACTGGTCCCTTTCCATTTTGAAGTTGCAGAGCCTTTAATAAGGGACGCTTAATTAAAAATTTGTCATTAAAGAAACTATCTGACTTATGTCCTTCCCTATAAATTTTTTTATGCATCTTTATAGATAAAAGTTGTCCAGCATAATTCCAATCATAGACAGCCTCATTTACCCCTAAACCTTCATAGCACTGAAGCTTTATT
The DNA here is from genome assembly GCA_002714015.1 of Gammaproteobacteria bacterium. Lineage (GTDB taxonomy): Bacteria > Pseudomonadota > Alphaproteobacteria > UBA828 > UBA828. Next base: position 14,525 of record PAWF01000034.1, on the reverse strand, counting down.
AAGGGTCTTCCCAAACCATTTGCTATAGCCAATGCAACACCAGTTTTCCCTATTCCAGAGGGACCTTCAAGCAAAAGTGGGCGCTTAATACTTAAAGATAAAAAAATCATCTGGACTAATTTATCATCTGCAACAAAATTTTGTTTTTTTAACATTTCAAGTGTTTCTGAAACGGAAGCAGGATATATAGTGTCTTTATTCATTTTCTATCTAAATCAGCATCTAAAATTAATAAATGAGTTATGTATATTTGTTATCATAAAAAATTAAAACCAAACTATAAAATCAAATTATATATGAATAACAACTGCATAATGAGTCTGGCTAAAAAACTTTATATTATTAAATGCAATTTATAAAATTATTATGGTTACTCATTACAGTTATATTTAAGAAGGATCTATCATGCCCAATCAAAATGTGAGGCGAGTCAAAATTCCAAGTTTAGAGGAGCTCACAAAAACACAACAGAAAATTTATGACGATATCAAATATGGTAAACGAAATGAAGTTCCAGACCTGTTTATGGTTCTAATGCATAGCCCTGAAATAGCAAGCCGAACTCAGGCGCTTGGTGAAAAATTACGTTATGATACTAGTATACCAAAAAAACTTTCTGAATTGGCAATACTAATAGTAGCAAGGTTTTGGCGATGTCCTTACGAATGGCATTATCATGAACCAGAAGCAATAGAAAGTGGTCTGGATATAGAAATTATTAAATCTATTAAAGAGTTAAAAAAACCATACTTTAAATATATAGAAGAAGAATCTATATATAATTTTACTAATGAACTTCTTTATAATCGTTGTGTTGATGATATGACTTACGAAAAAGCATTATCTAATTTTGGTGAAAAGGGTGTGGTAGAGCTTACATCTCTAATTGGATATTATTGCATGATTGCAATGACACTCAACGAACACAATGTACCTCTACCTAATAACTCCAGTGCAAAAATTCCAAGTACAAAGGAAAAGTTTTAAAATATATACAACTATTGCCTTTAAATCAGCNCAAACTTTATCAATAAGTCTTCAAAAAAAACCCCACCTTTCGGTGGGGTCTTAAAATAACCTAACTAGNATATNTTANAAATTATTTTGCAACGTAGTCATATTCCTTACCAAAAAGAACCTTCAGTGGAACAGGCTCTGAAATTGTCCAGCTACCAGCTACTGCAGGCTTACCATTAGTCGTCTCAACAATCAGGTAAGGGGCTCTATTTTGGTGATGAAGTTCACTTGTAAAGGTTCGCGTGCCNACTAGAACAGGCTCATCTCTAAAAGTCTCAAGTGCAGCTACTACTGCATCTCCATCAAATGTTCCAGCTTTTTCAACTGCCTTAGCCCACATTTCAATTAAAACATAACCAGGATAAACGTACTGGCTATCAGGGGCTTTTCCAGTAAGAGCTTCAAACTTTTTGTTGAATTCTAAAACGGCTGGGCGAGGGTCATCTCCATATATAGAAGCTTGTTCAGGAACATAATGACCAGATAAGTTTGGAACAGTTCCTAACCAATAATCTCCAGTCATTGATGAACCACCACCAATGGCACTGTCGATGCCAGCTGCACGAATTTGTTTAATTGCCATAGCCCCACCTGGATTATATGAGCATATTTCAATTATATCAGGCTGTTTTGGAAGTGCTTTAATACGATCAACCTGCGTTTGAATACTTGGATCTTCATTAAGAAAAACATCATGNCCAAGTATTTCATAGCCTAGTCTTTTAGCCATCCAATCAAAGCCATAGCAAATGCCTTTGTTATATTCGATAACTTCATCTAGGAGAAGGTATGCTGTTCTCCAGCCTTTTTCTTTATATCCCCATTCAGCTATCGCAGCACCTTGAACAGCCGCTAAAACAGAACTTGAGAATGAATGTTTACCAACTCCCTGAATACCAGCCAATACTGACTCAGCACATAGGAAAATAGAAATCTTTCCTTCGCGTTCTGCTTGCAGAGCAGCAGGTGCGCCAAAGTCATAGTCACAGTCAACTGCTAGAGCTATTGCGCCTTGACCAAGTAATTGAGCACCAGCTTTAGCACTTTCCGCTCTGTCTGTTTTAGTATCTTGGAAAATCGGTACAATTTTTTTGCCTAATAAACCACCNTTAGCATTAATATCTTCAATTGCGATAAGTGCTGCACTAGTTGACGGTCCNCTGTAAGCCTGCAACCAGCCTGTTTCTGCCGCTGCAAAGCCAAACTTAACCTCATGACCATCGGCTTTAGCCTGTGTTGCGACTGCACCAAGCGTAAAAACCGCNGCTACAGCCATTNCCAAATACTTCTTCATTAATTGACCTCCCTATATACAAAAAACTTTAATAGTCTTGTATATAANTATTTAAAAATTACTAATATCTAATCAATATAANTTAGATGAGTAAATCAATCCATATTTGTGCGATTGTGTCTATCAAAAACTAACTATAAAATGAATTTAAGAGTATTTTTATGCCTTTTTTTTATATTTATTCATTTTTATGAAGGTTTCTATTGATTCTAACGCACCTGTTCATTAGGAAAAGAGAGTCATAATTTTATTAACAATAGCTAAAAGATCTTTTAGTCTTAAATTTTAAGAGTAATACTTCCAAGACTTGGAAAAAGAATTTGGTATTGGGGAAGACTGGGTTTTATCATGAATTCAACAGAACAACCAGTCACAGCACTTGAGGCTCGTGAAGTTACNATTCGCTTCGAAGGTCTTACTGCAGTTGATAGTGTTAACGAAACTCTTCGACCAGGTGAAATATTGGGTCTGATAGGTCCTAATGGTGCGGGAAAGACTACACTTGTAAATGCTTTAACAGGTTTCCAGATGCCCGCCGATGGTAATGTAATTCTTGGTGATAAAGTAGTTTCAGGNTTAACTCCCCACTGGTTCCGCAGACATGGAGTAGCACGNACTTTCCAAGCAGGNCGGTTATTCAGAGAAATGCCTGTAAGTGAAAACATTGAGGTCGCTGCCGTTAGCTTAGGCTTAAATCGACGTAAAGCACATGCACATGCAATGGAGCTTTTAGATTGGTTAGGTTTAGCAGACCGTGCAAAGCTTCCAGCTGGTGTGCTGCCATATACAGATGAACGAAGAGTTGGAATAGGACGGGCTCTAGCAATGAAACCAAGCTTTGTTCTACTTGATGAACCAGCCGCTGGGATGTCAGACCTTGAATGTGATGAAATAATGAAGATTGTTAGTGAAATTCCTCAAAAATTTGGTTGTGGTGTTTTGCTTATAGAACATAATATGAGAGTAATTATGGGAGTATGCGAACGTATTCACGTTCTAGATAGTGGTCGTACTATCTCACGTGGATCGCCTCAAGAAGTTCAAAACGATCCAGCTGTAATAAAAGCGTATCTTGGTCATGGATAATGCACTACTAAAAGTTGACGGTATAACCGTGCATTATGGTCGTTTAGCAGCTGTAAGAGAAGTATCAATTACAGTAAACGAAGGAGAAATTGTTTGTGTCGTTGGACCAAATGGTGCAGGAAAATCAACAACTCTTTTAACTATTTCAGGTGTCCTAGCCCCAACTACAGGTGATATACTATTTGGTGGCGAACGCATAAATGCAATGAGGCCTGAAATTGTAGCAAGACGAGGTATATCTCAAGTCCCCGAAGGTAGACACGTATTTACAACATTATCAGTAGAGGAAAACCTTCGTATTGGGGCTCAAATGCGAAGTGATAGATCAGAAGTTGAGAAAGATATAAAAAGGGTTCAAGAACTATTCCCAATTTTAGGTGAACGAAAAAGACAATCTGCAGGCAAACTCTCCGGAGGAGAACAACAAATGCTTGTTATTGGGAGAGCATTGCTCACCAACCCTAAAATTATGACAATNGATGAACCATCTTTAGGCCTAGCTCCTAACATTGTAGATAGGGTATACGAAGTATTAACTACACTTCGTGAAGAGCGTGGCATGACACTTCTTATTGTAGAACAAAGTTCTGAGCGTGCACTAAAAGCAGCCGATAGGCTCTATGTGCTCAGAAATGGACAAATACAAATTGAAGGTAATGCGGCAGAGCTCCAGGATGGCGAAAAAGTTCGCCAAGCTTACTTTGGCTTCTCAGATGACGAAAACCAAGATGATGGAGCTAACTTCTAATGACTAATATAGCCAGAACTCTGCGTTTAAATGAGATCTTGAGCAACAAGAAATTTTTAATAATCTTGGGCTTTGTCATATCTATAATAGGTATAATTGTAGCTGTTACAGACCCAGTTAGATTTCAAATATTAATAACGTCAGTCAGTGAAGGAAGTTTTTATGCACTAGCCGCTCTGGGTATAGGTCTTTTGTTTGGCGTACTTAGGTTGATAAACTTTGCATACGGCGACTGGGTCATGCTAGCAGGCTATGCACTCATTCTACCTTCTACAGCAGTAACATCTACACTAATAATTGGCTCATTTCATCCAGTTTTAATTGTACTTATAATAATTGGATTTACAGTTCTTTTATCAGTTATCTCTGAAGGAACTGTATTCAGGCCAATGCGAAATACACCTCCAGCAATTATGATGATAGCATCCTTTGCTCTAGGTTATGTTCTTCAAAATCTTACTATTATGGTTTATGGGGGACGTCCAAAATCTGCAGGTATTTTTGAAGAACTAACAGAACAAGTTGTCTTAGCAGACGGTGTTTCAGTTCCGTTACTTAAAATTATTACTATAGGCGTTACAGCTGTTTTATTATTACTACTTGTACTTTTCCTCCATCGTACCAAAATAGGCATTCAAATGCGAGCTGCGGCTGAGGATTTTCGAATGGCAAGAATGCTCGGAGTNAGAGCAAATTTTGTAATTGCAATGGCTTTTGTGATTAGTGGATTTCTGGCATCGTTTGTTTCGTTGATGTATGTAACTCAGATTGGCATTCTAACATTCCGTATGGGAACCCCAATCATTGTTTTTGCCTTCATAGCTACTGTGATTGGAGGAATGGGAAGCCTAGTTGGATCNGTTGTTGGGGGAATGGTTGTAGGTGTCTCCAGTGTTGTATTAAAGAATATATTACCAGGAGAAATCNGAGGCTTTTCTGATGCATTTGTTTTTGGCCTTGTAATTGTTATTTTGCTAGCTCGCCCGCAAGGACTTGTGCCTGCAAAATCTGCTAGGGAGCGTGTTTGATTCATGAGCTTTTCTAAGACGCCAATTATCGCATCAACCATGAAGTTAGCTACAGCAGTTAACAACACTAGGTTAGAAGCAGAAACACCAACTATGAAATTGATTCGAGAAGTTTGGCCCGTAATCTTAAATGGTCTATTTCTTNTAGTAATTGTAGCAATTTTTTATAGTGGGTCTATGAAAGTCCCACTAACTGAAGGGCTAATTCGCGTNTCAATTGTTGTTGCTCTTTATATTTTTGTTGGTAATTCTGGCATTCTATCCTTTGGTCATATTGCCTTCATGATGATTGGTGCTTACGCTTCAGCTTGGCAAACGTGCTGTGACTATACCAGGGACCTTTTCTTTCCAGGAATCCCAACTTACCTATTAGAAAATACCCACCCTTTTCTACCTGCTGTAATTCTTGGAGGGCTACTAGCTTCATTTGTTGCATTAATCACTGGCTATGCCTTAATGCGTCTCTCTGGAATTGCAGCCTCAATTGGTACTTTTGCCTTACTAATGATAATTTACACTGTGTACTTANGATGGCAAACTTGGACAGCTGGAAATAGTACAGTAACGGGAATACCATTTGATACTAATGCATGGAATGCCTTAGCATTTTGTGTAATTACTATGTTTGCAGCATTCTTATATTCCAGATCTAAGTGGGGACTTGCTCTCCGCTCTTCNCGTGAGGATGAGGTCGCAGCAAAAGCTGCTGGAGTAAATATATTCGGTCAAAGATTAATAGCTTTTGTCATAAGTGCGTTTTTTGCTGGAGTAGCCGGAGGTTTTTATGGGCATTTTCTTGGAACTATAACCGTACCTTCATTTCATTTGCCACTGACATTTATTACACTTGCAATGCTTGTTGTTGGTGGAATGCAAAGTCTATCTGGGGCAGTAATTGGCACAGTAGCTGTCACGGCGTTTCTCCAACTTCTTCGCTGGTTTGAAACAAATGGTTGGATACCTTCAAGTTCTGCAGATATGGGTCTTGGAGTTGTATTACTACTAGTCCTAATCTTCAGAAGAAGCGGAATAACAGGAAATGCTGAGATTTATTATCCATTTAAGGCAGACGCCTCAGCATCCGGAGCTGTTAAAAGGCAATCATAAATTAATCTTTAAGNTTACTCTATTTGGAAGGGATTATGCTTATGCCCAACCTTTCAAATGAGGNACGAAATGATGTAGATCTAATTTTAAACTTTTATACATCCAATCACCATCTACACAAACATACTCATCTTTATATTCACCGAGTAGCCAGCGAGCTTCATTTTCACTTGCTTCCTTAACCGTACAAGGCATGATTAACCACCATTTACCAGAAGCCGACTCTGCATCTTCTGAAATGTCTATGATAGGATTCACGACTAAATGTCCTGCAAAAACAATATCACCAGATATTCCTGAAAAAAACTTGTGTATCTCTGCTCTACCCCGATGAACACCAAAACTTGCACCATCCCAGACACCATCTTCAATAAACATCTTAGAAATTCCATCTGGATCATAGTTATCATCACAGTAAGCACAGTATAGTGCNTTTAATTGCTTAATATCTTCAATGGCTGCTAGACGCCTAATCTCTTGTTCAATTGTTCTTTTTGGCAATTTAAAGTCTCCTTATGAAAAAATTATATTTAGTTATTTTAATTTAAAAGTTTGACCCACCAAATTCTAAAAACTTTCTGATATCAATAATCAAACTGGTGGTATCTTCAAGTGCCACTCAGTAGACTTTTGATAAGCATAACAAACATTTAGAATTCCAGCTTCATCAAATGGTCTACCGACTATCTGAAGACTTTGAGGCATTCCATCAGTAGAGAAACCACAAGGAACTACAGTCGCAGGCAAACCTGTTAAATTAAACGGTTCAGTATTCCTTAAAATAGCCGCAAAAACTGTCTGTTCGACGCCACGGATAGAAATATTTTCTTGACCCAGTGGTTGTGCCGTTAATGGAAGTCCAGGAGTTGCAAAAAAATCAACTTCTTCTAATAAGTTTGCCATTTCATGACCTAATAAAGTTCGGTATCTCTGTGCATGAATATAATCTTTTGCGAGCAAAAAATTTCCTAACTCTAAGAAACCCCGCACCTGATCACTATATAAACTTTGGTTTAAATCAAACCCATGATCATGATAGGCTGTTCCTTCTGCTAGATAAATAGCTAATGCAGCAGCAGCAGCATGCTCAATATGTTTTATATCAATTGGGATCAATGTGGCTCCCAAACCCTCCAATACCTCTAAAGCTTTCATGACAGATAATTCAATATGCTCATCAGCCTGATCAAAGAAATACCTTGAGGGTAAACCAATTTTTATACCTTCAATATTACCTGAAAGCGCTGAAAGATAGTTTGGAACAGGTTGTTGTGAAGATGCTGAATCACGGATATCTGGTCCAGCCATTGCCTGCAATAAATAAGCAGCATCTTCAGCAGACCTTGTCATTGGGCCACTATGGTCCATGGTCCAACACAACGGAAAAATACCNGCTCGACTGACTCTGCCGTAGGTAGGTTTNAAACCAGTAATTCCACAACAAGCAGAGGGTATTCTTATAGAACCGCCAGTATCAGACCCTGTTGCACCTAGACATAGGCTAGCTGCAACTGCTGACCCAGAGCCACCGCTCGAACCACCACTAAAATATCTAGTATCCCATGGGTTTAAACATGACCCGAAGAGAGAATGTTCATTAGTCGGACCATAAGCATATTCATGTGTATTCAATTTGCCTATATTGATTGCTCCACTATCAGCTAATTTTGCAACTGAAGTTGCATCAGCCTGAGGGATGTGGTTTTCAAGTACTTTAGAACCTGCTGTAGTTCTTATACCTTCTGTTGAATAGAGATCTTTGTGACCTAAAGGAATGCCCAGTAAACTAGGTGTTGCAGCACCAGAACTATACAAACTTTCTGCAGTTCTTGCTTGTTTCATAGCCCCATCTTTATTAACTAGGACAAAGGCATTTAACTTTTCATTATAGTTGTCAATTCGCTTTAAATAATCTTCGGTAACTTCAACAGGGGAAAAAGATCCTTTTTTATATCCATCAGTTAAGTCCCTAATACTTAGAGCAGTTAAATCACTCATAAGATTAACCTTTCTTTGGTTCTATGGGCTTATAGGTTAAAGCAGGCTCAACTTCTTTAAGGGGCAAGTCTCGCAAACTAGCTATATTTTTCATTATACTCTCCATCACTTCTGCTCGAGCACCTATTTCATCTTTACTTATAGACAAATCAGCTACTTCCTCTGCTAACCCCAATATTGTCTCCTCAGAAATATTTTTTCTTACCATTTCTCTCTATTGACCTCCTATAAAATCAACCCACCGTATTCTTGTAATTGAAGAATTAAAATTATTCATATGATCCAAATCTCTTTAAATTTACTTCTGTTGTTATTATTGAGATAATCTTACAAGGCGCTTACCCAGATTTTTACCACTAAACAATTCTAGAAAACCTGATGGAGCATTTTCTATACCTTCAACGATATCTTCTGAATATGTCAACCTATCGTCATCTAACATCTTTTTTAAATTAGTGATTCCTTCAGAATAACGATTAGCCCAGTCAAAAACTAAAAAACCCTCAACACGAGCACGGCTAACTAATATAGAACGTAAATGACTTGGACCGATATATGCTTTCTCTAGGTTATANTCAGATATCATCCCACAAACTATAATTCTTGCACGAAANGCAAGANAGTTCATCACTGCGTCNGTAATTCCTCCACCAACATTATCAAAGTAAATATCTACTCCATCTGGACAAAGCTCCCTCAAAGGAGCTTTAATATTTTCATAAAGTCTATAATTTATTGCACCGTCAAAACCTAATTTTTTTGTAATATACTCTGACTTTAGTTCATTACCTACTATTCCAATAACACGACATCCATAAGATTTTGCTAGCTGACCCACTACTGAACCGACAGCACCTGATGCAGCAGAAACTACAACTGTTTCTCCTGATTTAGGTTTTCCAATTTCAAGAAGACTAAAGTAAGCAGTCAATCCTGGCATGCCTAAAATACCAAGTGCATAACTTATTGGTTCAATATCAGGAGTAATTTTTCTAAGATTTTCTCCTGGTAATGTAGCTATTTCCTGCCACCCCATCATTCCAGCTACATATTCACCTACAGGAAAATCTGCGTGCTTACTTTCAATAACTTTTCCTACAACTTCTCCAACCATTATATCCCCAATTTGAATAGGTGGGGCATAAGACTTAGCAGCACTCATTCGTCCTCTCATATAAGGATCTAAAGATAGATATAAGCCTTTGACNACTACCTCACCTTCTNNNGGNTCCCTTACAGTATTTGTTTTAATTTCAAAGTCACTNTCANTGGGTAATCCTATTGGACGGTTTTTTAGAACCACAGATTTATTTAAATTTTTACTCATACCCCCCCCTGCAGAAGCCTTTGAATATTTATAAAAATAATAAGAAAATATTGATAAATAAACACTAATAATATTAAACGCAGTTTACTAAATATTTAAGAATAATTTAAAATTGTTCTATAATTTAAACATACATAAATATCTTAAAGTAAGTTCTTTGATTATAAAGTGGCAAAACAATCAAATATAAAAATTCAATATGAACAGTAAATTAAAAGCATATATTACAGGAGGAACCGGTTTTATAGGATACAACATTGCACGTGTACTAGTTATGCAGGGCTGGGATTTATATGCTTTGTATCGCAAAGGAGCTAATATTGAGAAACTTGAAAACCTTGGAGTAAAACTCGTTTGTGGTGACCTAAGAAATAAAGAGTCAATACTTGAAGGCATGCCATTTAATGTAGATGCAGTATTCCATACTGGNGGTAATGTAAGTTTTCATAAAAACTCAAATATTGAACAGGATCAGGATAACATTCATGGTACCATGAATATGGTTTCCGCAGCTATTCAAAAATCATGTAAAAGGTTTATATATACATCTACAGCTGCATCATATGGAATTCACGAGGGTTGGGTAACTGAAGAAACAAAATCTAATGCTCTGACAATTCCTATAAATTATTTTAAAAGTAAAAAGATTGCAGAAGATATTGTTATAGATGCATNCAAAGCTAGGGNCTTTGATGCAGTAATTCTTAATCCAGCGAATGTAGTAGGACCATATGATACAAAAATTTGGGGACCTTTTGCTATAAAATTAGCAAAAGGAGAGTTAAAAAGTATTGGGTCTGGAACTGGTAGCTTTTGTCATGCTGAATCTGTAGCTAATAGCCATATTAAAGCTTATCATAATGGTCAAAGTGGGCACCGTTATCTTTTAGCAGGGACTATTGCAAGTTTTTCAGAGGTTAGCAAAATAATTGCAAAACTNACCTACAGCAATGACCCANNAANCATTACAGGACCCATTAAAGGGTTTTCAGAAGAACTATNCCNATTGATGAACTATGATCAGCATATATGCTGTGACAAAGCTATTAGAGAGNTAAATTTTAAAGTTAGTTCATTAAATCNTATGTTTGGAGATTTAATAAATTGGCTAAATGAAAGTGGACAAATTAAATGAAATATTAATTTTTAAAAAAATATTATAACTATATTTTGAGAATCTAATAGCTTGAATTAAAGAGCCTTTATAAACGATTATGATTTCTTTTCTTCCCAGACACCAATTATTGCCCTAATAGAAACAGCAGTGAATACTACTAATCCTCCAATAAGTACTAGAGTGCTAGGCGCTTCACCGACACCTACCCATGCCCATAAAGGATTAAAAGCTTGTTCTAATAAAGCTAGTAGTGCTACCTGGGCTGCAACTACATATCTAGCGCCTATGGTATATAATCCAAAACCAAGTCCGAGGGTGCACCCCATTAATAAGCTCAGCCAGATATCTGTTGTTGGAATATCAGTAATCGAACCATCATTTAAAACTATTGCCATTCCTAATGCAACAAATCCAGCCATCCAAGTAGCTGGTATCATGTCAATATTAGGACCTGATCTGATAAGAACAATAGTTGCAGAAAATGTAATAGGAACACCAAATGCAACTAAGATTCCTAAAGAACTACTTCCCTGACCTAAGTTATCTAAAAACATTATTGCAACGCCACACAATACAATGATAATTGCGACCCAGGTAATAGTTTGCACGCGTTCACGTAAAAATAAAAACGCAAATAATGCTGTGAATAACGGTAGGGTACTAATTACAAATGATACTTCAGCAACAGAAGACATACTAAGTGCTAAAATATAGAGTCCAAAACTTGGTCCAATAAGAAGAGCAGCCAGTACACCTCGCCATCCTACTTTTATAATTCCAGATAAAAAATGTGAACGTTGAGTAAATGCCATAAAGACGCTTAATATGGCTATCATGCCAATTGCACGGAAAAATAAAACCTGCCATACAGTAGCAGATTCTATATTCCTCATCATTAGCCCTGTAAAACTTAATGCTATGGCTCCAATAGCAACACCAATCATCGCTATTACATAAAAAGATGGAACTTTATTCAAAATTTCTTTTCTTTCTATTTAATCTCTTTGAGAAACAAAATTTATAAGCTTTTCATAAAGTAACCAGTATGTGCTAATTTCTCTGGAATAATTCATAAACTTAAAAGACAAATATATAAAACGTATTAATCTATCTGGAAGATATATTATGCCACATACTTCTCCTGAAAATCGTAAATCTTATGTAAAGTTTGTTAAAATACCTACACGTTGGATTGATAACGATTTATATGGTCATGTTAACAATACAGTTTTTTATTCTTACTTCGACACCGCGATAAATACCTACCTCATAAAATTCGGCAATCTTAATATCCACTCAGGTGACATTATAGGAGTCTGCGCTGAATCTCATTGCAGTTATTTAAAGGCGGTTCATTTCCCTCAAGAATTGGAGGTAGGGATCAGAGTTAACGGTTTAAGTGAAAAATCTGTAAGATATGAACTTGGTCTATTCAATTTCAATACTTCAAAAGCTGCTGCACAAGGCTGGTTTGTCCATGTTTTTGTTAATAGGAGAAACATGAAACCAGTTAAAATTCCAAATAAAATAAAAACAGCATTAATGAAATTAGAAGCCCCGTTTAACGCTAATCAAAATTAATTAAGGATTAAAAAAATACACTACTTATTAAATTAGAAATTTACTTGATCTCCGCCTTTGAGTGATAAACGCTCACGTGCTTCATTAGGAGTGGCTACCTCCAGGCTTAAGTCTTCAATTATACGTTTAATTTTTGTTACCTGGTCCGCATTAGATTTTGCAAGTGTTTTCTTACTAATATAAAGACTATCCTCCAAGCCGACCCTTACATTCCCTCCCATAATAGCTCCCATCGTGCACATAGACATTTGATGTCTTCCAGCGGCAAGAATAGACCATTCATAATCATTGCCAAATAGAGAGTTAGCAATCTTACGCATATGTAATAGGTTTTCATGATCAGCACCAATACCCCCCAAAATTCCAAAAATAGTTTGAACAAAGAAAGGTGGCTTTATTAAACCTCGGTCAACAAAATGAGCTAATGTATATAAGTGGCCTACATCATAACATTCAAATTCAAAACGGGTTCCATGTCCCTCACCCAATTCCTTCAAAATATTTTCAATGTCTTGAAAAGTGTTTTTAAAAATAAAATCCTTAGTATGCATTAAATGCTCTTCTTCCCATTTATACTTAAAAGAAGAATACCTTTCTAACATTGGATATATACCAAAGTTCATGGAGCCCATATTTAAAGAACACATTTCAGGACTTGATTTTAAAGGAGCTGCTAGTCGCTCCTCTAACGTCATACCAAGACCGCCACCAGTAGTAATATTTATAACGGCATCAGATTGTTGCTTAATACGAGGCAAAAATTCCATAAAAACATCTGGATTAGGTGTTGGGCTCCCATCTTCAGGGTTTCGTGCATGCAGGTGTAATATTGATGCCCCGGCCTCAGCAGCTGCAATAGAATCTTTAACTATTTCATCAGGAGTTAAGGGTATGTGAGGTGACATAGTGGGTGTATGAACTCCACCAGTAACTGCACAAGTTATAATAACCTTCTCAGGCATTTCATATCTCCATACGTATTTTAGAATTTTGTTATACGTTTAGTTATTAAAAGATTATAATTTATGAACTTATAACTCAAGTTTACTAAATTAAAATAAACAGCTTTAAACTATTAATATCTCATGCATTAGAATCTGGATATACAACAATTAATCTCATTTATAAATTAATTGAAATAATTGATTTTCATCCCTGAAATTATATCTGAACTGATACGAATCTAATATATTGTCAATTTAGGTTTAATAGTCAAAAAAACTCTACATAATCATTAGAAAGCAATATGCCCATGCCAATAAAAAAAATAGTTTTTATCTTATTTTGCGTTTCCTTTATTGGATTATTTAATTCTCGAATTTATAGCGCTCACGCAGATATTGAAGATATTCTGGTATCCCCTAAAACGCTTATAGACAGAGCTATAGAAGCCCGTAGCACAGCAGACATAATTAAAGATAATGAAATAATTATAGGCGTGAATAAGGCAATGATTAAATTAAAAACTTATAGACCATCAACAGAAATTTATGAGCAGAATCTAATCATTACAGGCTTATTGTTGAATAAGGAAACACATGATTCCTTAAAACAAGCCGTCAATGAAATTCCTAATATTAAACAAGTTTATTGGCATGCTGACTATTCAAGTAATCTAAATAAAAACTTAATTAATCAAGCTACACTGGAATGGAACGAAATATTAGCTCTTAGAACAGAAATAAAATTTAATCTCATAAGAACAAAAGGAATAGCCGATGTTAATTTCCGAGTTTCTGTTGATGTTATGGGAAACGCTTACATACTCGGTAGAGCTCGATCAGAAAAAGAACGTAATAGAGTTTTAAGGGTTGCTAACAATACTCAAGGAATAAAGAAAGTTGTCAATTATATAGTTGTAAGGCCATAGGATATTTTCTAGCCTTAGATATTAGTATTATAATGTTAATAAAAATCTTATTAATTCATCATCATATCGATAACTATTTAACTTATTAAAATTTTTGCAAAAATACTAATAATGAGACTTATACATACACAATAGTGACTCATTAATAATATTTAATTAAGAATGTTTTAAAAATGACAGATGAAAAAGAAAAAATAAAAACCGATTTATTTCGCCAAGCAATGCGCCGTTTTGCTGCAACTGTTTCAATCATCTCAACAGTTTCTGATGATGGCACACCACACGGTATGGCTGCAACAGCAGTCACTTCTCTTTCGTTTGATCCATTGTCTTTATTGGTTGCTGTTAATAA
>PAWF01000033.1:13549-38687 GCA_002714015.1 Gammaproteobacteria bacterium | reverse complement strand
ATACCTACACCTACTATTATCCATTCAACAATTGGATTATTTTTACTATCAATTGCTGTTTGTGATTCTAAAAGTATACCAGATACTTTTTTATAATTTATAAGAATATCATTAGGCCATTTGCATAAGATTTTTTTATTAGCAGGAAGAAGATATGATACAGTTTCCCAAATAGCCACAGAGGTAACCAAAGAAATTTGTGCGGCTATCATTGGCGGACAATTTGGTCGTATGATGATAGAGGTATAAAGATTACCAGGTGGTGATAACCATTGCCTCCCAAGTCTTCCTCGACCTGAAGATTGAGAATTAGCAACAATGACAGTGCCACTTGGCTTGCCTTGATTAGCTTCTAAAATAGCTAATTGGTTAGTGCTTTCTACTTTATCAAAGTAGTTTATAAAAAAACTTGAGGGTATTATCGGGTTTGGCATTACTGCCCTATACTGTTGCAATTATGGTATTATTGAAAGTGCAGCTGCAGATGCACCTTCAAGAATTGGTGAAGGGTAAGCAAAGAATAATGCAGTAATTATTCCTGTAATCCCAAGAATTGCTGTGATTTCAATACCAATAGGTTTATCAAATGAGTCTTTAGCTTTGTCAAAATAAATTACTTTTACAATTCTTATATAATAATATGCTCCAACAACACTTGTAAGAACACCGATTATTGCTAATCCAATTAAGTCAGCATTAACTGCTGCCATAAATACGTAGAGTTTACCAAAAAAACCTGCTAGTGGTGGAATACCTGCCATTGAGAACATAAATATAGAAAATACTATTGCCATGGCAGGGTTACTTTTAGAAAGACCTGCAAGGTCATCAATATTTTCAATCATTTGACCACGTCTACGCATGGCTAATACACAGCCAAAGGCGCCAATTGTCATAACCATATATATAGCTAAGTATACTAGAACTCCTCTGATACCATCTTCACTACCTGCAGCTAATCCAACTAGTGCATATCCGACATGACCTATTGAACTATATGCAAGCAATCTTTTTATATTTTTTTGTAATATCGCTGCAAATGCTCCTAGTACCATAGATGCAATTGAGATAAATATAATTATTTGTTGCCATTGTTCGAATGCATCATAAAACGGATCCATAAATATACGGATTAATACTGCCATAGCTGCAATTTTTGGAGCGGCAGAAAAGAAAGCAGTTACAGGAGTTGGTGCGCCTTCATAAACATCAGGAGTCCACATATGGAATGGAACAGCGGACACTTTAAATGCGAGTGCTGCTGCTATAAATACTAACCCAATTAGCAATCCTATAGAAAGATCTCCAGATAGCATAATATCACTTACTGAATTGCCTATAGCTTCGAAGTTTGTTGCACCAGAAAAACCATATACTAGTGAAGCTCCATATAATAATAGTCCGGATGACAAGGCTCCTAAAACAAAATACTTTAACCCAGATTCAGTTGACCTAACACTTTCTCTTTTAAATGTTGCAACTATATAGAGAGATAAGCTCTGCATCTCTAGACCTACGTATAAAGCTATTAGATCATTGGCGGAAATCATTAATAACATGCCAGTAGTNGCAAANAGAATNAGGATAGGAAATTCAAATCGATTCATACCTTCACGTTTTACATAGCCCATCCCAACAATAAGAGTCATTGCTGCACCAATTAAAACAATGGACTTCATGAAGGTGGAAAAAGTATCAATAATAAATAAGCCACCAAACGTTGTTTGGGTTTTGTTATCCATCACTAACACAATAACAAGAGCAGCAAGGAATATTAAAGATGTAATCCATGTAATGACTGCTGTTGATTTATTTCCAATAAATACGCCAATCATTAGTAGAATAAGTGATGAGCCTCCAAGAAATATTTCTGGTAAGGCAGGTAGATAATTTGGTGAGGTGAACTCTATCATTTGCTTTACTATTTAAAAAATACGATTTTATTTATAATAGGATTTTTGTTGAATTCACTTAAGTTTGTACTTACTCCGCCCTGATCAATTTGTGTTAGAAGGTTTTCAACTGAGACATGTAGAACAGATAAAAAAAGATTTGGATATATACCCATTAATAGGGCAAGTCCTATTAATGGTATGAATATTCCAATTTCCCTCCAATTCAAATCACTTAAATCTTTGAGAGCATCTTTATTGAGGTTACCAAAAATTACACGACGATATAACCAAAGCATATATGCTGCACCAAGAATAATTCCAGTAAGTGCCAGTAAAGCTATCCAAGTGTTTACTTGAAAAATTCCAATGAAAACGAGGATTTCCCCAACGAAGCCGCTTGTTCCTGGTAAGCCNACAGAGGCAAGTGTAAATACAAGAAATGTAGCAGCATACATGGGCATTCTCTCAACTATGCCTCCGTATGCAGAAATTTCTCTAGTATGTACCCTGTCGTAGATAACTCCAACACAAAGAAATAGTGCTGCAGATACTATACCATGGCTTAGCATTTGAAATATTCCACCTTCTATACCCTGTTGATTAAAGGTAAAAAGACCAATAGTCACTATACCCATATGAGCTACAGATGAATATGCAATGAGTTTTTTCATATCTGTTTGCATCAAAGCTACAAGAGAAGTGTAGATGATACCTATGACCGACAAAGTAAAAATTAAGGGGGTAAAGTAATCACTTGCTTCTGGTAATATTGGTAGTGAAAAGCGCAGAAAACCATATCCCCCCATTTTTAATAGTACCCCGGCTAATATAACAGACCCTGCCGTTGGAGCTTCAACATGAGNATCGGGTAGCCAAGTATGAAATGGCCACATTGGTACTTTAACTGCAAATGAAGCAAACATAGCTAGCCATAACCAGATTTGAATTTCCGGTGAGAAATTATGATCCATTATTGTCGGTATATCTGTAGTACCAACTTCTAGATAAATCCATAAAATAGCTAAAAGAAATAGAACAGATCCTACCAATGTATAAAGGAAAAACTTAAATGCTGAATAGACGCGCCTAGTTCCACCCCAGATACCAATNATTAAATACATTGGTATNAATANTCCCTCAAAAAATATGTAGAACATAATAAAGTCTAGTGATGAAAAGACTCCTACAACTAAAGTTTCCATTATTAAGAATGCAACCATAAACTCTTTAACTCTATCCTTGATTACATCCCATGAAGCAAGAATACATATTGGTATTAGAAATGTAGTGAGGAGTAAGAAAAATATAGATATTCCGTCTATACCTAAGTGATAGCCAATATTATATTCACTTATCCAAGGGACTTCTTCTACATATTGAAAGGATGCAGAGCTAGTATCAAAATAGGCTATCAGCAGTAGAGATAGNCCAAAAGTTATTACGGATGTCCANAGTGCAAGATGACGTGCGTTTCTTGCAACTGTTTCTTTGTCACCTCTTATAAAAAATATGAATGCTGCCCCTACTAGAGGCAAGAATGTAACAGTCGAAAGTATCGGCCAATCAGTCATGTTTAGCCACTCAACTTCGTGAAAAGAGAAACCACGTGACGATCGCGGCTAATCCTAAAAGCATTGCAAAAGCATAATGATATAAGTAACCTGATTGGAGTTTAACTGTTCGTCTAGCGATTGCTAATGCTGTATTTGCAAGTCCATCTGGTCCAATACCGTCGATAAGNCCTTTNTCGCCCTGCTTCCATAGACCATATCCTAGATATTTTGCTGGTCTAATAAAGCAAAATTCATAAAGCTCATCAAAATACCATTTATTGTAAGAAAATAAGTAGAGTGGTCGTATTTTTAATGCAATTTTAGAGGGTAAATCAGGTCTAATCATATATAAATAGTATGCAGCCCCTATTCCAATAACTCCTGCAATAGTCGGTAGGGCCTTAACCCAGAATGCAACATGATGGGCGTCATGTAAGGCGCTGTGTTCTGGAAGTATAAGAATTGAAGTACCCCAAAAATCNTGATATTCNCTGACCATGGGTAATAAAAAGTATCCNGAGAATATGGCTCCTAATGCTAATAATATTAGCGGTNCAGTCATTGTTGCTGGTGCTTCATGTACATGAGCCATGACTTTTTCGTCTGCCCTTGGTTTACCATGAAAAGTAAGAATGATTAATCGCCAAGAATAAAGTGCAGTCAAAGCAGCTGCAAGAATACCTAACCAGAATGCATATTGACCAAGACCAGTTTCTGCAGCAAAAGCGCTCTCGAGAATTATATCTTTAGAGAAAAATCCCGAAAAAAATGGAACTCCTGCTAAAGCTAAGCTACCTATCCACATCATAGAATATGTTAGGGGTATAGATTTCCATATGCCTCCCATTTTTCGCATATCTTGTTCGTCTGACAATGCATGTATGACTGCACCAGATCCCAAGAATAATAAAGCTTTGAAGAACGCGTGTGTAGTGAGGTGAAAAACACCGGCTGAGTATGCTGACACGCCACATGCAAAAAACATATATCCGAGTTGACTACATGTGGAGTAAGCAATAACACGTTTGATATCNTTTTGAGTTAACGCAATAGTTGCTGCAAAGATTGCAGTTGTAGCTCCAAAGAAGGTTACAACTGCAAGTGCTATTGGTGCAAATTCAAAAATTGGTGAACACCTAGCAACCATAAAAACTCCAGCTGTCACCATTGTTGCAGCATGAATTAATGCAGAAACTGGTGTAGGTCCTTCCATTGCATCTGGCAACCAGGTATGTAGAAGGAATTGTGCTGACTTACCCATTGCACCAACAAATAGAAGTATACAGATGACTGTAAGGGTATCAAAACTATGACCAAGAAATTGAAAACTAGTATCTGCTATATTTGGAGATTCCGCAAAAACAACATCATAGGATATAGAATCAAAAGTAAGAAAAATTGCTAAAATACCTAAGGCAAAACCAAAATCACCTATACGATTAACAACAAATGCTTTGATTGCAGCTGCATTTGCAGTAGGTTTTTTAAACCAAAAGCCTATTAATAAATAGGAAGCAAGACCTACTCCCTCCCATCCGAAAAAAAGTTGNAANAAATTATCAGAAGTTACTAGCGCTAACATAAAAAAAGTAAAAAGNGATANATAGCTAAAAAAACGAGGTATATGCTTATCATGCGCCATATATCCGATTGAATATATATGCACTAAGAAAGATACAAATGTTACAACGAACATCATAACCGCNGTAAGTTCATCTATTCTAATTGACCAATNCACATCAAAAGAACCNGATGAAATCCAATCAAAGAGCTGAATATTTTGGACTTCGCCATTTAATATAACATTATGGAAAATTACTATTGATAAAGCTGCAGAGGCACCCATTAATACACAGGTNACTATTTGAGNTTGGCGATCACTTANTCCTCTTCCAAAAATNCCAGCTATTGCTGCACCTATCAGCGGNAAAAANATTGGTAAAACATATAGTGCCACGGTATTATTAACCCTTCATTGCATTGACATCTTCAACGTCAATGGTTCCTCGATTGCGAAAATATACCACTAAAATTGCCAGCCCTATTGCAGCTTCAGCCGCCGCAACTGTTAAAACTAGCATTGCAAAAATTTGACCTATCATGTCACCTAAATATGTAGAAAAAGCTACTAGGTTTATATTTACAGCTAATAACATNAATTCTATTGCCATTAANATGATNATTACATTTTTTCTATTTAAGAAAATTCCAAATACACCAAGAGTAAAAAGTATGGCTGCTATGGTTAGGTAATGCGCTAGTCCGATTTCCATGACCCACCTTCTCTTGGTTGAATTTTTTGAAGTGTTACTGCTTTTTNGGGATCACGATTTACTTGATCAAATATAACTTGTTTTTTTACTTCATTACGTTTTTTATGAGTTAAAACAATTGCACCNACCATTGCTATTAGTAGTATAAAGCCGGCTATCTGAAAAAGATAAGCATACTCAGTGTAAAGNAAGTTACCAAGAGCNTCAGTATTTGAAANCTNATCTGGACTTGGCGTTGCAGCAGTTANACTAGTAGGTAACTCAAAGTCAGTTACCCCGGTGGTAAGNACTAAAATTAATTCGGCTAGTAGAATAANCCCTATAGCNCCTCCAATTGGNAGGTATCTNGTGAAACCTGCTCTTAACTTAGTAAAGTCTACATGCAGCATCATTACCACAAAAAGAAATAGAACTGCCACTGCACCTACGTAAACAATCACTAATATCATGGCAATGAACTCAGCACCCATTAAAATAAATAGTCCAGCAGAATTAAAGAAAGCGAGAATGAGAAATAGAACTGAGTGGACTGGGTTCCGAGAACCAATAACCATGACTCCGGAGACCACGGTTATAACGGCAAATATATAAAATGTAATTTGTTCTATAATCATAGTATTATCATCAATTTATTAAATCTAGTCTTAACTTATTTATAAATTTTGATTATCTGTAGGGTGCTTCTTTACTTAAATTCATTGAAATCTCTTTCTCCCAACGATCACCATTGGCTAAAAGCTTNTCTTTGTTGTAGTACAANTCTTCTCGTGTTTCTGCGGCAAATTCAAAGTTAGGNCCNTCTACAATTGCATCTACTGGGCATGCTTCTTGGCAAAAGCCACAGTAAATACATTTAAGCATATCTATATCGTAGCGTGTTGTACGTCTGCTGCCATCATCTCTTGGTTCAGCCTCTATTGTGATTGCTAAGGCAGGACAAACAGCTTCACATAATTTACATGCAATACAACGTTCTTCCCCATTTGAATATCTTCTTAAAGCATGCTCACCCCTAAAGCGCGAACTAATTGCACCTTTTTCATGTGGGTAATTCAAAGTAGCCTTGCTATGAAACATGTGTTTAAAAATAATACCCATGCCAGATGCAAGTTCTGTTAAGAACCAAGACCTTACACTATTACTAATTAGAGCCATCTTTTGCTCCTCCCCCCTATTCCTTCAAGCATTATGGCATNCATCCAAAAAGATGCAGGGCTCCCGCAGTTATAACTACCCATGCGAGAGATATNGGTAAAAAGACTTTCCAACCAAGTCTCATTAATTGATCATATCTGTAACGTGGAAATGTTGCTTTAGTCCATGTGAAAAGGAAAATGATTANGGCAGTTTTAANTAAAAACCATACTACCCCAGGAATCCATGTAAATGGTTCTACATCAAANGGAGTTAGCCAGCCACCAAAGAACAGTATTACACAAAGACCACTCATTAGAACAATGTTGGCATATTCTCCTAACATAAATAATGTAAAAGCAAGAGATGAATATTCAACTTGATAGCCCGCCACTAATTCACCTTCAGCTTCTGGCAAATCAAATGGAGTTCGGTTAGTTTCAGCAAGAGCAGATATAAAGTATATTATGAACATAGGAGCTAGGGGTATGAAATACCAAAGGTCTTTTTGGGCATGGACAATATCATTTAAATTAAGTGAGCCAGAACATAAAAGTACNGTTACAAGAACAAATCCTATTGATACTTCATACGAAACCATCTGNGCNGCTGATCTAAGTGAACCNAGAAAAGCATATTTTGAATTAGATGCCCAACCAGCGATGATTATTCCATAAACTCCTAGTGATGAAACAGCAAAAAGATATAATATTCCAACATTAATATCAGCTAATACGAGGTGTTCATCAAAAGGTATAACNGCCCATCCAACCATACCAAGGGTAAAAGTAATAATAGGAGCCAGAAGAAACAAATTACGGTTAGCACCCGCAGGTACGATAGTTTCTTTCATGAGCATTTTTAGACCATCAGCAAATGGTTGCAAGAGACCAAAGGGACCAACAACATTTGGTCCTTTTCTAATTTGCATCAGTCCAAATACTTTTCTTTCAAAGTACGTGACATAGGCCACAGTGACTAATAATGGAACTACAATAGCTAGTATATACCCAAGGATTAATAAAAAGGGTATAGCGTAGCCAGACCAAAAACCTGATTCAGCCATTAGCTCCAGACTTTCTTTGATAACTAGAATGAAATACTTTTGTGCATTCGGACATGGTTGGCGATGCTCTAGATATTGGATCAGTTAAGTAAAAGTTATCAATTGCAAATTTAATATATGTATCCTCTCTGAGTGCACATTCATTNCCGAAACCACCCCAATTACCTGGCTTTTGTTCNTCAGTTCTTTCTAAAATAGGGGATTTTTTTAACATTNCAGATCTAAGTTCTAAATATGNGTTATANGGGAGACATTGATCAATATGNTCAGATAATGCNCGTATTATTGACCAATCTTCCTTTGCCTGNCCTGGTGGTTGGACAGCAGCATTAGCNCATTGTACTCGACCTTCTGTATTNACCCATGTGCCTTCTTTTTCAGTATATGCNGCGCCAGGCAAAATNACNTCGGCAATACTTGCACCTGCATCACCATGATGTCCTTGATAAATTACGAATGTATTTTCCAGCGCAGATGTATCAACTTCATCGGCACCAAGTAAATATACTAACTTGATCTCACCATTTTTTGCATGAGAAAGTATTCCACTTGTATTATAGCCATTTGATCCCGGGAGAAAACCTAGATCTAAAGCGCCTACTCTCCCGGCTGCTGTATGTAAAATGTTAAAACCAGACCATTGATTAGATTGTACTCCAGTTTTTTCTGCAATTATTCTACAACTATGAAGAATCCCCTCACCATCACTTCTGGAAAGAGCACCTTGCCCAATTATAATCATTGGTTTAGCTGCTTTATTCAATGTATCAAAAAATGGATGATCACCATCCATNATTTTTTTNAGTATTTTTGCATCATCTCCAAGGTTTTCATGATCATATTTAAGNTCAGACTTGGAGCCAATAAGACCAATNGAAATGCCACCTTTAAGCCAACGNTTCCTAATTCTAGCATTGATGATAGGGGCTTCANAGCGAGGGTTTGTACCAACTAGTAATATTGCATCTGTTGTGTCTATCCCTTCAATCCCTGAGTTAAAAATATAGCTAGCCCTATATTTATTATCAAAGGGAGTAGAGTCTTGTCTGCAATCAATATGCGGGCTACCCAGCTTTAACATTAGCTCCTTAAGAGCGAAAATGCTCTCACACTCCATCATGTCNCCTACTATTGATGCAATTTGATTTCCTNGAACANTANCTAATGAATTTTTAATANCGTTAAAAGCTTCNTTCCAAGTTGCCTCTTTTAGTGATCCATTTTCTTTAATCCAAGGACGGTCTAAACGTTTATATTTTAGTCCATCACAAGAGAAGCGAGTTTTATCAGANATCCACTCTTCATTTATTTNTTCATTTAAACGAGGAAGTACCCTCATTATCTCTCTACCACGAGAATCAATTCTAATATTGCTCCCCACTGCATCCATTACGTCAATTGTTTCTGTTTTTTTCAGTTCCCAAGGACGAGCTGTAAAAGCATAAGGTTTTGAGGTAAGAGCACCAACAGGACAGAGGTCTATTAAATTTCCAGAAAGTTCTGTTTCNACTGCTTTTTCCACAAAAGTNCTGATTTCCATATGTTCGCCTCTATAAACNGCGCCCATATCTTCAATGCCTGCAACTTCTTCACTGAATCGAATACATCNAGTGCAGTGTATGCACCGAGTCATTATAGTTCCAACTAAGGGACCAATATCTTTATCTTTTACTGCCCTTTTTGATTCGCCAAACCTACTAGAATCCCGTCCATATGCCATGGCTTGNTCTTGAAGGTCACATTCACCTCCTTGGTCACAGATTGGACAGTCTAAGGGGTGATTTATTAGTAAAAACTCCATAACACCTTCTCTTGCCTTTTTTACTGTAGATGAATTGGTTTTTATTACCATTCCATCAGCTGCAGGCATTGCACAAGAAGCAATAGGTTTTGGAGCTTTTTCAAGTTCGACAAGACACATACGACAATTACCGGCTATGGATAGTCTGCTATGNTAACAGAAGCGAGGTATTTCTTTACCTGCTTGTTCGCAAGCCTGTAATACTGTGGAGCCCTCTGGTACGTTTACTTCCGCGCCATCTATTTTAAGCGTTGGCATACCTTAAAGTCCTTTCCTAAGCGGCATTTTTCCCTCGCTCTCTTATACGTCTCTCTAATTCAGGTCTAAAGTGTCTAATTAGTCCNTGAACTGGCCAGGCTGCTGCATCACCTAAGGCACATATTGTGTGCCCTTCTATTTGTCCAACTACATCCTCTAACTTATCAATTTCACTTACTGCGGCATTGCCAGTTATTAGTCTTTGCATAACTCTATAAACCCATCCGGTTCCTTCGCGNCATGGAGTACATTGACCACAACTTTCGTGCATATAAAAATGAGATAATCTTGCGATAGCCTCAATAATATCAGCAGACTTGTCCATAACTATGACCGCAGCTGTACCTAGTCCTGATTTGACTTCGATAAGACTATCAAAATCCATTAGTACNTCATCACATATAACTTTTGGTATTACAGGAACAGAGGATCCACCTGGAATTACAGCTAAGAGATTATCCCATCCACCTCTAACTCCTCCAGCATGTTTATCAATTAATTCTCTGAGGGGGATACCCATTTCCTCTTCGACATTGCAAGGCTCATTTACATGACCAGATATACAAAATAACTTAGTACCGGAATTTTTTGGTCGACCGAGACCAGAAAACCAATTTGCACCACGTCTGAGTATTGTTGGAGCTACTGCTATCGTTTCAACATTATTTACTGTGGATGGACAACCATATAAACCAGCACCAGCAGGAAAAGGAGGCTTTAAACGAGGTCTCCCAGGTTTACCTTCTANACTTTCTATAAGCCCCGTTTCCTCTCCACAAATATAGGCACCAGCTCCTCGATGTATAAAAAGGTCAAAATCCCATCCTGAGTTGCAAGCATTTTTTCCTATTAATCTTGCTTCATATGCTTGATCAATAGCAGCTTGCAATCTATCCGATTCCTCATAAAACTCGCCTCGTATATAGATGTAGCCAATATGAGACCTCATTGAGAATCCTGCTAATAAACACCCTTCTATTAATTTTTGGGGATCGTGACGCATTATATCTCGATCTTTACAAGTTCCAGGTTCTGACTCATCTGCATTTACAATTAAATAGTGTGGGTTACCTTGCGTTTCTTCTTTTGGCATAAAAGACCATTTTAGACCTGTTGGAAAACCTGCCCCTCCTCTGCCACGTAGCCCAGATTCTTTTAGTTCATTAATGATCCAATCTTGTCCTTTTGCCATTAAGTTAGCTGTTTTATCCCAATCTCCTCTTGATAAAGACGCTTTTAATGACCAATCATTTATCCCATATAAATTTGTAAATATACGATCTTTATCAGATAACATTTAGTTCTCTTTCGAAGTAATTAGGGTTTTTGGTCCGGATTCTGGAGCTGACTTTTGTCGTTTTTTCTGTGGTCCTGGTATAGGTTTTTTAGATTCTTTAATCATATCTATGATATATTTGATACTATCAACATCTAGGTCCTCATAAAAATCATCATTTATTTGAACTACTGGCGCATTAACGCAGGCTCCTAAGCATTCAACTTCAGTGAGGGTAAACATACCATCGTGTGTTGTTTCTCCATTTTTGATTAACAGGTGTTCACAGATTGCTTGAGAAATATTATTTGACCCTCTAAGCCAGCAGGGTGTNGTACGGCAAAGCTGAATATGGTTTTTGCCAACAGGACTTAGATTATACATAGTATAGAATGTAGCTACCTCAAAAACTTTTATAGAGGACATTGATAAATAATCTGCAACATATTCAATTGCTGCCTGGCTTAACCATCCACTGTTTTGATTNTGAGCTAAATATAATAGTGGCATAACAGCACTTTGTTGTTTNCCNTCTGGATAGCGGNNAATNTATGCATCGGCTTTAATCCGATTTTCATCAGAGAANNTAAAAATTTNATTAGAATCACTCAACGGTCTATTTCCCCGAAAACGATATCCATACTCGCNAAATTTGCAACTGTATCTGCTAACATTGTTCCTTTACTNGTATAGTCCATTGCCTGAAGNTGAGCGAAACCAGGNGCNCGTATTTTGCAGCGATAAGGCTTATTTGTTCCATCTGAAATTAAATAAACACCAAATTCACCTTTAGGCGCTTCTACAGACCTATAAACTTCACCTGCAGGGACATGATATCCTTCGGTATAGAGTTTAAAGTGATGTATTAATGACTCCATCGATTGTTTCATATCTTTACGTGTTGGTGGAGTAATTTTATTATCATCAACTTTTACAGGACCTTTGGGCATTTGATTAATGCATTGATCAATAATTCGGACGCTTTGGCGCATTTCATGAATTCTTACAAGATATCGCTCATAACAATCACCAGTTTTACCGACNGGAATTTCAAAGTCTAAGTCNCTATAAACTTCATAAGGNTGGTTTCTTCTGAGATCCCAGGCTACACCTGCTGCACGAAGCATTGGACCAGTAAAGCCCCAGTCAAGAGCGTCTTCAGGAGTTACTGGTGCTACATCTACTGTTCGCTGTTTAAAAATCCTATTTTCAGTTAACAAGCCTTCAAAATCATCTATGAATTTAGGAAATGCCATATTCCATTTGTTGATATCATCCAGTAAAGATTCTGGTATATCTAATGCCACNCCTCCAGGTCTAAAATAAGCACTATGAAGCCTAGCTCCGGATGCCCTTTCGCAGAATTGCATTAACTCCTCTCTTTGGTCAAACCCNTAGAAGTATGGTGTCATTGCACCAACATCCAATGCCATTGCACTTAAGTTTAATAGATGATTTCCTATACGCCCAATTTCACTATACAAAACTCTTATGTATTGTGCTCTTGCAGGTACTTTGCAATCTAATAAACTTTCAACAGCAAGAGCAAAAGCGTGTTCTTGATTCATTGGTGCAGAATAATCAAGACGATCAAAATAAGGTACAGATTGAAGGAATGTTTTGTGCTCAATAAGTTTTTCTGTTCCACGATGAAGAAGACCTATATGTGGATCAGCTCGTTCAACTATTTCACCATCCATTTCTAATACTAATCTTAGAACTCCATGGGCAGCAGGATGTTGTGGACCAAAGTTTATTGTATAATTATCAATGTAACGTTCGCTCATGATGTTTCTTTGTCCTCAACTTTTTCNTCGCCAGGGAGNATATAATCAGCTCCTTCCCATGGACTCATNAAATCAAATCTACGAAATTCTTGAGTTANTTGAACAGGTTCATATACNACNCGTTTNTGCTCATCGTCGTATCTCAGNTCNACAAANCCAGTAAGTGGAAAATCTTTTCTTAAAGGATGACCATCAAACCCATAATCAGTAAGTATGCGTCTTAGGTCTTCGTTGCCATCAAAATATATTCCAAATAAATCCCATGTTTCTCTTTCGAACCAGCCAGCAGAGCTATATATCCAAACTACAGATGGTATTGCCTCCCCTTCTCTAACGGGGACTTTGACTCGAACCCTATAATTATTAGTTATACTTAGTAGATGATAAACAACGTCAAACCTCTGATCTCTACCTAGATGATCTACACCACAAACATCTAAAAGAATTTCAAATTTGCACTGCGTATCATCTCTCAAAAACTTCAATAATTTTTCAATATTATCTATTGTTGAATAAAGGGTTAAGTCATTATTAATAAGTTCCGTACGTTGGACAAAATTACCCATTGCAGAGGTTATATGATTACTTAGTTCTGTATTTGCAGATTTGTTCATAACTTATTCAACAATACATAAATGTTAATACTATCGAGCAATTGTTCCGGTGCGGCGTATCTTTTTTTGAAGTTGCATGATGCCATATAAAAGAGCTTCTGCAGTTGGAGGGCAGCCAGGCACATAAACATCTACAGGTACTATTCGGTCACACCCCCTAACAACTGAGTATGAATAATGATAGTATCCTCCTCCGTTTGCACAGCTACCCATAGATATTACCCATCGAGGCTCAGGCATTTGATCATAAACTCTTCTAAACGCAGGAGCCATTTTATTACAAAGAGTACCAGCGACAATCATCACATCAGATTGCCTAGGGCTGCCTCTAGGAACCATACCAAGTCTCTCTATATCGTAACGAGGGGCAATAACTTGCATAAATTCAATAGAGCAACAGGCTAAACCAAAAGACATGGGCCACAAGGACCCTGTTCTTGCCCAGTTAACTACTTTATCTAAGTTAGCAACAAGAAACCCTTTATCACTTAGCTCATTAGTTACTAGTTTTATGGCATTATCTTGATCTTTCCCAGGACTTAAGACCTTAGCAGGAAAACCAGTAACCTTTGAGTTTATTCCCATTCTAAAGCACCCTTCTTCCACTCATATATAAAACCGATTGTAAGAATTCCAAGGAATACAACCATCGACCAAAAACCATATAACCCAATGTTAGAGAATGATATTGCCCATGGGAATAAAAACGCCACCTCTAAATCAAAAATTATGAATAATATTGCAACAAGGTAAAATCGAACATCAAACCTTCCTCTAGCATCATCAAAAGCATCAAAACCACATTCGAAGGCTGCTATTTTATCTTTATCTGGTTTTCTTGGAGCGAGCAAAAAAGGTGCTATAACTGCAGCTATAGCAATAAGAGCAGCAAGTCCAAGGAATATCAGGATTGGCAAGTATTCCATTAAGAGTATTGGTGAAGCAGTCATAGAAAAGGCTAATATCCCCCGTAGCCAGCAGTTTAGTGACTTCATAAAAACTATGGCGGGAGTGACGGGACTTGAACCCGCGGCCTCCGGCGTGACAGGCCGGCGCTCTAACCAAACTGAGCTACACCCCCGAATGTATTTTTCCGTTTGTATTTTATACCAAGCGGCATAATTGTTTAAAACAGAGCCAATAATCGGTCAAGATAAATGGCTAAAAAGGCAATATAAAAATGCAAATATAGTAATTCTTGTTTATGGTGGGCGATGACGGATTCGAACCGCCGACATTCTCGGTGTAAACGAGACGCTCTGCCAGCTGAGCTAATCGCCCATCCATAGACAAAACTAAGCTAATTATTTTAATAGCTAATGGCGTCAGCAATTATTTCAAAAGCTGACGCCACGCACTGTATATTATATTTTCTTAGTTCACTGACTCTTTAAGTGCTTTACCCGCTTTAAATTTTGGTTGTTTTGAGGCGGGGATTTTAATTTCCTCTCCAGTTCGCGGATTGCGACCTTTCGAGGCTTTACGTTTTGCTACGCTGAAAGTCCCGAACCCTACGAGGCGAACTTCCTGTCCTTTTTTCAGTGATCCTGTAATTGAACTTATAATGCTGTCGACAGCTTTACCCGCTTGGGCATTGGTAAGATCTGCACTGTCTGCAACCGCTTTNATTAAATCATTTTTGTNCACGNNAAAGCCCCCATAATTGANTGNNGGGTNTTGGCNATTAATTNANCCNAAATAAAAAATACCCAGGTAAAATACCTAANNTACNCNTAGTTTAGTGTTGGNGGCTGTTTAGCGTCAATGACGGATGGNCAAAAACNTNAAGAATCCNNNNAATTTTATAGTTTTACCCACAAAAAAGCCTGATTTATGTCTTAANTTAAGTTAATNNCGTGTAAAAAANGGCTGTAANTAGCAATAATATTTACCCGATTCGATNAANTTAATTAATGTTTAATGATACCATCTTGGTCATTCTGCTCTTTTTCAGGCAATGATTGAGCCTCTTCTAAATCACCTTCACTCCATTCTATTGGTACTAATGGTTTGACAAGTGCGTGCTTCAAAACTTCATCCAAAGTGCTAACTGGAATTATGGTAAGATTATTTTTGACATTATCTGGNATATCCTCAAGGTCTTTTTCATTTTCTTTTGGAATGATTACAGTCTTAATCCNACCTCTTAAAGCGGCTAAAAGTTTCTCTTTTAGTCCACCAATTGGTAATACTCTTCCTCTTAGGGTAATTTCACCCGTCATTGCTACTGTTCTACTTATTTCAATTCCTGTTAGAACAGAAACTATAGAAGTTACCATTGCNACACCTGCTGATGGTCCATCCTTTGGAGTTGCACCTTCCGGAACATGGACATGTATATCACTTCTACTAAANCCTTGAGGCTTGATACCAAAAGCTGCNCCACGAGATTTAACATAGCTTTCAGCTGCTTGAACAGACTCTCGCATTACATCTCCAAGTTTTCCGGTTGATGTTACTCTNCCCTTTCCTGGCACAGTAACNGCTTCAATAGATAATAACTCTCCTCCGACTTCTGTCCAAGCTAGNCCAGTAGTAACTCCAACTAAGTCTTTATCCTCTGCTTGACCATACCTATATTTTGTAACACCAAGATATGATTTTAAATTACGCCTAGTAACCTTAATCTTATTTTTTTCGGCACGAACAATTTCTTTGGTTGCTTTACGTGCTAATCTTGCTATTTCTCGTTCAAAACTTCTAACGCCAGCTTCTCGGGTATAATAACGAAGCACATCCATTAGNGCTTCATCTGAAATAGTCCATTCTCCAGNTTTTAAACCGTGTTCTTTTAATTGTTTTGGNATCAANTGTCGGCGTGCTATTTCTAGCTTTTCATCTTNGGTATAACCAGGAATTCTGATTATTTCCATTCTATCTAGCAGTGGGGGTGGCATCCTTAATGTGTTAGCAGTTGTAATAAACATAACATCAGACAAATCATAATCCACTTCTAGATAATGATCATTAAAAGTATTATTTTGTTCTGGGTCTAGAACTTCAAGTAAAGCAGCAGAAGGGTCTCCACGAAAATCAGATCCCATTTTATCAACTTCATCTAAAAGAAATAGTGGATTAGAAGACTTTGCCTTTTTCATTGATTGAAGAATTTTACCTGGCATCGAACCAATGTAAGTACGTCTGTGTCCTCTTATTTCAGCTTCATCTCTTACACCACCAAGAGAAAAACGCACGAAGTTTCTTCCTGTTGCCTTAGCTACTGATTTACCTAAAGACGTTTTTCCTACACCTGGGGGACCTACTAAGCATAGAATAGGACCACGCAACTTTTTAACTCTTTGTTGAACAGCAAGATATTCGACAATTCTTTCTTTTACACGTTCTAGACCATAATGGTCATCATTTAAGACTTTTTCAGCTAAGATTAAGTCTTTTTTAAGTCTTGTTCTTTTCTTCCATGGTATCCCTACTAACCAATCAAGATAGTTTCTAACTACTGTTGCTTCAGCAGACATAGGACTCATACTTTTTAGTTTTTTTAATTCNGCATCNGCTTTTTCCTTGGCTTCAACTGAAAGCTTGGTTTCTTTAATCTTGTCTTCAAGGTCAGCGTTTTCATCACGACCNTCTTCACTCTCACCTAATTCTTTCTGAATAGCCTTCATTTGTTCATTGAGATAATATTCACGTTGAGTCTTTTCCATTTGGCGNTTAACCCTGCCACGNACTTTTTTCTCAACTTGAAGCACNCCAATTTCACTGTCCATAAGGGAACAAATTTTTTCCAGACGCTTTGTAGTAGATGAAATTTCTAGAAGNCCCTGCTTTTCANTTAATTTNAGAGAAAGATGTGAAGCTATTGTATCAGCAAGTTTAGAAGNTTCTTCTATCTGGTTGACTGTAACCAAAACCTCTGGAGGGATTTTTTTGTTAAGTTTTATATACTTTTCAAATAAATCAATAGATGTTCTTGCTAATGCTACGAGCTCATCAGTTTCTTTCTCTTCATTTTGTATTTCTCTGGCTACAGCCTGAAAAAAATTTGTATTATTAGTGAATTCTATAACCTCAGCCCTAATCCCCCCTTCAACTAACACTTTAACAGTACCGTCAGGAAGTTTTAGAAGTTGTAAAACAGTGCCGATTGTTCCAGTAGTTTGGATGTCCTCATGAGCTGGCTCATCTTTAGCCGCATCTTTTTGAGACAAAAGGAGGATTTTCTTATCTTGCTTCATCACGTCTTCAAGTGCTTTAACAGACTTTTCTCTGCCAACAAATAAAGGAACGATCATATGGGGGAATACTACAATGTCTCTTANTGGTAGGACGGGAAATGTTTGTAATGAGACCACAGTTTATATCCTCTTTTCAATAAGCTAAAATTAGCCGACAATACAAAAATATGACATAAAACATCAACAACAAGAAAGTCGATGAGTCATAATTAGTAAGTATTTTTAGAAGATCAAGTGGATAATTNCTTAAGCTGAAGAACTAGTTTCATCAAGACGTTCTCCATATATTATGAGAGGTTTTGCGCTAGATTCTACAATTTCCTTATTTATTACAACCTCCTCTACATTCTCAAAGCCTGGAAGGTCAAACATTGGATCAAGAAGGATGCCTTCTAAAATTGATCTAAGACCTCTTGCACCTGTTTTTCGANCTATAGCTTTTTGAGCTACTGCAGAAAGAGCGTCNTCGGTAAATGTTAGTTGAACAGATTCCATNTCAAATAGTTTCTGATATTGCTTTATTAGTGCATTTTTTGGCATTGTTAAAATTTCAATAAGGGCACTTTCATCAAGGTCATCTAGAGTTGCCAATACTGGAACTCGCCCAATAAATTCCGGGATGAGACCAAATTTAAGCATATCTTCAGGCTCAACTTCTCTTAATAGCTCACCTGTTTTTCGCTCGTCTGGACTACGTACATCAGCTCNAAAACCAATAGAAGTACCCTGTCCACGTTCTGATATAATTTTTTCTAAACCAGCAAAGGCCCCACCACAAATAAATAAAATGTTTGTTGTATCAACTTGTAGAAATTCTTGTTGTGGGTGCTTTCTGCCTCCTTGTGGGGGCACCGACGCTACTGTGCCTTCCATGATTTTTAGTAGTGCTTGTTGTACTCCCTCACCAGATACATCACGTGTAATTGAGGGGTTGTCAGATTTTCTTGCAATTTTGTCAACTTCGTCTAGGTATACAATGCCACGTTGAGCTCGTTCCACATTGTAATCAGCGGCTTGTAAAAGTTTTAATATAATATTTTCAACGTCTTCACCAACGTAGCCTGCCTCTGTTAATGTCGTTGCATCTGCCATTGTAAAAGGTACATCTAGAATTCGAGCAAGTGTTTGTGCCAGGAGTGTTTTTCCACAACCTGTAGGACCAATTAACATTATATTTGACTTAGCTAGTTCTACATCAACATTTTTTGCTCCATGGGCGAGACGCTTATAATGATTGTGGACAGCCACTGATAAAACACGTTTAGCATGAGGCTGACCTATAACATAATCGTCTAGAACTTCGTTGATCTCTATTGGTGTAGGAACGCCGTCTCTACTTTTAACTTTTGCTGATTTGTGTTCCTCGCGAATAATATCCATACATAACTCNACACATTCGTCACATATAAATACTGTTGGTCCAGCGATTAGCTTACGAACCTCATGTTGGCTTTTACCGCAAAAAGAGCAGTAGAGCGTATTCTTTGAGTCTCCGTTTCCATTAGTTGTTTTATTCATCTCCACCCCACTAGACAATGGCGTAAATTGACTTTAGCACCAATTCTATAGCAACAATTCATAGAAAACCTACTCCAAATAAGTTTCTTTAATATACAAAACGAATCGAATTAAAGCCGAACAGGGTGGCTCTCTTATTCGTTATTGTCCAGCCCTTTAGTAATTTATAATTTTAATATAGCNATAAAACATACTTTATAATCAAAACTCTTAATCAGATTTTTTTCCTTTAGCCTTTGGGTTAACAGAAGGGGAAGAGGATTGTGATTCCCCTCTGTGAATTACAACTTCATCTATTAATCCAAATTCTTTGGCTTCCTCTGGTGAGAAAAATTTNTCTCTTTCAAGGTTATCTTCGACAACGCCCATAGNCTGCTTTGTATGATTTACATATATGCNATTTAATCGTTCTCTCAAGGATAAGATTTCTTTTGCATGTATTTCTATATCTGTCGCCTGTCCTTGA
The DNA here is from genome assembly GCA_002714015.1 of Gammaproteobacteria bacterium. Taxonomy (GTDB): domain Bacteria; phylum Pseudomonadota; class Alphaproteobacteria; order UBA828; family UBA828. Next base: position 18,850 of record PAWF01000033.1, on the reverse strand, counting down.
AAGCCCCCTGATGGTTGGTGAAGCATTATACGTGAGTTTGGTAAGGCATAACGNTTNCCTTGGTTGCCTGCACATAGAAGTAAGCTGCCCATTGACGCAGCTTGACCTACACAAAGTGTAGCAATGGCAGGTTTAATATATTGCATTGTATCATATATGGCTAAACCTGATGTAACGAGTCCACCAGGGGAATTGATGTACATTGAAATTTCTTTATTTGGATTTTCTGACTCAAGAAAAAGTAATTGTGCGGTAACCAAAGCTGCCATTTCATCTCCAACTGGTCCCGTAAGGAAAATAATTCTTTCCTTGAGTAGCCTCGAATAAATATCGTATGCGCGCTCTCCCCTGTTGCTCTGTTCCACTACCATTGGCACAAGGGTATTTGCGTATGTTTGAATAATATCGGACATGAAAGGTCTCCAGGTTTTAGTAATTATCAGCCTTATATTTTAGATTCAGTCTTAGTCTTGGTTTTATTACTTTTTGACTTTTTACTGGTTGGCTTTGAGGAATCTTTGTTTGCTTCAATTGCGGATTTAGTATTTTTTTTGACTTTGACCTTTGAGCTGGTTTTAGGTTTGCCCTTTGTTTTTGGTTGGGCAGTTTTTTTCTTTGGTTTCTTTGCTTTAGTTGTATTCTTATTTAGTTTTTCTTTAGCCGCATTTTCATCTGGGTCAGAAAAAAGTTCTTCTTGGGTAACCTTGCGTTCAGAAACAGTTGCCAATTCAATTATAAAAGCTACCACTTTGTCCTCATAGACAGGAGCTTGAAATCGTTCTAATGCTTTTGGATTAGCACGATAAAATTCAGCAATTTGTTCAGGGCTAGCCATTTGAGAAGCGCTTGCCATAGCAGCTTGGGCTAGTTCTTGTTGAGATACGGTGATATTATTTTGTTGACCAATTTCTGATAAAACTAAGCCTAAACGAACTCGTCTTGTGGCAATTTCTCGATATTCTTTTGACGCTTCTTCTTCTGTTTCTCCAGTAACTTCTTTGAAACTACGTCCATCCTTTTCTACATCAGATTTAACCTGCTTCCATATCTGCTCAAACTCTTGCTCTACCATCCCAGGTGGAACTTCAAAGTCATATAATGAGGCTAGTTCATCTAGTAGAATACGCTTTAACCGTGCTTGACTTGCTTGTTCTAACTCTTGCTTTAATCTTTCGTTAACACCTGTTCTAAGTGCTTTCAAATCTTCAAATCCATGACGTTTTGCCATTTCATCATCAATTGATGAGGTCACTCGGCTACGAATTTCTTTAGCAGTCACTTTAAAAATTGCATCTTTTCCAGCCATTTCTTTATGTTGATAAGTTTCTGGAAATTTTACTTCTATAGTTCGCTCCTCTTTAGGATTAATACCTATTACTTGATCTTCAAACCCAGGAATAAATGAATCGCTGCCCAACTCTAATTCAAAATCTTCAGCACTTAGCCCTTCAGGACTAGTGCCATCAATCTCCCCTTTAAAGTCAATTAAAACTGCATCCCCTTTTTTTGCTGCTCGTATATCTGAAATTTTTTCAAATCTTTTTTCGGCTTCAGATATTCTTTCAATAGCTTCATTAATGCCATCTTCTGTAACTTCAGATTTAAGCTTTTCCAATGTTAATGACCCAAGGTTACCAACTTCAAATTCAGGCATAAGTTCTACACCAAGAGTGAATTCAAGGTCTGTATTATCATTAAATTCTGTAATTTCTATTTTAGGCTCCATGGCTGGTCTTATAGACTTTTCTTGTAATACTTTTCTTGCTGAATCTTGAACTGTTTGCTGCAAAACCTCGCCTAAAACACCTTGGCGGTATTTTTGTTTAATTATGCTCATAGGTACTTTACCAGGGCGAAAACCCTTAATATTAGCTGTTTTCGCAATTTCTTTTAGCTTGTCATCAACAGCGGTTTCAAACTCCGTGTTAGGTATGACAATTTTAAATTCTTTTTTTAGACCGTCAGATTGAGTTTCGTTAAGTTGCATGGAATAGAGCTCTCCAGGTGCCTTGTTCTTGGGCAAGAGTGCCCGATGAATTTAAACAGTTGGTGCGGGCGAAGGGACTCGAACCCCCACGGCTTGCACCACGTGGACCTAAACCACGCGCGTCTACCAATTTCGCCACGCCCGCAAAATATCTTTGTAATATAATATGGTGTTGAGCATTCAAAAACATGCCCGCATATAACATAGGTTTTCCAGCTCCGCTCAATATTATCACCATTTATTTTACAATCTATTTATTTAGTTAAGTCATATATCTTATTTAATTTTTTATTATCAATAGTTTATATATTTTAGTTAATAAACCATGTAAGTCTTCATAAGCAGATTAATTATAGGAAATTTTTTGAGATAAGGGTTTAATATTAAATAGATCGTGCAAAAGTTTAGGTAGGGACTTTGAAATATCTTCAGAAATTAAACCAGGTCCCAACTTAGTTCCTAGCTCTCCATGTAACCAAACACCAGCGCAAGCAGCCTCAAATGATGGCATTCCTTGTGATTGTAAGCCAGCAATTAAACCTCCTAAAACATCACCTGAGCCAGCTGTTGCAAGCCATGGAGCAGCATTATTATTTATAGAAATCTTCTTACCGCAAGCTGCGGCTATTATTGTATCTGAACCTTTAAAAACTACATTAGCACCTGTTTTTGCAACACTGGATTGACAAGAGGTGAGTTTGTCATGTGAGTTATCAAACATTCTGGTGAACTCACCTTCATGAGGAGTTAAAATACAATCAGCGTGTAATTTAGGGAAAAAATAATCAGGTTTTCTAGCTATAATACTTAAAGCATCTGCATCAATGACACATGGTGAATTTGACTCTAGTATCTTATCTAGACAGCTTTCTGTATATTTACCTAAACCGGTTCCCGGACCTATTACAAATGACTTTAAGTTGGTGTTTGCAATAATAGATTGTAATTTTTCTGAGGGCTCAAGCATTACAGCAGTTAAATGTTTGGCGTATACATCTAATGCATTCCTCTCTGCAATAATACTAACTGCTCCAGCTCCTATTCTTAGAGAGGCTTCCGCTGCAAGCCTTGCTGCTCCTGTAGAATAACGGTCACCACCTATAATGAATGTGTGACCCCTAATATATTTGTGTGTATTTGATTGAGGAATAGGAAAGGAGTTAATCCAGGCAATTGGCTGATTCCAAAAAGTTAAAAAATCTATTTGATTTATAATTTGTTTTGGTATGCCGATATCAACAACAACTATCTCACCACACAATTCTTTCCCTGGTAATAAAAAGTGAGCTCTCTTTAAATTACAAAATGTAACAGTAAGATCTGCTTCGATAGCTGTTCCTAAAACTTCACCTGTATTACCATGGACCCCACTGGGTAAATCTACTGAAACTACTTTGGTTTTAAGAGATTTATAATAATTAATTAGTTCTACGGTCTCTTTATCTAATGGCCTAGATAAGCCGGTGCCATAAAGGCAGTCAATAATTAATTCCGCATGTAAGTAATCTTGCTCTTCATTAAGTAATACAACATCACCAGTCCATTTTAATGATGCGACTTTTGCATCGCCTTCTAATTGTGAGGGGTCAATTATTGTTAAAACTTTTACAGACCAATTAATTTCATTTAGTAGTCTTGCAATAATGTAACCATCGCCTCCATTATTACCTGGACCACATAAAACAACCACTTCTTTAGGTTGCCATCGTTTTAGTATTTGATCTACTACCGCCCTACCAGCATTTTCCATNAGGCATTCGCCAGAAATACCCGAAGCGATTGCCTTTACATCAATTTTTTGACTTTCTTCATTTGAAAAAATTGGCTGCATTTAATAAAACTTTATATTTAGTTGATTTGATAATTATAAACTAAAGCAAAATAATTAATTATTTTAGTAAAAAAAGTTTAGTTTTTATAAACTGTATTCTAATAAAGTAGTTATTTTTGTTTTTACAATTTTATAAATATAATTAGGAATTAACTTTGGTAAGTNATGATTATGAATATCATGGGATACAAGCAACTAGAGAGAATTGGCCAGAATTTTTAGCTAATATATCTAGAATTGAAGACCTAATAGGTGCATTTAATTTCTTGCCGGGACCTCAATTTTTCTCTGATAAATCTATAAATACTAGACAAAATAAAGGTTTATTATCTGGCGTAGCAGTTGGTGTAAAAGATATTTACACAACTTATGATATGCCTACAGGTTATGGTCTTAGAGGTACTTCTTTAAAAAATAATGACATAGATGCAGTTGTTATATCAAGATTAAGGTCCGCTGGAGCGTTAATTATTGGTAAGACTGTTACTACAGAATGTGCATTTGGAGCTAGCGGCAAAACAAGAAACCCAAGAGACTTGATGCGGACTCCTGGAGGNTCTTCAAGNGGATCAGCGGCAGCTGTAGCTGCAGGCTTAGTTTCTTTATCNGTTGGTAGTCAGACATCAGGCTCNATAATAAGACCTGCTGGATACTGTGGTGTATGGGCGATTAAGCCAACATTTGGGTGTATTCCAAGAACTGGTATGTTGAGCTTATCTTCTAGTTTTGATCATCCTGGTTTTTTTGCAAAATCACCAGAACTTCTTGTCAGAGCAATCGATTCCACATCAGGCTACGATTACGGTGATCAAGCAACTCAAGGAATTAAAAATACTGATATATTAAGTCAATTTAAGACTAAAACTTCTCACCCCCGTATAGCTTTTCTAAAACCAGAATTTTGGGATGATATTGACTCTGTCGCCCGACATAGGTTTGAGGAAATTAAAAAAATATTTTGCACTAAAGAGATAATATTTGAAGATGAACATAATCACTTACAAAAATATCATAATATAATTCTTTTATATGAAGCCTCACAAAATCTTTGTAAGTTTTTTAATAATAATTCATATAAATATTCTAATTTTTTAAAAGAACGTATTAAATCAGGATTAGATATACAAAAAGATGATTATAAATCAGCTTTATCACGGAAAGAGTTATTAAGTTTTAGATTCCTAGAATTATTTAGTGGTCATGATGCGCTTATAACTCCTGGAACCGTGGGTGAAGCACCTAAGGGTTTTAAAAACACTGGCAGCCGAATACCTTCTATACCTTTTTCAACTTTTGGTCTTCCAACAGTAAATGTACCAATTATTCAGGGAGAGAATGGTCTTCCTGTTGGACTGCAAGTTGTAGGTCGTCCTGGTTGTGAGGCTGAAATTTTAAAAATTGCGAAGTTTTTATATTAAAAAATAAAATTTTCTCAATATATTTTATGAATATAATGCTTATTTAAATAAGGCGGANCTTGAAA
>PAWF01000033.1:0-13541 GCA_002714015.1 Gammaproteobacteria bacterium | reverse complement strand
TNNANGCATATGTATNTNTAGTGATTGCCAATNATGGGATCATTAATAAAGCGAGGCTTAACAGCTCGTTATTTAAATCTAAAACGATATTTAGGCCTTTGCTAATATTGCTCATAGGAGGATATAAACAATGCTTAATACAGTAGACTTTTCGCCTTTATTTAGAACTACAATTGGGTTCGATCGTCTAACTAACTCGCTAGATCAGACAAGAAAATTTAATACTTCTAATACCTATCCACCTTATAATATTGAAAAGTTAACTGACGATGATTACAAAATTGTAATGGCTGTAGCAGGCTGCACATCTGAAGATATTGAAGTTACAGAACATGATGGGTGTTTGGTCGTTAAAGGTGAGCCTAAAAATGTGAAAATAAAAGATTCATATTATCTCCATAAAGGAATTGCCGCACGGTCTTTTGAACGTAGATTCCAACTTGCTGAATTCTTGGAAGTTAGAAGTGCTGAAATAAGTAATGGACTTTTAGTTTTGGAACTTTGCAGAAATGTTCCTGATGAACTCAAGCCTCGTCGTGTAATAGTTAATAACAAAAAGATAAATACCATAGAGGGCTAGCTGTTCTAATATTGTAAATAATAAAGTTCAGGGGGCTGGTTGTTTTATAAAGACTAGCCCCCTACCCTACTCACAAAAAATTTATAATAAAAATCTATGTTGCTGGGTCTCTAAGAAAATCTGGAATATGACTACCCATTCCCATAACCTCGACCTCTTCTTCACCCGAGTTTTTTAAATTATTAGAATTCACGACATTATTTTTTTGTATTCTTTGTGAATTTGTACTTTCTTTTTCTAAACCTTTAATATTTTTTATGGGTAGGTCTTGTCCTGTGAGCTGTCTAATAGATTCAACATATTTTGTATCTTCTTTGGTAACCAGNGTTATTGCAATACCCTTTCTTCCTGCTCTTCCAGTTCTTCCTATCCGATGGACATAATCTTCTGCATGTATGGGCACATCATAATTAAACACATGAGATACATTATTTATATCTAACCCTCTGCCTGCAACATCACTAGAAATAAGATAAGTTATATCCCCTTGTTTAAATGCTGATAAAGTCTCTGTTCTTGAGTGTTGGGGCATATCTCCATGAAGTGCACTGGCATTTAACCCTGTTCTCTTTAATGAACTTGTTAATGCGTCAATATCTCTTTTGCGGTTACAAAAAATTATTGCATTTTGAATTTTGTAACTTTTTAGCAGGGATTTTAAAATATCTTGCTTTCCGTTTGGCGAAACGGCCAGCATATTATGGTCTACAGTTGTTGCTACTGATGCAGATGGAGCAACTTGAATTTCTTTTGGGTTAATCAAAAACTTATCTGCAAGAGATTGGATTTCATTGCCCAGTGTTGCAGAAAAAAGTAGTGTTTGACGAATTTTTGGAAGAAGCCCAACAATTTTTTCAACATCGGGTATNAAACCCATATCTAACATTCTGTCTGCTTCATCTATTACAAGAANTTTAATACCACCTAAAATTAGTCTTCCTCGTTCAAATAAATCTATCAGGCGTCCCGGTGTACCTATAATAACATCTGGGTTGCTAGCAAGTGCCCTTTCTTGGTCACCAATTGCTTCACCACCTATGAGTATCACATGTTTTAAATTATGTTGTTTCCCGTAAATATTAAAATTATTTTCAATCTGTTGTGCAAGTTCTCTNGTNGGNGCTAATATTAAAGCTCGAGGCATTCTAGCTTTTGATATACCTGAAGCNAAAATATCTATAACTGGTAGNGCATAAGATGCTGTTTTGCCAGTCCCTGTCTGTGCTCCTCCAAGAATATCTCGTCCCATCAGCACTAATGGAATAGACTTTTCTTGAATAGGTGTAGGCTTAGAATAACCAGCTTCTTCTATGGCCTTTAGAAGTTGATTGCTAAGGCCAAGGTCTACGAATGAAGAAGTCGTTTCAAGTGTCACGTTGTTTGGAGTATCCTAAATTTGTTTAAGCAGACATATTTGCACAAAGGTTATAAATGATTAGGGAGGAGCCTTTCTGCGTGAGCCTTATAACATGTTTAATCAGCTAGGCTATCTTTTTAAATTTTATTTAAATCAATTTTTTAAATATTATAAATAAACATAAGTTTTATAATGTGTATAGGTAAATAAATATTATAATAAAGAAAAATTTCAACTTAAATATCGAGGACATCGTCCTTTAAAAACGAAGCATTACTTTGTATAAATTTTAACCTTAATTCAGGTTTTTTACCCATTAAATCTTCAACCCTTTTATCCGTATCTTTTAGTGATGATGGCAATACTTCTACTTTAATTAAACTTCGTGCTTTTGGATCCATGGTAGTTTGTTTCAACTGACTAGATGGCATCTCTCCAAGACCTTTAAAGCGGCTAATTTCAATATTTGATGACTTATTAAAATAATCATTAATCAATTGATCACGATGTGAGTCATTCATAGCATAAACTATCTTATTACCCTGAGTTAAACGATATAGTGGCGGTTGAGCTATAAAAAGGTGACCCTCTGTTATAAGTGTGGGCATTTCTAAATAAAAGAATGTCATAAGTAAAGATGCTATGTGGGCACCATCAACATCAGCATCAGTCATAATTATGACACGCTCGTATCTTAGGTCCTCTGCTTTATAATTGTTTCCTGTGCCACAACCTAATGCTTGAGTTAAATCTGCTAATTCTTGATTAGATCTAAGTTTTTCGCTGCTAGCACTAGCAACATTAAGTATTTTACCTCTTAGTGGTAAAACAGCCTGTGTATCTCTGGCTCTAGCTTGTTTAGCAGATCCCCCAGCAGAATCACCTTCAACTATAAATAATTCTGTATTATTTGAATTTTCCTTAGAACAGTCTGCGAGCTTACCAGGTAGACGAAGTTTTCTCGCAGCGCGTTTTCGTGAAACTTCCCTTTCTTTTCTTTTATTGATCCGTTCTTCTGCTCTTTCAATAAGCTGTTCAAGCAAGATATTTGATTGTGTTGGAGCCTCTGATAACCAATGATCAAAGTGATCTCTAATCCCTAATTCTACAAGTTTAGATGCATTAGTAGATGTTAACTTTTCTTTTGTTTGTCCTTGAAATTCTGGATTTTCAATAAATAAAGATACTATAGCGCATGTAATACCCAGTAAATCTTCAGCGGTGATTTGTGTCGCCTTCTTATTCCCTACTAATTCTCCATATGATTTAAAGCCTTTTAACAAAGCTGCTCTCATACCTGACTCGTGAGTACCTCCTAAGGGAGTAGCGATTGTATTGCAGTAAGATAATATTTCTGCATTACTATCATGGTCCCAGATAATCGCCCATTCAATTCTGCCTATATTATCAATAAATAAAGTTTTGCCAGCGAATAGTCTTACAGATGAATCTATTGNTTTTTTGAAATGATCTTCAAGATGATTAATTAAGCCATCTGGAAAAAATATTTTTTCTTTTATTGGNGTNTTTTNATCACCTGANTTTTTTAATAGTTCTTCTGCGCATTCCCATTTTATAGTAATACCTCTNAAGAGATANGCTTTAGCCTTNACAAGTTTCCATATAATACTTGGATTAAATTTGAATTCATTACCAAANATTTGAGAATCTGGTTTGAAGGTAACACTAGTTCCATGGTTTCCTTTTTTTCCTTTTTCAGAATAAAGCTTTTCTATTACCTCCCCACGTGAAAATAAAATTTTCCATACTTTTTGTTCACGAGCTACTTCAACANAACATTTTTCAGATAATGCATTTACTACAGAAATCCCCACTCCATGTAAGCCGCCTGCAGTAGCGTAAGTTTCGCCNCCAAACTTTCCTCCCGAGTGTAAGGTAGTAAAAATAACTTCTAAGGCTGATTTATTTTTAAACTTAGGGTGTGGGTCAATTGGTATTCCTCTACCATTATCTTTTACAGTAATAGATTCATCGGGGTGCAAGTAAATTTCAATAACTGAGGCATAACCTGCTATTGCCTCGTCCATCGAATTATCAAGGACTTCAGAAAATAAATGATGAAGAGCATGGTTATCAGTTCCGCCGATATACATACCTGGACGTTTTCTGACAGGTTCTAAGCCTTCTAATACTTCAATATCTTTTGCAGTATATGCCTTTTTAATTTTTTGCTTACTTTTAAGACGATATTCTTTATTTGAATGCTTTATAGATTTATTTTCTATTGCATCTTCATTTTTTTTAAAAAGGTCTAAGGTCTTAGACATGATTATTATTACTCAANTATTTTGAATCTATTATAATAATCNATGTATAGTGCAGGTTTAAGGGGCAAACAACTATATATAGGTTTGTGTAATATTTTATTTTTCTATTACTTAGCTGGCGGGTAACAAATAATGTTAACTTTTATTATAGGTAGCGTGACCTAGTTTTGTTTGATTATGTGAACAAAACCTATAAAACTTAACCTAATAACAAGATACCTGTGATGGCGAATTTCCCTAAAATTAAAAATTTAAACATTTTACTAGTTGTAGCATCTGCAACAATTATTTTAACCCTGAGTATCGGTGTAAGAGGTAGTTTTGGGCTATTTATGCCCCCCGTCACAGATTCTTTACAGATAAGTCGTGAGATTTTCTCTTTTGCTATAGCTATTCAGATGCTGGCATGGGGCATAGGACAACCATTCTTTGGTATGTTAGCAGATCTTTATGGTACTAGAAAAATTATTGTAATTGGAGCAGTACTTTATGTTAGTGGGTTAGTTATGATGGGTTTTGCTACTAACCCTATTGATCTTTATTTAGGGGCAGGATGTCTTGTAGGTTTAGGCACAAGCGCTATGGGCTTTGCAATAGTTTTAGCGCCAGTAGTTAGGACAGTACCAAATAAACAAAGAAGCCTTGCGTTAGGTATTGCAACAGCCGGAGGTTCTTTTGGCCAATTTTCAATAGCTATACTTAGTGGTTGGTTAATCATTGTAGAAGGATGGTCTACAGCATTATTTATTATTGCCGTAATTACTGGTACTGCAATAATTTTAGCGTTCGGACTTAAAAATGTTGATTCTTTAAAAGTTTCTGAATCAGCCCAGAGTTTAAAGTTAGCTTTAAATGAAGCGGCAAATCANAAAGGTTATTGGCTATTAACTATAGGTTTTTTTGTCTGTGGTTTTCATGTCACTTTTGTAGGGACCCACCTTCCCTCCTATTTATTTGATCTTAAATTAGACCCAACTTTAGGTTCCAAGGCTATCGCCCTTATTGGGTTAGCAAATATATTAGGTACTCTAACTTTTGGCTGGCTTGGTGGCAGATTTAGTAAAAAGCTTTTGTTAAGTGGTTTATATTTCTGTCGGTCTTTAGTAATTGCNTTTTTTGTTTTATCACCAAAAACAGAAACTTCTGTACTATTGTTCTCAGGGTTAATTGGTCTTCTATGGCTTGGTACAGTTCCACTTACTAGCGGAATAGTGGCTCAGGTCTTTGGACCTAGATATTTAGGAACTTTATTTGGAATAGTATTTTTCAGTCACCAAATAGGTAGTTTCTTTGGAGCCTGGGTAGGAGGTAGTTTATATACACTTACATCATCTTATGACCTTACTTGGTATATTTCTATTGGACTTGGAATAATTGCAGCAATAATCCATTTACCTATAAATGAAAAAACACTTTCGCGTAATCAACATACTTAATTCAAAAAAAATCAAATTTAAATAATTCTACTAAAATATTTTAACGAATATTACAATTTACTTGTATTAATTATGAGAATGATTATCATTCGCATTCTCATGCAATATAATAATTAATATTTGTTTTTTGATTAAGGATTACCAAGTGAAAGTATCTCCTACTGTAAATGATTTAGTATTCGCAGAACAATTTTTGGTGTGGGCATCTCGTGTATGGGTACAAACCGGAGAAGGTAACACAAATCTNGANTANCTNTTACAGGATGCTTTAAAAAAGGTGGGNGNTTCAAATGCCTATTNTGATTTAGATACAGTTATGACAATTNTTTACNATTCATCTATTTTGCCAAGGCAAANTGGNTGTCCAAATGGAGNTTGTANGAACTTNCAACAACTNTGGNCNATAGAAAAACTTCTATTATNAGCAATATCTGATTTGCAATCATCAGACACAATNTCNTCAGTAGAAAATAAACTACATGAATATATGACACCAGCTGGATTGCGGTTAATATCTAAACCTCTCAGATCTCTATCAATTTCCCTTCTTAANNCCAANCTNAAAATTCCATTTCGTGANTGGGATTTAGAAAATAATACANTGTTACCAATTAAAACCGATGNTATCGGGGGTAATAGAGTATTTCATTAATATTTACNNATTATATAAATAAAAATAGGAATTTATTATGACACCATTAGAACANGTAAATATTGGAAATAAAGTTCCAGATGTGAAATTTCCTATACGCAAGAATGACAATTGGCATAACCTGACAAGTTTTGACATTTTTGATAATAAAAATGTTGTTCTTTTTGCTTTGCCAGGAGCATTTACACCCACATGCTCTACTAGCCATTTACCAGGTTACTCAAGCCATGCAAAGGAAATTAAGGATACTGGAATTGATACTATATGTTGTCTCTCCGTAAATGACTGGTTTGTAATGGAGGCCTGGCGTAAAGATCTCAATGTTGGAGATGAGATTTTAATGTTGCCAGATGGAAATACTGACTTTACCAAAGAGATGGGAATGCTTTTAGGAAAAAATCATTTGGGTTTTGGTTTGCGTTCATGGCGATATTCTATGGTTGTTAGAAATTGGACAATCGAGAAAATGTTTGTTGAAGATTTTTCTGATGACGGTGACCCCTTTGCTGTTAGTGGGGCACCCAATATGTTACAAAATTTGTAAAGATAAGCATATATAATCCTGCAAATATAGCTCTTTGATTATTGAAAAATTATATGGTTTCTTTTTTTTATTCAGCTATGAATGACGTACTTGATTTTCGTCCAGTTTTTAGACTGGTCAGTCAAAAATGTTGAATANTGATTTGTTTTAGNTTTTTAANATATCTTAAAAAATATTAGTCATGAAATAACTAGCTCTTTAATGAGTNAGTTATTTCTANANCTTTTCTTATATGGACTGNTTTTTAGGCTATTATAATTATATCATTANTCGTTATGGTAGCTGAGTTTTCTACAGTTGCAATTAATGTGTAGCCTGCATTATTTGCTGTGTCTTCGTCAAAATATANATTTTTTACTGAGTCGAAGATAAATACACCCTGAGATGATGATGCTCCAGAATTAGTTCCATCATATTGTTGTGATATAGAAAAAAACGAAGAGCTTGATAGAGTACCAGTAGATAGTTCCCCTCCTAAGAAGTCTGCATTTGAAAAAGTAAAGTTATTATCTCCGGTTCCAAAATCTAGGATTTTATCACTGGAGTTAGCAGCTGTTGTAACGTTTGAATTTACATTTAGTGCTTTGTCATTAAATTTATAGAATAGTGTATCATCTCCGGTTCCTAAAGTTATTGTATCTGCCCCTTCTTCACCTTGAATAATGTCGTTTGCTGCACCTCCATCAATAATATCAGCTCCATCACCTGCTGTTATCAAGTCTGCATCATCACCNCCACTTATATTATCTGCTCCGTTACCGCCACTTATAGTATCTTCCCCGCTTCCGCCAATAATAGTATCTTCCCCGTTTCCACCTGATAATTGATCTAATCCATTACCNCCTGTTATTGTNTCATTACCATTTGACCCATCTACAAAGTCATCGCCGATTCCTGCGTCTATTATATCTACTCCTCCACTAGGGTTGATAGTGTCATTACCACTTCCACCTTCGATTGTATTTCTTGAAGAGGTGTCGTTTTCTGTAAAAATTATATCGTCCCCATCTCCACCGTTAAGTGAGTTTGTGCCAATACCAGCAAAGAGTGTATCATCTCCAGCGCCACCTGTTATAGTATCATTACCATCCGATCCGTCGAGCTCATCATCTCCATCTCCACCATCTAGTATGTCATTTCCAGTACCAGCAAAAATATTGTCGTTNCCNCCATTTCCNGTTAGAGTATCATCTCCACCTCTACCAATAATTTCATCATCCCCAGTCCCTCCAGTTATAGTGTCATCACCGTCACCACCATCACCCTCATTATTNCCATTNCCTAAGTTAATTTGATCATCGCCAGACCCTCCACTTATGACGTCATCTCCATCTCCACCTACTAAGAAGTCATTTCCACCAAGTCCAAGAATATCATCATTTCCAGCCCCACCGTCTATGCTGTCAGCACCATCGCCTGCACTTTCTGTAATGCTAATTATTGCCGCACTTAACGAAGATGTAGCGCTTCCAGCTGGGAAAGAAAAATCTCCATCTCCTGCTGCTCTGTCATCACCATCACCTAACGTTATCGTATCGTCCCCGAGCCCTCCTAGAACTGCATCATCACCTAATCCTGAGGAAATAGTATCATCCCCTGCACCTGCATCAATTCCATCTCCTGCATCAGTGCCATTAATAATATCTACTCCATTTGTGCCTGATATAATGAGGTCTACATCAAACTCATCTCCACTAAGTACAAAATTGTCATCTTCTCTTGCACGTGCCTCATCTTCAGCTGCTGTAATTCCATCGTCAAAATCTTCATCACCTGAGATGAGTCGAAATAAAAACTCAAGTTCCCTCTCTATATCTACAGAAAGAGGCCCCCCAAAATTTAATTTATCAATGCCTGTTAGGCTCTCAGCTATAAGTGCACTTTTAATATGGGATGCAACTTCTGCAACAGATGGTTCTTGATCCGGTCCCCTATCTCCTTGATTAAATTCTTCATCATCAGAAATTTCATCTCTATCTCTCTCTGAATTGTCAGATTTATCAGGATTAGGTCCTTCTTCTTCATTCCACTCTTCAGGGCCAAATCCATTATCAGGTCCATAAAAAGATTTTTCAAAAGAACCTAACTCTAGATTTTCAACTGAAAAGCCAGTTTCTACAGATAGACGNTCAGCCGATGATTCTACNAGTTGAAATATTGNTTCTGGGGCAGCGGATTTNTCTGCTAAAGCTGCNACAATCAATCCGGCTTCACCGTCGATTGCATCATATAACTTGTCCCTTGCCTCCCACTCAGCATCTTCTTTAAATTGCTCAATTTCATCTTCTGATAATGGTCCTCTATCTTCATTATTAAACCTATCACCACCTTCGACTGAAAAAACTTGTATAGCTGCGTCATCAATATTCAGTTCATCATCAAATGTTGCTGAACCAACAAATTCGGCTCCTTCACTTATTTGTTCAATTGCAACTTCTAAATCAGGAGGTATTTCTTCACCAGGCCCAAGTTTTTCTCCTGAACTTGGGCCTTGATCTTGCCCTTCAGTAGAGACTTCATCATTCGAACTAATTTCATCTGATGCAATCTGCGCTGGATCATCAGAGTTATCTTGATCTCTGTTGTTTTCTGAGGATTCCTCAGCTCTATTATCAGGGTTTGATGACCTTAGGGATGATTGGTATAAAATACCGATTGCTTTATTTGGAAGTACAATTGGTTCACGTGGAGTGGCGATTGAGGAGAGAACATGTGTGGTAGCATTTGGCTGCTCAAGTATTACACTTCCAGCGTCATTAGTTACTACCACTTGCCCTACTGCGCCATCTGCATCCTCTAATAATGAGATTGTTGTTCCAGAGTTTTCTGAAGAAATTCTACCTGCTACTGTTGTTCCCCTAATTCCTAAAGATGCTGTTGGAGTATTNAGGATAATTCCTTCAGGGTCATTTTCTGCTATTTCTCCGCTAACAAACACAAAAACACCCTCTATAATATCTAGACCAAGTGATCCAGTGCTTGCATCGGGATCATAAATAAATTCATCAATGATAATCTCGGACTCTTCNCCTAAAGATAAATCTGAGCCATCAAAAAAACTTATGTTTATTGAAGCATCTTCTTCTGTATTAATTATTTCCCCTTGGTAGATTGTATCTCCAGAAATTAATGTCCGACTAGCTCCGTCTATGTGTGTAGCCGTGACAGTTCCTTCTATGGTTTCAATAACCCCAGCTTCATTTTCAGNAANTAGTGTTATATTAGAGTTATCTACAAGAAGACCTTCACTTATAATATTAGGCCANNCTTTAACCTGAAACGTAAGGTTATTTACAATTTCTGTTATTTCTATTTCTGTAAAAGGCCCAACTTTTTCATTATCAGAAGTGTTTACTATGAAGAAACCCTCTAAAGTCTTTGTTAAACTCAACTTTTCATTAGNGAAGGAGTTTATAAAATCAAAATGATTAATATTATTTAAACTTTTACTGTTTATCATNAGATGNTTAAATTTTTATANAATAATGAAAAAANTTNNAAATATGCTTAACTTTNAATTATTTCAAAGGNCTTAAAATTTGGGGCGAGCGATGGGATTTGAACCCACGACCCCCTGGACCACAACCAGGTGCTCTAACCAACTGAGCTACGCCCGCCCTAAACAAATTTANTNTCCACTCAATATTGATTAATGCAAGGATAAGCAGCCGTCAAGAAAATGCCGTTATTTTGTCTGATCTAAATTANAATTATTCAGGAATTCATTAATTCTTTTCATAGACTCAAGAATTTGTTCTTTGCTAGCAGCATATGAAAATCTAAGAAAACCCTCGCCATATTCACCGAAACTGGTTCCTGCAATTGTTGCAACTCCAGCTTTTTCAAGTAAACCATCTTGTAATTGTTTAGAGCTTAAACCTGTATCAGCAATGNTTGGCATAACATAAAAGGCACCAGCAGGATTTGAACAGTTAAAACCATTAATTTTAGCAAGCTCTTTAACAATAATTTTTCTTCTCTCTTCAAAAGCACTAATCATCTTCTGAACTGANNTTTGAGGTCCATTTAGGGCTTCTATNGCTGCAAATTGGGTTGGTGCATTGACACAAGAATGATTATTAATTGCTAACCGANTTACAATCTCAATAAGGNCTTTAGGCCAAACACTGTATCCAATTCGCCAACCAGTCATTGCATAAGTTTTTGACCANCCATCAAGNANAATNAATCTATTACGGATACTGGGGTAAGAAAGTAAGCTAATATGTTTGGTCGATCCATAAATTAACCGAGAATAAATTTCATCACTTAGTATAAAAACCTCTGGAAAACCCTCTAAGCCTCTGACTAGAGCATCAACTTCTTTTTGCTTTACAACTCCACCTGTTGGGTTTCCTGGACTATTAAGAATGATAAGCCGAGTAGAAGGTGTAATTTTTTCTAATATTTGTTCTGCTTTAAACGAGAAATTATTACTCTGATCAACTTTAATAGGTATTCCTCTAGCTCCTGAAAACTCTATTGCTGACCTATATATTGGAAAACCAGGGTCAGGATATAATATTTCTATGCCAGGTTCGCCAAGAATTAATGCGCTAAAAAATATTGTTACCTTTCCACCCGGTAATATAATTATATCNTCAGGATTAACATCTGCTCCCCTACGAANAGATATATCTTTGCTTACTGCTTCCCTAAGTTCTAAAATTCCATTTGCAGGTGTATAACCATGATGACCATCAGTTAAAGCCTTTATTGCTGCTTCCACAATATTTTCTGGAGTNCGAAAATCTGGTTGACCAATACCTAGGTTGATAATTGACNTTCCTTGGCTTTTTAATTCATTAGCNCTTGAAAGAACTTCAAAAGCTGATTCTGTACCNAAATGTCTTATTCGNTTTGCNACTTNCACGGAAAAACCTTCATGTATAAATATTTTTATGAACTAGTTCATAATATACGTTTTATATAAAATCTAGCCTACTCAAATTAAATTATAATTTAATTTNTACGCTTTAATTANTAACCAAATAATTNAGTNATTTCATGTCTAGTATTNTTTACAAGGAATATTTAAATATAAATTTCTTTTTTATTATCTGTTATAATATTTTGTATGAATATTTCATGATGTTTTAACAATAACGACTATAAGAAACAAAAATTTATTTAAAATTAATTTGGTGAACAGTATATGAAGAAAATTGAAGCAGTTATAAAACCATTTAAACTCGATGAAGTAAAAGAGGCCCTTCATGAAATAGGTTTGCAGGGTATAACTGTAATCGAAGCAAAGGGATTTGGCAGGCAAAAGGGTCATACTGAGCTATATAAGGGCGCAGAGTATGTAGTAGATTTTCTTCCTAAGGTAAAAATTGAAATTATTCTTGATGATGATCTCGTTGAACAAGCCATAACCGCAATTCTAACTACAGCACAAACTGGTCGAATTGGTGATGGTAANATTTTTATATCTTCTGTTGAAGAAGCAATAAGAATTCGAACTGGTGAAAGAGGGAAAGAAGCAATNTAAAAAAATAAANTNGGCATANATTTACCAATAATTTGAGTTTATATCTTGCTCAATCAATTAAAGATAATAGATTTGTAATAAATGGTTTTGATATAAAGGGCAAAGGGCTATGAATAATTTTCAAAAATTCAGTCAAATCGNAAAGGATAGTAATGCGCAATTCGTAGACTTTCGTTTTACAGACCCNCGNGGAAAGTGGCANCACACAGCTCAATATATTGATACCGTAGATGAGGACATGCTTACAGATGGTCTATTGTTTGATGGATCATCTATATCTGGATGGAAAGAAATACATGAATCAGATATGATTTTAATGCCAGATTGTAAAACGGCTACACTTGATCCTTTTTCAGCACAACCAACAATTTTAATAACTTGTAATGTTATAGAACCTTCAACTGGTCAGTCCTATTCTCGTTGCCCTCGAGGTGTTGCTCAGCGAGCAGANGCTTACCTGCAATATTCAGGTATTGGAGANACNGCTTACTTCGGTCCTGAAGCAGAGTTTTTTGTNTTTGATGATGTGCGCTACAAGGTCTCAATGAATAATACAGGGTATAATATTGACCAAGAAGAAGGCTCATATAATACAGATCGCTTGTACGAAGGTGGAAATACCGGGCACCGNCCAGGAATAAAAGGTGGTTATTTTCCAGTTCAGCCAGTTGATTCTATGTCAGACATGCGCGCAGAAATGGTTAGTCATATGATAGCTATGGGAATGCGTGTTGAAAAACATCATCATGAGGTTGCACCAAGTCAAAATGAGCTTGGCTTTACATTTGATACCTTATTGAAAACTGCAGATCATACACAAATATATAAATATGTAATTCAAATGACAGCCCATTCATACGGAAAAACAGCTACTTTTATGCCTAAGCCAATATTAGGTGATAATGGATCTGGNATGCATGTTCACCAATCCATCTGGAAAGAAAAAAAGCCTTTATTTGCTGGTACAGGATATGCTGATCTGTCAGAGATGGCTATTCATTATATAGGAGGAATTATAAAACACGCAAAAGCACTTAATGCATTTACGAATCCAACTACAAATAGCTATAAAAGATTAGTTCCAGGATTTGAAGCACCAGTTCTACTAGCNTATTCTGCTAGGAATAGATCAGCATCTTGTCGTATACCGCANGCTTCAAACCCTAAGNGNAAAAGAGTTGAAGTTAGGT
>PAWF01000032.1 GCA_002714015.1 Gammaproteobacteria bacterium | reverse complement strand
TAGCTTCTGCAGGTCTAGACTATTACAATCACAATATTGACACTTCACCTGAATACTATGGTGAAATTATTTCAACACGAACTTTTGAAAATCGTTTGGATACGTTAGCGAATGTTCGTGATGCTGGAATAAACGTATGTAGTGGAGGCATTGTTGGCATGGGAGAAGATACCAGGGATCGCGCGGGAATGCTTTTAGTATTGGCTAATTTGCCTGAACACCCAGAAAGTGTTCCTATTAACATGCTTGTTCAGGTAGAGGGGACCCCATTAAAAGGAAATGATGAGCTTGATCCAATTGAATTTGTTAAAACTATTGCTGTAGCAAGGATTTTAATGCCTAGCTCGATGGTCAGGCTTTCAGCGGGGCGGGAAGATATGACGGATGAATTGCAAGCCCTATGCTATTTTGCGGGAGCTAATTCAATATTTGTTGGTGATAGATTACTTACAACTTCAAATCCTGAGGTTGATAAGGACTCAATATTGTTCAAAAAACTAGGTATTCAAGGTATGGAACTTTGAATAAATACCTTAATTCAAATCAGACGAATTGCCCAGCTTGGTTTAATGAAGGTTTGGAGCATATCTGGTTACCATATACACAAATGAAAACTGCTCCACCTCCTGCACCAGTATCTCATACAGATGGAGTTCGTATTTTTTTGGAAGATGGACGAATTCTTATAGACGGAATTGCTTCATGGTGGACTGCGTGTCATGGCTACAACAACAGACATATAAGAAGTTGTATTGAATCACAATTGAAGAAAATGCCACACGTAATGTTTGGAGGGTTAGTGCACCAACCTGCACTTAAATTAGCCAAAAGGCTAACTAGCAAGATGCCAAGTTCATTAAATAGAGTATTTTTTTCTGAGTCAGGATCTGTGTCTGTAGAAGTTGCTCTTAAGATGTCAATTCAATATTGGGTCAACAATGGTTATCCTAAAAAAAATAAAATTATAGGTTTTTTAGGTGGTTATCATGGTGACACATTTGGCGCCATGTCGGTTTGTGATCCAGAAGAAGGAATGCATAAGCTGTTTCGTGGCTCTATACCGGATCAGTATATTATGAAACTCCCACAGACAAATAAAGATATAGAGGAGATAGAGTTTTTTTTATCTAACAATGCAAGTAAATGTGCCGCTATGATTGTCGAGCCATTAATCCAAGGTGCTGGTGGTATGGTTATGTATGATGATGAGGTGTTAATTCGTTTAAGAAACCTTTGTTCAAAATATGATATATTACTAATTCTTGATGAAATATTCACTGGTTTTTGTCGAACTGGTAATTTTTATGCTTTTGAATCTGCGGAGATAACACCAGACATTGTAACACTTTCTAAAGCTTTAACAGGTGGTACAATACCTTTAGCTGCTACTGTTGCATCTAAGAACATATACGATGCTTTTTTAAGCGAAAATGCAGAATTTGCACTAATGCATGGTCCAACTTACATGGCAAATCCTTTATCTTGCGCTGCTGCAAATGCTTCTTTGGATCTATTCGAAATAGAACCACGGTTAGAACAGGTCTATAAGATATCTTTACAGATGTCTGAGGAACTAGATTGTTGTTTAACTATTCCTGGTGTAGTCGATGTCCGTGTTAAAGGTGCTGTGGGGGTAGTAGAGTTAGAAGGAGAAATTAGGATTGACTGGTTAAGGGAAAAGTTTCTTCAGGAACTAGTCTGGATACGACCTTTTCGAAATATTGTTTACCTAACTCCTGCCTTCACTATTTCTGAGCAGGACCTTTCAACACTTACAAGTTCAATATATAGGGTTGTATCTTCTTGGTCACAAAAAAAGTAGGTAGTAAATTTTTGAGGGTATTATTGAAGAATTATATTCTGTTAATATTTAGCCAATAATTTACCATAGTCCATAGTACCACGATGCAAATAGAGAAAAACCTACCCAAAGTAAAATTATTAATGGAACACCCGCTCTAACAAAGTCAATGAACTGATATCTACCTGGTGTCATTACTAACATATTTGTTACGTAGCTAATTGGTGAAGCGAATGAGCAATTTGATGCAAGTATTACAGCGATAATAAATATCATTGGATCTAAGTTCAGATTTATTGCAACTCCAATAGCAATAGGAGTGAAAAGCACTGCACAAGCTTGATTACTTAAAAGGTTTGTGAAAATTGCAACTAATAGAAAAAATATTGATAGAATCCAAGCCGGGCTAGCACCGTCCATAACAGAAAGAATACCTTCTGCTATATAGTTTGCTCCGCCAGTTTTTGTTAGTGCAGCAGTAAGAGCAAGTGCGGCTGCTCCTACTAAAATTATTTGTCTATCAATAGCTCTTGCTGCTTGGCGAATATTTAGAGCTCCTGATATAACCATAAGTGTGGCACCAGCCACTGCTGCAACAGATATTGGTATAATGCCAGCTGCTGAAACCCCTACTACTGCAATGAATATTAAGAATGCTCTTCTGGCATGCTGATATGCTCTAAGCTCNAGTGCGGACCACTCCATCAATAAAACATCTTTATTAGCACGTAATCTTTGTAAACCTCCTTGCCNTCCTTGCAAAAGCAACACATCACCTGCCTCTACACGCACTTGATGTATTTGTCCTCTTGTCATTCTAGATCGTCTTTGAATTCCTAAAACTGTAANATTTTCTGCTGCAGNGAATGCTATTTGCTCTAATGGCAGACCAATCATTCTAGAACCCGGAGAGACCATAGCTTCGGCNAGNAGGTTTCCAGGTTTTTTNTCAAGCTCTTCTTGAGATTCTTCAGCTCCTGANATTGAAATTTGAAACCATCGGGCTCGCGCGACAATATTTGATAACGCAGTGCGTGTGGAGGCTACAACAATCACATCAGATGCTTTAAGAATAACATCTTCATATGGAGGTAGAATCACTTTACCACTTCGCTCAAGTCTCAACACAGTCATATCTTGAAAAGCTGGAAAAAATCCTCCAATAGCCTTTTGACCAACTAATTCAGAACCATTTTCTATTGTAAACTGTGCTACAAATTGTTTTCCTGNNGCAGAATGTAATTCTTGAGGTTCTGGTGAACGNTCTGGTAAAAGCTTTGGAGCAATAAATTGAANATATAAAATCCCAATACCGGCGAGTACAAGACCCGGGATAGTGAAATCAAAAAAACCAATTTCAGGTAGACCAAGTTCAACTATTGTTCCTGAAACTAAAAGATTAGTGCTTGAACCAATTAAGGTTGTCATGCCCCCTAAGATGGCTGCAAATGATAGGGGCATCATTATTCGCCCTACACCCCGACCAAGCCTTTCTGCAAGTGCGGCAAGTAATGGAATAAACATTACAACTACAGGAGTATTATTAAGTGCACCACTGACAACTANTGCAAGNCACAANGTAAAGGNGAATGCAAGTCCAGGNCTTCCCCTAGAAATTCTAAGAATGATATCGCTTACTACATCAAGTGNACCTGTGCGAACCATTCCCTGACCAATTACTAACAAGCCTGCTACAGCAATTAGTGCTGGATTTGCAAAACCACCAAGTAAATCAGTTGCGTTAAGTAAATTTTCCCCAACANNATTTTGTAACGGTGCAATTGCAAAGAGAAGNAGTAATGTGGCCAGTATTGATACAGANGTTAGCTCTAGGGATATACGACGATTTGCATAGCTTAAAATAGCTAATACACCAATACTTAAAGTAATCCACATCAGGATATATGGAGAGACTGATGCCATGATGCCTCTATTCTTATGCAAAAAANAATTTATNTAGTAATGTATACAGCTAAAATATAGTGNGAGGCACAATTATAAATTGTGNAATTTAAACTTGTAACGCACTGAATTTTGCTATCCTCTGAATAATAATGGCAAGCTTTAATTGTTAGTAATTNNTTTTGCAGCTTCAACTGCCCAGTANGTTAAAATGCCATCAGCTCCAGCACGCTTAAATGATAATAAGCTNTCCATNANAGCTTCATCTGAGTTAANCCANCCTTTTTCACCTGCTGCCTTGATCATCGCGTATTCACCAGATACTTGATAGACATAAGTGGGTACTGCAAATGTATTTTTAATTCTATAAACGATATCTAGATATGGCATGCCAGGTTTTACCATTACCATGTCAGCTCCNTCTTCTAGGTCCAGTGCTACTTCTCGAAGAGCTTCATTNGAATTACGTGGGTCCATCTGGTATGTTTTTTTGTCTGCTTCACCTAAGTTTGTAGCTGATCCTATAGCTTCTCTAAATGGACCATAATAAGCACTTGCAAACTTTGCAGAATATGCCATGAGCTGAACGTTTTTATAGCCATTTGCATCTAATTCTTGTCGNATTTCACCAATTCTGCCATCCATCATATCGGAGGGAGCAATGATATCGCAACCAGCCTCTGCCTGTACAAGCGCNTGCTTTGACAAAATTTCTATTGTCTCATCGTTAACTACATAACCATCCTGAACCAATCCATCTTGTCCATGAGAACTATATGGATCTAAAGCAACATCACATATAACCCCCAAATTTGGGATAGACTTTTTAAGTGCGCGAACTGCTGTACAAACTAAATTATTGGGGTTTAGTGCCTCTATAGCATTAGGGGTTTTGAGCTGTGTTGGTGTTTTTGGAAACACTGCTATAGCCGGAATACCATTTCTGTAGGCCTCTGTTGCTCGCTCTACTAAAATATCAACTGACATACAGTCAACACCAGGCATTGAAATAACAGATTCGGTTATATTATTACCTTCCCTAACAAAAGTAGTCCATATAAGGTCAGATGCTAGCAGAGTGGTTTCTGCTACCAAGTTTCTCCCCCATATATTTTGCCTGTTTCTGCGTAGCCTAGTTGTTGGATATGAACCCAGAAAAATTGNTTTNTNTCCCATCTTATTGTTTCGCTTTTAGCTTGCAAATAAATTATTGCTTGTTGATATNCCTAAACTTCACTAAGAGCTTGCTCTAGATCTGCAAGGATATCATCAATATGTTCCAAACCAACAGACAGCCTTACATAGCCCTCCGAAGCTCCTGATGCTTCTAGTTCATCNNCTTTTAATTGCGAGTGTGTTGTGCTTGCAGGGTGAATAGCTAAGCTTCTTGAGTCCCCAATATTTGCGAGATGGTAAAACATTTTCAAGGAATCAATAAATTTTTTACCTGANGTCGTCCCACCCTTAATTTCTGCACCAACTAATGGACCATAACCTCCTTCAAGATAGGAGTCTGCTCTTCTCTTAGGTTCNCCTGACATTAGACTTGGGTGGATAACATTTNNTACTTTTTCGTGNTTATTTAAATAATTTGCTACTTTTATAGCATTTTCACAATGACGCTCCATTCTTAATGGNAGTGTTTCTAGACCTTGGAGTAATAGGAAAGCATTCATCGGTGATAGAGCCTGACCACAGTCTCGAAGAAGAGTTACCCTTGCTTTGATAATGTATGCTATAGGTCCAAGAGGTTTCACAGCTTCAGTCCAAACTGCTCCGTGATAGCTTGGGTCAGGTTGATTCAGCATGGGGAATCGCTCTTTGTTAGCCTCCCAGTCAAAGTTTCCACTATCAATTATTATCCCTCCAATAGAATTGCCATGTCCTCCAATATATTTTGTGCAAGAGGATGCAATAATTGCTGCTCCGTGCTCGAAGGGTTTACAAATCCCATGTGCTGCAGTGTTGTCCATAATTAATGGAATGCCATTTTTATGACCAATATCTGCTACCTCTTTTATAGGGAATACATTTAATTTTGGATTTGGTAGTGTTTCAGCATAGTAAGCACGAGTACGCTCATCACTAAGCTTATCGAAGTTTTCCGGCTCACTTGGGTCGGCAAACCTGACCTCAATACCCATTGATTTAAGTGTATTGGCAAACAAGTTCCATGTACCGCCGTAAAGGTCAGTTGAGCTAACAATATTATCCCCAGCGTGCGCTATGTTTTGTATTGCCATCATCGATGCAGCTTGACCTGAAGATACGGCTAGTGCCGCTGCCCCGCCCTCTAAAGCAGTTAATCGCTGCTCTAGAACATCGCAGGTGGGATTCATGATGCGGGTGTATATATTACCAAGTTCTTTAAGCGAAAAAAGATTTGCTGCGTGCTCAGTACTATCAAATTGATATGAAGTAGTTTGATAAATTGGAACTGCTACAGAATTTGTTGCTTCGTCTTTGCGATGCCCAGCATGCAAAACTATGGTTTCTTTATGAGCGCTGTCGACTGTCATTTTATTCTCCATTGGTAGCTAGGTCACAATAAACTATTTTGCCATTACTAAATTGTAAAACACTTTAACTCACAAAATGAATTTGTGAAAGGTGTTCACAAAAGTTTTCATATGTATCAATATTATACATTTTTAGCATTATTTTGTTTAAAGACTTCTTAACTTGTAGGGTTTTATGAATAATAAGCTACAGGCAAAGTAAAAACTTACAAATTATTAGTTTTCCGTTTTAAGAGGCAATTTAAGCTTAAAAAACCCTGTTTGTAAGTAGATATAATATTTGGCAAGTTTGATCGTGTGATATCATGATGGTATTTGCTAATAGAAAACTATATTTGGGGTAAGTTTATGGATTTTGAGTTAAGTCAGGAGCAAAAAGCAATTAGAGAATCTGCTAAGGTATTTGCAGATACTGAATGGGCTCCAAATGCATCATCTTGGGACCAAAACTATATTTTTCCTATAGATGCTCTCAAACAAGCAGCAAGTTTGGGTTTTGCCGGCATTTACGTTAGAGAAGATTATGGGGGTAGTGGCCTTGGGCGCATTGAATCTGCATTAGTTTTTGAAGCACTTTCAGGGGCTTGTGCATCAACAGCTGCCTACTTGTCTATTCAAAATATGGTTGCCTGGATCATAGATAAATATGGATCTGATGATCAACGAAATAACTGGTTGCCTGGGCTTAGTAGCATGAATCTATTTGCCAGTTACTGTTTGACAGAGCCAGGTTCAGGGTCGGATGCTAGTTCCTTAAGAACAACAGCGTCTAGGGAAGGTTCAGGCTATGTATTGAATGGAACTAAGGCATTTATATCAGGTGGTGGAACTAGCGATGTTTATCTCGTGATGGCTCGTACAGGTGATTCTGGTTCACATGGCATTTCATGTTTTGTAGTAGAAAAGGGCACACCTGGGCTTTCATTCGGAGCCCCCGAAAAAAAATTAGGTTGGCACAGTCAACCAACTGCAATGGTAATGTTCGATGATTGTAAGATTTCAGAAAGTAATCTTGTTGGCAGTGAGGGGAGTGGTTTTAAGATAGCAATGGATGGTCTAGATGGTGGTCGTGTCAATATAGCGGCATGTTCATTGGGCGCAGCTTCTTCATCTCTTTCTATTGCTCGAGATCATATTATTAATCGTGAGCAATTTGGACGTAAATTATCTGATTTTCAGGCCCTTCGGTTTAAATTAGCTGATATGGCAACGGATTTATCAGCAGCTCAATTAATGGTCTGGCAGGCTGCTAATAAAATTGATAAGAATTCAGCTGACGCAACTGTTGCTTCTGCCATGGCGAAACGTTTGGCTACTGATTCAGGTTTTTCAATAGTTAATAATGCCCTTCAACTATTAGGGGGATACGGCTATTTAGCTGATCATCCAATAGAGCGACATCTTCGGGATCTTCGTGTGCATCAAATTTTAGAGGGCACTAATGAAATTATGCGTGTAATTATTGCACGAAAAATTTTAGAGGAATGAACTATTGAAAAGTCCTAATCAGAATTTAGAATCTTATTCCAGTGAGAAAGAAATTTTGTTTTCAAAGACTGGTTCAGTAGGTCACATCATCCTTAACCGTCCTAACGCACTTAATTCTATTACT
Organism: Gammaproteobacteria bacterium; assembly: GCA_002714015.1. Taxonomy (GTDB): domain Bacteria; phylum Pseudomonadota; class Alphaproteobacteria; order UBA828; family UBA828. The sequence goes on along the minus strand of PAWF01000032.1, from coordinate 38,415 downwards.
GAGAATATGACCTCAGCTATGTTTAAGATTCTCAAACTTTGGTTAAAAGATGATAATATTAGTATAGTAGTAATAGAAGGTGCTTCTCAGCCAAATTTAAAGAGACCTTTTTGCTCTGGTGGAGATATTAGAATGATTTTTGAGGGTCGGAAGGATCCACAAAGAAAATTCGCTCAATCTTTTTTTTCTCAAGAATATCGTCTAAATAAACTTATTTACAATTATCCAAAACCTTATTTATCTCTAATAGATGGGGTAGTTATGGGCGGAGGCGTTGGTATCTCCATCCATGGGTCACATCGGGTGATGACTGATAGAGCACTTTTTGCAATGCCTGAAACAGGCATTGGCCTCTTCCCTGATGTTGGAGCAACACATTTTCTACCGCGGCTGACAGGTTTAACAGGCCTTTATTTAGGTTTAACTTCTCAACGTTTAGAGGTTGCAGATTGCTTACATCTTGGCATCGCAACTCATTACCTGCCTAGTTCTAAATATAGTGAGTTAATTAAAGACATAATGAAGGAGGACTATTCTAGAGATCCTCAATCAAAATTAGATAATTTATTAGAAAAGCATTGCAAAAAAACCGCCTTAGCACCCATTATAAAACGATTAAAAAATATCAATAAAACCTTTGATAGCCAATCCATAGAAGAGATATTTGAAAATCTAAAGGCTAAAAAAAATAACTGGTCTATTTCTACGTTAAAAGAATTATCTCAGAAATCTCCTACAAGCCTCAAAGTAACNTTTAGACAGCTTACTGAACTATCGTCNTTAGATTTTGATANTGCAATGAAAATGGAATATCGAATGGCTATNAGATTTAATTTTTCAGATGACCTTTTTGAAGGAATAAGAGCCTTTATNATAGATAAGGANTTCNCTCCAGTNTGGGANCCANGGACNATAGAGAGTGTTTNTGATAAAGTTGTTGATGAATATTTTCAGGAGCCAGATTCTGGTGATATNAANTTTTGCTAAANTNATGCTAAGGAGTTTTCCTTAATGAGTAATATCGGATTTATTGGTATAGGTAAAATGGGCTTGCCGATGATGGGAAATTTAATTTCATCTGGGCACTCAGTAATCGCTTATGATTTGTCTTCGGAAGCAATCAGAAGTGCGGTAAAAAGAGGCGCAGCATCNGCAAAAAATATTGAAGATGCTNTTAATAATAGAGAAATTATAATTACAATGTTACCCGCGGGAGAGGATATTCGCGAGGTGTATCTTAATGAAAATGGCATTATNTCTAAAGCTAAAGAAGGTACTTTATTTATAGATTGCTCAACAGTTGATATAGATAGCGCTGTATCAGTTAGTGCAGAAGCTTTAGTAAATGGAATGGAGATGGTAGATGCACCTGTTTCAGGAGGTGTAAGAGGAGCTGAGCAGGGCACATTGACATTCATGGTTGGTGGAAGTGAATTGGCTTTCACACTTGCTAATCCTATACTGAAGTCTATGGGTAAAAATGTNGTCCATGCAGGAGATGCCGGACGTGGTCAAGCAGCAAAAATTTGTAATAATTTATTATTGGGAATTTCAATGGCTGCCGTCTGTGAAGCTTTCGCATTAGCGGATAAACTTGGTCTAGATAGACAAACACTCTTNAACATATCTTCTAATGCAACAGGTCAATGTTGGGCATTGAATAGCTATTGCCCAGTTCCGGGTCCAGTGCCTACGTCTCCTGCTAATAATCAATATGCCCCTGGTTTTACATCGTCTATGATGCTCAAGGATTTGGCTCTTTCTCAGGTCGCCGCCAACAGTGTGGGCTTGAAAACAGAGNTTGGTGCTCANGCTGAGAGACTTTATAGAANTTTTTGTGAATCAGGAAATGCTGATATAGATTTTTCAGGTATTTTTGAAATGATAAAAAGTAATNACCTTGATNAGTAAANTAAATAATTTTTAAATTCATAAATAGAAACATTTTAATAAAAGTGTTGGGGTTACATGATTATTAAAACTACTTGTCCTCGAGATTGCTATGATACTTGTGGAATAGAAGTTGAAATTGAATCTGATAAAGTAATAAGAGTAACAGGNGATAAAGATCATCCCTATACACGTGGTTCACTATGNGGAAAGTGTGAGCTTGCGTACAATGGTGTTTTTTTAGATCCAAAAGTTAGACTTTCAAANCCNCTANGAAGATTAGGTNTTAAGGGCGANGGTAGATTTGTAGAAGTTTCTTGGGATGAAGCTTTACAATCTATTAGTGCAAAGCTCGAGAAGATTTCAAGCAATGATCCCTCTAAGATTCTGCATGCACATTATACAGGAACCTGCTCCCTCATAGCTAATAAATTTCCGATGAGATTTTTTAATCGACTTGGCGCAACTGAGGTTGACCCAGATACAGTTTGTAATATGGCAGGTCATGTAGCGTTAGAACAATTAATTGGTACGTCACTCATTGGTTTTGATCCTCGAACTGCAAAAGATTCTGANTCTATTTTTGTTTGGGGGGCAAATCCATCAGCTACAGCTCCACACGCTCATCAATACTGGTTAAAAGAAGCAGGTGCAAAAATTGTTGTTATTGATCCAGTTCGCCATCAGACAGCTGTAAAAGCAGCTTTACACTTACAGCTCCGTCCAGGGTCTGATGCCGCATTAGCATTCTCGTTGATGCATGTGCTGATGGAAGAAGATGCTTTAGATAAAGGTTTTATTGAAAAGTATACGATTGGTTGGGAGGAATTAAAGCCACAAGTCCAAAAATGCACTCCATCCTGGGGTGAGAGGCAAACCGGATTAAATAAAAATGATATTATTAAGGCAGCTAAAATTTATGCAGATGGACCTGCGTTATTATGGCTAGGTCAAGGTCTACAACGCCAGAAATATGGAGGTAATATTATACGCTCTTGTGCTGTATTACCAGCTATTACTGGTAATTTCAGTAAGCCTGGGTCAGGTCTGCTTTATTTGAATGGCAGTGGGCGTAAGGGTGTTGATAATAATTATCTAACAGGTTCAAGTCTAGGCAAACCACAACCAGCTATTAGCCATATGGACTTAGCTAAAAAATTAGAGAATACAAAAGAATCTAGTGCTTTTATCTGTTGGAATATTAATCCAGCTGTTTCAAATCCAGAGCAACAGCGTTTACGTCAAGCTCTAGCTCGAGACGATTTATTTACTGTTGTAGTAGATATCTTTGAAACTGACACTACGGACTATGCAGACTATGTTCTCCCAGCAGCGTCTTTTTTGGAATTTGATGATTTAGTTTCAGGATATTTTAATTTATCATTTTCAGCTCAAGCAAGAGTCAAGAATCCACACGGAGATTCACTGCCCAATCAGGAAATCTTTAGACGATTAGCTCAGTATATGAACTTCAATGAGAGTGAGTTATATGAAACTGATAGAGAAATTATTGAAAAAACACTTAATGATGTTGGGCTAAAGGGTGGCTTTAATAAGCTTAAATCAGTAGGAACAACATGGCCAACTGATGAGGTTCAGATACAGTTTCCTGAAAAAATATTTCCAACAAATTCAGGTAAAATAGAGATATCTAGCTTCGCTGCTGAGGCTCAAGGAATGCCCAGGTTACCAAAGCCTATTGTAGATTTTTCACCTAAGTCTGGAAAATTTAGGCTTATTTCTCCTGCATCTCGTTGGCTAATGAATGGAAGCTATGCAAATGATAAGAGAATAATGAAAAAACTTGGCTCGCCAACAATATTTATAAANCCTATAGATNCGAAAAAAATAGATNTAAGTGACGGTGAGTTAGTATCTGTTAGTAATGAGGTCGGTACAATNGANCTAATAACAGAGGTTTCAGATATAGTATCTCCAGGCGTAGNAATGAGCTATAAGGGCAGGTGGCCGAGGCANGAAACAGAAGCTATTAAAAGAAATAATGTAAATTTTTTACANTCAGGNATTAGAACNGATATGGGTTCAAGTAATGCTGTTCATAATATTGAGGTTACCATAAAGCCGATCTAGACAATCCTAAAAATTTAAAAGAATGCNTGGATACCAGTTTGTGATCTACCTAGAATTAGCGCGTGGACATCATGAGTGCCTTCATATGTGTTTACGGCTTCTAGATTCATGACGTGGCGTATAACATGATATTCGTCCGAAATACCATTACCACCGTGCATATCTCTTGAGCTCCTTGCAATATCAAGTGCTTTTCCACAAGAATTTCTTTTAACTAAAGAAATCATTTCTGGTGAAACATTATTTTCATCAAATAATCTACCAACACGGAGGCATGACTGCAGACCTATAGAGATTTCTGTTTGCATGTCTGCTAATTTTTTTTGAATNAGTTGATTTGATGCTAAAGGTTTTCCAAATTGATTCCTCTCCATTGTATAATTTCTAGCAGCATGCCAACAAAATTCTGCAGAACCTAGTGCACCCCAAGAAATACCGTATCGTGCACTATTTAAGCATCCGAATGGTCCCTTTAAACCACTCACACCTGTTAATTCATTTTCTGATGGAACATAGACTTCATCCATTTGTATCATACCTGTAACAGATGAACGCAAAGAGAATTTACCATCAATTTTTGGAGCATTTAAACCCTTCATTCCCTTTTCTAGAATAAAACCTTTTATTACACCCTCATCATTTTTAGCCCAAACAACAAATAAATCTGCAATTGGTGAGTTTGTTATCCAGTTTTTTGCTCCTGANANTAGATACCCTCCATCAACNGACTTNGCCCTTGTGGTCATTGACCCTGGGTCAGAGCCATGATCTGGNTCGGTAAGCCCAAAACACCCAATTAATTCCCCAGTTGCGAGTTTTGGTAAAAAACGGTCTTTTTGTTGTTNTGTTCCATATGCATAAATAGGATGCATGACTAGGCTAGACTGAACACTCATTGCAGAGCGATAACTAGAGTCAACTCTCTCAATTTCNCTAGCTACTANGCCGTAACTCACATAATTTACNCCTGCACAACCATAGCCATCAATTGTTGAACCTAAAAGCCCTAGGGTGCCCATTTCAGTCATAATTTCTTGATGGAAAACCTCGTTACGATTAGCCTCCAAAACACGAGTCATCAGCTTTTCTTGAGCGTATTCTCTTGCTGTATCACGAATCATACGCTCATCTTCTGTTAGNTGGTCATCTAGAAGAAAAGCATCGTCCCATTTAAACTTTGTTGGGTTNTTTTTTTTACTAGATAGATCCAAAACGGAGTTTTTGACGACTTTAGGGGTCATTTTTTATGCCTCATGATATTTTGTTTAAACTTATATTTAATATAGTCTAGTGGTTTTCCAAGTTTAGTTTAGAAGTTGGAAAATTAATGTAAATTAGCAGTTTTTTAGTTTAAACTAAATGCTTGTTAATTTAATGCTTAAAAAATAATTTTAACTACTTATTCCACAATGGGTTTGTTCGATTATTACAATATCTAAGCTAATTTTAGCTTTAATCAAAACATTTAGCTCATAGGCTTGCTGTATTATAATCAAAGGCTTAAATAATTTTATAGGGACGTTTTAAAAATTTTAACACTTGGCAGTTTATAATGAGTCAAAAACTTATCGCTGTTGCTTCAGACCATGCAGGTTTTAAGCTAAAAAGTGCACTACTTTCCTTGCTTCATAATGATGGCTTTAAAGCGCTTGATTTAGGAGCTTATTCAAATGATTCTGTTGATTACCCAGTNTATGCTTCAAAATTGATTAATGTNATTGAGGCNGGGGATGCAGAGTGTGGGATAATAATCTGTGGTTCAGGTATTGGTATTAGTATAGCTGCAAATCGTAGCTTGAGCATTAGAGCTGCTTTATGCCGAGATAAAGATGATGCGACCATGNCACGACGACACAATGATGCAAATGTTATAGCCTTATCGGGGCAGCGAACAGAGGTAAATGAAGCCTGGGGNCTAGTAAAAATATTTTTAAACACAAAATTTGATGGTGGNCGTCACGCAAGGCGTGTTGACCAATTAAGCCAGTAAAATTCTATATTAAATATTGGAAAATATTAATCATGTTATTAATTGTACAAATAAATTGGAGCTGGTGATGGTCTGCAAAGATTTTTTTACTCGATCAATATCAGAATCAGACCACGAAATATTTGGTGCAATTACAGGAGAACTGGACCGTTTACAGAACCAGATTGAGTTAATTGCCTCCGAAAATATAGTCTCCCGAGCAGTTTTAGACGCTCAGGGGTCAATTATGACAAATAAATATGCAGAAGGTTATCCAGGGCGAAGGTATTATGGCGGGTGTGAGTGGGTCGATTTGGCTGAAACTATTGCTATAAAAAGAGCTAAGGAATTATTTGGATGTGAATTTGTTAATGTCCAGGCCCATAGCGGAAGTCAAGCTAATCAAGCGGTTTTTTTGGCAACCCTTAAACCGGGAGATANGTTGCTTGGAATGTCTTTAGCTGCAGGTGGTCATTTAACGCATGGAGCTAGACCTAATCAGTCAGGTAGATGGTTCAACGCTGTTCAATATGGTGTCAGAGAAGAAGACTCTCTCATAGATATTGATGAAGTTTCTAAGCTTGCAAAAAAACATAGGCCAAAGCTTATCATTGCTGGTGGCTCAGCTTATCCACGCATCATCGATTTTAAAAGTTTTCGTAATATTGCCGATGAGGTAGGGGCGCTTCTTTTGGTTGATATGGCTCATTTTGCTGGTCTTGTTGCTGCAGGTGTTCACCCTAGTCCATTTCCTCATGCTGATATTGTCACAAGTACTACACACAAGACACTTCGTGGTCCNCGAGGTGGATTNATTCTATCTAAACAAGAAGANCTTGCTAAGAAAATAGACTCTGCTATTTTTCCTGGTTTACAAGGTGGACCACTTGAGCATGTTATTGCAGCAAAGGCAGTAGCGTTTGGTGAGGCACTAACAGATGATTTTAAGGGCTATGCTAAAAGAGTAGTTGAAAATGCTCGTAAGCTCTCATCTACACTTGACTCTGNGGGTTTTAAAGTTGTTTCTGGTGGTACGGATACTCACCTTCTACTTCTTGACTTGCGTTCCAAAGGTCTAACGGGAAAAATAGCAGAGATGGCTCTGGAAAATGCCGGCATGACGTGTAATAAAAATAGTGTGCCTTTTGACCCTGAAAAACCGACGGTTACATCAGGGGTAAGGTTAGGTTCTTCTGCAGGAACTAGTCGGGGTTTTGGTGTTAAGGAGTTTCATCAAATAGGGTTGTGGATAGCACAAGTCCTAGATAATCTGGGGAAGAATCCTACTTTAGTACAAGAAAATGTGGATAATGAGATAGCTGTCAGAAAAGAAGTCAGGGAGTTGTGTCATTTATTCCCTATATATAAATTACCTTGAATTTGGAGCAAGTAAAATGCGATGCCCCTTTTGTGGCAATGATGATACACAAGTAAAAGACTCTCGACCAACAGAGGATAATACAGCAATACGTCGCAGGAGGCAGTGCCCCAATTGTGCTGCAAGGTTTACGACTTTTGAACGTATTCAGTTAAGAGAGCTAATTGTTATAAAGTCAAATGCTCAACGTGCNGCATTTGATCGTGATAAACTGGTGCGCTCTATGATGATAGCAATGCAAAAGCGCCCAGTCTCACCAGATAGAGTTGAGCGGGTAGCAAATGGTATTGTTCGCCGTCTAGAGAGCTTAGGGGAAACAGAAATTCCTTCAACTGTTATTGGTGAAATGGTAATGGAAGCTCTGCGTAATCTTGATTCAGTTGCTTACGTAAGATTNGCATCTGTATATAGAAATTTTCATGAAGCTCGTGATTTTGAGCAATTCATTGGCGAATTAAGTGGTGACCCTGACCCGCAATCTTGAAATTGCTTCAATCAATGACCAACGCTATATGGAAATGGCGTTGGGACTAGCACGTTGGGGTCTTGGAAAGACTTCGCCCAATCCCTCAGTTGGTTGTGTTTTGGTTAAAGATAATTGTGTAGTAGGTCGCGGGCGGACCGGAAATGGTGGACGCCCACATGCAGAACAGGTTGCTATCTCACGTGCGGGTTCAAAAGCTTTAGGCGCAACTGCATTTATAACTCTGGAGCCATGCGCNCACCATGGTGAAACNCCGCCATGTGCTGAAGCAATAATTGCTTCAGGAGTTTCAAGGGCAGTGGTTGCAATAGAGGATCCAGATCCACGTGTTTCTGGAAAAGGGATTAATAAGCTAGAGGCTGCAGGTATAAAAGTGGAATTAGGTATTTGTTCAGAGCTAGCAAATAATATAAANCTAGGTTTTTTTAATAAAATTAAATTAGGTAGACCATTTGTAACACTTAAGCTTGCCACTAGCCTAGATGGTTTTATTGCGACAAATACNGGGGAAAGTAAATGGATCACAAGTAGTCAATGTCGAGAGCGCAGTCATTTATTGCGNTCAGAAAATGATGCTGTTCTAATNGGCGTAGATACNNTGTTGTCAGATAATCCAGCCTTAACCGTTCGGCTNCCTGGTNTAGAGAATACTTCTCCAGTAAGGGTTGTACTCGATAGTAATTTGCGTTCTCCATTAGGCTATGAATTGATTTCAAGNGCAAAAAATATTCCAACTTGGTTAATGACAAGTAAAAAAGCCAATGGTCTTTCTAATCAAACTTTATATGAAAGGGCAGGTGTTGAGTTAATTTATTTGGATCCAGGAGAGGACGGTAGATTGCCTATAAAGGATGTTCTCAGTTCTATTACTAAAAAAGGGGTTACACGTTTATTAATAGAAGGTGGCGGAGCAGTTGCAGCAAGCTTTATCAAGGCTGGATTAGTAGACGAGATTTACTGGTTTAGATCCACAATAGTTTTGGGAGGAAATGGTATATCTGCTATTTCTGATTTAGGTCTTGAGGGTTTAGTTAGTGCGCCAAAATTTATTCTTAAGGATAAGATGTCTATTGTTGATGAAACACTAGAAGTATATTCACGAAAGTCTTAATTTAAAATTATGTTNACAGGTATTATTACAAATATAGGACATGTAAGCGATATTCACACCCGTGATGGNGGCGATAGCCGAGTGATTATAGCTGCTGAATGGGATCAGAGAAAAGTAGACTTAGGTATNTCTATATGTTGCTCCGGTGTTTGCCTTACAGTAGTAGAATATGGAAATGAGTGGTTTGCTGTTGATGTCTCTGCTGAAACCCTATGTTGCACAACATTAGGCCAATGGAAAACTGGTCAAATAGTAAATTTAGAACGATCACTTAAGGCTGGGGACGAACTTGGGGGTCATATAGTTAGTGGACACGTTGATGGAGTTGGTAAAATCAAAGCTATTTATCCAGATGGTGATAGCCAACGTATCGAGGTGATAGCAGAAAATGAAATAATTAGATTAGTTGCTAAAAANGGCTCTATTGCCGTTGATGGTATATCTCTGACAGTTAACGAAGTTAAAAACAANTTTTTTGCTNTTAACGTTATACCTCATACTCAAGCAGTTACGACCNTAGGCAAAGTTAATCTTGGTTATGCTGTAAATCTTGAGGTGGATGTACTCGCACGTTACGTTGCAAGGATAACAGAAGGTAAGTAACCCCTATGATTGCTTCAGATACTAATAATACTCTGTCATCTACAGAGGAAATAATTGATGAATTTCGAAATGGCCGTATGGTTATTTTAGTTGATGATGAAGAAAGAGAAAATGAGGGTGACTTGGTCATCCCTGCACAAATGGCAACTCCCGAGTCTATAAACTTTATGGCACGCTTTGGTAGAGGTTTAATCTGCTTAGCATTAACCCAAGAAAGATGCCAAACTCTTGGGTTAGAGCTTATGCCAAAGCGAAATGAGTCTCGTCATGATACGGCTTTTACTTTATCTATAGAAGCACGTGATGGTGTTACTACTGGTATTTCTGCAGTNGATAGAGCCGTTACTGTGGGTGTNGCGATTGATCAGGACAAAGGTTTATCTGATATTACATCCCCTGGTCATGTTTTCCCTCTTATGGCTCGGGATGGNGGCTGCCTAGTTCGCGCTGGACACACTGAAGCTGGAGTTGATCTGGCTAGGTTAGCAGGATTGAACCCTGCCGCAGTGATCTGTGAAATTATGAGTGAAGATGGAACTATGGCGAGAATGCCTGAATTATCAGCTTTTGCTGAGGCTCATAATATTAAAGTAGGAACAATTGAGGATTTAATATCTTATCGCTTAAGAAATGACACGATTGTTAAGCACGTTCACAAAAGTTCTTTTACAAGTTTGCATGGCGGTGAGTTTCAGATGCATTTGTATGTTAATACNGTTGAATATGCAGAGCATATAGCGCTTGTTAAGGGAAATATTTCTGGTGAAGAACCAGTACTGGTCAGGGTCCATGATTTTAATCCTTTAGAAGATGTCTTAATGAGCGTAGATACAAAGCAAACAGGACGTTTGCAAGCTGCTATGGATATAGTTGGAGAACGTGGGCGAGGTGTAATTATTTTAATTAGAGAACCTCGGCAAACGCGTGTTACAGATATTCTTAATGCGAAAGATAAAGCTAAAGAGTCAGTAGGTTTACGTGATTATGGAATAGGAGCACAAATTTTACTAGATTTGGGTGTGCGAAATATGACACTTCTTCATAATACACACTGGACTATAGTCGGTCTCGATGGTTATGGATTAACTGTTAAAGGTCACCAAGATTTACCCGATCTTGCTAAAGAAGCCTCAGGTTCTAAGATGGGGGTTACAAATGATTAGTTATTCACCAGTTTTAATAGTGGAAGCAGAGTATTATGATGAAATAAACTCTGAACTCACGGCCGGTGCAAAGGAGGTTTTAAAGGAAAAAGGAATTAAATATAAAGGCATTACCGTCCCAGGTGTATTTGAAATTCCTGCTGCTGTAAAAATGGGTTATGAGACTGGAAATTTCATGGGTTTTGTAGCCATTGGTTGTGTGATAAGGGGCGAAACGTCACACTATGATTATGTCTGTTCAGAGAGTGCTCGTGGGCTTAACTATCTAGCTTTCAATTATGGCTTGGCTATAGGGTATGGTATTCTTACCGTAGAAAATATGGACCAAGCTTGGGCAAGGGCGTCTAGAGAAAAAGGAAACAAAGGGGCTATGGCTGCGGCAACATGCATTCATATGATGTCACTAAGAGAAGATCCGGCTTTTAAGGTCTAATGAATACAGATTCTCAGCAAGGNCGAGCNGTNAGAAGGTCTGCCGCAAGACTAGCTGCTGTTCAGGCATTATATCAAATAGAAGAATCTGGGNTCTGNGCTGAGGATATTATTAAAGAATTTGTTTCTTACNGGCTTGGTAAGGGTTTAGAGGAAGTGAATAATTACGCTAATACAGACGTAAGCTATTTTTCCGCTCTGGTAACTGGTGTATCTGAGCAGTTATGCAAGTTAGATAATTATATAATTCAATGTTTGTCTAAAGACTGGACCATAGATAGGCTAGGACCTTTAATGCTTTCAATATTAAGAGCTGGCGCTTTTGAGTTAGTGGATAGACCAGATATTCCAAAGAAAGTTGCAATTAGCGAGTATGTAGAACTTGCNCATGATTTTTTTGATAGAAAAGATGTTGCTTTTGTTAATGGCGCATTGGACAACATAGCAAAAAAAGTAATACCAGAAAAATTAGAATAGCTTGAGGTCGTAATGGTTTTTCCTAAAACTAATAAAGAACTAGACCTAATAGCGAAATATTTTGCTCCTCTTTCATTGTCCTCAAAAGGAGCACTTGGTTTGCATGATGATGCTGCTTTGATGGAGGTCCCATCTGGTTATGAAGCTGTGGTGACAAATGATATCCTAGTAGAAGGAATTCATTTTTTAGCCAATGATCCGCCTGAAACAATAGCNTGGAAGTCTCTAGCTGTTAACCTTTCNGACCTCGCTTCCATGGGAGCAAAACCAACTTCTTATACATTAGGNTTTGCAATTCCAAGTTATGTANAGCANGANTGGATTAAATTATATGTATCTGGNCTAGAAGAGGTCCAGAATAATTACAAAATTGCTTTGATAGGTGGGGATACAGTTTCTACAAAAGGACCAATAACCCTTTCTATAACTGCGTTTGGACATGTTCCTAAAAATACAGCAATTTTAAGNTCTGGAGCTTCTGCTGGGGAAGAAATATATGTAACTGGCAGTATAGGTGGTGGGTATTTAGGTCTTAGATACTTGCAGGATAATCTTATTCAGGTANATGGACAACTGAGTAGCTTGTTTGTTCAAATGTATAGAAAACCGGTACCTCGTGTTGGCTTGGGAATTGCTCTCAGAGGATTAGCCACATCGGCAACCGATATTTCTGATGNGTTAATAGCAGATCTTGGAAATATATGCAGAGAGTCAGATGTTTCGGCAAATATTCAAGCCTGGGATATCCCTGTACCAGAAGGTGTAGATAAACTAATTGAAAAAAATTGTATAANGCTTCAAGATATTTTTTCTGGGGGAGATGATTATGAATTATTATTTACTGTCCCACCCGGATCTNAATCTAAGGTTAGAGACCTAGCTTGTATCTATGATTTAAATATTTCACAAATTGGCATAACTAGTTTGGGTCCTGCTAATATTTCTTTTTATAATAAAAACCATAGTATTATTGAGTTCGACTCGATAGGATATAGTCACTTTTAGTCAATATAGTAACGTTAAAGCGCTTTATTAAATATTTTCTAAATTGAGACCTAAACTCTGAAAAACCTTAGTTTTATGCTGTTTTTATAGCACTAAAGTAATAAACAATATAGAAATCATACATTGTCTTTGTCACTTTAGTTGCGTTTCTTTGCATTCTCTGGCATTTTCCGCCCGAATTTTTTAAATAAATTATTTAAGTAAGGAAACTGCTTAATTTATTCTGTAGTATTTTTCTTTAATTTTTCCTAAACATTGGGATATTCAGTTTTAATTAGAACGAAGGATTAAACCGGAAAATGGATGCCATCTACTGGTTCGCTCTCGCCTGTGGGGTCGTTTCACTTCTTTATGGTATTTATGCTGTAAGGTCGGTGTTTGCGGCAAGCACTGGGTCCGAACGGATGCAAGAAATTGCTGCTGCTGTCCAAGAGGGCGCGCGGGCTTATTTAAATCGACAATATATAACAATAGGTATTGTTGGAATTGTCATTTTTGGAATTTTAACAGGTCTCTTAGGCTATAAAGTTGGTATTGGATTTGCAATTGGTGCCATACTTTCTGCAGCGGCTGGATATATAGGGATGTATGTCTCTGTTAGGGCTAATGTAAGAACAGCCCAAGCAGCTACAGAGGGCTTGAAGGCCGCATTATCAATAGCTTTTCGTTCTGGTGCAGTAACTGGGATGCTTGTAGTTGGACTCGGTCTTCTCGGGGTTTTGATTTACTACGGTATTTTACGTGCGACTGATGTTCATACAGATGAGATTATTGAGGCTCTTGTTGCCCTAGGGTTTGGGGGTTCTTTAATCTCTATTTTTGCCCGCCTTGGTGGAGGAATTTTTACAAAGGGTGCGGATGTAGGCGCAGATCTGGTGGGGAAAGTAGAAGCAGGTATCCCTGAAGATGATCCAAGAAATGCAGCAGTTATTGCTGACAATGTTGGTGACAATGTTGGTGATTGCGCTGGTATGGCAGCGGATTTATTTGAAACTTATGCGGTTACACTTGTTGCAACAATGCTCCTAGCAGCTGTATTTTTTACAGGTGCGCTACAAGAATCAATGATGTTATACCCACTTGCAATAGGTGGAGCTTGCATTGTTACATCTGTCATAGGAACATTTTTTGTAAGACTAGGCCGTAGTCAAAAAATTATGCCAGCTCTTTACAAGGGTTTTATTGTTTCAGCTGTACTTTCAGGGATAGCATTCTGGCCTATTACAGAATGGGTAGTTGGTTGGGATACACAATTTATGGTAGGCGGTGTTTCGTCTAGTGGTTCTGACCTTTTTCTTTGCGGATTAATTGGCTTAGTTGTAACTGGTCTTATGGTTTGGATAACCGAATATTATACATCTACAGATTTTAAGCCTGTCAAATCTATCGCTAAAGCTTCAGAAACGGGGGATGCGACTAATATTATACAAGGTCTTGCTATTTCAATGCAGGCCTGTGCGGTTCCTGCTATAATAATTGCTGCAGGTATTATACTTGCCTACCTATGCGCGGGATTATTCGGAATCGCAGTTGCAGTGACTGCAATGTTAGCGCTTGCCGGAATGGTTGTAGCTCTCGACGCATATGGTCCTGTCACTGATAATGCGGGGGGCATTGCAGAGATGGCAGAGCTTCCTGATGATGTAAGAAAAACTACTGACGCTTTGGATGCCGTGGGTAACACTACTAAAGCAGTAACTAAAGGATATGCAATAGCTTCAGCAGGTCTTGCTGCTCTTGTGCTATTTGCTGCATACACTCAGGATTTAAAGAAATATTTTCCAGACGTGCCGGTAGAGTTTAGTCTGTCAAACCCTTATGTGGTAGTTGGCTTGTTTTTTGGTGGAATGTTACCTTTTCTATTTGGGTCTATGGCTATGTTATCGGTGGGTCGTGCTGCAGCATCAGTTGTTATAGAGGTAAGAAGGCAATTTAAAGAGATAAGTGGTATTATGGAGGGTACAGCAAAGCCAGAATATGGGCGAGCTGTTGATTTGCTGACTAAATCTGCAATTCGTGAAATGATTATTCCTTCTCTACTACCTGTAGTTGCTCCCATACTTCTGTATATAGTTATTTGGGCAATAGCTGGACAATCAGCAGGCTTTTCAGCTCTTGGTGCTTGTCTAATGGGCACAATTGTAACTGGCTTATATGTTGCAATCTCTATGACTGCTGGAGGCGGTGCGTGGGATAACGCGAAGAAATACATAGAGGATGGAAATCATGGTGGTAAGGGTTCAGATAGCCATAAAGCTGCTGTAACTGGAGATACAGTTGGTGATCCATACAAGGATACTGCAGGACCAGCAGTAAACCCCATGATTAAAATAACAAACATTGTTGCAATACTTTTACTTGCCATATTAGCAAAGTTTGCTGCAGGTTAATCATTTGAAATATGAATAAAGTAAAGGGGGGCTTAGCCCCCCTTTACTTTACATTATTACAACGCCTTAAATGAATGTTTATTGACCTCCAATTGGAACTCCAAGGTTTCCAAAAATTTGCTCAAAAAACCCTAAGCTTTTGCCTTTTGTGGGTGTGACTCTATCAACAAAACTAATCTTTTTTGCTTCATTCGGGTCAAGCGTTTCAACTGACTTTACAAAGCCCCCTTCGTCGAAGTCTATTAATATTATGGATTGCTTTACTAATTTTGGTTCAAAAAAAGCAGTGCTCTCAGTCTTTTGAGTAATGTAATACCAACGATTATCCTCAAAAGTTCCAATTGCTGAGGGTGAACCCAGAATGGTTATTACTTGGTCACGTGATTGGTGACCAGGTTTTATTTTGCTTATCAAGTCAGGTGAGGGGACATGCCCACGAGTATCTATTTGTGGAGTGCAGCTTATAAGCCCAGCGCAGCAAAAAATAACTATAAAAGTTTTTAAATGCATTATTTATGCAGTACCTTCAGTTATCGTCTCTAAAGTTTAGCCATGTTATAATTCATTTTACAAACGGCAACGGTAAATGTGCTTAGCTCATTCAGCGCTGTCAATGTATGTAAAGGGAAATTGACGAGGAAACAATGCTAATTAGTCGTTGGATAAGAAGTATTAAAAAAAATGCAGAGCTAAGAAAGGTTGCACATCAGCTTTATTTTACCACTGTAACTCAATCACGCTCACCGGAGTTATTTTCTGATTTAGAGGCTCCTGATACTCTTGATGGAAGGTTTGATTTGGTTGTTTTACATGTCGGGCTGGTTCTTAGAAGATTACGCTCTTGCACTGAAGGTGGTCAGAAACTTTCAGACGCACTTTTTTCAGTTATGTTTGACGACTTAGATCAAACTATTCGCGAAATGGGAGTAGGTGATTTAAGGGTTGGAAAGAAGGTCAAAGCAATGGCGAGAGCATTTTATGGAAGATGCGTAGCCTATGATACTGCCCTTGATTCTAACGATCAGATGGCCCTTACTAACGCTTTATGTAAAAATATTTATGGTTTAGATGGAAAAGAGAATTCTATGGCAAAGGTTATGGCTAAATATGTAAGAGATGTTTCTTTAAACTTAGAGACCCAGTCTGACCAGGAGATTTTTGGGGGAAAAATTATTTTTCCTGAAGTAAAGCATAGTATAAAAGGGTAAAAAGTAATTTTATTGAGATTTATCAAAAAAGAGTAAAATAATTAAATATGAATATAGAGAACAAAGATTTTAGTCGTATATTGTCAGTAGTAAATTTACCTAAAGAAGGGACAAGGGTTGAAATTAAAGCCACTCCAGCTGAATGTCAGGCATTAGCCCTATCTCTGAATTTGGATGTTTTAAAATCCTTAAGTGCGTCAATATATGTAGTTTCAGAGAATTTTGGTGAAGCTATACGTTTAAAGGGAAACTTCTCAGCTAAAATTGTTGAAAGATGCGTAATTACCCTTGATTCTTTTGAAAGTGAATGTGAAGAAGAAATAAATGCTTTATTTGTATTTGGAAATACAACTATAGCTGGGGAATCAACCACTTTTGATCCTTCTGATGAAATAATTGATTCTATATCAGATCAAGGAACAATAGATTTGGGTATAATAATTTTTGAGCATTTCTCCCTTTGTGTTGAGCCTTATCCGCGTAAGCCTGGTATTTCAGATGATGCTATTACATATTGTTGTGGATTAGAGGAGGAGGACGTCAAAGAAAATTCTTTAGATAACCCCTTTCGAATACTTGGAGATTTGCGTCACAAGATGTAATGTGCGCTCAAATTTCTTATATAAACGCTTTAGGCTGTTTATTTGTTTGTTTAGTATAGTAAATTACTAATTTTTTTAGTTCATTAAACATGGGTTAATTTCAATCCTAAAGAGAGAACAGTTATGGCAGTTCCTAAGAAGAAAGTATCAAGGTCTCGGAGAGATAAAAGGCGTTCACATCACTCACTTAGTCCTGCAAACCTTGTAGAGTGTGAAAATTGTGGGGAGCTCAAACTCCCACACCATATTTGCAAGGCTTGTGGTTATTATAGTGGTCGTGAAGTGGCAGAGCCTAAGGGCGACGTCTGAGATATTCGCGGTATGAAAAGTAAGGTATCGCGATGAGCAAAGAAATTGTGTTGGCTTTGGATGCAATGGGTGGTGACAAAGGCCCAAGCATGGTGATTAGAGGTGCCAACATAGCAAGAGTTCGTCATCCAAATTTAAAGTTTCAGCTTTACGGTGATCAAGAGCCAATAAATAATTTATTGCGCCGGTATAAACGTTTAAAGCCTGTTAGTATTGTTCATCATACGGAAGAGCATGTCGAAAATGACCTTAAGGCATCGCAAGCTCTTCGACAACGTAAAAAATCGGGAATGAGTTTAGCTATATCAGCCGTCCGCGATGGTGGTGCAGATGGGGTGGTTTCAGCCGGAAATACAGGAGCTTTGATGGCTTTCTCAAAGCTTAGTTTAAGGACACTCCCTGGGATAAATAGACCTGCAATGGTTTCCGTATTTCCAACGGAACGCGGTGAGTGTGTAATGTTGGATTTGGGTGCCAACATTGACTGTGACTCTTCAACTTTAGTTCAGTTCGCTTTGATGGGTGAGGTTTTCGCTCGAAATGTATTGGGTATAAGGGAGCCAACGGTAGGCTTATTAAATATTGGGAGTGAAGAACTAAAAGGAAACGAAACAATTCGTCAGGCTGCTTCAATGCTCCGAAAGGCAGATTTGCCTATTAAGTTTAAGGGGTTTGTTGAAGGTAACGATATACCAGCTGGAACTGTCGACGTAGTTGTTACTGATGGGTTTGTAGGTAATGTTGCTTTGAAGACAGCAGAGGGTGTTGCAAAACTCTATATAGAGTATATGCGTAGTGCTTTTCGTCGAGGTTTACTATCAAGAGCTGGTTTCTTACTAGCCCGTCCGGCTTTGAGAGCTTTACGCGATCGTGTTGATCCTAGGGCATATAATGGCGGTACATTTCTTGGTCTAAATGGGGTTGCTGTTAAGAGCCATGGGGGTACAGACCATAAAGGATTTGCTAACGCTCTAAGTGTTGCAGTAGATATGATTGAGCATGACGTAAACCCAAAAATTATAAATGAGTTGAAACGATTGCATCTCGAAGAAACACCAGAAATGACTAAGGTGGTAGTCTAAATGATCTTTTCTAGAATTGTTGGCTGTGGGGGCTACCTTCCAAAGAAAATACTAACCAACAATGATCTTTCTCAGAACCTGGATACATCTCATGATTGGATTGTTGGTCGTAGCGGGATTCACCAACGACATATTGCAGCTGATGGTGAGTTAACTTCAGACTTAGGTCTTGCGGCAGCAAAAGAGGCGTTACAGAATTCAGGAATTAGTCCGAAAGAAATTGATTTATTAATTTTAGCTACATCAACTCCAGATAACACTTTTCCTGCTACTGCAACCAAGATTCAATCAAAACTAGGTATGGGAAGCGGACTAGCTTTTGATGTGCAGGCTGTATGTGCTGGATTTATTTGTGCACTCAGTGTCGCAAATAATTTTATTAGGAGTGGTCAATCCAAAACAGCCTTGATTATAGGAGCAGAGACCTACTCACGAATTCTTGACTGGAATGATCGTAGTACTTGCGTACTTTTTGGCGATGGAGCAGGAGCTCTTATCCTAAGGTCTGAAGAAGTAATTAGTGATAAAAATGAGTTAGGGATTCTCTCAACTTGTATGCATTCTGATGGAGATTTTTATAACGCTTTATATGTCGATGGAGGTGTTTCCACAACGCAAACCGCTGGATATCTTCGAATGCAAGGAAAAGAAGTTTTTAAACATGCAGTTGAGAAGCTAACAGCAGCAGCAAATGAAGCCTTGGGTATAGCCTCAATGGGAATAGAGCAGGTTGATTGGTTAGTGCCGCATCAGGCAAACAGGAGAATTATGGATGCTACTTCTAAAAAGCTTGGGCTAGATATAAATAAATTAATAGTTACTGTTGATAAGCATGCTAATACTTCGTCAGCTTCAATCCCTCTAGCTCTTAGTGTGGCGGTAGGAGATGGCAGGATTTGCTCTGGTGATCTTGTGGTTCTTGAGGCTATTGGGGGAGGTCTAGTTTGGGGAGCTGGAGTAGTTCGTTGGTAAAGCTTATTTCTATAAATAAAAATCTTTTGTGTTGAGTTGACGCTAGGCTTTTGAAACGTTACCGTTTTTATAAAATAATCAGGGAGATTAGGCAAAATGACCGAGAAGACGGTCACCAGGTCGGATTTGGCTGAGGCAGTATATCGAGAGATAGGATTGTCTAGAAATGAGTCTGCAAAGATAGTTGAGTCTGTTTTGTTGTTGATCGGAGATGGTTTGGTCAATGGGGAAACAGTTAAGTTATCATCTTTTGGCAGTTTTTCAGTAAAGCAGAAAACCCAACGTATCGGTCGCAATCCAAAAACAGGTGAGGAAGTACCTATTTTGCCTCGAAAAGTTCTTACTTTTAGGGCATCACACGTACTAAAAAGCTTAGTAAATAGTATCCCTGAAGGATCTGAGAAAGACCTAATAAACCAAAGTCAAATCTCAGATAATTCTAAAACTGTCTTTTCAAAAGAAACTAGTGCGAGCTGGAATAACCCATCTTCAGGTGACAATTCGGAAAGTTAACATATAGGTAACGATGACGTCATGAATGAGCCTCGCGAGGAGAAATCGCCCCAAGCTTTTAAAACTATTCGTGAGGTTTCTGAAACACTGGAAGTTCCACAACATGTCCTGAGGTTTTGGGAGACAAAGTTTAAACAGCTACGCCCATTAAAGCGAGGCGGTGGTAGGCGTTACTATCGCAATGAAGATGTTGAGTTGCTAAAGAAAATTAAAGTATTACTATATTCAGATGGTTATACAATTAAGGGCGTTCAAAAGCTGTTTATAGACTCCAAAAGCCTTTTAACTATCCCTAAATCAGATGATTCAAGTAATATGCTTGCAACAAAACGAGATTCCTCAATGATAAACGCAGAGGTTGAAACAATTATTCAAGAACTCAACACTTTGCGAGATATGTTAAGAGGTAAAGTTCGGAGCTAATACAAAGATTATTCTGCAGTTGCAACAAAACAGATCAGAGCCCAACTCTTTCAGGTTATTATGAAGTGGATTTTTAATAAAAACTAACAAGATGAGTTTAGATACTGTCTAGGAACCTTAGAGAGTTTATTAATGTTTATCGGAGCGTAGCGCAGCCTGGTAGCGCACTTGTCTGGGGGACAAGGGGTCGTGGTTTCAAATCCCGCCGCTCCGACCATCTAATGGTCACTAAAAATTGGAATACATAAAAAATCATTAAAAACATTTATTTTTATATTAAGTTTACTAATTGAGTGATGCCCAGAAGTTTTTTATAATTTATTAAAAAGTTTTAAAAACGACCTTGATGTATTGAGAGGCATAAAAGGCTGGTTATAGGATGTGCGGCAGATATTCACTTACAAAACCGCCTAGAGTAACTGAAAAACTACTCAGTTTGGAGTGTGCCTCCAAGGATAATCTACCGAGGTTTAATATTAGCCCTAATCAAGTTGTTCCAGCAATTTATATGTGCTCGGAAGGTTCTATATATAACAGTCAAATGAGGTGGGGCTATATCCCGAGTTGGGCGCGTGGTGCCGGATCCTATAAGCCTATGATCAACGCCCGTTCAGAAACAATAGCTGAAAAGCCATACTTCCGTGAGGCTTTCAGAAAAAGGAGGGCTCTAATTCCTGCTGATGGGTATTATGAATGGATCCGTTCAGGTAAACAAAGTTTGCCATACCGGATAGAAAGAAAAGATAAACAAGTTTTTGCATTTGCAGGGATATGGGAAGCTTCAATAAATTCTATACGTGATGAGTTTCCCACTTTTTCAATAATAACAAAACAGTCTGATAGAAATTTAAATCATATTCACCACAGAATGCCAGTAATTTTACATCAGAAATATTTTAAGAGCTGGCTTAATTACAGAGAAGATTTAAATGTTATTAAGAATTATTTTTCATTAGCTAATGCCTCAGAATTTGTAAATTATACTGTGGGGGAATGGGTNAACAACATTAATAATGACGATATTAACTGTATCCGACCATTAGATAGAAATACTGATAAGTTGGAGGAAACAAGTGAGAAGGAGGAGTTGAAGTTTTTATGAGTAAACAAGTAAAGCATTTGGAAACAATACATACAGTACATGAGCTCAGGCGACAGGTTGCTGAATGGCGTTTAAATGCTCTCACGGTTGCTATTGTGCCAACTATGGGGGCTCTTCATGAAGGTCATATGTCGCTGGTAGATAGAGCTTTAAAGATTGCAGACAGATCAATAGTAAGTATTTTTGTCAATCCAACACAATTTTCTAAAGGTGAAGATTTAGAACGTTATCCCCGAAATGAGGAAGATGACTTAAAAAAACTAACAAGTGTTGGAGTTGACGTTGTCTATATGCCAAGAGTCAATGAAATGTATAAATCACGTGCTTTGACTAAGGTATCTGTTGATGAGCTGAGTCAACGATTGTGTGGGCTTCATAGACCTGAACTTTTTCCTGGAGTAGCTACAGTTGTAACTAAGTTATTAATTCAATGTTCCCCTGATTATGCAATATTTGGAGAAAAAGATTACCAGCAATTACAAGTAATAAAGCAACTTGTAAGTGATTTAGATATTCCTGTTAATATNGTGCCTCAAGATACTGTTCGGGAAAAAGATGGATTAGCGTTGTCTTCTCGTAACGTATATTTAAATGCCGAGCAACGTATCTTAGCACCTCTTCTTTATTCAGAGCTTCAAAAGGTGGCTTTTGAATGTCAGGATGGAATACCTGTTGAAGAAGTTATTGCAAACGGACGAAGTAGATTAATAGAGTTAGGGTTCTCTAAAGTAGATTATTTTTCTCTCTGCGATCCATTAAAACTTAATCCGCTTAAAAATCTAGATGGTCCTGCTAGGTTGCTTGCTGCTGCATGGTTGGGAAATACGAGATTAATAGACAACATAGAGGTGCTGCCAAAATAATTATGAGAATAAGAAAAACTTTCCTTATATATTTATAGTTAAAGTTTAAATTTCCCTTGTAGAGCATCATTGTATATTGAGCTTACGATAGATGCTTCGAGTGGTCTTGGGTTTGAAGCTGCCGCTTGGTCATTTATAGCCATCTTTGTCAGCTCTGGTATATGAGTTTCATCTACACCTAAAGATGAAAGTTTATTCGGCATTTCAAGTGTTTCAAGTAAATTTATTAGCCACTCGACTAAAGATTTTGGCTCTCCACCTTCTAAGTTTAGATATCGAGCGATACAAGCGAGCTGTTCAAGAACTTCTGTATAATTATATGCTAGCACGTAGCGTAATAAAATAGCATTTGTTAAACCATGATGGCTATTCAACAGGGAGCCTATGGGATGAGAAAGAGCATGAATACCCCCCAGTCCCTTTTGAAATGCTATTGCACCCATTGTAGAACCAACAAGCATTGCGCAGCGAGCATTTAAATTATCACCATTTTGAAATGCTTTTTCTATATTGTTTTTTATGAGTTTTAGTCCCTCTAAAGCAACACCGTCAGCGATAGGGTGATACCCCGGTGCCAAATAGGATTCTAAATTATGTACAAGGGCATCAATACCTGTTGCAGCAGTGATTTGTTTAGGTAGCCCTATAGTTAATTCCGCATCAAGTATAGCTATTACAGGGAGCATATTTGGATGAAAAACTAGTTTTTTTCTCAGATCTTTAGTGTCTTTAATAACAGCAGCCCTACCTACTTCAGAGCCTGTACCTGCAGTGGTTGGAATGGCAATTACACGTCGAATTCCTTTAGAGTTGGCACGTCGCCACCAGTCAAATCTATCCTCAAAATCAAAAATAGGTCGTGATTGAGCATCCATAAAAGCGATTGCTTTAGCTAAGTCTATAGTGCTACCGCCTCCAATGGCTATTAAACCGTCATGATTATTTTTACGGAAGCTTTTTAAACCGTTAGAAACCGATTCGTCAGTAGGGTTTTCCTCGAATTCGGCAAACAATTCAAAAGGTATTTTGTAAGTAATTAAGGAGTTAATTATTGGGTTTATTAGATTGTTTTTAATAAGTTGTTGATCGACTACAACTAAGGGCTTAAGGATTTCAGCTTCTTCACAAAAGACACCTATTTTTTTTGATGACCCGCAACTAAAGTGTATTTTAGTAGGGTATGTCCAGGTCTGTGTTAAGCTGGCCAGATCCACCCATTAATATCCTTTAGTTAATTCTCTATTTAATGGACATTTGTTTATGGTCCATTATCTACGGAATAAATTATTTTACTAATTGCCTTATAAGTGTCTATCCTAGTGTTGGGATTTATTACTATTAGCATCAATTCCATCTTCTGACCTAGGTTCTACTAACATCTTTTTTGCAGCCCAAAAAATCCAACCCATGCAAATAAAGGTGGCAAGACAGACCAGAAGTGGTAGTGCTAAGTCCCAACTCATAGGCGTATTCCTTCTTTATAATTATCACATCTNATTGTTAGCGGCATTAATTAGACCATTCTAACTTATTATAGCGCATAGGTTAGTAATAAACCAAAGGTCGCTGGTTAAGCCCTGCCATTTTAATAATTTTAAATATTTATGCCATAATATTATTTAAATAACGAAAGAATAATTAAATCTATATATTGCTAATTTTCACACCATACATGTTTACATAGAAATTCTTTTAATTCTAATTTCGGTAATTTGTAATCTAATGGCGTATGTGTTTTAGAAAGAGGTGGTTTAGTATAAACTACTGAAATACTATCTGCANCTTTCATAAATTCACCACAATCACCCTGCAATGATGGGTGTCTAAACCACGGGTCCATATTACCTACAAAACTGATTACAGGTTCGTTGATTTGACTATTTAGACCTGCGTATTCTTCCCAACTAGAGTTGCAACCCCACCCCTCAATTACTCTTGCTTTAATTGATAGAAAAGGTGGCTTTATAAGTGTTGCGGTTGTAATCCCACCCTCGCTTAGCCCGATTAAAATTATTCGTTTAGGGTCAACCCAGGGTAGCTTTGCTCCAGCTGAAATAGCATACATTGCTTCTTCCTGACGGAGTGCTAAGGTTCCCCGATGTAATCCACCCCTATATTGATATGGTAGACAACTGATTGGTTTATTTTTTCTCGCAAAGCTATCAGGGGCAATTACTATAAAGCCAAGCTCGGCTAATAAGCGTCCTCTTCTTTCAGAGCCTGCCCAAAGACCTGCGCATCCGTGTAAATATATGGCTAACGGGTAAAGCTTTTCAGGAGTGCTTTCCATTTGTTTTTTTAGTCCAGGCATTGTTAGTCTTTTAACTGAAACTTCTGAAGGGGTATAAACTCTTGCTGATTCCCAAGTTCGGCTAGCCTCAGAGCAATTAATCTGTGAGCAAAGTGGGTCCGATATCGCTGAATAAGTATTGGCAAAAGAGAAAATACTTAAAAAGAATATCAAAAATAAGAAACACTTATATTTTTTAAGCAAGTTATATACCTAAGTCCTATTAATTTAGTATTTAGATCAATTTCTGTACCCAGTTCTATTACTACCTAGGCATTGTTGATGTCCAATATTTTATAATCCATAAATAAAATCTATAATGAGAATGCTTCGCATTTGCATTCTCATTTAGAATGTAGTATAGCTCACATGTGTGTAACTTATTTAACTAAAGTTTTTTAAAATGCTTTTTGGGAGAAATAG
Organism: Gammaproteobacteria bacterium; assembly: GCA_002714015.1. Lineage (GTDB taxonomy): Bacteria > Pseudomonadota > Alphaproteobacteria > UBA828 > UBA828. The sequence continues at coordinate 13,635 of PAWF01000032.1, read as the reverse complement.
ATAAATGATTCGTTTTTTTAGTGGCGGGGCTCTAGCNCTAGCCGGAGTTTTAGTTGCTGGATCAGCTATTGCTGATGGTCACGTATACTCAAATTTTCCTGTTACGGTTAAAGGTTATGAAGGGAGTAAAACTTCATCTGTGTCTTACACTGGTCAGGTTGCACGCCATGTCTTACATGATTCAATTAAAGTGCTTGCTTCTAAAGGAACAGAAAATACCAAATCATCAACAGCAATTGAAGATGAAATGCTTTCTTATTTTTCTGGAAAAGAAGCAGGTAGAGAGATCGTAGCGCCTAAAACTAAGGGTCCATTTAAAATCCTGCAAAAAACAGTTGATGAAATCTCGGGGGGTAAAAATCTCTCAGGCAAGTCGTATTCAGGCGAAGTTTCTGGGATGCCTGGTAATATGACCGGCTCAGAACTTGTAGAGTTTTGGATTAATAAAGCTTCGCGGATTGCTAATGGTTTAGATAANCATACAGGTTATAATTACCCNCAGTTAATTTCAAAATTTGTAATGGGCTCAGTTTCCTATAATCAAGCCGTTGATAATTATTTAGACGAAAAATTAGGCGAAGATAACAAACCAAATGATAAACCCTACAAGGATGGAGCGGCATACACCGGNAAAGAACATTCATGGGATGAGGCATTCGGTTATTTTGGAGCCCCAGCCCATACAATGGCACTTACNGCAAAAGAAGTTTATGAAATTGCTAAGCTTGGTTCAAAATCTAAAAACCCAAGTGATGCGCTTACATACGCTGATCATAATCAGGATGGCGTAGTTGACCTGAAAACNGAAATGGTCTTTGGACCAGCTTATTATGCAGCATCATTCGATAAAGGTGGTAAGACAAGTTATCTACATAACATAATGGGCGCATTTCTTGATGGACGTAAAGTTATTACTGCAGCTGATGGTGAAAAGCTCTCTGATAGCGAAAGGGCACAACTTATAGCTTATGCCTCAACAATTTCATCTAATTGGGAGGCTGTTCTTGCTGAAGCTACATTTAAATATGCTGGCTCTGTCTATAAAGACATGGCTGCGATTCAGAAAGCTTTAGATACAGGAGAAGATGATTCAAAAGCAACTTCAAACTATTACAAGCACTGGGGCGAACTCAAGGGCTTTAGTTTATCGTTGCAGATGGGTAAAAATAATCTTGGAGGTGTAGCGGCACGNATAAATCGACTCATTGGTTATGGACCTTTAATGCCAAACCTTAGCCAGGTAATTGATATCGATAGTCAAGGTCGTTACGTCAAGGATCAAGGTTCTTCCTGGGGCGAATACATGCTTCATATGCTNAAGTTGCAGAAGCTACTTTCAGAAGAATTNCCAATTTCAGTTCTCAGTAATAATATGATGGAAGATATTTCNTCTCTTGCTGGGACNTTAGGTGACGGTGCAAGCGCAGAAAANGATTAATTGATATTTCCCCCCTCAATGGTCTGGGCTTAACCCCCCCTAGACNATTGGGACTCCCCTCTCAGCAGGCCTGANTTTTATTTCAGGCCTGCTGAGACTATTTNTAGTCTTGAGATCTTAGNGATGATTTATGATTATGTCAGCCAAGTTTGGGAACCTTTTCTAAATCCTCAGAAGCGGGTGTTTTTAGGGTATCTTGCTACCAGCCTTATAATAGCGGCTGTTNTAATTTTCTTNCAAATNCGAAGNTANGAAAGNAAATTTGTTTTAGCTAAAGTAATTCGTGATATCTTTTCTCGTCGNATATGGCTCTCTTCTTCAGCTATNGCAGATTATAAAATTTTGNTAATAAGCCGTTTTATAATGCTNTTTATTGCTCCAGCNTTAATCTCTACGGTTNCGTTAACAACTCTTNTTTTTGAATGGTTTCATCTAATATTTGATGGAAGAGTTTCTATAANTGGTGTNTTNCCAAATTGGACGGTTATAGTTTTCTTTTCATTAACTCTATTCCTAATAGATGANTGGTCTAAATATATTGTTCATAAAGCCTTACATAGAATACCATTACTTTGGTGCTTTCATAANGTNCATCATACCGCAGAAGTTTTAACGCCATTTACCGTTTATAGAACACATCCANTAGANGCTATTATTTTTGCCCTACGTAGTGTTCTTAGTAAGAGCATCGTTTTAGCANTTTTTGTTTATTTTTTTGGAAGTCAAGTTGAGCTTTTATCTGTGNTAGGGGTTAGCATATTCCTATTTATATTTAATTTATTAGGGGCTAATTTACGCCATTCACAAGTTTGGNTTTCTTATGGAAAAGTNNTTGAAAGATGGNTCATATCCCCATCCCAGCATCAGGTTCATCATTCTTATTTACCTCAGCACATAGATAAAAACTATGGGGCTGTTCTAGCTATTTGGGACCGTATAGGTGGNAGCCTGTATGTTACAAGTTCAAAAAAAGAACAATTGCCATTTGGCATTTTAGGTGTTTCGTCCAAGGTACATAGTATTCGTTATATATATGGGGCTCCTTTATGGGAATCCTTGATGATTATTACCTCTAATATTCAGATATCAGTGTTGTTATTCAAGAAAATAAAAATTATCAGCTTTTTAAAACTAAACGAGCGTGCAATGTTTAAAACCTCTATCTTTACGTTTATTGCTTGTGTGTTATTAGGCTTAACACTTGTGCCTGTAATTGCAAAAGCAGACCTCAATATCTACTCGCATCGGCAACCTTTTCTAATTGCTCCATTTATAGAAGCCTACAAGAAAATGAGCGGAACTCAGGTGAATGTGGTATACGCATCTAAGGGTCTAGCCCAACGCTTACAAGCTGAAGGAGCCCTAAGTCCTGCAGATGTCATTTTAACAGTAGATATAGCGAGACTATCAGTTTATGCAGACAAAGATTTGTTAGCTCCTGTGAAATCAAGTGTATTGGAATCTTCGATACCAAAACATCTTAGAGATAAAGATGGAAAATGGTTTGCCTTCTCTAAAAGAGCCAGGGTTATTGCAGTATCAAAAAATTCAGAAGATGCTAATAAAATCAAAAATTATGAAGACCTAGCAGATCCAAAGTGGAAAGGTCGTATTTGCTCTAGGCCAGGAAGTCATGTTTATAATCGAGCTCTTTTAGCATCAATAATTTATAAACATGGAGAAGAAGGGGCAAAAAATTGGGCTAAAAGCTTACAAAGTAATTTTGCCCGTAGACCACAAGGAAATGATCGAGCTCAGGTGAAAGGAATTAAAGATGGGGTTTGTGATATTGCAATTATAAACCATTATTATTATGGAAAACTTAAGTTTTCTGAAAAAACAGAGCACCGAATGTGGGCAGANAAGGTTAATTTAATCTTTCCNAATCAGCTAAATAGAGGCACTCACATAAATATTTCTGGGGGTGGAATAGCAAAACATTCCCAGAATAAAGTTGAAGCTCAAAAATTTCTTGAATTTTTGACTTCTAATTCTGCTCAAAATTTATATGCATCGATAAATTTTGAGTATCCTGTTAATGTAAACGTGACATTGCCCGCAGAATTAGAATCTTGGGGTAAATTTAAGGAAGATCAAATGCCTATTGGTCAAATAGCATTACTTGCACCAGAAGCGCAAAAAATTATAGATATAATAGGATGGTAGGTGTTTTCACGGTTAATTCAGAATAATACTTTTGGTCTTCGATCACATAGTTGGCAAACTCTAGCATTACTTCTGACCTTAGTCTTGTTAGCTCCAATTGCAGCTGTGTTTTTTGTTGCTTCAGGTAATAGTGAGGGACTTTGGGAACACCTNCTAGATAGTGTTATTCCNCGTTACATTCTTAATACTCTTGGCTTGATGGTTGGAGTAGCAATAGTATCCCTAATTTTTGGTGTATCAGCTGCATGGGTAGTAGTTAGATATAATTTCAAGTATCGACGAGTTTTCGAATGGCTGCTGCTTCTCCCTGCAGCTATTCCCGCTTATTTGATAGCATACACCTATGCAGATTTTTTAGAATTCTCCGGACCTATTCAGGTCATAGTAAGAGCTATATTTGGCTGGGAGAAAGCAACAGAATATTGGTTTCCTGAAATCCGTTCCTTGCCAGGAGCCTGCATATTAATGGGTGCTGTTTTATATCCCTATGTATATGTCATGGCTCGTGTGTCTTTTCTNTTAATACCCAGCTCATATTTTGATATNGGGTTNTTAGCAAACAAAAACCTTTTTTGGTCTGTTGCGACTCCACTTGCAAGACCAGCTATTGCTGCAGGCTTGGCTCTAGTGCTAATGGAAACTGTCTCAGACTTTGGCGTAGTNGAGTATTTTTCGATTCAAACGTTAACACTAGGAATTTTTAATGTTTGGTTAGGAATGAATAACATCACGGCCGCAGCACAAATTGCATGCTTATGTTTTGTTTTTATAATCCTTTTAATTTGTATGGAATTAATTTCAAGATCTCGGCAGAGATTTTCTAATACAACTAAAAGATCTAAAGCTATCAGNCCTATGTACGTTACAGGGGCAAAGGCAATAGGTTGTTGGTTTGTGTGCGGTGTGCCTATAGCCGTTGGTTTTTTAATTCCTGTGGGGGTATTGTTAGGGTTTATTTTCAAAGGATACAGTATTAGCTTTAATCCGGATCTTGGAGCTGCTGCAATCAATAGTTTAATTATTGGTGTTTCAGTAGCGTTTATAATTGTAACTTTGTCATCATTTTTNATCTTTNNTGCTAAGTATAAAGGCGGCANGGTTATGNAGCGGTTGGTTGGNCTAGCATCAATTGGATATGCTTTTCCAGGTACAATTTTAGCCATAGGTGTGGTTTCNATTTTTGGTCATCTGGATAGNGCTATTGCAGGGCTCGCCTTTGATNTTTTTGATCTCAACTATCGTGGTTGGTTTGGTAGTGGGATAGGTTTAATCATAGTGGCTTCTGTAGTCCGNTTTCAGGCTGTAGGTTATGGCGCCGTTAGTAAAGGACTAGATCAGATTCCTGTAAATATTGTAGAGGCTAGTCAGTTATTAGGTGCAAACTTTCTAGAACGTTCAGTAAAAATAATATTCCCCATGATTAGACTTTCAATTTTAGCCGGTGGTTTATTAGTCTTTGTCGATGTTATGAAAGAGTTACCTATGGCTCTACTTTTAAGACCTTTTAACTTTGAAACTCTTTCTACATATCTNTATCAATTNGCAAAGGATGAGTTGCTTGAGGAGGCGGCTCTACCTGCATTAATGATAGTTATAACAGGNNTTATCCCTGTAATATTTTTNAATTATACTATTAATAAGTTAACAAGAGTATAAGATATAAAATAGAGAATCGAACAAAAGGGGAGGCAGTGAATTGGCAGATTTTGATTGGCAAGATTGGCAGCAAAAAAAGAAGAAGATTAACAAATTTCTGGACATTCAAGTCTCANATCCAAACTCTTTAAAGCCTGTTAATGAGAATACCGAATTGGAAGAGAGAAAAAAACTACTTATAGTCCCTGACTAATTTAAAAAGAACTTGTGCTAGATAACGTTTTAATCTGGGATAGATACGTCTCCGGGAAGGAATTGAGCAAATTCTAACTCTCCCTTTTTAGGGTCTTCTCTCATTAATTTCTCAAAGTATATTGAGTGTTTNCCAACAGATACGTCTTCAAGCCCACTTTCTAATCCATCTAAAATCCCTTTNGCAATTTCCATTGGTATTTCCTTTTCCCCCTCTAGATCNNCNATCATTTTGGTATCTGTTGAGGATGGGAAAGCGGCAAGTACGTGGGTATTCTGAGATCTACATTCTGCTCGTAATGCTTGAGTNAACGACCATGCTGCAGCTTTTGAAGCTGAGTATGCAGCNACAAATGGTGCGTTGGCNCTCGCAGCCTCAGACAATATATTTATTATTGCTCCTCCACNATTTTTCTTCAGTATTGGTGCAAAGGCACGGGCCAAAATTATATATCCCCAAAAATTGACTTCGAATAATTTTCTACTTTTCGTTAATTCCNTAGAANTAATAAAACCAGAGAAGTCGATAATTGCTGCATTATTTACCAATATATTCACATCAGAACANCTTTCTAGAATNGAAGTTACTTCATCCTCCAAGGTTACATCTAGAGCAATTGGAATTACTTTTTTANACCACCCAGCTTTNTTATCTAAGACAGTTNCCAAATCAGCTGCATAAACACGTTTTGCTCCACGTGATATAAANTCTTGAACTAATGCCTGACCTATTCCCCCAGCTGCACCTGTNATTAATATTGTCGAGTTTTCTATTTTCATTTTGCAATCATTCATTAAAAATGAAGTAATAGAATATATTTCTTNNGAAACATTTTATATCAATTTTTACTGGATTACTAAAATGAAATTTGTTGCTGGTGCAAGTGGGACTATAGGTCAGTTACTCTGTAATNTTTTAAATAGTTTAAATGAAGAATTCAGAGCATTTGGGAGGTCACAACCTGAAAGTTACTTTGATATTGGAAATAATCAATGGCGTAGTGGAAATTTCGATAATTATGAATCTTTAGTTCAAGCAATGGATGGATGTGATTCGGTTTTTTTGACCTGTTCCCCTGGCAAACAGATGGCAGATCATGAAATTAACGTAATTAAGGTTGCCCAAGAACTTGGTGTAAAAAATTTAGTTAAAGTATCGGTTCCAAACGCAAGTCGTATAGGAAGAACCAAACTTCAACGTTTGCATTCTTTATCAGAAGAGTTTCTTCAGCAATCAGGATTGAATTGGAGTATACTTAGACCTAATGCTTTTATGCAGAATCTACATGGTGATACTCAAGGTTTCAATATTAACAGGAAATTTTGTTTACCATTAGAGGGAGCCGAATACGCTTTTATTGATGCGTTAGATATTGCCCATGTGGCAGCATCATTGATCACATCAGAGGACCCTCAGAATAAGGTATTTAATCTAACAGGGCCTGATCTTTTAACATATATGGAAGTAGCTGAAATAATAACTCATATTTCAGGGAACAAATATTCTTTTAATAATATTACAGATGATGAATATACTGAAATAATGAAAAAAGCCGGTGTTGATACATGGTTTATCGATGAAATCTTGGAATGGTTTAGAGAATTCAGGGATTTGAATGTGGGTAACGTAACTTCTGATGTAGAAAAAGTATTAGGACGAGCTCCAAATAATATTAAGCATTATATAACTAAAAATTTATCTATATTTTCTTAATCATACTTAAGTTGGGGAAAAATATGAGATTAGCTGGAAAAACTGCAATCATTACAGGTGCTGGAAGTGGAATAGGCAGAGCAACTGCACAAAAATACGCTGATCAAGGTGCTTTTGTTATATGTGCAGGGCTATCAAAGAAATCTAACGATGATACCCTAAAATTAATAATTTCAAAAGGTGGCCAAGGGTCTTCCAGGGAACTGGATGTCACCGATTCTCAAATGATAGAAAAGTTCTTCTCAGATATTTTTGAAAATTACAGCAAGATTGATATTTTAATAAATAACGCTGGTCAGGCAGTTATAGGGGATGCGACAGAAATTTCCAAGACTGATTGGGAGCGTCAAATGGATGTTAATCTTACCAGTATTTATAGTATGTCTAGGGCAATCTGGACCCACTTTAGAGAGAACGGTGGCGGGGTTATTCTAAATACGGCATCTATAGCTGGTTTGATAGGTACACCAGGCCAAGTAAGTTATGGTGTTTCAAAGGCAGGAGTAGTTATGGCAACAAAGTGTATGGCTTTGGATGGTGCAAAAGATAATATAAGGGTTAATTGTGTTTGCCCAGGTTGGGTACAAACCCCTATGGTTGATTATCATTTGTCACAACTAGATGATCCTAAGGCTTTTAAAGATCGACTTAGACGCCTACACCCTCTTGGGGAGGGTAATACTAATGATATAGCGGCTGGTTTTACTTACCTTGGGTCAGATGAAGCACGCTGGATAACTGGAATAGCATTGACCATAGACGGCGGTCTAACCTGTGGTTTAGTTCCAGATTAATCAGCAATATTTAGATGGATAACATGACTTATCTTAATAGTTTTTGACCATAGCTTTATGAATTAATTTTGGTTATCCAAAGTTCATGCAGATAATATTGATTACTCATTAATCTTTTTAGTCTGGGCATCAAGGTTAATTTGTAAAATAGCATTGGCACGATCTTTGCTGCCCCACTGGCCAAGACGATTTTGTACTATCTCCGGGAGTAGACCCTTTCCCGCACATTTGGCTGCGTGATCCATAGTACCGTAAGCACTTATCTGACCATTTGGGGAGATATAGTCACCTTTTAAAGTATAATTACATAGTTCTTCTTTGGTATCAGCTATTGCAACAGAGATTGCAGTTAAGGCAATGATAGAAATTATAAAGGGTAATCCAAATTTTTTTATTAATGAGCGTTGCATCATCTTTCTCCATTTTGGCTTAATTTATGAATAACGCTGATTAACTATGAGTCATTATTATTCATAAAATCAGAACGAGGCTGTTGCATAATATTTTAGGGTATTATGAGAGTAGAAGTGGGCCTTAATATGTCGAAAATTTGCCAAAAATATGGCTAAAAAATTTTGTAATTTAGTTTTTCATTATCCTTTATTCATCAAATATAGGCTCTAACTCATACATGGACTGGTATTGCCATATTTTAGACAAAACGAAGCTTTATAAATTAGATCATGATAAGTTTGGTGAGGTCTTAAATGATAGCTTTACAAGGTTGTACTATATTTATGATTGTTGCAGTTGTTGGAGCTTTCTTTTGCCATGAACCGGAATTATTTTTTGAGAAAAATAGTCAAGTATATATAGTTGAACCGAGTCCTCCCATAATTCCTGAACAAAAAAAGTTATCTGAAGCTTTTGATTCTACTCATGCAAGTGAATCTAAGGTTTCTGAAATGGTGCCAAAATCTCTCATGGCAAAAGATTTATCATATTTTTACGATTTTGTTGAAAATGAAGGTTACAAGATTGCAGAAAGAAGAGACTTTGATAATGGAGTAATTATTCTTAAGGTAAGGTCTCGTGGGTCTATGATTAACGTTATTTTTGAAGAGGATGATAAAATTCAACTCAGAGCACATTTTGACAGACCTAAAGAGTTTAATGAAGTAGTAGCTAATGAGTGGAATAAGAAATTTCGCTGGACCAAGACATATATAGATAACGATGATGACTTAGTGCTTGAGTCAGATATTGCAATTCCAGTTTCTGAATTTTATTCAGAAACTATTATTCAGATGCTAGGTAGGTTTTTTACAGCCGGAGATATTTTTGTTGTATGGATGAATAGTACGTCAGATGATGATTATCAAGATACCAAAAGGGATATAAGTTTAGGCGAAAAAGAGAAACAAATTTAAAATAAGTATTAGGTTTTAAATGCTCTTTAAATTATAAATATTTAAAATCTACATAAAACATACGATTTTATTTTTTAGATATAAAAGATCTATTTTCCAAAATTGATAAGCCTTGGGGTAAAGAACTAAATTCTTTTATAAGATGATTAGCTCCCAAGTGTTTTGGAGATATAGGGCTATAGCCGTGTTCAATGATAATAACTGGAAGGTTTGCAGCTTGAGCTGCATCTACATCTGTTTTTGTGTCACCAACCATTACACTTTTCTCTGGTTTAGAACTCATAATTCTTATTGTAGAGAGTAAATGCTCTGCATGTGGTTTTTTATACTTAACCTCATCCCCACAGACGATTGCCAGAAACATTTTCTCCATGTCGAAATGACGTAAAATTTTGCGTGTTGATTCTCTCGGCTTATTAGTACAAATCCCTAATTTTAGACCTTGATTAGAAAGTTTTTTTAAAGTTTCCAACACATTAGGAAATGGTTTTGTTAATTTTGTAAGTCGGTCATAATAAATGCTTATAAGCTCTTCTGTGAGTTCATCCAAATAGCTATCATTTTCTTTGAGCTTAAAGGCATGTTTTAACAGATGCCGTGCTCCATATCCTGACATGAATCTAAATGTAGCAATTTCAACATTTGGCATGGACTTCTTATTCATTAGTGTATTGAGGGCCGCGACTAAATCTGGTGCGGTATCAAATAATGTTCCGTCAAAGTCTAGTAGAATTGTATCAATATAAGGCTTCAAAGTGTTATAACCCCTAGCTAAATTTAAGATTTAGATTAGTAATTTAACAAAATATGAATGTTTAGGGTAAATTTAGATAGTTCATTTTTTTGCCATATGCTGAGATTATATGAAATGTTTGCACCTATTACCTAGCACGCCTATTGTGAAAGAATATTTTGTGGAGCTTTTGATTTAAGCGATGAATAGAATATCTGTTATTATACTTGCAGCTGGCAAGGGTCAGCGAATGAAATCACACTTGCCAAAGGTTTTACATTGTTTGGCAGGCAGGCCACTATTACACCATGTTTTATCGACAGCATCTGAGATAGATGTGGAAAAACAAATTGTCGTGCTTGGTCCTGAAATGGAGGAAGTTGCAAATACAACACTAATAAATTGGCCAAATTTACAGTTCGCTTTGCAGTCAGAAAGATTGGGAACTGGACATGCTCTCAAGGTTGCTGAGCAATCTAATGGTGGGTTTAGTGGAGATATATTAGTTTTATATGGAGATGTCCCACTTTTAACTGCTCGAACATTGGAAAATTTAATTAGTTCTTATAGGAATCAGAAAGCTGATATAGCAATTTTGAGTTTTAGACCAAAAAACCCCAAGGGATATGGTCGAATTGTCAGTAAAACGGGTAACACAGTTTTAAAAGTTGTCGAACAAGAAGAAGCGACCCAGAAAGAGCAAGAGATTAAAATTTGTAATTCTGGGATTTTTATAGGTAATGCAAAAGTTTTAAGCCAGCAACTTACTCAACTTAATGCTAACAATTCAAAGGGTGAGTATTTTGTTACTGATATCTTTAGCCATGCTGCAAAAGCAGGCCATAAATGTATACATTTAGAAGTGGAAGATAATTCAGAGGTCCTGGGTATAAATGATCAAATCCAGTTAGCTGAAGCAGAGGCAGTTATTCAGTCGCGGTTAAGGCTAACAGCATTGGAGTCAGGGGTTAGTATGGTTGATCCATCTACTGTTTGGCTCTGTTGGGATACCAAGTTGGCAAAGGATGTTACAATTGAACCTAATGTTGTATTCGGGTCTCAAGTATCTGTTGAGGCAGGAGCACAGATTCGTGCATTTTGTCATTTAGAGGGAGTCAACATTGGGAAAGGTGCTGTTATTGGTCCTTTTGCTCGCCTAAGACCTGATACTGTTATAGGTAAGGATGCTAAAATTGGAAATTTTGTTGAGATAAAAAAATCTATAATTGGCGACCAAACTAAAGTTAATCACCTTAGCTATATTGGAGACACAAATATTGGGAATTCTTCTAATATAGGTGCAGGTACTATCACTTGTAATTATGATGGTTACCAAAAGTCACAAACAAAAATAGGAAATGATGTTTTGATTGGATCAAATAGTTCTCTGATAGCTCCTATAGAAATTAGTGACCGGGCAGTAGTTGGTGCAGGGAGTGTTTTGACAGAAAATGTATCAGCAGATTCTATTGTTGTCTCTAGAGCTAAGCAGGTAGAGAACTCTGGGGCAGCTACTAGACGTCGACAAAGAGAAAAGAAAAAACCAGATGATAGTTAGCCTTGATTTAAGAGTATCTGTATGTGTGGAATAGTAGGTTTAGTAGGTAATACAGCAGCTTCTCCTCGTCTAGTTGAGGGTTTGCGCAGACTAGAATACAGAGGATATGACTCTGCAGGTATAGCAACCCTCTCCAATAGTAAGATTGATATTTGTCGAGCTGAAGGCAAACTTATTAATCTAGAGGAAAGAATAAAAGAAACCCCACTTTCTGGAAATATTGGGATTGGTCACACCAGATGGGCAACCCACGGTGCACCAAGCGTTTTAAATGCACATCCTCATTCAACTAAATCAGTTGCTGTAGTACATAATGGTATAATAGAAAATTTTTCTAGTCTTAGGTCTATGTTAAAGGCAGAGGGGCATGAATTCATTTCAGATACAGATAGTGAGGTTATCCCCAAATTAATACATCATTTACTAGAACAAGGTTATAAGCCCATAGAAGCTGTAGCCTCAGCTCTAAAGCGGCTTGAAGGTGCTTTTGCATTAGGGATAATTTTTGCAGGTCATGAGCAGCTTTTAATTGGTGCTCGCAGAGGATCCCCTCTAGCAATTGGGTCTCATGAAGATGAGAGTTTTTTGGCTTCTGATGCCTTTGCTATGGCTCCATTTACCCGACGTATTTCATATCTTGAGGAGGGTGATTGGGCTGTGCTACGTCCAGGTGTTACGGAGGTTTTTGATTCAAGTGATAGAGCGGTTAGCCGAACTTTTCAAGAAACTGATTATAATTTAGATATTGCCGGTAAGGCTGGTTATCAGCATTTCATGGAGAAAGAAATTCATGAACAACCGAGGGTTATAAGGGATACTCTTAACACCTACTACAATTCTGCTGCGGGTAAAATATTTTTACCTAATGATAATAAAGAGCTAGAAAAGTTAGATCAATTATCTATTGTGGCATGTGGTACTTCTTTTTACGCAGGTCTGACAGCTAGGTATTGGATTGAGGGTATAGCAAGGGTTCCCACGATCGTGGATATAGCTTCTGAATTTCGTTATCTAGAATCTCCTCTTAAAGAAAATGGAACAGCTTTGTTTATTTCACAATCTGGTGAAACAGCAGATACTCTTGCAGCATTACGCTTTGCAAAGAGTCAGCAACAGAAAATTGTTTCAGTAGTTAACGTTACAGAGAGTACGATGGCTAGGGAGTCTAATATTGTTATGCCGACGCGTGCTGGTATTGAAATAGGAGTTGCCTCTACCAAAGCCTTTACTACTCAGTTAGTCACCCTTGCTTGTTTTAGTATTGCACTTGCCAGAAAGCGTGGAGCAATATCAAACAAAGAAGAGGTAAGGCTGACGAATGTTCTTGAATCATTACCAGAACTAGCTTCAAAAGTCTTAGCTCAAAATCAGTCCTTTATTGAAATCTCTGCTGAGTTATCTGAAGTAGAAACTGTACTTTATTTAGGTCGGGGTTCTTCCTACCCAATAGCTTTAGAAGGTGCTCTCAAGCTTAAGGAAATATCTTATATTCATGCTGAAGGTTATGCTGCAGGCGAAATGAAACATGGACCAATTGCTCTTATAGAAAAAAATACTCCAGTTATTTTCATAGCTCCGTCAGGCCCACTATTTGAAAAAACAGCGTCTAATATTCAAGAGGCAGCTGCAAGAGGTGCTCGGATAATTTTAATAAGTGATAAGAAGGGTATAACGGCATTAAATGAGCTGATTCATATAGCATTTGAAATGCCAGAGGTAGATGAATTTGTAGCTCCAATTTTATACACAATACCTATTCAGCTTTTGGCATATTATACTGCTGTATCTAGAGGTACTGATGTTGATCAACCAAGAAATTTAGCTAAGTCTGTCACGGTGGAATAGTTTCCTTATGGGGGTTTTTTCCTAATAAAACTCCTAAAATATCCATAAAAATCAACGTTTTACTATCGAATTTGACCCTGTACGAATATCCGTATTCAGACTACCAAAAATTCCTTATTTCAAAGATTTTAGACCTTAGAAATCAAGGTTGGAACGATCCCCAAATCAG
>PAWF01000031.1 GCA_002714015.1 Gammaproteobacteria bacterium | reverse complement strand
AGTAAGAGGAGGATTCAAAGCCTTATTAAAGGATACCCAGGTAAGGTGGTTCCTCGGCATAGCGATTGGGACAATACTTGCTCTGACTGGTTGGTTATCAGTAGAGGGAGGTGAAAGTCTTGGTCATGCCTTAAGACTTGCTAGTTTTAATGCTATCTCCGTAATGACTGGGACAGGGTACTCTTCTACAGATTTTAACCTTTGGGGCGCGTTTGTTTTACCGTTGTTTACTCTAATTATGTTGGTTGGGGGCTGTACTGGAGCTACCACAGGAGGAATAAAAGTTTTTCGTATTCACGTATTATATGCAACTGCAAGAGTCCAGATGCTCAAATTAATTCAACCTCACGGAATGTTTACTATGAAGTTTAATGGTCGCCCAGTGCCAGAAGGAGTTCCTGGAGCCGTCATGGGGTTCTTTTTTCTATTTATATTGAGTTTCGGCACAGTAGCCATAGCATTGTCTCTTATGGGTCTAGATTTTGTTACTAGTGTATCTGGTGCTGCCACAGCAATTGCAAATGTGGGTCCAGGGCTTGGAGAAATTATTGGTCCATCTGGTAACTTTCAACCACTCCCTGACGCTGCAAAGTGGCTATTATCATTTGCAATGCTGATAGGGAGATTAGAATTATTCACAGCCCTGATCTTACTTGTTCCACATTTTTGGCGCGACTAAGCAAACTCGCTAGATCAGCACGAATAGCTAACAACGCTGGAACTATTATTAAAACAATAAAAGTTGATCCAATAAGCCCAAAAACTATAGTAACTGCCATAGGTTTCAAGAACTGAGCCTGCAAACTAGATTCAAATAATAATGGTAATAAACCAAATATAGTTGTCACTGAAGTCAAAAAGACAGCTCTAAGTCTATCACGGGCACCTTTTATTAAAGCTTCATGTAGAGAATTACCCTCTTTAAGTCGATCCTGAAAAGCACGAACAAGAATTATCGAATCATTTACTACAATTCCAGAAAGTCCTAATAGCCCCACCATTGATAATATAGTTATATCATGCCCTAAAATTAGGTGGCCTAAAATAGCTCCTATTACACCAAAAGGGATTACAGACATAACAAAAAATGGTATTGAGTAACTAGAAAATAGTGCAGCAAGTATCAGATAAATTGCAGCTAAACCAACTAATCCTCCAATTTTCATGTCAGCCATAGTAGTCGCCTGCTCTTCTGCCTTACCCTTAAAATTTATCTCAACATTGTGCACCCTAGATATATTTTTAAGGCCAGCCTTGCGTAAACTAGCTATCACCTCATCTGTATTACTTATATTTTCGTCTATTTCGCCTGCTATAGATACTGTCCTAGATCCATCTTCTCTCTTAATTGTTGAAAAACCTAAAGAGTCACGAAACCTTACTATTTCCGAAATTGATACTGAGTCTCCACTTGGAGCCTTTAGAAACAACTCACGCAGATCACCTTCTCCACGCTCACTTTGAGGTAGCCTAACCCGTACTATGATTTCCTCATCATCACTTGAGAACCTTGTTGCTATTGTTCCTTCGAAGGCATTCCTTACTTGACGCCCCACTTCCTCCGTTGAAAAACCTAATAACTTTCCCCTATTTGTAACCTCCATGACCGTTTCTGTTTTTCCATAGGGCAAATCATCTTTGATATCACTTACTCCCGGGAACCTACTTATTAATTCTTTAACTTCAGTGGCTGCCTTTTTTAATGATGTAAGATTCCCACCTGTTATTCGAATATCAATCTCTCGGCCTGGTGGACCAGCCTGTTCCTCAACTATAGAAAATGAATCTATACCAGACATCAGAATTATTTCTNNACGCCATGCGTCAACAAANTCCTTAGTACGAACTTCCCTAGAGTCAGAAGGTACTAGCTCTACCCTCATTCCTGCAACATGATCGCCATAAGTCATAACAGGATTATCAGCTCGACCTACAGATTGACCAATCTGTCCAAAGCTCATAACTATTAATTCGCCTGAGTTTGCACCAAAACTTTTCTCAACCGCAGATAAGGACCTATCAAATTCAATCATCATTTCTTTTGTTCGTTCACGACTAGTTCCTTCTGCAAATAAAACATTGGCATAAACAGTATCTGACTCAGGAGATGGGAAAAAAACAAAATCTAATCGCCCGCCAGCAATTAGTCCTAAAACAAAAATTCCTAGACCNAGTGCAATAGAGATTGTCAGATACCGCCATTTTATACATGACCTTACTACACGGTCGAATACTCCATCACGAAACGAATTAAATTTAGGATTAAACCAACGAGCAAATCGATTTTCAACAGCTGGGTCCTTCCTCAAAGCTAGCCTTAGATGACCAGGTAAAATAAGAAAACTCTCAATAAGACTAGCAATTATTACAGCTATTATTACCATTGGTATCGCATAGATAATTTGGCCGATTATATCGGATATAAGCAGTAACGGAACAAATGCAGCAATTGTTGTTAAAGAAGCAGCAAGCACTGGCCATAACATTTTTTTTGCACCTTCTGCTGCTGCAGTAGCGGGATCATCGCCCTTTCCACGTCGAGTTACTGCGTGTTCACCAACAACTATAGCGTCATCAACGATNATTCCTAATGCCATGATAATTGCAAATAAACTCACCATGTTAATGCTTTGACCCATGGCAAGCATTACTCCTAGTGTAGCCAACAAAGAGACTGGTATCCCTACTGCCACCCAAAATGCCACCCGTCCAGATAGGAAAACAAAAAGTATGGCCACGACTAATGCCAACCCCCCAGCACCATTTCTAAGCAAAAGGTTNATTCGATCCTCAATCATTTCTGCAGTATCGCTATACCGCTCAACCAAAAGAGTTTTTGGTAATGTTGGAAGTGCTGACTCAAGATACGAATCAAGGCGGGATGATTGTTCTAACGCATCTGATGAGAGAGCTCTTCGGATGTGAAGTTCGATGGCTTGATTGCCATTTCGAAGGGATTCAATTGCATTTTCTTCAAATTTATTTTTTATTTTAGCTATATCACCCAATAATATTCTTTGACCATTAGTTGATGTATTAATCTCAATTGAACTAATTGACTCGACATCTTTTACAATACCAACCGTACGAATCTGCTTTTGATTAGAGCCTGGCATTATCCCTGATGGAACATCAGCGGATGAACTTGCAATTCGCTTAGCTATTAAGGCAGGATTTAAATCAAGTTGATGCATAATACCTGAGGGGACTTCCACCCAAATTTCTTCGTCCCTAACACCAAATAAATCTACCTTATCAATTCCAGCATTAAGCATGCCTTCTCGTAATCCTTTTGCTAGCGCCTTAAGAGATGACTCTTCAAATGGACCTGAAACGACAATTCTTGAGATAGTTTCATAGTTATATATACGCTGTACTATNGGAGTTTCTGAGTCTTTAGGAAGATTNGTGACCTGTGCAATTGCTGTTTCTATATCAGCTANAGCNGTTTGCATGTCCGCTCCTGCTTCAAATTCTATAGCAACCCAACCAGATCCAGGTGATGATGTTGACACGACTCTTTTTACGCTATCAATGAACCTTACTTCTGGCTCAATTAACCCAACTATATTTGAGTCAATATCCTCTGCTGCTGCTCCTGGCCAAACAACACTCACTGTTACCCAATTTATGCTAAATGTAGGAAAAAATTGAGTATTAAGTTTCCCAAATGCTACCAAGCCAATAATTATAAATGATAGCATTAACAAATTGGCAGCCGTGCGGTGCTTAGTAAATATTTCTATTATGCCTAAGGAAGTTAGTCTCACTTTAAAACTCCCAATATTTCAAATCTAATTTGGAGTTTCATTCAGNNCGAACCTTAATCCCNGGACCAATCTCCGCAAAACGACTTATAACAACTTTATCACCGTCNCTTAATTCACCACGCACTATAATCTCATTNCCTGTNCGNCCAAGGACATCAACTAGCCGCTTTTCTAGGCGTCCTCCAACTGAAACATATACACTATTAGACTCATGTAATGCGTTTTCTGGAAGTTTTACAGATTTTGGAAATATAGGACCTGGCATTATAACTTCTACAAAGGTACCGGGACGGATTAAGATAGATTCACTATCTGTAAATAATTGAGCATAAACTCGAATTGCCCCTGTTTCTGATTTTATCTCACTTGAAACTCTTTCTATCGCTGCAACAAATTCTCTGGTTTGTTGACCAAAGCGCCAAACTACAGTGATAATCCTGCCTTCCAAGCCATCCCCATCAGAACTTATAAGCTTACCATATTCGCTATCTGGGAGATGAAACATAACCTCCAATTGTTTTAAATCTAATAGTCTAGCAACACGATCATTAATTGATAATCTTTTACCCACTGCTGCCGATGTTGAGGTTAAGTACCCTTCAAAAGGGGCAATTAATTTGGTGTTTTTAAGATCCCTTTGTGTCCTTTGTAAAANTATTTCTGCACTAGAAATTACAGATTCTTGCCTTTCCAATCGTGCAGCATATGCTCGAACTGTCTCCGTAGATAATCCCTCAATTCGCTCTCGTTCACTTGCTAGTATGGCTGCATCTTCTACATGTTTTTCTGAGACAACCTTCTGAGTCAGTAGTTTTTTTCTTCTATTTAATTCCCGAATAGCAAGTTCTAATTGAATTTTATTCTGATCTGCAGATCTTTCTTCAGCTCTTAATTGCGCTTTATATTCCTTTAATAGGGCTCTAGCACTTGAAAGCTCGGCTTTAGCTTGGTTCATTGTAGAAACGTATTCGAATGGTTCGATTTGCAATAGCATCTCTCCAGAATCAATAATGCCACCATCTTTAAAGTTTGGGCTTACTTCAATCACTTGACCTGATACTANTGACCTCATCTCTAAATCACGCTCTGGAATAACTTCTCCATAAGCTTTAACAAAATATTCCTGATCACCAATTGAAGTAGTTACTAAATCCACAAGCCATTCACGCTCAACAGATTCTGATGGCTTAAGTTGGGGCTTAGTAGCTTCCAAATACCCCGCAATTAGTACAGCAATAAGCAACACCATTACTGGCGCCAACCATTTAAACCATGCCTTAAACCTTTTCATTCGAACAATATCCATTTTCCATGTATAGGCTACGTAACAATAGATTAAAAGATGTCAATATAAGCACTTTGACTTATAACTAATATCAAGGTTGGACAGAATTGACTTCAAAAGTCATTTATGCCCGGCTAGCCAAAAACAAAGGAATTTAAATGCTTAAAGACTTTTATTCCTCTATTGAAATGATACAAGAACTAGTTTCATTTGATACAACTAGTAGCAAGTCAAATATGGATCTAATAAATTTTATTAGGCGTTATTTATCTTTACATGGAGTTGAATCAACACTTATTCCAGACCCAATAGAAAATAAGGCTAATCTTTTTGCAACTATTGGACCTACAAAAGTCCCAGGTATTATACTTTCTGGGCATACCGACGTGGTTCCAGTAGAAGGACAATCTTGGCTAACTGATCCATTTAAATTATCAGAAAAAGAAGGTTTACTATTCGGCCGTGGAACAGCTGATATGAAAAGCTTTATAGCAATTGTACTTGCTCTTGTACCTCAGTTTGTTGCCCAAAAACTCAAAACTCCAATCCATTTAGCTTTTTCCTATGATGAGGAAATTGGATGTCTAGGGGCTCCTCATATGATAGCTAAGTTAACTCAAACAGAAGCAATGCCAATAGTTTGTATTGTAGGTGAACCAACAAATATGAAGGTGGTTAACGCTCATAAAGGCGTTTATGGGTTTCGAACTACCGTAACTGGACTTGAGCAACATTCTAGTGCAATACACAAAGGTGTTAATGCTGTTCAATATGCAGCGAAAATTATAACTTTTCTTACAGAGCTAGCTGATGAATTCAGCAAACAAAGATTAGAAACTATAAACGACTTTGATCCCCCTTATACAACAATTCATGTTGGTACTATTAAAGGTGGAACTGCTCAAAATATTATTCCAAAGGAGTGTACATTTACATGGGAATATAGATTGATGCCGGGAACAGACCCAGACGAAATCTTAAACAGATTTAAGAATTATGTTGATAAAAAAATTGTAGTATCTATGAGAAAGATTTTCCCTTCAGCACGAGTAGATACTATTGCGCGTGCTTCAGTACCAGGTTTAAATCCAGAAAAAAATTCTTTCGCTGAAGAACTAGCTCTTAACCTAGCTAAGAATAATGCTACTGGTGTAGTTTCTTTTGGAACAGAGGCTGGTCAGTATCAGTGCGCAGGNATACCTACAGTCATTTGTGGTCCAGGTAGNATTGAACAAGCACACAAGCCTGATGANTTTATTGANCTGTCACAAGTATCTGAATGTGANGNATTTTTAAAAAAATTGTTNGNCTATTGCCGTCAGAACAAANTNGTCTAANTTTCAAGNGCTACTATTTTATATATGCCNCNAGATATTTTCGTAAAGCTTGTTCCATACTTGCATTGAAATCATTCATTATTGCCGACGTTANATCAAAATAAATTTTATCTCTATCATTTAAGGATGCACCTTCTGNCAAGGTTCTAGATCTTTTTGCTTGCGCTNNAGCATATGGTCCAGTTTTTCCNGAATCATTAGCTATATCAAAACGAACCTCTAATCTCGCATCCACCCGTTCAGCTTGTTCTGTCGTNAACCAACCTTCCAGATCTCTATTTGTTTCAAGTTCGGTTATTTTAGCACTAGCATCGATAATAGTGACTTGAAGAAAGTCTTTTGTTCCAGCGGCATATACTCTATCTGACAGCCAACTCNTAATAGCTACCTGTGGTGTTACAGGAAAGTTATGTTCTACATTTGGCTCTAATAATGGTGATTTAAACTCACCAACAATTTCAACTCTAGCTACATTAAAAACCATTGGTGGAAGGTGCTTAAATGACATGTCCTCGAAATTTTGTCTTTTAACAATAGTCGAACAAGAAACGAGAAAAAGACCTAGGACAAAAAACAAGCTGATCCTTATGAATATTTTTTGACAGCGCATAATTATAAACCTTCCATGAATTATCAAAGCTTAAGACCCATAGGTCCTAGAATCAAGATAAAGGTCTTCAAGGTCTTGCTTATTGAAGGTTTCTTCAGAGCCACAGAATTGACATTTCACTGAAATTTCATTGTCTATAAACATTTCTTCAATATCTGTTTTTGTAAATGCCTGTAAAGTTCTTNTAACTGTATCTCTTGAACACTGGCATCCGAATTTTATTTTTCGTTCTGAAAAACCACAAACCTTTTCAGAATGAAAAAGGCGAAATGCAAGTGATTGAGCGCTAATATTAGGATTCAATAACTCATGATATTTTATGCTACTCATTAGCATAGTTGCGCGATTCCAATCTTCCTCTACCTCAGAAAACTGNANTTTATCTTGACTNTTATCTGGTGTCTGGAANGCTTGCTTGGTAATAACTGTATCCACTTGAGACTCAGGTAATTTCTGTAACATNATAGCCCCAGACCTCATATAACCGCCATACTCAGAAGCCATAATTATTACATCAGTTACAATTTGCTCAGATTGGTAAAAATACTGCTTTGCNCATGAGGCAAGGGTANNACCCTCTAGCGCNACTATTCCTTGATAACGTTCCNTATCAGGTCCCTGATCTACAGTGAATGCAAGGTGTCCCTCCCCAATGATTTTTTTTATTGNTAAACAGTCTGAGTTTTTATCNAGTAATAATTCTTCTACTGAAACTTTNTCAAAGTTTGCGTATCCACGCATTACTCCAGCACTGCTAACATTTGNAACTAAAAGGTTTATTGGACCATCAGAATTAATCTGAATAGTCAAAGTGCCTTCGTATTTTATAGTAGTGGATAACATTGCCCCAAGAGCTAAAAACTCTCCTAACATTTGAGAAACAACAGNAGGATATGAATGTCGCTTTAACGCTTGTCCTAGTGAAGGTCCTAGTTTAACCAAACGTCCTCGTATTCCAGTCGAAGATAAGCTAAACGGTAATACAATATCTTCATATNGTGACATCTATACCACGCATTATGATAGTTCTTCTGGTGCTAAGCACCAGAGCAAAATTGCCTTTTGAACATGCATACGGTTNTCAGCTTCATCAAAAACAACAGATAAAGGTCCATCTAATACATCTTCAGTGACNTCTTGACCTCGTTTAGCCGGCAAACAGTGCATAAAAATTGCATTAGATGATGCTGCTAACATTTTTTTGCTATCTACCTGAAATGGTTTTAAAATATCAACTGACTTATTTTGGTTATCCGATAATGACACCCAAGTATCAGTTACAACACAATTCGCACCATCTAAAGCTAAGAATGGGTCACTAGTGACCACTATTTTTGCACCTCTTTGCTCGGCCCATAATAAAATTTCTTGATTTGGCATTAAAGGTTTTGGGCAAGCAANCCTCATCTCAAAATCAAATTGTGTTGCAGCCTGCACCCATGTTGCAGCCACATTATTGCCATCTCCTAGCCAAGCAACTACCTTATTACGAATTGATCCCAAATGCTCTTCAAATGTCATCACATCAGCTAATAATTGGCATGGGTGCGTAAGATTCGTTAAGCCGTTTATTACAGGCACACTTGATGCATTAGCAAACTCTAAAAGTGATTGATGGCTGTCAGTTCTCATTACAATAGCATCAACATACCGAGAAAGAACACGAGCTGTATCAGCTAAGGTTTCTCCTCTACCGAGTTGTAGTTCTTTAGTAGATAGAGAAACTACCCTACCGCCAAGTTGAGACATTGCTATATCAAAAGAAATTCTTGTACGGGTTGAAGGCTTTTCAAATATCATAGCCAGAGTTTTTCCAGCCAATACATTTGCTGAAAATGTTTGATCTTTTTTTAGATTCTTAGCACAATCAATTATTCCACGCAGCTCTTGAGCATGAAATGCATCTAGCCCTAAAAAATTACGTGGTGTTATCAACTACCCAACTCCTTAACAACTGATTCAATTGCTTCACAAGCTTCGTCAATCTCTATCCTATCAACTGTAAGCGGGGGCAAAAGTCTTATTGTATTGCACTCTGCTATAACAGTTAGCAANTNNTTTCTCCTTAGTGCAGCCATCATATCTAANGCAGGTATATTACACTGTATCCCTATCATTAAGCCTTTACCTCTAACTTCTGTAATTACTGATCCACTACTACGGATTAAATTTAAACGCTCTTTAAGAAAATCTCCATTTGCTACAACATTTTCAAGAAAATGCACATTTTGNATTTCATCCAAAACTGCATTTGCAATTGTTGTNGCCATTGGGTTACCCCCGAATGTCGATCCATGGGTTCCAGGAATAAATGCACTTGCTACCTCTTCANTAGCCANACATGCGCCTATTGGGAANCCACCACCTAATGCCTTTGCTACAGTCATAATATCAGGAGTGATGTTAGCCCACTCATGAGCCCACATNCGTCCNGTCCTACCCATACCGCACTGAACCTCGTCA
Organism: Gammaproteobacteria bacterium; assembly: GCA_002714015.1. GTDB lineage: Bacteria > Pseudomonadota > Alphaproteobacteria > UBA828 > UBA828. The sequence goes on along the minus strand of PAWF01000031.1, from coordinate 28,108 downwards.
AGAATTAAAAGTAACCCATGATTTGTGCACAAATCCCGCAAATCTTGCATGAAAGTCTTGCTTGCTACATGTATNCCACCCTCACCCTGTACAGGCTCAAGTAGAATTGCAGCAGTCTCATTAGTTATTNCAGACTCAATACTGGATATATCACCAAAGTCTACATGATCAAAACCCCTCACCTGTGGCTCAAAACCTTTTAAATGCTTTGGCTGTCCTGCAGCAGCAATAGTGGCAAAAGTTCTCCCATGAAATGCATTACGAAATGAAATAACCCTCCATCGATCTGGGTTTCCAGTATTATCATGATNAATTCTTGCAAGCTTAAGTGCNGCTTCAACAGCCTCGGCACCTGAATTGCAAAAGAAAACTTTGTCTGCAAAGGAATGTTCACATAGTCTTTGCGCTAAGTGTGACTGAGATTGAATATTATACAAATTTGAAACATGCCAAAGTTTCTCTGATTGTGCTTTAGCTGCAGCAACTANAGATGGATGAGAATGNCCAAGATTTGTNACTGCAATACCGCTTGCAAAGTCTAGGTAGCGACGCCCATCATNAGTATAAAGNTATGAACCTATACCTTTTTCAAANCTAATATCGATTCGACCATAGTTTTTCATCACATTAGAAGACATAATAATTCTCCATCAAATACAGACCAAGCATCTAGTATTTTACTTCCCTANCCTTANTTTTAAGNCGATNAAACCAATAATACACTTAGGTTTTTAANCTCCATCCTTTTCTTAAAACGTGATGTACTAAAAATCCNATTACAANATTAATAGCCAAAACTACAATTATTCCNACAANTAGCGAACCATCGGCTTTACCTATGAACCCATATCGAAAACCATCTATCAAATAAAAAAATGGGTTTAATTGGCTAGCTGTGAAAAANGGTTCAGGTAACCGGTCTATAGAGTAAAATGTACCAGATAAAAAAGCGAGAGGCGTAATAAAAAAATTTGTAACTGCAGCAAGTTGATCAAATTTCTCGGCCCAAATTGCAGTAATTATTCCAACTAACGATANAAATAATGAACCCATCACTGCAAAATAAACTAGTGCTAAAACCTGAAATACTTCTAATTGAACAAATGGCCACATCACTAACGACAAAACAAGCCCACAAATTAGACCACGAGTAATGCCTGCACCNGAAATTCCAACTAATAACTCTATAGGTCTAAAAGGTGGCATTAAGATATCTGTGATACTACCTTGAACTTTTGCNAGCATTAGAGATGAAGAAGTATTTGCAAAACTGTTTTGCATTATAGTCATCATTATAAGCCCAGGTCCCATAAATGTCAGAAAAGCGACACCGTTAATTTCAGTTACAGCTCTNCCAAGTGCGAGAGAGAAAATTGCCAAAAACAACAACGCTGTAACTGTTGGTGCAATAATTGTCTGAAGTGCAACTTTCAGGAATCGACGACATTCTTTAAAATAAAGAGTTCGGAGGCCNCGCCAGTTGACCTTNCCCATAACTCGTTCATTTTCCATNAATTTACTTTCCATTTTCTAGGAGCAAGGTAGCTTGCTGAATACTCTAAAAANCTTTTGCAAGCCATAGTTTAGATAATNTCAACAANTATGGGGAACAATCATNAGAGATAGAAAATCAATTNTTCTCCACATTAAACACATACTTTAATTATGAGATGCCAAATATAACCTAAANACAAATCTAAATTAATAAATATTTCAATGAAATATTACTTCGGTAGACATACCATAAAATACCGTGTCANACTTAANCTTTAATNGAANAAATAAGGATANAATATGTCTATTATNATTTACCATAACCCACGTTGTTCTAAATCACGTCAAGCACTAAAATTGATTAGAGATAATAAACTTGAACCCACAATTGTTGAATATTTAAAAAATCCTCCTGATATTAAAGCCATTGAAGGATTACTCAACATGCTCAAAATGCAACCCAGAGATATAATGCGCACAAAAGAACCTGATTATAAAAATGCAGGTATAAGCAACACAAACCTTACACGCAAACAACTTGTTCAAGCTTTGGCTGCTTACCCATCGCTAATTGAAAGACCTATAATCGTTATTAATGAAAAAGCAGTAATTGGACGACCACCTGAGAAATTATTATCGCTGCTCAATTAATTAGTTTTATATGGATAAGGTAGGTGATGTCTATTAGCTTAAAACAAACTTCTCTTCCTCTGGTATTCCATCCTGATTATACTATTACTCTGCCTAAAGGGCATAGATTCCCAATGGAAAAATACAGCAAAATTTTACAAATTCTGCTTAATGATGGTGTTGTATCAAAAGATTCGATTTTTACACCTAAACCCGCTAACAGAAATGAACTATGTATAGCACACAATAAGGATTATATAGACGCTGTTTTTAATAATAAATTAGACTCATCGGCCGAACGATTACTAGGATTTAAATGTAATAAGACTATCGTTAAAAGAGCAAGAGCTGCAGTTGGGGGCACAATACTTGCCGCACGACTTGCTCTAAAATATCAAATTGCTTGTAATACAGCAGGTGGGAGTCATCATGGTCATCCAGGACACGCTGCCGGCTTTTGTATTTTTAATGATGTAGCAGTTGCAGTGAAGGTTTTACAAAAACAATCCATAATTCACAAAGCTCTAATAATTGACCTTGATGTTCACCAAGGTGACGGCACTGCATGTTTTTTTTCTTGTGACCCAACTGTATTTACATTTTCTATTCACTGCGAAACAAATTATCCAGATAAAAAGAAGAGGAGTGATATGGATTTTGGACTCCCACAAGGAACTGGTGACGATACATACCTTGATTGTTTAAGGAAAAATTTACCTATCGCAATAAGCAAAGCTCAGCCAGACATAGTTTTTCTGAATGCTGGAGTAGACCCACATATAGATGATAAACTTGGAAAATTAAATCTTAGCAATAATGGTCTGCTAGCTCGTGATCTCTCTACTCTTGATTTATGCCAGAAGTCCAAAATTCCAGTTGCTTGCGTGTTAGGGGGTGGCTATTCCGATGACTTAAATGAACTTGCCCAAAAACATACTACTATCCACCGAGCCGCAAAAATGGTTCTAAATAGTGAATAAACCTCGTTAATGAAAAAGATAGTATTTACGGCAAATAGGTTATAATAAGGGTAGGGAGTTCTAAATATGAAGGCAGCTGTAATTAATGAATATTCTGAAGATTTTTCAGTATTTAAATATGAAAATGTTGCCATTCCAGAACTAAAAGCTGATGAAGTTCTAATTAAAATTAAAGCAAGTGCCGTTAATCACTGTGATACTGATTTGCGTAAAGGCTTATTTGGAATTACCCAGCCTTTCCCATGGGTAATGGGCGTAGACGCTTGCGGTGAAATTGCTGAACTTGGAAATGGAGTGAAAGGTTTTTCAATAGGTGACAGGGTTTCTCCACATTTCATGCTTTCCTGTGGAATCTGTCAAAATTGTCAAGAGGGAAAAGAAAACATCTGTGATTCATCAGAAGTCCTTGGTGTTACAGTTTGGGGGGGGTATGCGGAATACGTAAAGTGTAAACCTCATCATCTAATTCGTATACCTAACTCGTTATCTTTTTCAAATGCCGTAGCCGGTCAAATACCATTTGCAACAGCATGGGAAGCCCTAATTGATGTAGCAAATTTATCTTTAGGCGAAACTATATTGATAACTGCAGCTGGCGGAGGTGTTGGTACAGCTGCTATCCAAGTAGCCAAATTGGCCGGGGCAAGAATTATAGCAGCAGCTGGTAGCGATGAAAAACTTGAAAAAGTCCGAGCACTAGGCGCAGATGAAATCATCAATTATACGAATCAAGATATAGGTCAAGCCTGCAAAAAATTTACTGATGGTAAAGGNGTGGATTGCGTATTAGAAATGGTAGGGGGNAATATNCTAATTCAGACAATAGATGCNGTNTCTGCTGGAGGTCGTATTGCTNTCATTGGAGCCCATGGCGGAGANCGCGTAGAGATTNATTTTGTTGANTTTTTTAGAAAACATATAACAGTTCATGGGGCAGGTCGCTCNACAAAAGCACATGTAAGCAAGGTCTTAAACTTAATGGCAGATGGTCGCCTTAAGCCTATCATACATAAAACTTTTTCACTTAAGGATGTTGGGGAAGCTCACAGAATGATGGAAAGCAGAAATTTTTTTGGTCGGATGGTTATAGATGTTTAAANNAAAAAAATTCAATAGATATTNTTGAATATTTCCAAAATATAATCAATCAAACCTATAAAAANNTTTTNAGTCAAACTGAAGATTCACNNTTTGCAGATAATGCTAAGNACTTAANCATTTTGATNTTTGGTTNAAAATANTAACNGATATATNGAGAACTGGGATATATTACCAACATAAATTTGTTAACTTTTCTAACTGAAACATGATGCTCGCACATTGATTGGAGTTATAAATAAAACCAAAGCCTATGAGAATAAACGTAAATTCATAGAGAACTTTACCTAAAATTTTTATTTTTCTTAATCAGCTTTGCACCACAAATACAAAAGTGACTTATAGTGCATTAGTTTAATAATCCATACAAACCAATGGAGAAACACATGACTACAGTAGAAAATAATAAAAATGAGAAAGTAGAGATAATTCTAGATGATATAAAGAAAACAAGAAAAAGTGATTATATAAACAACTTCTGGATGAATCTTTCACATAATGAAAAACAACTTGAACAAACATGGTCGCAGGTTAAAGAAGTTATGTCAGAGGGAAAAATTCCCTATCTTTATAAAGAGATGATCTACGTAGCGGTTTCTATTATGAACAACTGTAATTATTGCATTCATACCCATACCTTTGCCGCTCGCAAGGCAGGAATGACAGACGAAGTCTATGCAGAGTTGATGGAAGTGATACTGCTTGCAAATAAAACTAATGCGTTAGCAACAGCCATGGGTTGTGAAGTAGATAAAAAATTTGACATATCTTCCAAGGGGAAAAACTAAAATGAGTCAAATACTAGAAAAAAAAATATATGATATCAGTGTTGAACTAGGAACTGAGTCAATCGACTATCCGGGTGATACACCTTATAGCAGAAACCTTATAATGAATGCAGGTGACTCATTTTGCAATCTATCGCGTTTAGAAATGAGCTGCCATAGCGGAACACATCTTGATGTGCCATTCCATTTTTACTCTCAAGGAAAAACTCTTGATGAGTTTAAAGTTACAGATTTTATTAAGCATGTACAGGTTATTGAAATAACAAATCCAATTGAAGTTGCAGAGGGAGACGTCAATTGGAACAGTGTTAAACCTGGAGAAGGAATTTTGTTTAAAACAAGAAACTCAAGAGAAGGTTTAGTAAATTCTGGGGAGTTTGTATCTGACTTTGTATATTTAAGCCCGGGTGCCGCAAAAAAAGTTAATGAATGTGGAGCCTCTTTAGTTGGAATAGACTATATATCAATTGAAAAATTTGGCGTTGAACACTTTCATAGTCATTTAGAGGTTTTAGGAAAGGACGTCATAGTGCTCGAAGCCATCAACTTAGCAAAAGTTCCAGAGGGCTATTATACTCTGATGTGCTTACCATTAAAGCTAAATGGCGCAGATGCATCTCCGGTCAGAGCTATTTTGATAGCAGATTAATCAAAAGATAATGTCGAATCTTTTTGCAGATGTTTTGATAATAGGGGGCGGAATAGCTGGAACATCTGTTGGCGCCAGTCTCGCAAGTGAAATAAAGGTAATATTAGTTGAGGCTGAGGAACATTTGGGGTTTCATTCAACAGGTAGATCTGTAGCAGTCTATGCCCCAGCATATGGCTCTAATATTATTAGAAAATTGACTTCTGAAAGCTCTATACTTTTTACTAGGGTCGAACAAAAGCTTTCACAGCCTATTCTGAGTCCGAGAGGATTCTTATTCATTGGTAGAAAAAACCAGAGCCAGGCTATGGCTACCCTTCATGAAGAACTATCTAAATTATCAAGTTTGACTTCTATGAACCTTCAAGAAGCCCAAGCAATGGTTCCTGCTATCAGATCCGAATACCTAGAAAAAGCGTTATACGACCCTGAAGCTAAAGACATAGACGTATCTAGTCTTCATAATTATTACATAAATGAACTCCGCTCTTATGGTGGTAAACTTCTATTGTCACAAAGGGTTCATGAAATAAAAAAAACAGGTTCAAGCTATGAGGTTATTTGTAACTCTATAAAAATTAATTGTAAGAAAATAATTAACGCCAGCGGTGCTTGGGCAGATGAAATTGGTCAATTAGCTGGCTGCAAAAAGTTAGATCTGAAGCCATTAAGAAGAACTGCATTTTCATTCCAACCTGATAATTGGGCGTATAAACATTGGCCAGTAGTTATAGACTGTGAGGAAAATTTTTATATAAAACCAGAAACTGGGTCTATCATCGGTTCGCCTGCTGATGAAAAAGNAGATATACCAAGGGATGTTTACGCAGAAGAAATTGATATAGCTATAGGTATGGACCGAATCAACGCTGCACTAAATTTTAAAGTACACTCCGTAAATTCAAGTTGGGCAGGCTTAAGAACATTTAGCCCAGACAGGGAACCAGCGGTAGGCTTTGACCCTCAAGATGAGAGTTTCTTTTGGTTGGCGGGGCAAGGTGGTTATGGGATTCAAACTGCACCATATTTAGGNAGGTTTGCTGCTGACCTTGTGCTTGAGAAGAANATTATACCANGTAGTAAAGAGGCCTGCCTAAAATCAGAATTAGACCCCTCACGCTTTTATACTACAAAGTAAAATTTATTACCTTCTAATTAGCATAGGTATTTCTTTACTGAATAATAACTTTAACTAAAAGCCTTTTTATCGTTGTATTGTAATTGATAATATTATTACAAAAATTTAATTTTTCTGCCTTACTGATGNAGAATAATTCACTTCAGCGTATTTATTCATACTTTAGGAATTAATTGAATAGCAACTAAATGAAGTGTTTTTATATTTAATTTGTAATTTAGGAGTTCAGATTATGGCATATGTTACAGTTTCTCACTGGAAAATGGAGAGTTGGGACAGCTCTATGTTAGACGTAGCGCAAGAAAAATTTGTGCCGATGATTAAAAGCCTTGGGGCAACTAGCGTGAATATGGTTAGAACAGATGAACTTTCTATGATGGTAGTAACAAATTATCCTGACAGTGAAACTGCAAACTCTGCTAGTGGTAAAATAGCTGNTATACGCTCAGAAGCAGCAAGTGAATTCTCCATGACCTTAGTTTCTGCCCAAGCCGGAGAAGTTGTGGCAANTGGTTAGAATTTGTTAATTCACACCAAAAGTTAATCAAAAANAGGTATTAATGTGTTTATANAAAGAATAACNCCTNTTTTTATATGAAATTGTTGGCGCGCCCGGGAAGATTCGAACTCCCGACCCCCAGATTCGAAGTCTGGTGCTCTATCCAGCTGAGCTACGGGCGCATAATTTAAATTTTAAAAAATAAAAATAATGACAAATGTACAAAAATTTAAACCCCCTTTATAAGGATTGGCGCGCCCGGGAAGATTCGAACTCCCGACCCCCAGATTCGTAGTCTGGTGCTCTATCCAGCTGAGCTACGGGCGCACTAAAGCCTTATACATAATAGCTTTTCAGTGTATATAACTATGGAATCGACACTACCTAAATCAAAAGAACGCTGCAAGTCTGAGCTACTTATGGTGTTAATACTGTATACAAATAGTGCCAATGGGCTATAACAATAAAATTGACTAAACGGTTATGTGTAATTTATCCTTAAAAGTTTACTTGTGACCTCCCGCCTGTGGAGTTAATATCAACTTTAAACCTTGATGNGCCAATANATGTTTGCAATATTGTTCAANANTTTAATAATTTGTAGAATATAAATTATATNATTATATGTTATAAGGCTCAAAATAGGATAGGCTCAATGATGGACGGTTGAAGATCTATGGCTTCTTTCCGACAAATAACATTAGTATCTGCAGCAGGNCTNCTACTTGCTGGGTGCTCTTTAAACGACTTGTGGCNCTCACTTACTGGTGATGAGCCTTCAGGACAACANATTGTTATTGCGGCTTCAGAGACTGAAGCTGCAGATGATATAATTTTCGATGAACCAGTTGATGNACCGCTGCGATCAGCTAACGAACCCTCTCGTTCAATTGTAGATAGACCTCAAAACACCTATCAGTCGGATTTGCCGTTAAACTCTATTTCTCCAACTGGNACATANGTTGGTAGCAAGGTACAACAACAAAGAAATGAATTAGAGGTTTTAGGAAGCTCGATAGGCACNCGTCGTTCACAATATGTTNTAGTTCGAAATACAGCTCGNCAAAACGCTCAAAGTTATTATGCGACAGTGGCAGCAATAACAGCAAGGCTTCAAGTTGGGTCAACACCAGGAAACCCNATTCTCGCAAGCCAGTGGAATGCNGCACANAGTGAATTAGACAGATTNCTAACTGATATTGCAGCACTAAATACTCTTGGAAACCAGGTAGCTGCCGACTCAGCAATGGCAGCATATTTATTAGATTCAGTAAGAGCAACCTATGGTCTGCAAGGTGCNGTTGATGAAGACCATAGGCAATTAGCTCTTATTGAAGATGAGACAAACAGAACAATAGTNCTTATAAATAGGCTNCTAGGTGGGCTAAGANAAACAACTGACCGCTATACAAACTATGTAAATAGTGAAAGAAAGAATTTAACTACTCTTGCTCTTGCAATAAAAAATGGAGAATACCTTGGACCAAGCCTATCTAACCAAACTGGCTATATCCCTCCATTAAAATCTAATGCTATACCGCACTCAGCTGAAGCTGATAAGACTATTTCTGAACGTCGCCCCGTAATTGTAATTAGGTTTGACCGTCAAAATGTTGAATTCAAACAAGCTTTATATAGTACTCTTTCAGCAGTACTTGAGCGTAGACCTCAAAGTACTTTCGACCTAGTTGCAATTGCTCCTAATAAAGGAACACCTGCTGAAGTGGCCCTATCCAGCAACACTGCAAAAGGGCATGCACAGGCAGTAATGCGCGCACTTGCAGAAATGGGTTTACCTAGCAACCGTGTGTCACTAGCTTCAACAACTAGTTCCAGTGTGCAGACTAATGAAGTAAGGATTTACGCTCGCTAAAGCGCCTAAAGTTCAAATTATTAGCATAAAAGTTTGAGTTTTTATTTTCTGTTACAATAAATGAGTAAAGTTTCCTCCATAAATGAAAAGCCCCGAGTATTTATAAAAAAGGGAAGAAGCCTACGTATAAAGCGTGGTCACCCATGGGTTTATTCTAATGAAATTGAACGTGTTTCAAATGTTAATGGGCTAAAACCTGGAAGCGTCGTAGAAATTAGAGATGCTGGAGACCTATTTCTTGGGCTAGCATTATTTAACCCTCATACTTTAATTGCTGGGCGTTTGCTTAGTCGCAACATAAAAATATCGATTGATACTGAATACTTTGTAGAACGTCTAACAACTGCATTAGAAGTTCGAAACTCACTGTATGATCAAAAATATTATCGTCTAGTCCATGCNGAAGCAGATAACCTCCCAGGTTTGATAATTGATCGTTTTAATGANGCGTTTGTTTGTCAGCCAAATANAGCAGGTATGGAACTATTTTGGCCTGAAATTCAAATGGCTATCAAGAAAGTATTTAACCCTCGTATAATTATAATGAGAGGTGACAGCCATATACGAAAAGGTGAAGGATTGAAAAATGAAGTAAAAATTACTCATGGGTCATTTAGCGAGCCAATAAAGCTATATGAGGGCGGAATAACATTTTTAATAGATCCATTGGAAGGGCAGAAAACTGGTTGGTATTTTGATCAAAAAAACAACCGTACTTTTGCTGCGAGNCTTGCAAAAGGAAATAGAATTTTAGATGTATATTCTAATACCGGGGCATTTGGTCTAATTTCACTAAAAGCTGGGGCTAAAGACGCAACTCTTATAGACACCTCACAACGAGCGCTAGATATAGCATTGAAAACAGCTAAAGAGCATAATCTAGATCAAGTAATAAATATCACTAAAGGGGAAGCATTTAGTTCATTAGAACGATTATCTAAAGAAGGACAAAAATATGGGCTTGTAATAGCCGATCCACCTGCATTTGCAAAAACAAAAAAAGATAAAAATAAAGGTCTTCGAGCATACAGAAAACTAGCTCGCCTAGCCGCAACACTTGTGGGTCCAAGGGGGTATTTAATTATCTCATCATGCTCATACAATGCCGGGCTGCAAGATTTCATGCAAAGTGTAGCTGCCGGAATTCTTGATGGCGGAAGGACTGCACGCTTAATAAGGGTTTCTGGGGCAGGACCTGATCATCCTATCCACCCCCAACTACTAGAGACTTCTTATCTGAAATGTCTAACTTTTTCATTGGAATAAGCATAAAATAAAATATAATTNATTTTTTAAACACTATACCNTTTGAATAAGTTGATAATAAAGGTCAGTGCATATNTTAGTTTACTAAGGAAACTACAATAACTAGCNTTTTTCAAGGAANTAGTATATTTAGATCTGAAAATCATTGACTTAAATTGCACCTCAGCTTATACACCCCTGCCTTGAATAGGACCAAAACAGACATANAAAATCACGTTTTAAATTTAAGTAACCCTACTCAGGAGTTAAAGCCGTGAAACGTACATTTCAGCCCAGCACAACTGTTCGCCAAAGACGACACGGNTTTCGATCGCGAATGAAAACAGTTGGAGGAAGAAGAATTCTCGCTAGAAGACGTAGCAGAGGGCGAAAGCGTCTCTCTGTATAAGGCTTGCTAACATGGAGATCGGGCAAATTCGCTGCAGATCCGACTTTATTCGTATANCAGCAAAAAAACATCAATGGATCACNCCAGGACTTCTGCTACAGGTTGATCAAACANATATGGAAGATTTGCNTGGTAATATAGTAATGCGGGTTGGCTATACTGCCTCTCGCAAAGTTGGAGGAGCAGTAGAACGAAATCGAGCAAAGCGTAGATTGCGCGCAGCCGTAGCTCGTGTTATGCCTTTCTCAGCTAAACNAGGTTATGACTATGTTTTAATTGCACGTAAGTTAACTCTAACACGAAAATTTGAAGACCTTCTTGTAGATTTACAAAAAGGGCTTGAAAAAACTGGAGCCGCAAGAACGCCAAGGTGAAAATATTGAAGAATATGTACAATAATTTTCTAATTACCTAGTTTTGCAAAAAGTATTTTAACTTGCTACGGGAAAAATAATGATAGCGGCTGCACTTCCATTAAAAATACTAATTAGAGTTTATCAATTGATAATATCACCATGGCTGCCCCCCTCCTGCCGATATTATCCATCATGTTCACAATATTCTCTTGAAGCACTTGAAAAACATGGTCTTTTGATAGGTTCAGCTTATTCAATTTGGAGGGTTCTTAGATGCCAGCCATGGGGGGGGTCAGGTTTTAATCCTGTTCCTGAAAAACCGTTTATAAAACTAAGAACAATTGTAAATNATTTAAATACCTGGTCAGGGCATTAAAGGAGCCACGGCTAATCATGTTCCTTGGTGGAGATAAACGAAATATTTTCATTGCTATTGGTTTAGTGGCAATAATTTTAGTTGGCTGGCAATTTCTATTTCCAACCCAACAGCAGGTACCCCAAAAAATTGAGGAAAAGATTCAATCTACATCAGTAGAGATTAATAAAACTGAGGTAGCAATATCCAATGAAATAGATGAAATTCCCAAAATTGTTCCTCTTGAAATTGCCCTTAAAGAAACTTCTCGAGTTAAAATTGACTCACCTAGGCTATACGGGTCAATTTCACTAAAAGGAGCATTATTCGATGACATTAAGCTAAAAGACTATTTTGAAACAGTTGAGGATGATAGCAAGGAAATAACAATATTTTCTCCGGCAAATACTAAGTCGGGATACTATGCCCAGTTTGGTTGGGGTGACTATGTAGATTCAGAAAATAACGAAGGTAATCTACCTAATAAAGAAAGCTTGTGGAAAACAACAAGCACCGTTCTTACGCCTAATAACCCTATAATACTCACGTGGGATAATAATAAAGGTCAAATATTTGAACAACACATAAGTATAGATGATGAGTTTGCCTTTACCATTCATCAAAAAGTAAAAAATAATGGTCCACAATCTATAAGCTTTAACCCCTATGGGCTCCTCCGTCGCTATGACCCATTTGATGATTCTGTTTATTATAAACCTTGGGGAATATTTCAAGATGGTGCACTAGGTCGTGTCGGAGAAATTCAACTTGAGTCTGATTATAGTGATATGGAGGATGGTGAGGGGTTTAGCGGAGAAGGCTCAGGTGGTTGGATTGGAATAACATCAAAATATTTTTTATCTGCAATGATACCAAAGCAAGATAGATTAATAAAAGTCGAATCATCATACAAACAGCCAGATACCGGTCATAAGAATAGATATCAAGTTTATATAGTTGAGAGTGAACCAATTGAGGTTAGACCAGGAGAGCGGTCAAGTATAACTACACACCTATTTTCTGGAGCAAAAAAAGTCTCAATTTTAGATATGTATGAAGAAAAGTTTGGGGTTGAGAGTTTTGACTTAGCTGTAGATTTTGGTTTTGTATGGTTTTTATCAAAGCCTCTTTTCTATGCTCTAGATTTTTTCTTTGGATTAGCTGGAAACTTTGGTGTTGCTATTCTTTTACTAACCATTTGTGTGCGTATAATTTTATTCCCATTAGCAAATAAAGCATACGGCTCTATGAGCCGTATGCGAAAACTTCAACCTCAGATGCAACTTCTCAGAGAAAGATTTGGGGATGATAAGCAGCGTCTAAACCAAGAAATGATGCAACTATATAGACGTGAAAAAGCTAACCCCTTAGCTGGTTGTTTGCCAATACTTGTTCAAATACCTGTATTTTTTGCCCTTTACAGCGTCTTGTTTGTCACAATAGAAATGCGACATGCTCCTTTTTTCTGGTGGATTAATGATTTAGCTGCACCAGATCCATCAGCTTTAATTACAGCTTTTGGTTACCTTGATTGGGGCGCTCCAAGTTTCTTAATGATTGGTGTTTGGCCTATTTTATTTGGAATTACAATGTTCCTTCAAATGAAGCTAAACCCTCAGCCCATTGATCCAATGCAACAGAAGATCATGATGGCTTTACCCTTCGTGTTCTTGTTCTTGTTTGGCCAGTTTCCTGCTGGCTTAGTAGTATACTGGACGTGGAATAATGTTCTTTCAATAGGTCAGCAGTGGCTAATTATGAATCGTATGGGCATTACTAGAGAGTCATTAAAAAAGGAAGCAGCACATCTTAAGTTACTTAAGGAAGGTACTGGTAAACAGCGAGAACAAGCCATAGCAGCACTAGATGCAAAACTTGCTAGAGATAAGAAGGCTAGCGAAAAAGCTAGAGGTGGTAAAAAAACATTAATGGATAGAATTTTGCAAACTGGAGAAAATGCAAGAGAAGAATCTATTGAACGCAGGAAAAAGCAGGATGCAAAGCTTGCTGAAAGAAAAAGGGAATTTCAAAGAAGAGCAAATGCAAAACGCAGAGGAAAAAAGATAACAAAACGAAAACGTGCTAAATCTGTTGAAAAAATGGAGAACCAAGAATCCCAAGAACCAAAGGTGAGTCGTAAAGAGAGGCGTGCAGAAAAGGCTGCTCGCGCTGCCAAATCAGCTGTTGAAAACAATTTAAACTCAATATCTAGCGACCAAAAACATGATAGCTCCAAAACACTACAAGACGGGAATCAAGATAATAAACGTTCAAAGAATCGAGGACAAAAATCGAAAAAGAAACCTCGAAACAAAAAATAGACTTGGGAAGACGCTTTTTTGCAGGGAGCTGTGAGTTTGTTACTGGAGCTGTTGGTATGGATGGTCTTCCAATAACTAAATTACCAGAAATTGCATTTGCTGGAAGGTCAAACGTTGGGAAATCTAGCCTAATCAATGCCTTAACAAATAGAACAGATATAGCTCGAACTTCTCGAACTCCAGGAAGAACCCGTGAAATAAATTTTTTTAAACTCAATGATAGACTTATGCTTGCAGACCTTCCTGGATTTGGATATGCAAAAGCACCTAAAACATTAGTTAAACAATGGACAAGATTAGTGGAGACTTACTTAAGAGGTCGTCCTAATTTAAGACGAACATGCTTGCTAATTGATGCGAGGCGGGGAGCCATGAAAAGCGATATTGCAGTAATGGATGCCCTTGATGAAGCGGCAGTATCCTATCTAATTATCTTAACTAAGTCTGATAAACTAAAACCAGAAGCACTATCACGTACAATAGCTAGCTCTGAGAATATCCTCTGCAAAAGACCTGCCGCTTTTCCCATGATCATTGTTTCTAGTTCAAAAAATGGTGATGGTCTGCCCGTTTTAAGAAGTCACCTTACAGGCCTAGCGGAGTCAGCACCAACAGACTAAACTGTATCTTATGACTAATAATAAAAAAAAAATTACTATAGATAAAAGAAGATGGTTAAGAACTGCTAGCACTATTTCTGAAGCACTCCCTTACCTTAGAAACTTCTCAGGTCATACTTTTGTTATAAAATATGGTGGCCATGCTATGGGCGACGAAAAACTTGCAGAAAATTTTGCACGAGATGTTGTACTGCTTAAGCATGTAGGAATTAATCCTATAGTTGTTCATGGAGGGGGACCTCAAATAGGGGATATGCTCCAACGGTTAGGAATAAAAACTACCTTTATTGATGGCTTAAGAGTAACAGATGCTGAAACTGTAAAGATTGCCGAAATGGTCTTATCTGGACATATAAATAAAGAAATAGTTAGCCAAATATCATCTGTGGGGGGAAATGCTATAGGCTTGTCAGGTAAGGATGGAAACCTCATAACCTGCAAACGAATTAAAAAAAATAAGGACCTTGGATTTGTTGGCGAACCCACAAAAGTTAACATAGACGTGCTAAATACTTTAGCAGCATCAGATATAATACCAGTTATTGCACCTATTGGTCTTGGTGAGGATGGAAAAACCTATAATATCAATGCTGATACATGTGCAGGTGCTATAGCGTCAGCAATGTCTTCCGCAAAATTAATTATGATGACAGATGTCCCAGGTGTTCTAGATGCCAATAATGAACTTATTAGTCACATGAACGCCTTAGATGCAAGAAAACTAATAGATAGTCAGGTAGTAAGTAATGGGATGATTCCAAAGGTTGAGACATGTATTAAAGCGATTAAAAATAATGTAGGAGCAGCACATATTCTTGATGGAAGGATAACTCATGTCTTATTACTTGAGATATTCACAGAACACGGTACTGGAACTATGTTAAGGGATAATATTAATGCTTAATAAAACTTTTGCGTAAAATANTAGAAAACCTTCTNTATTCTCATCAAACNGTTATATAATTATATACCAACTTAATTTTTCTAANAAACAATTNTTAAATCTAAAGNAACACNTCTCCATTAGTGAAGAGTTCGTGATAAATAAATAGGTAAATATGAAAANTGAAAAGTATCCAAATAATGTGATACTCGATAGCATTGAAACTTGGATTTTTGATTTAGATAATACTCTCTACCCAGCAAGCNCAAAGCTTTTTGAGCAGGTAAGTGAGCGTATAGGTTTATTTATTTCAAACTATTTAAATATTTCTATTGGAAAAGCTAAAATTATTCAGAAAGATTTTTTTTTCAAGTATGGAACTACACTCCGTGGACTTATGTCAGAGTATAACGTAAAGCCCAGTGAATTTTTAGCATACGTACATGATATCGACTTTTCACCGCTTGATTGTGCAAAAAGTCTGGAAAAGGCTTTGAATAGTCTTCAAGGACGAAAAATAATTTTTACAAACGCAGACACACCTTATGCAAACCAAGTATTATTAAAGCTAGGCCTCAAGCAACATTTTACTGAAATATTTGATATTGTTGCAGCAGAATATATCCCTAAACCAGATCCGCAGGCATACAAAACTTTGATTAAAAAACATGATTTTAATCCCAAAAAAGCAATATTTTTTGAAGATATATTAAGAAACTTAGAGCCTGCAAAGCAAATGGGCATGTTTACAGTTTGGGTAAAAAATAATGGAACCTGGGCAATGCCTGGAAGTGAGGGAATTGAGCCACATTATGAGACTAGTGATCTAGCAAAATGGCTTAACTCCGTTCTCAAATAGTATTTTTTCAACTTTAATATCTATCGCTTAGGTTGTTCATTTGTATTTTATATCTATATTTCACTAAAGAATATTACTAGGGGGATTGCTTTGGAAACCGAAAATCTTATACAAATAATAGAAACTGCATGGGATGAGAAGGACAATTTATCACAAAATACTAGTGGCTCTATACGTGATGCTATCGAAATGTCATTGGCAGGAATGGATAGTGGTAAATTTCGAGTGGCAGATAAAAAGGATGATAGTTGGGTAGTAAACGAATGGCTAAAAAAAGCAGTGCTTCTGTCATTTAGACTTAATGATATGGAAATCATACCTGGAGGTCCTGGAGACACCGTCTCATGGTTTGATAAAGTAAAGTCTAAATTTTCAGGTTGGACTGATGAGCAATTTCGAACAGCCGGATTTCGGGCAGTCCCAAACGCCATAGTAAGACATTCTGCTTATATTGCACCTGGGGTTGTACTAATGCCATCTTTTGTAAACCTTGGTGCATATGTTGATGAAGGAACTATGGTAGATACTTGGGCAACTATTGGAAGCTGTGCTCAAATTGGAAAAAATTGTCATATCTCTGGNGGTGCTGGAATCGGTGGAGTATTAGAACCTATTCAAGCTAACCCAGTCATAATTGAGGATAACTGCTTTATAGGCGCCCGTAGCGAAGTAGCTGAAGGAGTAGTTATTGANGAGGGTGCAGTACTCTCAATGGGTGTATATATTGGGGCTTCAACACGTATAGTGAACAGGGAAAGTGGAGAAATTATTTATGGAAGGGTTCCTCCCTATTCAGTTGTGGTTCCTGGTTCACTCCCAGGAAATTTAGATAATGGTAATGCTGAACCAAGCCTTTACTGTGCTGTGATTGTTAAACAAGTTGATGCAAAAACTAGGTCAAAAACTTCTATAAATGAACTGTTACGAAATTGAAATCTCCAGACAAATATCTTGATCCATTGCCACTGGCACAAGCACTAATTAAATGTGCAAGTGTCACACCGAAAGATGCTGGNGTAATGGACACTTTGGAAACAGCCCTCGAAGCACTTGGTTTTCAATGTTGGAGGCTACCTTTCTCAGAAAATGGTACACCAGATGTAGACAATCTATTTGCTAGGCTTGGCACAGGATCTCCACATTTTTGCTTCGCAGGTCATGTAGATGTAGTACCTGAGGGGGAAGTTTCTAAGTGGTCACACCCTCCCTTCGAAGCTGATATATCCAATAAATATTTATTTGGTCGAGGTGCAGTTGATATGAAAGGGGCAATTGCTGCATTCGTTGCAGCAGTAGCTCGTTATCAGGAGAATATAATCGGACAGTCACCGAATGGTTCTATAAGCTTGCTAATAACAGGAGATGAAGAAGGACCATCAGTAAATGGCACTCGAAAGGTTCTAAAATGGATGAATCAAAATGCTCAAAAGCCCGACGGGTGCCTCGTTGGTGAGCCAACAAATCCAATGAATCTTGGAGATATGATAAAAATTGGACGACGAGGCAGTCTAAACGCAATTTTGACAGTAAATGGATCCCAAGGTCATGCAGCTTATCCACACTTAGCTGAAAACCCTATACCTTTTTTAGTCTCAATGTTGGACTGGCTTAACTCAATAGTTCTTGATACTGGAACTGATTATTTTCAGCCGTCAAATATAGAAATAACTAGTGTGGACGTTGGAAATTCCGCTACGAATGTTATACCTGAAAGCGCTAAAGCAATGTTCAACATTCGTTTTAATAACCTACATAGTTCTGAGAATCTAATTAAAAAATTAAAAATTGGTTTTAGTAATGTTTCAAAAAACTACACTTTAGAAACTATATGTACGGGTGATGCCTTTTTGACCGAACCAGGCGAACTTAGCAATATTTTATCGAAGTCCATACAAGATATAACAGGACAAAAACCAGAACTATCTACTTCTGGAGGAACATCAGACGCTAGATTTATTAAAGATCTTTGCCCTGTTGTCGAATTTGGGCTTACAGGTAAAACAATGCATAAAATTGACGAGTGTGTTTCTTTGAATGACCTTGAGTTATTAACTGAAATTTACCTTCACACATTAACTAAATTCATTAATAAATAAATACAACTTATTATAGATAAAAACTTACTGAAAATATTTATAAGGTTTTAGATTAAATTATTTAATAGTTTTATTAAATTCTATATTTTTTGTATTTCGAAGGCGGCTTCTAGTAACTTATTAGTATAGGGTGTTTTTGGATTTTGAAATATTTGTTCAGCTGAACCATGCTCTACTATTTCTCCACCTTTTAGAACTATTACCTCATGGCATAGGGAGCGAATAACTCTTAAATCATGGCTAATAAATAAATAAGCTAAACTTCGGCTTTTCTGAAGATCCCTTAATAGCTCAATTATTTGAGCCTGGACTGACACATCTAGCGCAGAGGTTGGCTCGTCAAGAACTAAAAACTGAGGCTTAAGAACTAAAGCTCTTGCAATTGCAATTCTCTGGCGTTGTCCCCCAGAAAACTCATGAGGATATCTATTGCGCATTCCAGGATCAATGCCTACTTCCTCTAAAGACTCAACTATAAGCTTTTCTCGCTCGTACTTATTTACTCCCAATTTATGTACAGATATACCTTCTAAAATAATCTGAGAAACTGACATCCTTGGACTGAGAGAACTAAACGGATCCTGAAATACTAACTGCATTTTTCTACGAAGTGGCCTCATCGCACTAAATCCATAGCCATCAATAGAAATTCCNTCAAAAATTATTTTTCCCTGACTTTTTTGCANCCTTAGCAAAGCTAAAGCTANTGTTGTTTTTCCAGAACCACTTTCACCTACCANACCTAGAGTGTGTCCCTTACGGATTAAAACAGAAACATTATTAACTGCCTTAATTTCAGATTTAGTTTGTCCAAATATTCCTTTCTTTATTGGAAATGAGACATTTATTTTTTCTCCTGTTAATAATTGATCAGGTTTCCCATCAATTTTTAAGGGTTCACTCTTTAACTCTGACAAAATCAGGGACTTAGTATAATTATGCTTAGGTGAACAAAATACCTCTTCTGTAATACCTGATTCTAATATNAATCCATCTTTCATTACATACAGACGATCTGCCATTTGACGAACAATATTTAAATCATGAGTTATTAAAAGTATTGCCATACCCAAACGTAACTTAAGGTCCTTTAAAAGAGATAAAATTTCAGACTGTACTGTTACGTCTAACGCTGTCGTTGGTTCATCAGCAATTAATAAGTCTGGCTCACAAGCAAGAGCCATTGCAATCACAACACGTTGGCGCTGACCCCCTGATAACTCATGTGGATAAGCATTCATCCTCTCTGAAGCCTCACTTAAAGAAACTAGTTCTAGAAGCTTTTGGGCTTGACTACGTGCCTCTACTTTACGCAACTTTTTATGCACTATTAGAGACTCTGAAACTTGTCTACCTATAGTGTGCAAAGGATTTAGGGCAGTCATTGGCTCCTGAAATACCATGGCAATTTTATTACCACGAATTGAGCGTAACATTTTTTTATTAGCGCCAATTATTTCTTTACCATTCAGCTTGATACTTCCAGCATCATGAAAAGCAACTGGATAAGGCAATAGTTGCATTGTTGAGAGAGCAGTAACTGTCTTTCCTGACCCACTCTCTCCTATTATGGCCACTGTCTCCCCTTGACGTATTTCAAATGAAATCCCTCTCACAACCTCGTTAACTTTTTCACCTAACTTAAAGCTAGCGTGAAGGTTGTTAACTGTCAGTATGTTTGAAGTAGTTAACGTCATAAGAGCCCTATTTTATAAGCTTACGTGGGTCAAAAGCATCTCGGACAGCCTCACCAATAAAAATTAATAGGCTTAACATTACACCTACAACAAGNAATGCTGTGAAACCTAGCCAAGGTGCTTGTAAATTTGACTTACCTTGCTGCAGTAATTCTCCGAGAGAGGGGGATCCAACAGGTAACCCAAAGCCTAGAAAGTCAAGAGCTGTAAGAGTTGTAATTGAACCATTTAGTATGAATGGCAAAAAAGTTAATGCAGAAACCATTGCATTTGGTAAAGCATGGCGGAAAATAATTACAGAGTCTCGCACACCCAAGGCTCTAGCGGCACGGATATAATCAAAATTGCGCACTCTTAAAAACTCTGCCCTAACTACACCAACAAGAGACATCCACTGGAATAACAACATCAATCCAAGGATTAGCCAAAAACTGGGTTCAATAATCGCAGCTAAGACAATAAAGAGAAATAGCTGTGGTAATCCGGACCAGATTTCTATAAAACGTTGAAAACCTAAATCTATCCACCCACCAAAGTATCCTTGTATTGCTCCTGCGGTTATGCCAATTACAGAACTAATTAGCGTTAAAGTAAGACCAAAAACTACAGATATTCTAAAACCATATATTACTCGAGCTAAGACATCTCTACCCTGATCATCAGTTCCCAACCAATTTTCATTGCTTGGCGGTGATGGAGCTGGCTGAGGGAGGTCATAGTTTATTGTTTTATAACTGTATGGTATTAGAGGCCAGACCATCCAGCCTTGGGCTTCTATAAGGTCTATAACATACGGATCACGATAATCAGCCTCAGTCTCAAAATCACCACCAAATTTTGTCTCGCTATAAGTCTCAATGATAGGAAAATAAATCTTGCTGTCATAACTTATTATTATTGGTTTATCATTGGCTATAAGCTCTGCAAAAAGGCTAATAGTAAACAAAACTAGGAATATCCAAAATGATATATAACCTCGCCTATTAGCCTTAAAATTTGACAGCCTACGTATTGCAATTGGTGATAGAGATATTTTCCGTAAAAGCCAAGATCCTGATAAAGACGGCATATAACTAAACCTCCCGCCTCTCGAAATCAATCCTTGGATCGATCACAGCATATAACACATCTCCTATAAGATTTATTACTAGACCAATTAATGTGAATATAAATAATGTGCCAAAAATTACTGGGTAGTCTCGATTCATAAGCGCTTCAAAACCAAGTAAACCAAGACCATCAAGGGAAAAGATAACCTCTATAAGTAGAGCACCAGTAAATAAAACACCAATAAAGGCACTTGGAAAACCAGATATTATAATCAACATAGCATTTCGAAAAACATGTCCATATAGTAATCGTCTTTCAGTTAATCCTTTTGCACGTGCAGTAAGGACATAATGCTTATTAATTTCCTCTAAAAATGAATTTTTTGTGAGCATAGTAGTTGTAGCAAACCCACCAATGGCTAATGCGGCTATTGGTAATATAATGTGCCAGAGGTAATCAAGAATCTTACCCCCTAAAGACAGCTCAGAGAAATTATTGGATGTTAAACCACGTAATGGAAACCAATCAATATAGCTTCCACCGGCAAATATTACTATTAGCAATATAGCAAATAAGAAACTAGGTATTGCATAGCCACCTATAATTAAAGCACTAGTCCAAATATCAAACCTTGAGCCATCACGTACTGCTTTTGCTATACCAAGAGGTATAGAAATTAAATACGCAAGCAAAGTTGTCCAGAGACCAAGTGTTATTGATACAGGAAGTTTATCAGCAATAAGTGACATAACCGATTGGTCTCGGAAAAAACTATCTCCAAAATCAAATCTTATATAATTCCCCATCATTACTAAAAACCTATCCCACATAGGTTTATCAAAGCCAAATTGCTTCTCTAAATCCTTTATTAGATCTGGGTCTAAGCCTCTAGCTCCTCTATAATTACTAGAATTGGAATCACTATTAAACTCAGATAGATTCTTAGGTCCACTACCTGCATCACCTTGTTGCGTTCCACCAATTCGTTCTGTTGCAGCTGCATCAACGCCTGAAAGCTGGGCTACGATTTGTTCCACTGGTCCGCCCGGAGCTGTCTGAATAATTAAAAAATTCAGTACCATAATCCCTACCAATGTCGGGATAATTAGCAATAAACGCCTGATTACATATGAAAACATTGCTGCCTACAGTCTACACTTAGTGACTAGACCAAGGCTTTAAAAATAAGATCATAATATCTTATCCACCTGATTTGTAATTTTTGAAGGATCTTACCTTTTCCTCATTCCACCACCACGTATCAAATCCAATAGCATATTTTGGTTTTACAGCTGGTCTATCAAAAAAATTCCAATAAACAATGTGATGGGTACCCTTATACCATTGCGGCACCATATAGTGCCCCCAAAGTAAAATACGATCTAATGCGCGTGTTGCTACTGTCAGTTGTTCACGGTCTTTTGCAGATAGAATCTCAAGCAATAAAGCATCAACAACAGGGTCTTTGATTCCTGATGCGTTTAAAGTTCCAAACTGATCGGCAGTTTCTGATCCAAAGTAAGATAATAACTCTGCTCCAGGAGAAAGACCCTGGACAAATCTACGCGTTGTAATATCAAAATCATGTTCTTCAAGGCGTTTAATATATTGTGTAACATCTACCAAACGAAGCGAGGTAGTAATACCAAGTTTCTCAAGATTTCTCGCATAAGGTGCTAATATTCTCTCAAATGTTCTCTCAAAGTAGAGAAACTCTATTTCTAGTCTATGTCCTGTTTGATTGTGCACCCTATCACCATCAATCAAAGTCCACCCAGAATCAGCCAAAAGAGAGGCTGCTATACGTAAATTTTTTCTTATATTCCCAGAACCATCGGTCTTAGGTGGTATAAATTTTTGTGTGAATACTTCATTAGGAATCTGACCCCTAAATTTTTCTAATAATTTAAGCTCTCTTCCCTCTGGTAAACCATTAGACGCAAGGTCAGAGTTTTCAAAATAACTTGCCATACGCTTATAAAGTCCAAAAAAAATGTTTTTATTGGTCCATTCATAGTCAAAAGCATAAGATAGAGCTTCTCGTAATTTTAGGTTTTTAAATTTGTCCCTGCGAGTATTAATAAAAAAGGCTTGCACGCCTGAAGGAGTGTTGTCCTCTAATACATCTTTGATTAGCCAACCGTCCTGAACAGCTTTTATATCATAAGCTGTTGCCCATGTTTTAGATGTATACTCCTGATGAATATCATATTCTCCGGCTTTAAGTGCCTCAACCATAACGTCACGGTCACGATAATAATCATAAATTATTTTATCAAAATTATAGCGACCCACATTTACTGGTAAATCTTTACCCCAATAATTTTGCACTCGCTCAAAAGTTATAGAACGACCAGGATCTAAATCACTAATTCTATAAGGTCCGCTACCCATTGGTGTTACAAGAGTAGTTGTATCAAAGGGGTTTTTTGAAAAATATTCTTTTTGTAGGATTGGTAATCCACCAATAATCAAAGGAAGTTTACGGTTTTCAACATCAGAAATATAATAGGTTATTTCCAAATCTGCGTTACTCACAACCTCAGAAACACCTTTAAGCATTATTGAAAAGTTTGGATGACCCTTATCTATCAGTGTTTGAAAAGAAAAAACTACGTCATCAGCTGTAATTCTACTTCCATCATGCCAGCGAGCATTTTTATTTATTGTGAATTTGACCCAACTATTATCTTTCGCTTGAAAAACTTTTTCAGCAATAAGACCATAAGCACTATCTGGTTCATCNGATGCAGATACAAGTAAAGATTCAAATGGCAAACCTGACCCAACTGCTGGAACTCCTTTTAAAATAAAAGGGTTTAAACTATCAAAGGACCCAACTGTGGCATAACGAACTTNACCACCTTTGGGTGCTTGGGGATTGACATAATCAAAATGAGTAAAATTATGTGAATATTTTAAATTACCAAATAAAGAAAGACCATGTTGNGGCTGCTCNGCAAATGACATCCCTGAAATACTTACCAANACAAAAACAAAGCATGAATAAACTANGAATTTAAAAAGCTTCACTGATTCCTCCAAAGCTCTATATATTTACTTTATATACATTATGTTTCATCCATCATTACTTCCACCCCTATCACTTTTTTTTTGATAAGCTGGACTACTGGCTTATTGAATCGCATAATGTCTTAATGCCAAAATATCCTATTTCAGGTGGTCCAATATCCAAACGCGTGCCAGAAGGAGACAATCGCGAGCGTTTAGTATGTAATATCTGCGATTATATAGAATACGATAACCCTAAAATAGTTACTGGAGTCGTTGCGGCAAAAAATAATCGTATATTATTATGTAAACGAGATATAGAGCCACAAAAAGGTCTTTGGACGCTTCCAGCTGGTTTTTTAGAACTTGGAGAATCACCTGAACAAGGTGCTTTACGAGAAGCATCTGAGGAAGCAAATGCTAGCATCTCAATAGATTCGCTGCTGGCAATATATACTATTACACGACTTAGCATGATCCAGTTAATTTATCGAGGTGAACTAATGGATGAAAATGTTTCAGCTGGAGAAGAAACTCAGGATGTTGGATTATTTTCATTTGATAACATTCCATGGAATAAATTAGCTTTTCCTTCCGTTTCATGGGCACTCAATCATTACCATAAAATAAAAAAAGAAAAATACTATGCCCCCTTTAGAAACCCTGATGGACAATCTGGTGACTTTAACAATAAATAACTTATAGCCTTGCTAAATATTCAACTAATTGTTAACTCCCATTAAAGTTTCAGCAAATAACTTGGGGTCAAATGGTTGTAAATCATTAATACCTTCTCCAACACCCACTGAGACAACAGGTAAACTAAAGCGTTGCGCTAGCGCTACTAGTACCCCACCTTTAGCAGAACCATCAAGTTTGGTAACTATAAGTGCATCAATATCTATAGCGCTTATGAATGCCTCTACTTGGTTATGGGCATTCTGTCCAGTAGTTGCATCCAAAACTAAAAGCCGTGTTTGAGGAGCTAAAGGATCTACTTTACGCATCACACGCTCTATTTTGGAAAGTTCCTCCATTAAGTGAGATTTATTTTGTAATCGCCCAGCAGTGTCAACCAATAGCACATCTATATTTTCTTTCTGAGCAAGTGAAATAGCTTCAAATGCAACCGCCGCAGCATCTCCACCCTCGACATTATTGGCAACAACAAAAGAGTTCGTTCGTGTTCCCCATACTTTTAATTGTTCAACTGCCGCAGCGCGAAAAGTATCACCTGCCGCTAACATTACCTTTAAGCCAGACTCGTGAAATTGGTGGGCAAGTTTTCCTATAGTAGTTGTTTTTCCTGTTCCATTTACTCCTGAAACAAGAACAACATGAGGCTTTGACGACTTATCAATATGAATAGACCTTGCTACAGGACGCAGTATATTTGCTATATTTTCTGCAAGATTCTGTTTTATTTCTTCTGGGGATACCTCTTTACCAAACTTATCTTTTGCTAGACTGGAAACTAGCTCTCCCGCAGTCTGCACTCCCATATCAGCTGAAATTAATATCTCCTCTAATTCATCCAGCGCGTTTTGATCAAGTTTACGAGCGAATAAGATACTTCCAATTCCCTCACTGATTTGTGAAGAACTACGCGCCAATCCCTGTCTTAGACGTTGCAACCAGCTTTTATCTTTACTTATATCAACAGACATCAAAAAACAGACCCGTATAATTCAACGCCATCCGTATGAGTGATTAAAGTATTAACCAACTCTCCATTTTCAGGAGAGGAGTTCACAGATACCCGAGCAAAACTCTCACTACGCCCAATACCATTTTTTTCAATCAGCACAGATGCTTTTGTCCCAACATAACTTTCTAGAATCCTCGTAACTGCTTGATCCCCCTGCCTCCTTAACAGAGCTGCTCTCTTTTTCCTTGTTTCCATGGGCATCTGTGGCATTTTCTCCGCTGGCGTGCCTGGTCTAGAAGAGAAAGGAAAAACATGTAGCCAAGTAAGTCCTGCCTGATCTATTAAATTGACAGTGTTTTGAAACATTTCTTCTGTTTCAGTTGGGAAACCTGCTATGAGATCTGCTCCAAAAACTATTTCAGGACGTAGTTTTCTG
The DNA here is from genome assembly GCA_002714015.1 of Gammaproteobacteria bacterium. Classification (GTDB taxonomy): domain Bacteria; phylum Pseudomonadota; class Alphaproteobacteria; order UBA828; family UBA828. The sequence goes on along the minus strand of PAWF01000031.1, from coordinate 1,972 downwards.
AGCTTCTCTGTTAAAGCAATTACATCTGAACTACTATGCCTACGTTTCATTCGCTTGAGGACTAAATCATCACCAGCTTGAACACTTAAATGCAGATGCGGCATTAACCTAGGCTCCTCAGCAATAAGACGCACTAAATCAGTGTCAATCTCCGATGGGTCAACTGATGATAATCTGAGGCGCGGTAATTCTGGAACCATTGCTAAAAGCCTACTAACTGACTGACCTAGATTTGGACTTCCTGGTAAATCTGCGCCATATGATGTTAAGTCTACCCCTGTTAGGATTAACTCTTTGTAACCTGCGCCTACTAATTTCTTTGCCTCAGAAACAATATCACCCAATGGCACAGAACGACTATTACCTCTTCCAAACGGAATTATGCAAAAAGTACATCTATGATTACATCCCTGTTGTATTTGCACATAAGCCCGGGCTCTACCCTCAAAACCCGCAACCAAATGACCTGCCTGCTCTCTTATTTCCATAATATTATTTACAGAAATGGATGGGTGAGGTCGGTCTTCCAAAAAAGTATTCAGTTCTAATTTCTCTTTATTGCCAACTACCCGAGTTACTTCTGGCATCAAAGACCATTTTTGAGGATTAATTTGAGCAGCACACCCTGTAACAATAATTTCTGCATCTGGCTTATTTTTTTTAGCACGACGTATAGCCTGACGAGCTTGCCGTTCCGCTTCTAGAGTAACTGCGCATGTATTTACAATAATAGAATTAGATAAGTTTGCTTGTTCTGTGTGGTTACGAATAACCTCAGACTCGTATGTATTTAAACGACACCCAAAAGTAATGATTTCACTTTTGATACTCATATCAAGGTTCCTTGGAAACTTTTACTCACAGGACCCGTCATAATCACTCTATTATTAGAGGATTGCCATTCTATTTCTAGTATACCACCATCCAGATTAACGCTTACGGATCTCGAAATTAAATTTCGACGAACACCTGCTACTACCGCTGCACAGGCACCAGTACCGCAAGCATTGGTTATCCCAACTCCCCTCTCCCATACTCTCAATCTCAGTTGATTGTTATCTAAGATTTTAGCAATACCAACATTTACTCTTGCAGGAAACAACGGATGATTTTCTATCTGAGGACCTATCTTATCCAGATCTACCGCACAAATATCTTCAACAAAAAAAACAACATGTGGATTTCCCATTGATACACCGACCGGATCCTTTAATCCATTTATAGCTATATCAAGTGAAAGAGTATCGCATTCCGTTGCTAGTGGTATCTCATTCCAATGTATCCTGGGAGGACCCATGTCCACTGATAACTTACCTTCTTTCTTAGAATTAACTTTTATAATTCCAGATACAGTTTCTATTGCAATTTCTACTTTGTTAGTTTCTTTTAATATTAAATGACCCACACAACGCATTGCATTTCCACATGCTTCTACTTCCCCACCATCAGCGTTCCATATTCTTAATCGAACGTCATTTTCAGACTTTTTTGGCTCTTCAATAGCTATTAACTGATCACAACCAACGCCGGTACGCCTATTTGCAATTGACTTTACAGCCCGATTAGAAATCTCGAGGTTTTGTTTTCGCAGATCAAGAATAACGAAATCATTACCCAAGCCATGCATTTTTATAAAATCAATTGAACTCATAATACCATTATACATGTGTTTTATCATATATAGGTATAGTAATATGCAATATTTCCTAATATTCATAAGGTGTTGACTTAAGCTCCCCACCCAATTAAGTTCGGCTCACTTCAACTCATAAAGGAAGTAAAACCACTCCACGGAGTAACATCAGCCCGCGAGTATCGCGCACTGATGTTTTTGTATTGTGTGCACTTCCAACCTGTTAAATTGGAGAAAAATTTGTTTGATACTTTATCTGGAAGACTGTCAGATGTTTTTGACAGACTAACCAAGAGAGGGGCGCTCTCTGAAGATGATGTCAACACAGCAATGCGTGAA
>PAWF01000030.1 GCA_002714015.1 Gammaproteobacteria bacterium | reverse complement strand
GTTTCAATTCTGGATAAGCATGTCCCATTTCAGACACTAGTGTTGGTACAATTTTATGTAACAAAGGATCTTCACATCCCATTTGATGCGCATGTCGCATTGCTCGTCGGAGGATGCGTCTTAAGACATAACCACGTCCCTCATTTGATGGACTAACNCCATCAGCAAGAAGAAATGCACCAGCTCGTATGTGATCTGCAATAACTCTATGAGAACTATCTGACTCCTTATTTCCAGAGGTTTCTGAAAATTTTGCAGAGGCTTGAATTAGTTTTTGGAATAAATCAATATCATAATTATCATGCGTACCTTGCAAGATTGCAGAGATTCTNTCTAAACCCATACCTGTATCAATTGCTGGNTTNGGCAAATCTACTCTAGTGTTTAAATCTACTTGTTCATACTGCATNAATACGAGNTTCCATATTTCTATGTACCTATCCCCATCTTCGTCCTTTGATCCTGGAGGTCCACCTTTAATAGTTGGNCCATGATCATAAAATATTTCCGAACAAGGACCNCAAGGNCCTGTATCACCCATTGCCCAAAAATTATCAGCAGTATTAATACGAATTATATTATTATTCGATAAACCNGAAATTTTTTTCCATAAACTTTCAGCCTCAACATCATCAGCATANACTGTAACTAAAAGTTTATTTTTNGGTAACTCAAACTCTTTTGTAATAAGGTCCCAAGCAAANTTTATAGCCTGTTCTTTAAAGTAATCGCCAAACGAAAAATTACCNAGCATCTCAAAAAATGTNTGATGTCGCGCGGTATACCCAACATTATCTAAATCATTGTGCTTTCCACCTGCTCTAACGCATTTTTGTGCTGTAACTGCTCTTTTAAACTCTAGCTTTTCCGCGCCAGTAAAAGCATTTTTAAACTGAACCATTCCNGCGTTGGTAAACATCAATGTTGGGTCATTATGTGGTACTAANGGGCTNGATTGAACAGGATTGTGNCCANTNTCNTCAAAAAATCGNAGAAAGTGACTACGAATGTCATTAACACTTGGCATAAAGAACCTCATTTGAGCGCATAGCACATATGAAGCGTTTTTACTGCTTAGTTACTATACTGTCCAGCTAAGGTATTATATTTAGAACTNAAAATGGTTTTTTCTTTAACTATACAGCCAAACAGTATTACATAACCTAATAATTTATAGCTAGCTAGCTGTTTCATTNANCTCATCTTCTGATTCTAATGAGGTNGGCTCCACAGGACTAATACCAGCCGATTCACGAATACTATTTTCTAACTCGTTGGCAGCTGATGTATTGTCTATTAAAAATTGTCGAGCATTTTCTTTCCCTTGTCCAATACGCTGACCTTCGTAAGAGTACCATGATCCAGATTTCTCCACCAGCCCAGCCTTTACGCCCAAATCAATCAATTCTCCAGTATGGGAAATGCCTTCACCATACATTATATCGAATTCTACAGTTCTGAATGGTGGGGCCATTTTATTTTTTACTACTTTTACTCTAGTCTGGTTTCCAACAATCTCATCTCGATCCTTTATTGCCCCTATTCTCCTAATATCGAGTCTAACAGACGAATAGAATTTTAAAGCATTGCCCCCAGTTGTAGTTTCTGGGCTTCCAAACATTACACCTATCTTCATACGTATCTGATTTATAAATATTACCATGCAACGTGAACGTGCTATTGAACCTGTCAACTTACGCAATGCTTGGCTCATTAACCTAGCTTGCANACCTACATGGGTATCNCCCATCTCACCTTCTAGCTCGGCCCTTGGAACTAANGCCGCTACGCTGTCTACNACTACTACATCTACCGCTCCTGAGCGCACAAGGGTGTCAGCAATCTCTAAGGCTTGTTCNCCTGCATCTGGCTGTGAAATTAATAGATCATCTACTTTAACNCCTAATTTACCTGCATAAATAGGATCTAATGCATGCTCAGCGTCTACGAATGNACATATTCCTCCACTAGCCTGAGCTCTAGCTACAGTGGAAAGNGCAAGAGTNGTCTTTCCGGAACTTTCTGGGCCATATATCTCTACGACACGCCCCCTTGGTAAACCACCAATTCCAAGAGCTATATCCAGACCAATTGAACCTGTCGATATTGANTCTATTTCAATTCCAGTTTGNTGCTGCCCTAGCTTCATAACAGAGCCCTTGCCAAAATTTCTCTCAATTTGGCTTAAAGCGGCATCAAGTGCTTTTTGCTTATCCATNTTNTCGTGTTCCACTACTNTTAAAGCTGGATTTGCCATTGATCTCTCCTTATTTCACAGGGCTTGCTTAAGTGCAATTCATACTAATGTGCANGTTTTGTTCTTTAATGCAAATGAAATTTATAAGNCATTGAAAANAATNCTATATTTATAANATGTTCATTATTTGTTTTTAAAAATTTATGCTANANTTTAATTTATTAAGAGNAATAATTTAAATTATAGCAACGAGTCTTTGCAATATTTGAATAGAGCGATTCGTATTTTTTAAGTTTAAAAGAAAAACTTACCAAATNTTTAAATTTTTGAGTTTGTTTTTAGTTCTGATTATTNGAATACAGCAAAGAATATTTTATNTAGAATATTATAGTGAATTTTTTATAACCTTTCCTTGCTAATAATAAAATCTATATAGATACAATAATGACCCAAAAAACATTAGAATCCTTAATAACTAATAAGAGCTCCTGGCCATTCTTGGAAGCAAACCGGCTTTTAAAACGGTATAACTTATCAAAACCAAAAAACAAATTTGTTCTTTTTGAAACTGGTTATGGACCCTCAGGTTTACCTCATATAGGAACATTTGGTGAAGTTGTGCGAACAACTATGGTGAGAAAAGCGTTTGAACAAATCTCAGGTCTACCAACTAAACTCATTGCCTTTTCTGACGATATGGATGGGCTACGGAAAGTTCCAGACAATATTCCTAAACAAGAAATAATATCCAAACATCTTGGTAAACCACTTACGCAAATTCCTGATCCTTTTGAAACTCACGATAGTTTCGGCGCTAATATGAATTCTAGGCTGAGAACTTTTCTTGATCAATTTGAATTTGATTACGAATTTAAAAGTGCTTCTGAGATGTATAAATCAGGCGCATTTGATGAAGCATTAATGAATGTGTTAAAAAATTATAATGCTATTACAAAACTAATACTTCCTACTCTCGGAGAAGAAAGGCGTCAAACATACAGCCCATTTCTACCAATTTGCCCTTCGAGTGGTAAGGTTCTTCAGGTACCTGTTTTATCTCATGATGTAATTAAGGGTTCTATCACATATGTCGACCCTTTATCTAATAAAAGTGTTGAAATTCCGATTACTGGTGGAAGTTGTAAATTACAATGGAAAGCTGATTGGGCAATGCGCTGGCATGCTTTAGGTGTTGATTATGAGATGTCGGGAAAAGACCTAATTCCATCAGTACAACTATCTGCAAGTATATGTAAAATTCTTGGTTCTATTCCTCCAGAAAATTTTACTTATGAGCTTTTCCTTGATGAAAATGGTGAAAAAATATCAAAATCTAAAGGCAATGGATTAACTATAGATGAATGGTTACGCTATGGCTCAGAAGAAAGTCTATCTCTTTTTATGTTCAACTCTCCACGTAAAGCTAAAAGATTACACTTCGATGTAATTCCCAAGCATGTTGACGACTACCTAAAACACCTTGATAAATATGGCGAGCAAAGTCTGGAAAACCAAATATCAAACCCTGTTTGGCATATACATTTTGGATCTCCGCCAAAACCAGAAGACGGTATCAGCTATAACATTATTTTAAATTTAGCTAATGTCTGCAATACTGATAGCCCCGAGGTATTATGGGGTTTTATAAGTAGATATGCCCCTGGTATTTCACCTGCAACGGCACCAATTCTTGATCAACTAGTTGGATGTGCAATTAATTATTATAACGACTTTGTTAAGCCAAATAAGAAATACCGCCAAGCTGATAAAACTGACCGTTTAGCATTAAAAGACCTTGCAAATATACTTAAAAAACTTCCAAATTCAGCAAATGCTGAAGATATCCAAACACAGGTTTACGAGATCGGAAAAAAACACGAATATCAATCACTTAAATTATGGTTTAGTGCTTTATATGAGATTCTTTTTGGTCAACCTCAAGGTCCAAGAATGGGCTCGTTTATTGCCTTATATGGTGTTAACGAAACAGTAGAACTAATTCAACAATCATTGAGTAGAAAATAAGTATAGATTAAAAACAATTTTCTATAGGTTTCTAGTTATTTCTTGACTTTCGATAAAGTAACATTTGACGACCTTCAGCAAACTGCCAAACTAATAAAGCTGGGACACCTATTACTAACTCTCTAAATCTTTTTATTAAGGACAACGCTAAAGCTACTTCTGGTGAAAGACCTATCACTGCACCTAGGAGAACAAAGGCGCCCTCTTGCACACCTAAGGCTCCAGGGACAAAAAAAGCTGAAGCGCGCACAGCCAAAATTAGGCTCTCTAATAGCATTGCGTCTCCAACACTTATTTCGTAACCCATAAAATACAGTGCAAGCCATATTTCAAACGCACCTATTACCCAAGCAAGCATTTGCCCTGATGCATTAAGTATTAATATACTTTTACGTCTATAAATGTCCCTTATTGCTTTATCTAAAGCCTCTGCCCCACCAACAGCTTTAACCCAATCTCTACCTTTAGAGATACGTCCAATTATTCCAACTAACCATGCAAACATCCCCTTTTGCTGAAAGGCAAAAAATAATAGAACCAGTAAAAGTCCAAAAGCAACACCAGCACCAGCTCCTTTAGCAATATTGCTCTCTCCGTAATGAGAAAGTAAAAACCCAATACCTACGAGGGTAAAAAGTAATTGAGTTAGTGTGCTAATTGTTAAATCCACAACAACTGTTGCACCAGCAACCCTTCCGGGCACCCCTCTGAGCATCATTAATCTAGTACGAACTAGGGCACTACCAATTTGGAGTGCAGGAAGAAGAGTGTTTACAGCCTCACCAATCCAACGAGCCCATTGAATATCAAGCATTCTAGGGCGATAATCAGTAGCAAAAAGAAGCCGCCATGCGGCACCATCTATAATAATTGGTAAAATACGAACTATTACGATAAGAACCAAACCCCAACCAACTGTTGCTAAGGCATTAGCAACATCGCCCGCACCCTGATATACGACAAGAACAATGATGACACTTATGCCCATTATCAGTGCGATATAACCAAGTAATTTCACTAGCACATCACCGGGTTAACGGCGTCCCTTCAAAACCAATTAATAAGGAAACATAACGCATTGGCTATCTCACCGCCAATAATCTAGGAATAATTCCTAGGAAATAAAAAAGTAAAAAGCTTAATTTTAATTCAGGTCAATAAAAGTTTATAATAAAATTATCATCATAAAACCTCTAAAGGTATACATATGCGAAAAATTAAAGCTCTCCAGGAGGTATTACCCTCTTACGATGCATTTCTTATTGATATATGGGGAGTTATCCATGGCGGGGGTCCTATTTACCCTGAGGCAACAAATTGCTTAAAGTCACTTCTTAGTTTAGGCAAAGAAATAGTTTTGCTCTCAAATGCACCAAGAAGGACCATTCATGTGTCTAAGCTCTTGGAATCAAAAGGACTACCAAATACACTTTGTAATAACATTATGTCCTCAGGCGAGGCAACTAGAAGAGCACTTTCCACAAAATCTTTAAATGACCTTTCTTATCTTGGACATCGTTATATCTTGATTGGTCCTCAAAGCGACAGTGATCTTCTCCATGAGCTTCCTTATAAACAAGTAAAATCTTTATCAAAAGCTGATTTTATATTGGCTATAGGTCTAAACAGTGGAACTAATNCCACATCAGANCATATGACCTTACTTTCTGANGGAATTGATAAAAGAATTCCNATGCTTTGTGTAAACCCTGACATTGAAGTTATTAGACTTGGCAAAAGAGAACTTTGTGCTGGTGCAATCGCAGAGAAATATAAGGAACTTGGTGGTAAAGTATTATACTTTGGAAAACCACATAAATTTATATATGAGCTTTGCTTAGATAGTTTATTAACAAAAAATAGAGAGCGAATACTATGTATAGGAGATGGAATAAATACAGATATACTCGGGGCTAAAAATATGGGGCTAGACGGACTTTTAATTACAGGGGGATTGCTAGCAGGAGGTAAAGAGGAAAATCGAGAAGCAGATATTTCAATGCAGCATATAGGCGACATTTGTGTTAAAGCAGGAGTAAGACCAATAGGAGTAATGAAAACGCTTGAGTGGTAGAGGCAGACGAAAAAATTTATAAATTTACCTTACTGTCGTCTGTATAGCTCATGGCAGGACCAAACTGAAGAACATAGAATTAATATAGCGAGAGCCTGATGTAATGCAGCCAAAGGTATTGGCACTGATAATAAAAGAGTAAAGACTCCTATAAGAAATTGAGTGAGCACTAGTAAACCAAGGACTAAAAAAATACGCCTTGCACTTAGTGGCAAACCTCTTCCTTGGCCGAGTATAGAGAGAAATATACCAATTAGTACGGTGAGAACCGCTGCGAGTCTGTGATCGAGTTGAACTAGCACCGAGTTTTCAAAAAAATTACGCCAAGTAGGCTCAATTACAAATATATTTGATGGAACAATCTGACCATCCATTAGAGGAAATGTATTGTGCACATGTCCTGCGTCATTACCTGCAACGAATGCACCAGTCAAAATAGTNATAAAAACAAGAATAGTATAAATTGGAGTAGCAACCCTCAGAAAACCAAACGAGCCTTCCCTCCGGGCACCCCTCGACCTTACTTTAAGTAGACCAAAAGCAACCCAAAGAACATAAACAAGTATCACTAAAGCTAAACCTAAATGTGCGGCTAGGCGATATGGACTAACATCTGGTTCGTCAACTAACCCACTTTGCACCATATACCAACCAAGGAGNCCTTGAAGTCCACCAAGGATAAATATGCCAATTAAATGTAAAGCAAGGTATGANCTAACCTGCCTTCTAATGACAAACCATATTAAGGGTATNAAAAAAACTATTCCAATAATTCTTCCGAGTAATCTGTGAGCCCACTCAAACCAATAAATTTCTTTAAAATCGGATATTGATATGGCAAAATTTACTGAACGATATTCAGGAAAGCTACGATACTTTTCAAACTCAATTAACCATTGGGCCTCTGATAAAGGTGGTATAATCCCTGTAAGCGGTTCCCACTCAACAATCGATAACCCAGAACCAGTTAGACGGGTTACTCCTCCTAGAATGATCATGACAAAAAGGAGACCCACAATAGTGAACAACCATAAAGCAATTTTATAGCTTTTATTATTTTCAGATAATTTATTTTGAAAGGAAGAAAACACTTTATTTATATGCCCAAGGTTTCTTACATTTATAATGTTTTAAGTTATAATTAAATATGGATTAAACTTAATCATTTCAATGTTACTCCATGGTTAACAGGACCATGGCCCGAACCAAAATCTGGGGCTTCTATAATTGCTTTACGAAGATAATTTCTTGCCTGAATAACTGCTTCTTTATGACCCAATCCATGTGCAATTCCAACTGCTATTGCTGATGATAAAGTGCAGCCGGTACCATGAGTATTTATTGAATCTATACGTTTATCTTGGAAAATAAATTCTCCTTCATCACAAACTAACACATCAAACAAAGTATCTCCGTCGAGATGTCCACCTTTTAGAAGCACTGCTCTTGCACCAGCATTTTTTATTAACTCAACTGCAAAAAGCATATCGTCAACACATGAAATTGTTTTTCCTGAAAAAACTTCTGCCTCGGGAATATTTGGTGTGATTAAATCTAAAATGGGAAATACTTGAGATATAAGAGCTTGCTGAGCATCTTTCTCAAGTAACCGAACACCTGACTTTGATATCATTACAGGGTCAATTATTAGGGGTACTTTTGGCGAGATTTCCCCCAAGACCTCTACAACGGCCTCGATAATATCTATATTTTGTAGCATTCCTGTCTTTATACAATCTACACCAATGTCAGAAATAACAACTCGCATTTGCTCTGCTACAAAGTGAGCAGGCATTACCTGAACAGAGGTTATAGATTTTGTGTTCTGGGCAGTGAGCGCTGTAATTGCAGTTGTTGCAAAACCACCAAGAACCGTTATGGTTTTAACATCAGCTTGAATTCCAGCACCTCCTCCTGAATCAGAGCCAGCGACCACCAACACGCGGCCATTCATTCGATATCCCCTATCGTTTTTTTTCATCCACTGCAGATACAATATTATCTAAAATTGAATCAACTAATGATTGACTGTCAGCTTCAACCATTACTCTTAAAATAGGCTCAGTTCCAGATTTACGGACTAAAACTCTTCCAATGCCATGTAATGTTTTTTCAGCATCACTTATTGCTGATTTTAGACTAGCTGATCCTAACGGGTTGTCTTCTTTATATTCAATATTAACTAACTTCTGTGGCACTGGAATAAAGCTTCGCCCAATTTCGCTAAATTTACCATTTGCAAGTGAGAAAATTGATAAAACTTGGAGTGCTGATATAAGACCATCACCGGTTGTGGAATAGTCACTCATAATAATATGACCAGATTGTTCTCCTCCAAAATTGCAACCACTCGACTTCATCTCTTCGACTACGTATCTGTCACCTACACCTGTTCTTTTCAGAGACACTCCTATGCCCTCTAAATACCTCTCAAAGCCTAAGTTTGACATAACTGTGGCAACAATTGTGCCACCCTTTAATCTACCTTCCTGAGCCCAATAACCCGCTATCAATGCCATTAACTGATCGCCATCGATAACTTCACCTTTTTCATCACAAAATATTACCCTATCTGCGTCTCCATCCAATGCGATACCTAAATCAGCTTTGCTAGAAATAACCTTAGAAGAGAGTTGCTCTATATTAGTAGAACCACAATTTTCATTAATATTAAATCCGGTAGGTTCCGCACCTATAGTAATTACCTCTGCACCGAGTTCAAACAAAACTGTTGGAGCAACTCGATAGCCTGCTCCATTAGCACAATCGATGACAATCTTGAGCCCCTCAAGGCTTTGCTCACTTGGAAAAGTACTTTTCGCAAACTCTATATATCGCCCAGAAGCATCATCTAAACGTTTAGCGCGACCTAGAAAGGAGGGTTTAGCAAGCCTTTCCCTAGGACCGTTAGCCATTAGTTCTTCGATCTCACTCTCAACACTGTCTGATAGTTTATACCCATCAGGACCAAAAATCTTTATCCCGTTATCCTCAAAAGAGTTGTGTGATGCAGAAATCATTACACCTAAATCGGCTCTCATAGAACGAGTAAGCATTGCTACTGCAGGTGTTGGCATAGGTCCAACTAATACAACGTCCATACCCACAGATATAAACCCTGCAGTTAATGCAGGCTCCAACATATAACCTGAAAGTCTGGTATCTTTTCCAATAACTACACGATGACGATAGTTACCGCGAAGGAACCTTGCCCCCGCCGCCTGTCCAACCTTTAATGCAATCTCTGCAGTTATTGGTATGCTATTAGAGGTGCCACGAATGCCATCTGTGCCAAAATATTTACGGACCATATCCCTCACTCATTCTCAATTATTTTTTGATAAACGATATCAAAATCAGCTTATCAACAACATCACACAATTTAGTTTCCTTGTCTTTGATCCGGGAATCACTGTTTTATACTTCTATATACTGACAAAGCTTGAACTGTTTCCTTCACATCATGCACCCTTATAATTTGAACTCCCTCTTTCACACAATGAAGCATTGCAGCAAGAGAACCAGCTAGTCTTTTTTTGGGATTATTTTCTTTACCCAAATTACCAATAAAGGACTTTCTTGAAACTCCAATGCAAATTGGGCAACCTAACCCATGAAAAATCCCTAAATTACTTAAAATTTCAATATTATGATTTAGTGTCTTACCAAAGCCAATTCCTGGATCAATAATTATTTTTTTAGACATAATTCCAGACTTCTGGCAATCTAAAACTCTGGTCTCTAACCAGTCAAAAATATCAAATGGTGCTGCATTATAAGTTGGATTATCTTGCATATTTTCTGGAATACCTTGCATATGTGTCAGTATTATAGGCAATCCCAAAGAAGAAACGACTTTTATGCTTTTTTCACTCCCATATAATGCGCTTACATCGTTCAAGATAGCAGCACCCTCACTTGCACCTTTAACCATAACTTCGGGTCGCCTTGTATCTATTGATACAGTCAGACCTGCTTTTACCAGCCCCCTTACAACTGGCAATACTCTCTCTTCTTCTATAATAGCACTAGGTTGCATTGATTTTGGACGAGTACTGTCACCCCCAACATCAATTATATCTGCACCATAACTTGCCATTTTGATACCAGCTGATATGGCTTGATCAGGTGTACTATAATTACCACCATCGGAAAAACTATCAGGAGTAACATTAAGAACGGCCATTACATGAGGAACCTCTATTGGAACTCCTTTTGGACCAATTCGAGGAATCTTAAGTGCACTTAATCGCTGACTCACCTTTATTTGAACTTCACCTAACTGCTGGTCTGCCCATTTCTTTAAAGCCAACTCATTTGTTCGAACTCTAGTAAACGTGCCCGCTGATTCACGAATTATTAAATCAATTTGCTGCCATGACATAACTCTGGCTATGGTGACATCAATGGGACTAAGATAAATTAGTGAATCTCGGCTAACCGATTTTGGAAACTCAAACCCTAGAGGTCCCAAAAAGTATTTACCATTAGCTGTTTTATTAAGTTTTGCCAATTCATTGGCTCAAGAGCCGGGCTGAGGATTAGGTTCCAGATCAGAAGGTTTTCCTCCAATAGAATTTCCTGAAGCTGGGACTGTACCACTACCATGACTCTTAGAAGGCTTAGAAGGAGATACTTCCTCCTCAGGTTCAATTCGTGTTATTGCTTCCCCNCGCAAAAGGGCACNGATTTCATCTCCTGTTAAAGACTCATACTCTAAAAGAGCCTTTCCAATACAATGNAGCTGTTGCAAGTTAGTTACAATTATATTTTTAGCACTCGTATAACATTCNTCGACTAATTTACGAACCTCAGCGTCAATCTTATCTGCTGTNGCCTCAGAAACATTTTTTGACTGGGTAACTGAATGACCAAGAAATACTTCCTGCTCATTTTCATCATAGCTTAAAGGACCTAATTCATCAGACATACCAAATTGGGTCACCATACTTCGAGCNAGCTGAGTNGCAGCCTTAATATCTGATGATGCACCGCTTGTAACTTTCTCATAACCAAAAATAGTCTCTTCGGCTATTCGCCCNCCCATAGCNACGGCAATGTCTGCCAACAATTTCTCTCGACTTACTGAAATCCTATCATGCTCTGGAAGCCTCACAACCATNCCAAGTGCTCGTCCTCTTGGAATTATAGTTGCTTTATGTATTGGGTCTGAGGCATCAANATGTGCNGCTACAAGTGCATGNCCAGCTTCATGATAAGCTGTNAGTCGTTTTTCATCGTCGGTCATAACCATTGACCTTCTCTCTGCACCCATCATGACTTTATCTTTGGCATCCTCAAACTCNCTCATNGTAACAACACGTTTACCTCTTCGAGCCGCTAATAGTGCTGCCTCATTGACTAGGTTAGCTAGATCGGCACCTGAAAAACCCGGGGTCCCCCTCGCAATTGTTCGAGGTCTAACATCAGGTGCTAACGGAACTGTTCGCATATGAACCTTAAGAATTTTTTCTCTACCTAATAAATCTGGATTAGGCACTACAACCTGTCGGTCAAACCTGCCCGGACGCAGTAGGGCAGGATCTAAAACATCAGGTCGATTTGTTGCAGCAACAAGAATCACTCCCTCATTAGCTTCAAAACCATCCATTTCAACAAGGAGTTGATTTAGCGTTTGCTCTCTTTCATCATTACCACCCCCTAAACCTGCACCCCTGTGCCGACCTACTGCATCTATTTCATCAATAAAAATTAGACATGGTGCATTTTTTTTCCCTTGCTCGAACATATCTCTTACACGGCTTGCTCCCACACCGACGAACATTTCAACAAAATCTGAACCCGAAATAGTAAAAAAAGGCACATTTGCCTCACCTGCTACAGCCCGGGCAAGAAGAGTCTTACCTGTTCCAGGCGGTCCAACTAGTAATACCCCTTTAGGGATTTTTCCACCAAGACGTTGAAATTTTTGTGGGTCACGTAAAAACTCCACAACTTCTTCTAATTCTTGCTTAGCCTCATCTATTCCGGCTACATCGTCGAATGTTACTTTTCCGGTCCGCTCAGTTAAAAGTCGTGCTTTTGACTTTCCAAACCCCATTGCTTTTCCGGCACCACCCTGCATTTGACGCATAAAGAATATCCAAACACCAATTAAAAGGAGCATTGGGAACCAGTTAATCAAAATATCNAAAAAACCCGGGCTGCGCTCAGTTACAGGCTTGGCATTTATAGCAACTTTATTTTCGCGAAGAGTTCTAACAAGGTCAGGATCATTAGGAGCATAAGTACTAAAAGCTTGTTCGCTATTAGCCAAATGACCGGAAATCGCATTTCCTTCTATTGTAACATCAGTAACACGCCCGCCCTCCACTTCAGCCATGAACTGCGAGAACGCTAGTTCATTTGTAGGTGGCGAAGATGAGGAAGGTCTAAAAAGATTAAATAGGGCTACTAATAGCAACCCAATAATAACCCAAAGAGCTAGATTTTTACCAAAACTTCCCAATTTTTTTCCTTAAATTAACTATTATTTTACAACTTTGCATAAAAACCAGAATATTTTAACTTTAATTAATTACAAGTTAGAAGCCCCATTAAATATACTCTCACAAAGAGAAATGGATGGACTAAACTGAGCCCAAGGCTCTCGAGTATGCACTACATATCCTAAGTGGGGGATTTTTATGCAACCGTCAAGTCCCTCAATTGCAGGTAATCCTAACTTTACTGGACTAGGCAAAGTTTCATATTGTTTAAAATTGTATCCATTCTGACTAAAACGACGAATATGAGCAATATCTTCTTGGGTTAATTTTCTAACGTATCCGCTTATTTTTGTCATATTTCCAAGTCCAACTATAAAACGTCCATCCCAATGAACCTTTTCACCTGGGGAGATTTTAATAATATCTTTTATTCTTCCAGACTCTCGAACTATTAGAAATGGTTTATTTGAATTTTTCCAAATAAACCGACAACCACCAAGTGTCCTATTGAAAGGAAGTTTTTGGGTTCTAAGATTTTCGATTAAAAATTCTATTTTTCTTAATGATGGGGGTTTTGTAGCACCAGAAAAGGTAGCAATTAATTTAGTAAATGCTCTTATAAGTATTGATTGTGGGATATTAGACCAAGGAAATCCTATAAGAGAAATATATCCAATNGGAGAGTATAAAGCATTGTCTGCAAGAAAACGGGAAACAGTCAACTCAAANGTAGCTCNATCNCGACCAGCNCGAGCGGATGCTTGCGTTAACCTTTTAGTTGAAAGNCCCTCNCTTGCNANTGTNTTCCTTGAAGNTTGAAGTCGAGNCCGAATNAATTGGGCATCNCTATTNGATGGATCAGAGACCCAAGGTTGAGAATANGTTTCTAATGTTGCCGACAAATCAGCTGATGGAGTATTAAGAAGGGGTCTTAATAACCTTATCCCCCCACCTTCATGAAATGTGAGCAATCTACTTTTTGACATTGCAGCCAAACCATCCATCCCNCTGCCAGATGCAAGCCTTGTAAGAAAGGTATCTGATTGATCTTCTTGGTGATGAGCTATTAACAAGTGAATAATAGAATTATCTCTGCACCATTTACCCATTAGCTTTAATCTAGCAAAACGAGCTGCAGCTTGAACTCCTGTATTATTTTTTGATGAATTCATCCAACGTAAAGTTCGATGCGACATACCAATAGAATTTAACCATTTTTTTACCTGTCTTGCCTCACTCCCACTTTCTGGTCTTAACCCATGGTCTACAGTCAACGCAATCGCTTCCCCCCCCTTAGTTCTTGCCCATTGGTTTAACAAAAAAGCTAAGCCTAAACTATCGGACCCTCCGGAAACTCCTACAGCAATACGTGGAGCCACCTCAAATGGTCCAATAGTCTTCATCATCGCTGAAAACCTAGAAGAACCAATTGGTTGTCCTCCTAAAGCCGAGACTGTTGATGTCTTCAAAAGAAAAGGTCTAGACATATTTAAATTTGGTTTCTAGCAAATATATTAATTACAACTAGCTTTAGATCGACCACGGTTAACAGCTTTTTTAACGCTATCTCTCACCTGAGGAAAATCTTGCATCAGCTTATCAAAAGTTTGGCAGGCTTCAGGCAAGCGCTTTAAGGCAACTAATGATAGTCCTAACTTCACCAAGTTATCAGGTGCCTTTTTACCATTTGGATACCTTTTGAAGTTAAGTGCATATAATCTAGCTGCTTGGTCAAATTGCTTTCTAGCGTAGAAAGATTCACCTTGCCAGTAAGCAGCATTTTGAGCCAGTGGATGATCCTGATTATTTGCAACAAAAGTCTTTAATGCTAAACCCGCCTTTTCCCATTCACTATCTTGCATAAAAGACATAGCGTAAGCATATTGCTCATCAGGGTCCCCTTGAAGAGTTGGGGAAGGTAATGTGCCCTGATTAACACTTGAAGAAACGCTTGCATTTTGATTGCCGTTTTCATCTACACTCAAGGTGCCAAGCACTGTTGGCTCATTTGAAGGCACATAACCTTGACCAGCATCAACTGCTATAGTAGCTGAACTTTGATTATCTTCAGATACATTATCTGTGTCTGTGTCCGAAAAATTTTCAGATGTTTCTTTTGGTTCAGAAAAAGTATTATTAGATATTGCAGTCTCTAGTCCCGCTAATCTAAAATCCACATCTGCGATTAACGTTTCCAGACGAGAAGATATTTGCTCTATTCTATTACCAAGCTCATCAAATCTACCTGATGTTTGACGCATCTTTAGATCATACTCGTCGACGCGGGTCTCTAGTATTGCAAGTCGGNTTGCTGNATTAGAGTCTTTTTCTACAGAAGGTTTTATATAGTTTTCTCCTATATCTTTCCCTGAATATATAGAACGCTGAAGATCCTGCATTTCTGCTCTAGTACTGGAAAGTTGCTGGTTCAATATCTCAATTTGATTCCTTATTGACTGGATATCTGTATCACTACGAGCTGACCCGTCAAACAATATTACTAATGCAAAGACCAAAGATACTAATGTCCATGGCTTAGAAAGAAACCAAGACAACTTAGACTTATGTAATTGAGTAGTAATAAACTTTGTGACCATAATGCCACATATCTCCAATTTTTATATTAACTAGTTAATAACACTNACTGATCTTCGGTTCAGGGTCCAAGCTTCACCATCATGACCAAGGGCATAAGGGCGTTCTTTTCCATAGCTAATTGTATTAAGCCTCTGAGCTTCAACTCCAAGAGCAATTAAATAGCTACGAACAACAGAAGCCCGTCTCTCACCNAGAGCTAAATTATACTCCCGAGTACCACGTTCATCGCANTGTCCTTCTATNGTTACTGAAACATCAGGAAACAACTTTAACCACTCAGCTTGTTTTTCTAATACTCCACGAGATTGTGGCGATAGTACGGCACTATCTAGATCAAAGAATATTCTATCACCAACATTTTGAACAAGATCTTCTTGGGTGCCGGGTAGTGGCGCTGAGGGATCAACTGCTTCAATCTCAGTTTCGATTGTTCCAGAGTCAATGCTATTTGTATCAACAGTTGATTCTGAACCCGCANTAGAGACATCACTATCTAAAACTGATTCCCCAGCAGTATTGGATGCAAGTTCAGAGTCAGGCACACTTTGACAAGCAGCGACAATTACTACCACTGCAGCCAGAGGGGCTAATAGNTTCATATTTAAAATCATAGTTCCTCCTAGAATTTTTTCTTATTAACCTGTCATGGAGTGCCAAACTAATAAGTATTTTTAAAATAACGTGTAATTAATAATTAATGTAGTTTTTATCACTTGAAATATTACTGTGTTAACAATGGCGACCAAGCCGGATCAGATGCTGCAGTTGGAGTGGGAACGAGGCGAGGCATGCCCAAAGCTATATCAAGTGTCCATAATTCNGCTGATTCAGGGTCACGAGAACTTTGCCTCATAAACATTAAAACTCTTCCATTTGGAGCCCAAGTAGGGCTTTCAACCAAATAATCTCTTATCAAAATTCTTTCCCCTTCACCGCTTGGCTTAATAACACCGATAGCAAATTGNCCTCGCCGCTGTTTGGTGAAAGCAATAAGATCACCTCGTGGTGACCAAACTGGTGTGCCATATCTCCCTTTACCAAAAGTTATCCTTCTTGATTCACTACCGTCACGCTTCATCACNTAAATTTGCTGACTACCCCCCCTATCTGATTCAAAAGTTATATATCTACCATCGGGAGAGTAAGATGGAGCGGTATCTATAGCATCATTTTTTGTAAGCTGCCTTGTCTTTCCTGTAATTAAATCCATTTCATATAATTCTGAATTACCATCTCGGGCATATGTTAGAACCACTGAATTACCGTCTGGGGAAAACCTAGGTGCAAATGTCATACCTTTGAATTGCCCTAAAATCTCTTCTGCCCCAGACCTGAGGTTTCTTAAATAAACTCTTGGTCCCCCTTTCTCAAACGATAAGTATGTGATTTCNTCTGGCTTAGGAGAAAACCTCGGTGTAAGAGCTAAAAATTTGCCATCCGTTAACTCTTCAAAATTTCTNCTATCCTGATCCATAATCATGAGTTTCTTTATTCTTCTATCAAGAGGTCCGCTCTCAGCAACATAGACAATTCTAGATTCAAAATAGCCTCTTNGTTCNCCAGTCAATTGAGTATAGACCCTGTCGGAGATTATGTGCGCTAACTGACGTAATGTTTTATATTGCTTGTTAGTTGCACTAAAACGATATCCCTGCGTTGCCCGTTCACCAATCGTATCCCAAACTCTAAATTCAACTGATAAACGCTCATCTGAACCGACTATCACTTTTCCTGTTACCAAGTGCTTAGCATCTATAAGGCGCCAGTCTGCAAATTTGGGCTGAGTTAAAGAAATAGATGTTATAGTCTCTATAAATGCCTTTGGGTCTATAGGCTTAAATAAACGAGAAGACTCAAGGTTTCGGCTAATAATACTGCTTAGCTCTGTTCCCATAGTTCTTTCTTCATCTGTTTCGCCAATAAAGTCTGGTAATGCAATAGGTAATGGCTCATGTTTGCCTCTTGAAATATCTATTGTTAATTCAGCATTAACTGAAGTAATGAAGAATCCAACAGAAAACAAAACACCAAAAATCAAAAATATGGTAGCCTTGTTAGCAGAAAAACTTTGAAAAAAAACTAGTATTTTCGTGGTTATTCTTTTTAAAGGACTATATCTACCCTTTTGCATATTTTCTCCTTACATGCATAAATCTATTGAATAGCTGTAAATACATCAATCCGGAATTTTAAACTTAAAGGAAATGTTTTTCCACTTATCATAAAATTCTATAAATTTATCTAAGCCCTTAACTGGACTTGCTGCACTTAAAGCGGCTTTAACGTTATCATTTAAATTAGCCATAATAACATCGTTATTATCTGTTGCTTTTAATATTAACTTCCCCTCATCATTTGTATATTCTCTTGAATATTCTCTAGCAGGAATGATTTTTACTATCTCTCCATTAGGTTTAAATGTTACTCTGACCTCTATTATCTTCCCACCATGTCCTGCACCCAAAGTGCTATTCCATTTATTTTCTACTTGAAACTGTATTAGAGATGTAAAAGCACTTACTTCTTTTTTGCCAAAACTACGGACAGATGAAACAATATTTTTATTTTTAGGCTCAATCGTCTCCTTTTCATTTGCAAATGAGCTCAAAAGATCTTCGAAATCATCATTTTTTTCTGACAACTTAGTCTCTAAAGGGTCCAGTGTTGGTTTTTGATCCACCTCCTCTGCCGCTAAATTCTCAAGTAGTGCATCAAACTCTGGTTTTGGTCGTGGCTTTGGCTTTGGAGTTAAACGTGTATTATCTTCAAATACTTTCTGTCTCTCAGGTTCTGGAACAGGCTCAGGTTCTGGAACAGACTCAGGTTCTGGAACAGACTCAGGTTCTGGAACAGGCTCAGGTTCTGGAACAGGCTCAGGTTCTGGAACAGGCTCAGGTTCT
>PAWF01000029.1 GCA_002714015.1 Gammaproteobacteria bacterium | reverse complement strand
CTTGATAGACCCCACTCAAACATAATAAATTGAGCTATGAAAAAAATGATTTGTGAAGATCTAATATTTAAGAACCAGGGACCGGTTGCTTGGCTAAGGTTAAATCGACCCGCGCAATTAAATTCTATAAACCTTAGTTTACTGAATAGCTTTTCTTCAATTTTAAACAAACTTAAAAATGACAACTCAAATAAATGCCTGATCATTACTGGAAATGGACGGTCTTTTTGTGCTGGGGCAGACTTAAAAGAATATCAAGAATCAGGCGGCAACCAAGACGAGGACGGGAATCAATTTCTTGATAGACTGGGGGAAGTCTTTAATAAAATAAGAAACTTTCCAAAGCCCACTCTTTGCGGTCTAAATGGTATAACTATGGCAGGTGGTCTAGAACTTGCAATTTGTTGCGATATTATTTTTGCCGCTGAGTCAGCAAAAATTGGGGATGCTCATTCTAATTATGGCATCTTACCAGGTGCCGGTGGCGCTGCTTTACTTCCACAACGAGTGGGAATTCATAATGCTAAATATATGCTTTTTTCTGGAAATGCCTTTTCAGCTCAAAGACTTTATGAAATGGGTTTAGTGCAAGAGGTAATACCAGATGATCACTTAGAACTACGTTTAAGTGAATTTGCCACCCAACTAGCAAATAAAAGTTCTTTAGGTCTGGCGCGAATGAAAGAAACAGTAGATCTTTCATTATATCTACCCATAGAATCTGCTCTTAAAGTTGAACTTGAAGCTGCAAGAAGACACAGTCAATCTAATGATATGCAAGAAGGGCTTCAGGCATTTTCTGAAAAACGTCCACCAAATTTTAAATAGACGATAGAACAAAGTTTAAGGTTTTGACATTAAAAACTAATAAGTTTTTATCTATTCCAGTATCTATCCGTCAGTAATTCTCAGAAAGCCAAATTCATCAACTTCCATAACCTGACCTGGGTGAACAATTGTTGTAGAAGTAGCCTCTTCGATAATCATGGGGCCATGAAGTTTACATCCTTGGGGCAATTTATCCCTTAAATAAATGGATGCGTCATGTTTGCCATCTTCGGAGAAGTCTACCAACCGTTTGCCAGTATAAGCTTGCTCCACTGACCTACCCTGATTTGAAAGCTTTTTAACCTCAGGTTTAGGTACTCTTGCTGTTGCTGCTAAACGGTATGTGACAAACTCAACTGGGGTATCTTCAAGCCTAAAGGTATATGTTTTTTCATGAACCTGATGAAAAGAGTCTAAAACGTTATCAATCAATATATTATCAATTTCGACTGGTACTGTTACTGCATGTTCTTGACCAAGGTATCGCAAATCAATACCAAACTCAAAAGAAACACTGTTATCTTCTAGCGTAATATCTGCATTAAAATGTTCGAGAGCTTTAGTCTTTAAACCGCTTAATATTGAATTTATAGTTTCATTATTTACATCATCAGCACGGCATAAAACAGTTTGCATAAAATCCCGCCTTGGTTCTGTTGCTAACATCCCCCAAGCAGAAAATAACCCTGGATATAGAGGAACTATGATATTTTTTACACCTAATTCACGACCAAGCGGAGCACCGTGCATTGCCCCACCTCCTCCACCTACAACCAATGAAAATTCTCTAGGGTCATGTCCTCGCTGAATAGAAACTAACTTCAGGGCATTTATCATGTTAGCCTCTGCAGTTCGAATTACTGAGACCGCTGCTTCTTCAACTGAATTACCTAGACCAGATGCAATTTTTTTCATAGCTTTTCTTGCTTTGTCTGTGTCTAATTCAAATTGACCACCAGCAAAGTTTTTAGGATTTATCACACCAGTAATAAGCTTCGCGTCAGTTACTGTTGGCTCCATCCCCCCCAATCCGTAGCAAGCTGGTCCAGGATCCGCACCAGAAGAAACAGGGCCTACCTTTAATAGACCAGCTTTGTCAAACCAAGCTATCGAGCCTCCACCTGCTCCTATTTCAACTATATCAACAATTGGCACACGAACTGGGTATCCGAACTTTGTACGACTATATTCGAGTCGATAATCAGTTGTTACTTTTGGTTTACCATGCTCTATTGTGGTGCATTTAGCTGTGGTCCCGCCAATGTCTAAATAAATTATTTGAGGTTCACCGCATAAATTACCGACGATTGCTGCACCATTACATCCAGCTGCAGGTCCAGATTCCATGAGCGTTATAGGATGTTCCTTTGCCCAATCAAAACTAGTAGTTCCACCATTTGACTGCATAGCAGCATATGGAGGTTTCACATTTGTTTTTTTTAACGCCTCTTCTAATCGACTAAAATACCTTTGTACAATAGGTTGAACATAAGCATTAAGAACTGCCGTATTTGCACGTTCATATTCTCGCCATTCTCGAGTAATCTCATAGCTAGCAGTAATAGCAACATTTGGCATCTGCTCACGTAAATAAGCAGCAGTTTTTGCTTCATGACCCGGGGAAGCGTAACTATGGAGATATTGAATAGCTATAGCCTCTACGCCTTCTTCACGACATATGGAAATAATGTGGTCCAAGTCTGCTATGCGAAGATCAATTAGTTCCTCACCAGACGCTGATACTCTCTCAGAAACTTCAAACCTCAAGGACCTAGGCACTATTGGTTGCTCTTTTTCAAAGCGTAAATTATAGAGATCAGGTCGGTTACCTCTTTGAATCTCTAAAATATCTCGAAAACCGGCTGTTGTAATTAGAGCAGTCTTAGAACCCTTACGCTCAGTTATTGCATTAATAACAGTCGTGCCCCCATGAACAAAAAATTCTACATTTGATGGATCAAGACTAGATAGATTTACAGTATTTATTACACCTCTTGTTAGATCATCTGGGGTTGTAAGAGATTTAGCTGTACCTAAACTTCCTGTTTGCTCATCAAAATAGACTAAGTCTGTAAATGTACCGCCAATGTCAGAAGCTACACGACTCATCCTACACCCCCATTTGACTTCTTAGTCTATCAGTCGCCTCCTGATCAATTTCCTTACCCTTTACAACCACGCCATAAGCATCACGAGCCTGATCAGGTGTTATGTAATCGGCAATTACCTCACTTAAAACCTCTTCTACTGGTCGCTCTATGGGGTTACCATACCCACCTCCCCCACCTGTAACCATCTTGATAACATCACCTCTTTGCATTTTTGTAGTGGGAGCACGAGACTCACGTCTGGTGTCATTTCCTGATCGTAATTCGAAATAATTGCAAGATCCATCTGTACCGCCATCTTGAGCCCAAGGTTTTTCTATAGACCTACCATAGCTAGCAGATAGAACTGTTTCATCTGCAAGTATTTCATATTCTCGAACTGAACCATAACCACCACGATATTTTCCCGCTCCAACGCCACCTTCAATATTCAGAGCATATTGATTTACTTTAACTGGAAATTTTGCCTCTAGAAGCTCTATAGAATAATTAAAAGTATCTCCATTAGTTATGGCACTTGTTACACAATTACCATTTCTTTCGTCAGTCGCCCCCCAACCTACCATACTAGGTTCAATCATTACCCACGGCTCGCTTCTATCATTATCATAACCACCCAAAACTGTTACACATAGACTATTGGCACTACCCATACTGACTCTTTCTGGGGCTAGAGGTGCAAGGGCTTTCCAAGCTAACTCAGAAGCTTGACCCGTCCCCTCATAATACCATCCAACAGGTGCTGGTTTTGTAGCAGTAAAAATAGTGCCTTCAGGGGCAACTACTTTTAAGGGTCTAAACCAGCCTTCATTAGAGGGTGCCTGAGGATCAACTATGGCCTTAAATACTGTCTTAACAGCAGATATTAATGCAGCCCGGGAACAATTTACTGGACCTTGGAGTTGCTTACTTGAACCTGAATAGTCAAAAACAATCTCATCTCCATCAATTGTTACTTCAACTTCAGTGGGAAACCTTTCATCACATATGCCATCACCATCAACCCAATCCTGGGCTTGGTAGACTCCATCTGGGAGCGCACGAACAGCATCTCTACTAACTCTTTCACTTGTCTCAAGAATATGTCTAAAAGTCTCACCAACTGCATTGCCCCCATATTTATCACAGAGCTCGATGCAACGTTTTTCAGCTATCCGAACAGAAGCTAAAGAAGCATTCAAATCCCCAAGAGCCATAGTTGGTAGTCGTACATTATGTTCAATCATCTCAAACACTGCATCCTGGCGCTCTCCAGCTTTATATATATGAAGCCCTGGAAAACATATACCTTCTTGAAAAACTTCAGTGGCATCAGCTGGTAAGGATCCTGGAGCCTTACCACCAACGTCGGTCCAGTGAGAAATAGATATAGCAAATGCAAATAACTTTTCATTAACAAATACTGGTTTAATCACCCCAACATCATTGTAATGGGTTCCGCCAACATAAGGATTGTTAAGAATAAATATATCACCAGCTTGAATGCTATCTCCAAATTTTCTTTTAATGGCATTAATTTGTATCGAAAACATCCCAGTAAATACGGTAATACCGTTTGTCTGGGCTACCAATTCGCCATTAGGGTTACAAAAACCACAAGCAAAATCTAGAACCTCATATATTACTGGGCTCATACTACTTCGCATCAATACCAGCCCCATTTCATCAGCAATAGCAGTTAATTTTCCACGTATAATTTCGTGTGTAACTACGTCTGTCTTTTGAATATCATCGGCGGCGGTTTCTTTTACTGTAACCATTCGCCAAACTCCCCTTTTAAAATTCTTATTTTTTAATAAATTAAAATTTAACTTTTTCTCTCTGCTATTTCTATCCCTTACACAGTAACAACTATTTTTCCTAGTTGCTTATTTGACTCCATGTAATAATGAGCTTCCTTAATTTCATCCAGGGAAAAAACATTATCAATTACAGGAGTCAGTTTACCTGATTCAATAGAATGATTTATAAATTTTTTTGCTCCGATCAGGCGTTCTTGATCAAGGACAAAGTCAAGAACTTGATAACCAATAATAGAGAGCGATCTAGCAAGCATCGGCATTAGAGGATAATTAGTAGAGCCATAATATAAGGCACCATATTCATAAATTTTTCCATGATTCTTCATAACATTGCAAATGGAAGTCAATATTGGACCTGCTATGGGATCAAAGGCTAAATCAGCACCCCTTTCATTTGTTATCTTTGTGACTTCATCTTCAAGGTTTTGATCATCAGTGACTATTACGAAATTAGCACCTAATTCATATAAAGAAGTTCTCTTACTTCTATTTCTAGTTACTGCAATAACCTCTGCACCTATAAGTTTAGCAATTTGTATTGCCGCAATGCCAACACTACTACTAGCTGCAGTAATAATAATAAACTGACCAGGTTTTAACCTACCATAGGATATTAACGCTCCATAGGCGGTTAAATACTGCATCCAAATAGATGCACCCTGAATTGGGCTTAAACAAGTTGGATACTTTGTCACTACTTCTGAGGGCACTACAGCACTCTCACCATAAACACCTTGCTTTGTTTGAGAAATTGAAAATGATGGTATAGTAGAGACAATATCACCCTTTTTATATAATTTTACATCTGCACCCACAGCATCAATGACACCGGATGCCTCATATCCCAAACGAGACGGAAATACAGGATTCTCATGATATATTCCTTCTCTAAGCATGATCTCGGCTCGATTAAGACCTATTGCTTTTACCCTTATACGCACTTCATTAGATTCAGGGTATACCTCTGGGATATCATCAATAGTTAAAACCTCAGGACCACCAGTTTTATAGAAACGCACAGTACGAGCCATATTCATTCCAATAATTTCTAAAAAGGCATTATGCTCTTTAAAACACTAAATAATTCAGAAAACCTTATGATATTTAACTTTTCCTGCCTATTGATTTTTTGTAGATTTATCTATCCTCTATAAATAAGAATAATATTTCTCAAAAGGAACTAAGATGCAGCACATACCATCAGCACTAGAAATTACACAAGATATTGTCCGTATCGATACAAGAAATCCCCCCGGTCGAGAATTAGAATGTGCGGAATACTTAGGAACCCTTTTGTCAGATGCTGGGATTAAAGTTGATGCATATGAATTTTCAAAGGATAGAACAAGCCTAGTTGCCAGGCTTAAAAGTAAAGGCACTAAACCTCCTATATGTTTTGGAGGACATATTGATGTTGTACCCTTAGGAACTAAAGAATGGTCTGTAGACCCTTTTGGAGCAGAAATTATAGATGGCAAAGTCTATGGTCGTGGCACTACAGATATGAAGGCCGGAATAGCAGCATCTGTTCACGCAGCATTAACTTTGGCTCCAGAAGTTGCTAAGGGTGAATCTGATATAGTACTTGCAATATGTGCAGGTGAAGAAACAGGATGTGAAGGATCATTTTATCTGAGTGAGGTTGGAGCTTTAGGCGAAGCAGGAGCAGTTATAATCTGTGAGCCAACCTCAAATTATCCAATGTTAGGTCATAAGGGTGCTCTCTGGCTGCGAGTTGAAACTAAAGGAATAACAGCTCATGGATCAATGCCTCAAGAAGGAGAAAACGCTATCTACAAAGCAGCTAGGTCTGTTTCCAAACTTGAAGATTTCGATTTCAATATTGCACCCCATGAGTTACTAGGAAGTGCTACTTTAAATGTAGGGATGATAACAGGAGGCCAAAACCTTAATTCAGTCCCAGACCACAGTGATTTTACAATCGATATTAGAACATTACCAGACCAAGACCGTGATGGACTTCTAGAAGGAATAAAAAGTTATCTGGGCAAAGAAAATGATGTCCAAAGTTTAGTCAATGTAAGTGGAGTACACACTTCTCAATCCCACCCCTGGGTTAAAGATGTATTTGGAGTTATGGGAAATATTTTGAAAGAAGAAATTTTACCACGAGGGGCTCCTTATTTTACTGATGCATCTGCACTAACCCCAGCTTATGGTAATCCACCTACTATAATTCTTGGGCCAGGAGAAATGGAAATGGCTCACCAAACAGATGAGTATTGTCCTATAGCCCATATAGAACAGGCCTCAGAAATATACCAACAACTTGCTCGACGTTGGTGTGAAATATAAAAAACATATGATTATTTATTTAAAATCATGCTTGACGTAGAGGCTTTGGTCTTTTTGACTAGAAGATGGCTACCTAATCTCATAAGAAATAGGTATAACTAAAATTATTCTTAATAATGCTTTTTTAATGCGTTATTTAAAAGTGTTAGAGTGTATCAAAAGGGAGGTATTTTATGATTAGAAAACTTAGTACTATTGCTATAGCAGCAATTATTGCTGTGGGTATTACAATTTCAGGACAAACAGGTAAAGCTTCAGCTGATCAATTTCAGCTTGATGGGGAACCAAAAGTTGCAATGATTTACTTTAGTGAAGTAAATGATGGGGGCTGGACAGAGGCCTTATATGAAGCAAGAGAACGCATGGAAACTGAATTAGGAATGGAGATTACATGGGTAGAGAAGGTACCAGAAGTTGCATCTCAATTTATCAATGCTGCTGAACGACTAATTAGACGGGGTCATAACGTTATTATTGGTGGTGCTTTTGGTCATAGTGATGCTATCAAGACAATGTCTGAAAAACATCCAAATGTAGCCTTTCTTAATCCTGCAGGAACAACTAACGGACCTAATTTAAATGGTTTTTATGGACGTACGTATGAAAGTCAGTATTTGTGCGGGATAGCTGCTGGAGGTCTAACAAAAACAAATAAGATTGGTTTTGTAGCAGCAAATCCATTTGGGCTTGTAAACTGGACTGTAAATGCGTACCTCCTAGGCGCTCGACAGGTAAACCCAGATGTTACTCTTAACGTTGTGTATACAGGAGCTTGGAATGACCCTGTAAAAGAAAGATCAGCTGCACAAGCGCTCGTAGAACAAGGTGTTGATGTAATTGGTCAACATGTTGACACACCAACTCCCCAAGTAGTTGCACAGGAAAATGGTATATACGGAACTGGTCACCATAGGGATATGCGTGAATATGCACCCCAGGGTACACAATGCTCATCTATTTGGGTTTGGGACCAATATCTAGCTCCTACAATAAAATCTATTGCTGCAGGAACATGGAACCCAAGTGAAAGACCTTATGGGGATTTTGTTCATATTAGCAGTGGTGGAACAGATATAGCTTGTTGTGGTGACAAAGTACCTGCTGATGTCGTTGCTAAAATCAAATCTGAGCGTCAAGCTATATTGGATGGAAAACATGTCTTTGCAGGTCCAATATATGACCAAGAAGGCAATATTCGTGTTAAAGCAGGAGAAACACCCGGTGACGGAGACTTATGGGGTATGGACTATCTTGTACAGGGTGTGATTGGGCAGTTAAATTAAATGACTTTGCCCTACTCTAAGTCAAATAGAAACCGGGGACGGTTCTAGTTTTGAGTATGAGCACGGCAATTGAATTTGAAGGCGTTCACAAGAGCTTCGGTCAAAATGCGGCTCTTGTGGACGCTTTTTTTTCAGCTAAGTGGGGAGAAGTTCACGCACTCTTAGGTGAAAATGGAGCAGGCAAGTCTACCTTAATGAATATAGCCTGCGGTCTTTATGCCCCAGATAAAGGTACAGTAAAAATAGACGGGGAAACTGTAATTATTGATGGGCCGCAATCAGCTAGTGGGCTTGGAGTTGGGATGATCCATCAACATTTTAAGCTGGTTGAGAACATGACAGTTCTCGAGAATATAGTATTGGCCCATGGCACAGGTAGTTGGAGAAAAAGTCTTCAAACTGTCCGAGAGCAAATCCTCAATATCAGTGATGAAATAGGTTTTAATATTGACCCTGACGCACTAGTAAACACACTTTCTGTATCAGAACAACAGCGCACCGAAATAATAAAAGTTCTAATAGGTGGGGCAAAAATTTTAATTTTAGATGAACCCACTGCAGTTTTAACCGATGAAGAATCATCAGGTCTTTTGAATCAACTACAACGCTTCGCTAAACAAGGTAAATGTATAATCCTCATTACCCATAAATTACGCGAAGTATTCAGTCATGCTACACGTGTCACAGTTATGCGAGGAGGAAAAACTGTCGACACGGGAAAAGCACCTATAGACCTCACACCAAAACAACTGTCTCAACTAATGGTTGGTGAGGCACCAGAAATTACACATATTACACACTCGCCTCCAGGAGAAATAGTTTTAGAGCTGAGTAAAGTTGCAGCAAACCGTGATAATGGACTTCCTGCTTTAGATAACTTCGACCTTAAATTATGTGCTGGACAGGTATTTGGTTTAGCTGGTGTAGGAGGTAATGGCCAGACCGAACTAGCTGAAATACTTATGGGTGTCCGTTCAATGAATTCAGGTGAGTTTCATTTAAATGGAAAAAAACTAGCAAAACCTTCTACCAAGCAACTCAGGGGGTTAGGTATAACCTGCGTACCGGCTGAAAGATATGTTTACGGGCTTGCTGGAGATTTATCAGTAATGGAAAATTGTGTAATTACCCACTTAAAGTCTGGTCAGTTCGGAAACTTTTCATGGACTAATAAACGAGCCATTTACAAAGCAACAAGACAAGCAATAAGCAAAAATGAAATTCATGGGGCTGAACCACGAACCCGAGCTCGATTACTGTCCGGCGGCAATGCACAAAAACTTGTTTTAGCACGTGAATTGTCAGGTAATGCCAAAGTCCTTCTTGCTCATTCCCCTACAAGAGGACTTGATGTCAGAGCCTGCACTGCAGTCCATGAAGCTTTGAGAGAATCTGCCCAAAAAGGCACAGCTGTTTTACTTCTAAGTGAAGATTTAGATGAAATTTTTGCTATTTCCGATCGAATTGGAGTTATAAATAATGGAAAAATAGTAGGAGTGTTTGACGCTCCAGCTGACAGACGTGAGATAGGTCACCTAATGGTAAGTAACAACTAAAATCATGTCTTTAACTTCTCTCAACTTTATACGGCACCGACGGCTTACAATTGAAGTTCGTCAAAGGATTAGTCTTTATTTACATGCATCAATATTATTTTCTGCACTCGTTTTTGGGATTGGTATATGTATTGCTATTTTAGTGGGTCGCGGAGTGGAGCTTAGCTCAATATATGAAGAATTTATAGTTTTTACGTTTCTAGATTCAGCAGGAATAAGCTCGGTAATTGTTGAAAGTATCCCTCTAGTATTAGTTGGACTAGCTGCAGCTGTAGCATTTCGTGTTAATTTCTGGAATATAGGCATAGAAGGTCAAATGTTTATGGGCGCCATTGGCGCAAGTGTTGTTGCGTTGTTTGACATTGGTCCAGAAATTCTTCGTCTTCCAATTATGTTTATTTTTGCTTGTATGTTTGGAATATTTTGGGCATTTGGACCTGCAATTCTGAAAGTAAGACTAAACGTTAATGAGGTAATTTCCACCCTTTTACTTAACTACATAGCTTACTATTTTGTTTTAAATCAACTTTTTGGACCATGGAAGGACCCTCGAGATAAGTTTCCCCATGGCGAACAATATGACCTTACAGAACGTCTACCTGCTATTGGCTGGGAACAAGTTCATTATGGCATTGCAGTAGCTGCTTTTGCATTTGTTATAGTTTGGTGGATGGTTGAACGAAGTCGTTTTGGAGTTAACTCTCGTTTTGTTGGTGTAAACTCTAAGATGGCGCTCGCTGTAGGCTTGCCAGTCTCTACAATAATAGCCGGCTCAGCTATGGCTTCTGGGAGTCTAGCAGGTACAGCTGGATTTGTAATCGCTGCAGCCACAGAATATCGCCTTACATTTACAATGGCTGCCGGATATGGTTTCTCCGGAATAGTTATTGCTTTTCTAGCAGGGAATAAACCAATTTCAACTGTTATTGTTGCTTTTCTGATGGGAAGCCTTTTTGTTGCTGGAGAAAGCATGAAAGTATTTTATAGTTTGCCAGATGCTTTAGTTGGATTAATTCAAGCAATTATTGTTCTTTCAATAACAGCATCAGAATTCTTTGTTCGCTATCGTCTAAGATTAGCTTCCTTTAGGGATACCTAAGCTATGGAATTTCTTACAAATTGGCTAGCTTATATGCCTGTTTTTGCTGTCCCCTTGGTAGCAGCAGCTCTCGGTTTAATCATAAATGAAAGAGCTGGAATACTTAATTTAGGTGCAGAAGGTATAATGCTTTGTGGTGCACTTGTCGGCATAATTGCCTATATAGAGCTTGGGGACAGCACTGCGCTTGGATTTATCTTTGGAACTTTAGCAGGACTATTATTAGGTTTTATTTTTGGTTTCTTTGTAGTTATTTTGCGGACTAACCAAGTAGTTACTGGAATAACCTTTGTAATTCTTGGGTCTGGTCTAACTGGACTCATGGGTATCCCTTGGGTGAACAAGGCTATATCTGGAATCAACCCAATTCATATACCTTACTTGACTGATATACCCATTATTGGGCGTTTTATATTTGGTCAAGATGTCTTAGTTTATATTACAATCATACTTGTCGCTTCAGTTTGGGTATTTCTCTATCGTACTCGTGTTGGTTTAGAACTTCGTGCCGTTGGTGAAAACCCCCAAGCCGCCGATGCAAACGGCATAAATGTTGAAGCTTACAGGCTATTAGCAACTACAATTGGTGGCGCATTTATCGGACTTGCAGGTGCCTATCTTGCACTTTCAATGGCAAAAATATTTGTATTAGATATGACCCAAGGACGTGGCTGGATTGCAATTGCCTTAGTCATCTTTGCTCGGTGGATGCCATGGCGAGCTATACTTGGAGGAGCTCTATTCGGTGGCATTGAGGCTTTGATACCTAGGTTAAAAGCAACAGGTGTTCCAATTCCACAATACTATTTAGAAATGGCACCTTACCTCGCAACGCTAGCAGTATTGATTTACGCTGCTCTTCGTCTAAGGGCAGGTCAAGACGCTCCAAAGGCATTGGGCATACCATATGTCAGGGAAGACAGAAAATAACTAAACTTAATTAAATTCTAAAATATGAAATTTTCACAATTAGTTAATTATATTATTTAAAAAAATTTATACGATCTTTCCACTATCAATATCTTTATAAAACCTTTTGCTATCGTTTCTAATTGCCTGTTTTTTACCTTCTGGCATTTTGTCAAACGTTGAGTAAATCATACCAATACGGTAATTAGATTTTAGCGCATCTCTATTTCGATCAAAAAAATCCCAATAAAGAAAATTAAATGGGCAGGCATCGTGTCCATTTTTTTGACTCACTTTATAACTACAATTGCCACAATAATTAGACATTTTATTAATATAACTACCTCCAGCTGCATAGGGTTTGCTTGCTAGGTAGCCACCATCAGCAAATGAGGCCATACCTAATACATTAGGCAGCTCAACCCATTCATAGGCATCAGCATAAACACTTAGAAACCATTCACTGACATATTTAGGATTAACACCCAACAATAGTGCCAAGTTTCCAGTTATCATCAAGCGCTGAATATGATGGGAATAAGAGTTTTTCTCAGTCTCTGAAATACATTGCTGCACACAATTCATCTTTGTATTCTTTGTCCAATAAAAATCAGGTAACTGACGATGGGCATTTAAAAAATTTTGTTCTTGATATTCGGGCATCTTTAACCAGTAAATTCCACGTATATACTCTCTCCAGCCTATAACCTGGCGAATGAATCCCTCAACAGCGTTAAGCGGTGCTAATCCTTTAATATATGATTCTTCTGCTGCCCTCACACATTCCAATGGTAAAAGTAAACCATTATTAAGATAAAAGCTGAGATGCGAATGATACATCCATGGCTCATCTTCAATCATTGCATCTTGATAATCACCAAAATAATGAAGTCGTTGTTCAATAAAGTTTTGTAATGCATCTAATGCGTGATCACGGGTCACAGCAAAATAAAATGGTTGAAGGTCACCAAAATGGTCCCCAAATTTCTCAGCAACTATTTCTAATACTGTTTGTGTAATTGCATCAACTGGACGAATGTAAGGCAATGGTATTTGTAATCTATTTTTCGGAGGCTTACGGTTTTCAGCATCATAATTCCACTGACCACCCACAGGCTTATTATCTTCCAACAAAATGGAATACTTCTTACGCATACTCCGGTAAAAATGTTCCATACGCAAATTCTTACGACCTTCCACCCAGTTCGCAAACTCTTCGGTTGAGCATAGAAATCTTGTGTCAGGTCTGATCTCAACGGGCATACCAAAGTAAGCTTCCCAATTCTTTATATCGTTTAACAAACGATACTCACCAGGGTGTGTAACTATTATTTTATTAATATTGTGATTTTCAAGAAGGCGTTCCACCTCACCCTTGAATGTACCTGCATTGTTTGGATCCTCAATTTTTGTGTACGCTATTTTATATCCTCGTTGTTTTAATTCTTCTGCAAAATGACGCATTGCGGAAAAAATAAAAGCAATTTTCTTCTTATGATGCTTAACATAAGTTACTTCTTCTAAAACCTCACACATGAGAATAACTCCTTGTTCTGAGTTATAGCCTTCTAAGCTTGAAATAACTTCTGAAAGCTGGTCACCTAAAACAAGATGTAGACTATTCATGACTATCGATTTTAATTGATTTAAAAGCCATTAGTGCAGATTCACGAGATTGTTTTAAATCAACAATTGGAAAAGGGTATGTGTTTCCAAGTTTAATTTTGTTTCCGCGTAAAACAGATTCAGGGGTTTCCCAAGGACTAAAAATATACTTGTCTGGAAGAGAGGCTATTTCTGGGATAAATTCCCTTACATAGAGGCTGTCAGGATCAAATTTTTTTCCTTGTGTTATTGGATTAAAAATTCTGAAATATGGTGCTGCATCAGCACCACAGCCTGCTACCCATTGCCAGCTAGCACTATTATTAGCAAGATCTGCATCAACTAGAGTATCCCAGAACCATCGCTCTCCATGGTGCCAGTGTATCCTTAAATTCTTAACTAGGAATGAAGCCACAATCATTCGCACTCTATTGTGCATATAACCTGTATTCCATAACTCACGCATACCNGCATCTACTAATGGGACGCCTGTTTGTCCTTTTTGCCATGCTCGCAAGAGCATCTTATTATNTATCCATGGAAANTTATCAAACTTTACCTGAAGGTTCCTTCTTGGGAGCTCTGGATTGTAATATANCTGACTATATGAAAANTCACGCCAACCAAGCTCACTACAAAAGTGATTGATATTCTTATTATCACCAATGCTCGTTAATGCATACCACAATTGATTTGGTGATATTTCTCCAAAGTGTATATGAGGAGAGAGACGAGAAACATATTTTTTAGCTGGGAGATTTCGACCATCTTTATAAAAATCTAAGCCTTCATTAATAAATCTTTTAAAACTTTCATAAGCACCCTTTTCACCAACCTTCCAATACTTTTCAAGCTTTGAGTGCCACCTAATACCTGAGAGAAGATTACAAGCGTCAACTCCATCTTGACCCTTATTGTCAAAAAGGTATTTTTGTACTTTTGGTATGGCTAATGGTTTACGAGGGGATTCTGCCCTAAGACAACCTTTATTATAAAAGGGTGTAAAAACCTTATAGGGCTTACCATCATCTTTGTGAATTGTCCAAGGTTCCCATAGTAATGAACCATTTTTTGTTGTGCAATCTATANCTTTTGACTTTAAGTATTCTTTGATTTTTTTATCTCGACTTATCCTCCANGGTTCATAACATCGATTCCAATAAACAGCACTAACATCAAAGCGTGATAAAATATCTTCAAAAACTTCAATTGGGTTTCCAAAATAAATAGATAAATTACCATCAAGTGAATGTTCAAGCGAACAAAGTGAATGATACAACCACCAACGACTAGCACTACCCATTACATATTCACCCGGGTTCTTCTCATCGAGTATATAAATTGGNAATACGTGGTTATGTTGTGTCGCACTTATAAGTGCGGGATTATCAGAAAGTCTTAAGTCTTGTCGAAACCAATGGATAGCAATTTTTTTGTTCATAAGGATAATTGAGAGCTAAGTTTTTAGTTTGGTAAGTATGGAGTTAAAGTTAATGGCGGAGAGAGCGGGATTCGAACCCGCGGTACGGCTTACACCGCACAATGAGTTAGCAACCCACCGCCTTCAGCCACTCGGCCACCTCTCCTTGATTTGATTGCACTGGTATAAAATTAAAGACAGCGCAAAATAGATGTTTTGAGTAAATAATCTGGATATGTGCCACCGTTTTGTTTTAATTGCAATAACACTTTTTGAGTATCTCANTTTANTNTTTTGTCAAACACAAAAAACTTTGACTCAACAGTTAATACTCNTAAAATTATCTATTGATTTCTATTCTATAAGGTTAACATTCATAAAGACAATTGCTGACCATTAGCGCCATTAGCGGACTGGGACCTTATTGTCCAATGCNTTAGCAAGAATAGCAGTGTCACAATAATGCTTGTAGCTGGTCAACTTTCCATTTTCAGCAGTCCACAAGTGAACAGTCTCCATTAAAACATCCTTACCTGTATCAGTCGCTTTTGTTTTATACTTTGCTGTCACAACTAAATTGTTATTGTCTACAGGAATGAACCTCTCAGTATGGACTTCCCAAAAATCAAAATGATTGCCTAAACGTTCAAAAAACTCGTTTGTTTCATCTAACCCATGATANTTACCACCATATGGAAAGCCAGGCATAATACCAAAAACAAAATTACTTGAGAAAATTTCTGAAAATTCCCCATCATCTCCATTTACAATTTCATAAAATCGATCAGCTAATTCACGAATATTTTTCGTCATTTATTTACTTTCATTTTTTTAAATAGTTGAGTGTTAGATTAATATATTAACATTAAAATGTTTATTTAGGTCTATAATAGGAGGGATCTTTTAATAAATCATTTAGATAGTTGGGTCATAGACTGCATAAGCCNAAGTCAATCGCTCCAAGGAAAAGTCAACCATTGTTTTGAAACAACCCAAAGTATAATATTAAAGATTAGATAACCACCTACTCCAAATATTACATACCCATATCCGATTGCATCACCTCTATGAAGGATGACCAAACCAAAAAATAGCACGCCTAGTCCTAGAGCAAATACTATCCAATGTAAAAAATACATTAGCCGTTCAAGCATATTCAGGTTCCACCTTTTTAAAGCGATCTACCTCTAGACAAAGCCATAGAATATTAGCGTTAGAATAACTAAGTTAATTAATAGAAAATTAACTAAAAAAATAGCTAAAACTAATGATGTAAGAGGAGAAAGTTTTGTAAGCTTTTAATCTAAATAACCACAATTTAAGATGAATATTTTAGATATTACCTAAATTAAACACTGATTACCGATACCTCTTCACTAATCAAACCTCCAGTAATTATTTTAAGCTCCTCAAAAGTTGTAGAAAAAACACAATGAGGATGTCCAGCAGCAGCGTAAATAGGATTAAATCTTTGCAAGGCTGAGTCAATTGCTACCGGTATTTCTACTAGGTGTCCAAGGGGAGCTACTCCTCCTATAGAAAATCCTGTAACAGACCTCACGCTTTCTGCATTAAGTCGTTGAACTTTTCCTGAAATACCAAATACATTATTTAGAATCTTTGTGTCACAAAATTTATCGCCCGAAATTAAGACCATCACAGGTTGAGATGAAATCGTAAATACCAATGACTTAACTATACTACCTAACTCAGTGCCAATATTTTTAGCTGCATCATTTGCAGTTCGGGCTGTTTCCTCAAGTTCAATAATGATAGCTTCCGAGTTATATGTTTTAAGAATTTCTCTAACTCTCTTTACTGCAGGACTATTCAACGCGCTCATTTTTTAATTTCTATCTAAAGCTAAAAATCTATTTACTCATCAGTATTATGTCCAAATTGCTTATCACCAAACATAATTGATCTTTGATCTTCNGTAAAATCACCTGGGTTCTTACGTAAGTCTTTTAAAACCTCACAGCCACGTTTTACAGCTGGTCTATCATCCAATTCAAAAAACCATCGTTTTAAATTTGGAAATATATCTAAATCCTGTCCTTGAAGCTTATGACCACGAATCCANGGATAAATTGCCATATCTACAATTGAATAATCTCCAGTAACAAATTCAAACTCAGATAAACGCTTATCTATTACTCCATAGATCCTTGCAGCTTCTTTAGTATATCTGTCAATGGCATAAGGAATTTTTTCAGGTGAATAAATACGAAAATGATGGTTTTGTCCTAACATTGGTCCAACATGTGCCATTTGAAAAAATAACCATTGTAAAACCTCAACTCTCCCCTTTGAATCAGAGGGTATAAATTTACCTGCTTGCTCAGCATAATGAAGTAAAATAGCGCCAGATTCAAAAATAGAAATTGACTGACCACCTGGACCATTAGAATCTATAACGGCTGGCATTTTATTATTAGGTGCTATTTTAAGGAATTCAGGTTTAAACTGATCTCCACTCAATATATCTACTGGAATTACTCGATATTCTAGTCCTAACTCCTCCAGTAGGATCGTAACCTTCCATCCATTCGGAGTTGGCCAATAGTAAAGATCGATCATTAATAACTCCCATTTCTATATATAAATGATTACACTATGGCTGGAAAACTTTTATATAAACCTGCCAACAGCATTTTTAAGTGTCATAATAAAACTAATACTAGGGTCATCTCACAGTCTAAGTTTTAAACTTTAAAGATGTCTTTATATAGCTCTCTTAAATTACTCTTCTCAACTTTTCCCATAACGTTTCTTGGGATTTCTTGGACCGTGAACACTGCTTTTGGAATTTTATAAGATGCAAGTGTTTTTTTCAAAGATCTAATTATATACTCATCAAGGACTTTAGTTTTACTATCATCGCAAGTTATAAGGGCTACAACAGCCTCTCCAAAATCATTATGTGGCACACCTATTACAGCTGACTCAACGATCCCTTCTAGTTCATCAATACAACTCTCAATTTCCTTAGGATATACATTATATCCTCCTGAAATAATTAAGTCTTTTGCCCGACCAACAATGAAGAGGTATTCCTTATCATCAAGATATCCTATATCACCTGTGCGAAAGAAATAATCCTCACAAAATTCTTCTGATGTCTTATCTGGCTTCTTCCAATATCCATTAAATACATTAGGACCACGGACTTGGATATCTCCGGTCTCATTAAGACCTAGTAGCTTATCATCATTATCTACTACCCTGATTTCAATTCCTGGAAGTGCTGGACCTACACTACCGGGCACACGTTCTCCATCTAAGGGGTTTGAAGTATTCATTGCTGTTTCTGTCATTCCATATCTTTCAAGAATTTTATGCCCTGTAAGCTTATAAAATTCAGCATGTGTATCGGCTAATAGAGGAGCAGAACCTGAAATGAATAATCGCATATGCTTGGCTATATGGGTAGTAAACTGAGGATCGGCTAACAACCTTGTATAAAAAGTCGGAACACCCATCATTAATGTAGATTTTGGCATTAACCGGATTACTTCTTTTACATCAAATTTTGGTAGAAAAATCATTCCTGTCCCATTTGCAAGAACAGTGTTCACCGCAACAAATAAGCCGTGGGCATGAAAAACTGGGAGGGTATGCAAAAGAACATCGTCTGGCATAAAACCCCAAGATTCCTTTAATGTATAAGCATTAGTACCAAGGTTTGAGTGACTCAGCATTGCTCCTTTAGGTCTTCCTGTAGTCCCACTCGTATAAAGTATACAAGCAATAGCCGCTCCTCCACTATTGACAGTATTAAAAGTAACAAGCTGACCCTCAACTAGCATCATCAGACTACCATTACCACTTGAGTCTAAAGTAAGAATCTTGAGGTCAGGAAAATCTATTTCTGAACTAAAATCCATTAATGGTGATAATTGATCACAAACCACAACTTTTGGTTCAGAGTCTTTAATAAAATATTCAAGCTCACTCTTCGTATATGCTGTATTTAAAGGTACAAAAATTGCACCTGCACGTAAGCATGCTAAATATAAAAAAACTACTTCTGGAGATTTATTAGCCTGCACCAGAACACGATCACCTTGAACTACACCTAAATCAGTTAAAGCATTGGCAAACATTGCCGAAGTCTTTTTCAACTCACCATAAGATATAATTTTTTCTTCTGGAGTCTCAATGAATGTTTTATCATTAGTGGGAAATCCCTTTTCAAAAATTTTGTACAGGTTTTCATCCCATATATCTTCTGCCATACCTTATAACCTTTTAGACTAGTTGAAATTTAATCTTGTATTAGCGTGTATTTGTGCAACATTTTTTCATAGTTAAGTAAATGAGATTTATAAATTACTTACGCTCCTCATAAGCGGGTTGTAATTCTTCGATCATTCTTTCTAACCCATCTAAAGCAACTTCTAACATTTTTTTACCTGTTGTCGCACTAGCCTCATGTGGATCCCCAAAAATTGAGGCATGATTTGTTTCAGGTGTAGGACGGCGTCTATAGGTGCGTGAAGGTGTTACTGGTGCAACAAGATCCCAGCCAACAAGTGGGGCATAAACTCCCTCTAATCGATCCATGTGCACTAAACTAGGACGCGTAGCCAACTGAAAAGAGGTTTCAAACTCTCCACCGTGCCCCATACCTCCAACATTAGACTTTCGTAATTCGTGAATTTGTTTTGCACCAGGCTCCCAATAACTTACTGCTGTGACCATGAAATCAAACTCACTATCTAGATCATCTATTAAACGACGGGCTACTGCATCATTGGCTGTTCCATTAGGTCTATTACCATTTAAAAAAAGTAAATGCTTAAAACCTTGCTTAACTAAAGCAGACCCTACTTCATAAAGAACCTCTTGATAAATTGGAATAGAAAGGGAAATTGTACCTGGAAAATGTTCAAACGTTTTAGATATTCCATATGATAGTGGGGGTGCAACAACAGCTCCAACACGTTTTGCAAGTTCTATAGCCATCCATTCAGCTTGATGGGTATCCGTATCTGTTGGCATATGAGGTCCGTGTGCCTCAGTGGCACCAGTCGGAACAATAACCATTTTATCTGCAGCAATAGCTAACTTAACTTCATCCCAAGTCATAAAAGCCATTTTTACTTCAATATTGCTTTCATCTATTATTTCCATAACATCCCCATCATTTAAAATAACTAAAAATCAATCATATAATTTAACTTGATCACTAGTGAATTCATACTTGAAGCATTATAATCACAAAATGATTCATTAAAAATCCTAGCTTTAATATAATTTCATAAGATACGTATTATCTTCTTTATATGGGAAATTCTTATGCCTGAAATTGTTCAAAATTTTGAAGTCAATCAACCGTCTAAGAATGTATGGGAATTTCTTCAAAATGTCCCAGAAGTCGTTAACTGTATTCCTGGATTCTCACTAATAGCCCAAGAAGGAGATAATAAATATCGTGGAAAGGTTTCAATACGCCTCGGTCCAATAGTGGGATCTTTTGAGGGAGAGGCAACGATAGTTGAAAGTGACAATAAAAAACGTTTTGCTAAAATTGAAGGACAGGGTTTAGACCGTCAAGGAGGTAGTCGGGCCAGCGCCACAGTAACTTATCAAATTCATGATAGCGATAATGGAGCTATCGTAGATATAGTTGCAAATTTAAAATTAACGGGGGCACTTGCTCAAATGGGGCGAACAGGAATAGTCCAGGATGTAGCAGACCAACTTACAAAAGAATTTACTAAAAATTTGAATAACAAACTTATTTCAGCTGCAGATAACCTAGATAACAAAGATATAGAATTAGGAGGAGAAAAACCTGAAATAATTAAAGATTCAGACTCAAAAACTTCTATTTCACAAAATAAAAATATGGAGCTGAGTGCAACAAAGCTTTCATTAAAAATATTCTTAAGACTCTTACTTCGTTTACTTGGTCTTAAGAAAAAAACCTGACTTATTTAATCTACACTTAAGCCTTCGGCTCCCAACCAGATTCTATTAATGCTTCATATATACTATTTGGAGAGAGAGGCACATTATGTAGTTTTTTTATTCCAAGGGGCTTCAAGGCATCTTCTATGGCAGATGCAATTACTGGAGCTACTGGAATAGTTCCAGCCTCTCCTACACCCTTTACACCAAGAGGGTTTAATGGCGATGGAGTTTCAATATGGTGTAGTTCAATCTGCGGAACTTCAGTAGCATAAGGGACAAGAAAATCCATAAAATTTGCATTTCTTGGATTTCCCTCAGAGTCAAACTCAACTCTTTCAAAGAATGCACCTCCCATGCCTTGAGCTACACCGCCCATCACCTGTCCCTCAACCAGGGTAGGATTAATCATATTTCCGCAGTCGTGCACGCAAATATACCTTTTGATATCTATAGAACATAAGCCTGGGTCAACCTCTAAAATGGCTGCATGCACACCATAAGCCCATGTAGCATGAGGGGGAGCATAATATTCAGTAGTTTCGATTCCAGGAGCCCTACCATCTCCGAGTGCTGGTTCATCACTTCTTGCTGCTGGTGCAAACTGTGTAGCTGCCTGAGCCGCCTCATTAAAAGCGTACCTTAACGGATTACAGGCTGTAGCGACAGCAGCCAGGCTAACCGAAACATCAGAGCCTCTAACTTTAACTTCTCCACCCTCTAACTCTAAGTCATCGGTGGATGCTTCTAACATGTTTCCTGCAGCCTCCATAACAATCTTTCTCGCCTTAACAGACGCTAAATGTATAGCGTTTCCACTTACAACAGCTGCTCGACTTGCATATGTTGCAACTCCCCAATCAAAGGCTCCCGTATCCCCCTCTACAAGAATAACATCGGCTGGGTCAACTCCAAGTTGATCTGATACTATTTGTGCGAACACTGTCTCATGACCCTGGCCTTGTGTAGTAAGACCTGTATTTACATAAACTTTCCCAGTGATAGGGTGAATTTTAATATGTCCTCCCTCATATGGTCCTATTCCTGTTGCTTCCACATAAAAGCTTAGACCAAGACCTAAATAACGACCATCTTTTGCTGCTTCACTTTGTTGAAGTTTAAAATCATCTAGGTCTATCTTCTCATGTATCATGTCAAGCGCTTTTGTATATTGCCCGCTGTCATAAATTACAGCCAAACCGTCGGCAAATAGAAGGTTCGGACGTTCATAGGGAAATTCATCTTCAGCAATTAAATTACGCCTGCGTACTTCAAAACGATCTAACCCAAGTTCATCTGCAAGCTGATCCATAGCGCGCTCAATTGCAAAACAAGCATGGGGTCTTCCACAACCTCTATAGGGAGTAACAGGCACTATTGGAGTATAAATTGCCTTATACTCAACTCTAGAGTTTGGTATTCGATAAGGACCTAGGACTCCCGATGATGCGACTTGAGCTACAGCGATACCATATGGAATAAATGCTCCTGTATCATGAAGAAAAGAGTCTTTAAGACCTAAAACAATCCCATCTTTTGTAGAAGCAAGTTCCAATTCATGTATTTGTGTTCGCTCCTGCGTTGAACCCAAAAAGTTTTCTGTACGATCTTCAATATATTTTACTGGGCGATTTAATTCCATTGCAGCATAAGGAACTAATAATTCATCCGGATAAAAAAGAAGAACTTTTTGCCCAAAGCCTCCTCCAACATCTGGGGCAATAACACGGACCTTATCCTCATCTATATTAAAAATTGAAGCTATGCCTCCTCTAACTGATATTGGTGCCTGTGTTCCATCCCAAACAGTTAACTCCCCACTTACTGAATCAAATCTGGCAGCAACTGCGCGACATTCCATAGGTGCTGCTGTAGAACGATCTACCCTGACTCTCAGCTTAGTAAAATGTTCTGCATCCTGAAAAGCTTTCTCAGGTTCTCCACTAACTTGCACACAATGGGCGGCAATATTATTTGGAACATCTGGATGAACTAAAGGTGCACTATCAAGAACTGCCTCCTCTATTTCAATCGAACATTTTAATGGTTCAGAATATTCAACTTCAACAAGCCTACTAGCATCCTCAGCTACATAACGATCAATTGCGACGACCATTGCAACAGTTTGTCCAACATAATATACCCCCTCGCGTGCAAGGGGTCTCTGCGTTTTAGGACTATGTAATGCAGGGTGAGGGATTAACAAAGGCATCTCAATGTCAAGATTTCCTATATTATCACATGTGTATACTTCAATAACACCGGGGTGTTTTTTAGCTAAGGAAGTATCTATTGATACAATTTGTGCGCGGGCATAAGGGCTGCGAACAAAAGCAGCATGTAGGGCTCCAACTAAAGGAATATCATCTACATAACGACCCCCACCAGTAAGTAATCTCTGGTCATTATTACGCTGAACCCTCTCAC
The DNA here is from genome assembly GCA_002714015.1 of Gammaproteobacteria bacterium. Classification (GTDB taxonomy): domain Bacteria; phylum Pseudomonadota; class Alphaproteobacteria; order UBA828; family UBA828. The sequence goes on along the minus strand of PAWF01000029.1, from coordinate 24,427 downwards.
CAAATGTTCTTGTTGCCATAATTAAATATACCTATTGATCTCTGTTTAAACGCTCTGCTGCTTGGCGTACTGCGGTAACTATATTTTGGTAACCTGTACATCTACATAGATTCCCAGATAACATTATTCTGATACCATCATCCGATAAATCAAGTTCACTATCAGAATCCTCTAGTTGACTTACAATAGACATCAAAAAACCTGGAGTGCAAAAACCACACTGAAGGGCATGACAATCTTTAAATGCTTCCTGAACAGGGTGAAGGGTTCCATCTTCATTTTGCAAGCTTTCAACTGTCCTTACTTCTGCTCCATCAACTTGTACTGCAAAAGTTAAACAGGAGCGAGCAGCTGAGCCATCTATAATTACAGTACAACAGCCGCATACACCATGCTCACAACCCACATGAGTGCCTGTCAACCCCAACTCATGGCGCAGAAAATCTGCTAATAAACGTCTTGGTGAAACCTTGCGAGTTATTTTTTGACCATTGACTGTAACATTTACAGAATGCAGTGGATCGTCTGAACGTTCAGGATAATCTGAGCGTATTTTATATTGTTTCATTATACTAAACCTTGCTCGTACGGGATTTTGCAGTTGCAATTGCACGTTGAAGAAGAGTCATTAAAACATGTTTTCTAAACTGAGTAGAAGCGTGTGTATCGTCTGCAGCAGTAACATATTCTGTTGCACTCATAGCTGCCTCTTTAATTAAGCCATTATCTAAGTTTGTTCCTCTCAAGATTTCCTCAGACGTCTCCAACCTTAAAGCTCTTGCAGCAATACCACACGCAGCTAAAGAAATATCTTCACATAAACCTTCACTGGACATATTTATAATAACTGCAATACCAGCAATAGCGTAATCTCCATGACGGCGAGTGAATTCTTTAAATGCCCAACCCGAACCAGGCTTAAGGCTAGGTATTCTTACTTCAGTAATTATCTCATCATGAGACAATGTAGTAGTCATATGAAATTGGAATAATGAATTAGCTTCAATTACCCTTGAACCAGATATATTTTTTGCAACAACAGAGCCTCCAGTTGCCAATAATAGTGCAGGCAATTCAGCTGCAGCATCAGCGTGAGCCAAACTTCCAGCAACAGTACCCCTAGAACGAATAGGTACATGGGCAACATGTTCGAGTGTTTCTCTTATAAGGGGATTTACAACAAAAATTGAATTACTAAGTTCAATATCACGCTGTCTCACCATAGCACCAATAATTACTTCATTTTCCTCAATGGAATATTTTTTAAGTGATTCAATACGGCTTATATCGATCAGAACCGTTGGATTAGCTATCCTAAAATTCATAGTGGGTATAAGACTCTGCCCTCCCGCAAGAACAGCTGTATAATCATTTGCTGCTCTTGCTGTAATAGCTTCTTCTAATGAACTTGGTCTAAGATATTCAAACAGCGGCGGCTTCATCTTCCCTCACATCCGGCAAAGCATCCCAATCAGCATCTGGGTCTGTCCAGCCCTTAGGCCAGTTGATGCCTTCAGAATCTGCAATTTGTCTAAAATATTCTCCCCTATCAAACATCGGTAATTTTCCTCGCTCTTTTTTTAATTTTGCACGAAGTACCTGTGTTTGCTGGTCGTTAACTAGATAGCCATTTTGTGTATGGTTTAGTATAACACCATATTGATCTTTTGCCGCTTCTATAGAAACAAGGCCGCACTCAACATCATAACAAACCATTCCAGTTTCTCGATCCAGAGGGTCCCCCCAGCCACCCCCACCAGTTGTAACAATGTGCACTACAGATTCTGCCGATACTTGAATATTATCTGCCATCCCTGGAACAGTTTCCTCATCACCAGATTGATGTTGTATTTCTATACCATATGTTTGACCAGCCTTTCCGCCATTAACACCATATGTATTAAGAAGTGCTCGGTCAGCGTTTGATAAAAGGCGCGCATTCTCCAACAAACGAATCCGCTTATCATATCCAAATCCACCACGTCGAAACCCAGCACCACCAGAGTCTATAGCTAGCCCAAGCTTTTCTACTCGAACAGGGTAGCGTTGCTCAGAGAATTCTGCAGGAAGATTTCGAGAATTAGGAACAATATGGACAACATCACTGCCATCAGCCCATGGTCTTCCTGGTCCTCCCCCACCTAGCACTTCCCTAAATAGGAAAAAATCCTTGGCATTATTCCCCCCGTGCAACCCCCAGATTCTTATTGTTTCATGGTCTGCAGGCATTTGCCCTCCAGTTGCCTTTGATAAACACGCTGCAAAAATGCCAAGTGATCTTAATAATATAAAAAACCTCAGACCTGTCGGCTTTCCAAAAGTAGGCGTAACTAATGTGCCTTTTTCCGGGAATTTTACGTCGATTACATCCAAAACACCCTCATTCATATCAATTTCAGCAGCTCTATCAGGTGAAGTAGCCAGAGAACGTAGGACGGGGGCCATCCATTTACGTGCAAACTTTCCATCTGCATAGTCAATTGGCCAATTTATTGGCCCTTTAGCCTCTGGATCCGTCCCAGTAAAATCTAAAAGGAGCTTATCTGGTGTCTTAGTCATAGTTAGGCGCATTGCGTGCATTTGAGGCGCATCTACACCATCACACTCTATATAATCTTCCCAATGGTAAACTCCGTCTTTTATTTTTGGTAACAGCTCTTCTCTAATAGTACGTGAACAATTTTCTATGATCATGTCAAAAGCTGCTTCAAGTGCCTCAACACCGTAGCGTTGTGCCATCTCTGCAATTCTATTTAACCCTAATCGGGCGGCTCCTATCTCTGCATCAATGTCACCCTTTAAATGCTCTGACAATCTTGAGTTACGAGCAATTATCTCATAAGCAGCTTGATTTAAAGTCCCACCGTCATAGAGCTTTATTGGAGGCACAACTAAACCTTCTGTCCACATATCAGTTGCCTTAACTGGCATACTACCCGGCACAGCACCGCCTACATCATCATGATGCCCAAAAACTTGGCTAAAGCCAATTAATCTACCTTCATAAAAAATTGGAATTGTAGTACACAAATCGGGGATGTGACCAATACCACCACAACTATTATATGGGTCATTCCAGAAGAAGACATCTCCTTCATTAATATTTTCCTCACCAAAATATTCAAAAATTGGCTCGACTAATGCTGAATATGACCGACCTGTTAATTTTCTACCACGAGCGTCAAAGAGTGCAACTCTATAATCGTGTTGATCTCTTATCATCGGTGAACGTGAGGTCCTTTCTACAGCCGCTTCAATTTCTAGTTCTGCTGAGCGAACAGTTCCAGCTATCACTTCAAGTTCAACCGGCCCTACTGTTGCCTTCATGTCGACCACCATCATGATATCCTTTCAAGTTTTAAATTGCCGTATTCATCCTTTGAGGCAGACCAATTTCTTGGAACAACAACTGTAGATCCATATTCTTCGAAAATTGCTGGACCCTGAATAGAAATACCTATTGGAAAATTAGCTCTTGTATAAATTGGACAATCAAGCCAGCCTTCCTCTCTCCAAAATACGCTTCGAGTTGAATTAACGATTAGTTTATCAGAATTTTTATTAACTTTTAAAACTTCAGGGCGATTGGCACGACCCACAGCTTGCACACGTAAGTTAACAAGTTCAACATCCTGTTGATCTCTATATTGAAAGCCAAATGTTTTATCGTGAACATTATGAAATTCATCCCAAATAAACTCAACTGCATCCTCTTTTGACAAATCCTGAGGTACATTTACAGGAACCTCATGACCCTCCCCAACATATCTCATATCGGCAGAATAATGTGCTTCGATAGCACTGTCCTCAACGCCTTCTTCACTAATTTCTTTCCTTCCCTGAGACTCTAAATCAGACCATACTTTTTGTATCTCTGCGTTATCAGACTCACTCTGACGTCGGACAATGGTTCTAATATAATCACGTTTTATATCTGAAACATGCAAACCAAACGCAGATAAATTTCCTGGATTAGGCGGTGAAAGAACAGTGGTAATATTTAAAAAATCTGCAACCTCAGCAGCAAATAACCCCCCTGCACCCCCGAAAGCAACAAGAGCATATAAACCTGGGTCCCGACCTTTGAGAACTGAAACTTGACGAATTCCGTTAACCTGATTTGCAGCAGCTATTTCAAATACACCTGCTGCAGCCTCCTCTGCAGAAATCTTAAAGGATGCACCCAGCTCTGAAAACGCAACCCTAGCACCTTCAACATCCAGCTCTAACTCTCCACCAACAAGCGCGTTAGGAAGTCTCCCTAATACAAGAGCCGCATCAGTAACTGTAGGTTTTTTTCCTCCACGGCTATAACAAATAGGCCCTGGGTCAGCACCTGCACTTCGTGGACCTACTTTTAAACTTCCATAATCATCTATCCACGCTAAAGAACCACCACCTGTTCCAACTGTGGCTATATCTAACATAGGAGTTTTAACAGGGTAATGCTCAATTAAAGAATGAGTTGTTAGCTGAGGATTAAGATCTTCTACTAGGGATACATCTGTAGAAGTTCCTCCCACATCCAGAGTTAGAACATCTTTATGTCCTGCTAAATGCGACATATACGTTGCGCCTAGAACACCAGCTGCTGGACCTGATAATAGCATTGTAACTGGTTTTTGTCCCGCTGCCTCAGCACTAACGACACCCCCATTAGATTGCATGATAAGAAAAGGAGCATCTCCAGCCTGCATACGTAATTGGTCTTCGGCATGTCTCAAATACGTTTTACAATAAGGCTTTACCATTACATCAATCAGAGTTGTCATTGCTCGTTCATATTCTCTGTATTCTGGTAAAACTAAAGAAGAAAGAGATACAAAAATATCGGGGTATCGTTCTTTAAGTATTTCACCAACTCTTTTTTCATGCCCATCATTTGCATATGAGTGCAACAAACAGACACCTATACATTTTACTCCTCTACTGACTAGCTGCTCAGCACCCTCTAAAACTGCATCTTCATCAAGGGCATCTATTTCTTTTCCTTGGAAATCAATTCTCCCCCTTACCTCCCGAACAAGATGCAATGGGACTAGACGTGGGGGCTTAACCCAAAAATATGAGTTTCCATAACCATCAGGAACAGATTGGCGAGCAATCTCAATTATGTGGCGAAAGCCTTTAGTAACTAGAAGTCCAAGACCTTCAAATTTGTGCTCTAAAACAGCGTTAGTAGCAGTAGTTGAGCCATGTAGTAGTTGATTTATGTCAGACTCGGGAATGCCCGCCTGTCCTGCTGCCTTTCGCATACCTTCAAGAAGACCAATTGAAGGGTCATTCGGGGTACTTGGGGTTTTAACCGCCCATTGCTCACCTGTATCATCGTTTATGGCGACAACATCTGTAAATGTACCACCCGTATCTATTGCAATCCTAAGTGACATTATTATTCAGTGACAGCATATTAAAGCTTGCCACCCCTTTCATAGTTGAACTTAAAAAACAAGGTTTTGTTATATTTTCTCATTGCCTTAATAGTTGGCGTATATAAAATTTTACAATAGTAAAAAGTATTTACACGCCTAGTTAGTTTAGTGTCAACGAAACGATATTTACCTCCAACAATGGTGTTTATTTTTAAGTATTTTTTATCGAGGGAAAGACCCTCCATTTACATTAATTGATGAGCCAGTAGCATGCCTAGCCTTGCCCGAAGCCAAAAAAACAACAATATTTGCTACCTCCCTTGGGGGAACCATTTCTCCAAGAGGTAAATCTTTTAAAACATAGTCCCAACCAACCTTTTCTGCACCTTCTCTTGCCATTTCTGTATCTACCCAACCTGGCGCCACAGAATAACATGTAATCCCTTCTAAACCCCAACCCCGTGAGATAGTACTTGTAAGCGCCGTTTGTCCCCCTTTTGAAGCAGCATAATGCATATGAAAAGGGGTATCTCCTCTAAATGCTGCGCGACTAGTAATATTAATTATCATTCCAGCCCCATATTTGCGATATGCAAGAATTGCAGCTCGAGAAAGATGAGCCGTAGCTAGGAGATTTACCTGTATAGTTCTCGACCAAGAATCAGCCCAGTCTTCAAAAGAAACATCCACATCCAAAGGCTCATATATTCCAGCGTTATTAACTAGTATATCTATTTTACCACGCCATTTGTATGCTTTTTCCCACAAGCTGTTAATAGCTGTATTATCCATAAAATCAGCGGAAATTATATGACATTTATCTTGACCCAGCTCGGCCTGTATTGACATTGCGGCATCATGGTTTTTTCCATAATGTAAAACTACTTCAGCACCCTCTTTAACAGATTGGCGAACAATTTCAGCACCAATACCCCGACTAGCACCAGTCACCAAAAGAATTTTTCCTTTTAGATCTCCCATTTCGTTCTCCTACAGCACATGACACAATATATAATCACTCTTATCTTAACGCCTGAAAAGTAATAAATAAAACTCGGTGGGGTCTTAGAAACAAAATATTGACCATTTAATTTGCAGGAGGAAGATCTTGATAAAATATGACTATATTGTGGTAGGTGCAGGATCTGCGGGATGTGTATTAGCAAATCGCTTAAGTGAAAACACAAAGCATACGGTGGCATTAATAGAAGCAGGTGGATCTGACAATCATCCTTGGATACATATTCCAGTAGGATATATAAAAACTATGGCCATGCCAGGTGTAAATTGGCTTTTCGACTCAGAGCCTGAACCAAACACATTCAACAGATCTATACCTATACCAAGAGGCCGTGGTCTTGGTGGCTCTTCCTCAATTAATGCTATGGTGTATGTCCGAGGACAACCAGATGACTACAATGGTTGGGGTCAAATGGGTAATAGGGGCTGGTCCTACGATGATATACTTCCTTATTTTAAAAAATCTGAAAATTTTGAGATGGGGTATGATGAATATAGGGGTATTGGTGGACCACTTAATGTTGCAAATACTCGACAAACATATCCTTTTATGGATGACCTAATTAATGCTGCAGTTGAAACTGGGTATGGAAAAGCGGCAGATTATAACGGTAAATCACAGGCAGGTTTCAACTACTTCCAAGTTACACAAAAAAATGGTTTACGTTTTAGTGCTGCGAGGGCCTATCTCAATCCTGCTAAAAAGCGGAAAAACCTACATATAATTAAAAATGCGCATGTAACAAAAGTGATAATCGAAGGCAAGGTCGCAAAAGGTATAAAATATATATCTAATAATGTTGAAGAATCTATTTTTACAAAACGAGAAGTAATACTTTCTGCAGGGTCAATCCAATCCCCACAGCTTCTTGAGCTCTCTGGTATTGGTGAACCAAACTTGCTTAAAAAAAATGGTATAGAAGTAAAGCAAGATCTTATTGGCGTAGGTGAAAATTATCAGGATCATTATATAGCTAGACTCGTTTGGAGAGCCAGTAAAAGAGAAACGCTGAACGAAGAGCTTCAAGGTATCGGTCTAGTAAAACAAGCTTTGAAATTTGCTTTATTCAGGCGAGGAGCATTGACTGTTACTGCAGGTCTAGTAGCTGGTTTTGTTAAATCAGATAATGCTTTAGCCACACCAGATATTCAATATCATATTGCTCCAGCTAGCTTCGCAGATCCAAAAAAAAGAAAACTAGACAAATGGCCTGGACTAACTATTGGTCCATGCCAACTTCGGCCTCACAGTAGGGGCAGTGTTCATATTAAGTCTATAGACCCAATGGCTCACCCATTAATCAAACCAAACTTCCTATCTTCTGAGATAGATAAACAAGTTCTTGTAAAGGGAATGAATATTGCACGTGATTTAGTTAAAGCCCCAGCTCTCAGAAAGTGGATAGATAAAGAAGAACTGCCTGGATCCTTAGAAAAAACAAATGATGAATTACTTAATTATGCCCGCCAAACTGGCGCCACTCTTTATCATCCAGCGGGTACATGTAAAATGGGGCATGATGAAAAAGCAGTAGTAGATGACCAGTTAAGAGTTCATGGCATAAAAGATCTAAGAGTTGTTGATGCTTCTATTATGCCAAAACTTGTCTCAGGAAATACTAACGCAGCTACAATTATGATTGCAGAAAAAGGCGCTGATCTAATCCGTACACGATCTGATTAAGGAGACTAAAATTAGAAACCTTTAATTTAAATATGCATGGGTCCATATAATTGAACTAGGCACCTCACAATTAGAGTTTATGGCTAAATTCACTCTCTGGTATCATCCATGGCCTCATAGGCAATTATACACAAAAATTTTATTGGTGTTTCAACTAATTCCTCAGGTCCATGAGGAGCTTGTGCATCAAAAAATAATGAATCTCCTGGCAACATATTAAAAGTATCTAAACCATGCCTGTAAATCATTTGGCCCTGTAAAACATGAATAAATTCTGTACCTTCATGTTGGAAAGAAGAATAAACCTCAGATTTTTTATTAAGTGTTATATGATATGGCTCAACCCCCATGCGGTTGCTAACTGCATGTCCTAATAACTGATAATCATGACCAGAACGAGTTCCTCTTCGTTTTATATGAAGCCCTTGACCTGCAGGTACAAAAGTCGCCTCATGGCGTTCCTCATGGCGACGCATAAGTGCCATGACTGAGACATTCAAGGCAGAGCCAAGAGCTTGCAAAGTAGAAAGTGATGGCGAAGTTAAACCATTCTCAATTTTAGAGAGCATACCCGGTGATAAATCCGCTGTAGCAGCTAATTCAGTAACTGTCATTCCATGCTTTCTTCTAAGCGTTTTTACCTCGCGTCCAATAGCCTGCTCCAACTCTGATTCACGTGAACGCACTCCAGGTGCCTTACTAGCACTTCTACTGACCTCACGTAACTGCTCGGAATATCGAGAGCCTGATACTTTATTCATTTTTTTCATTTATTATTTCCTTAAGCCATAAAAGTCATTATGCCCTAATTATGAAAAAATTTCATCTGAGGAAAATAATATCAAGATTTTTATAAATTTTTTGTAATCTAAACTTTTATCATTTATCAAAATTGAGATAAAAAATATATATAATTAAAAATCATTAAATACTAAGAGAGGAATAATGTTTATGCCGATGCTATTTGAGCCCATAGAGATTAGAGACCTAAAATTACGTAATCGCAGCGTAGTTTCTCCAATGTGCCAATATACTGCCGTAAATGGTGTAATGAACGAATGGCATCTAAATCATCTCAATACATTTGGGCGAGGTGGGTTCGGTCTTGTAATTTTTGAAGCAACAGCTGTTGAGGCGAGAGGTCGGATAACGCATGGGTGCACTGGGCTTTGGAACGAGGAACAATTAAATGCAATGATTCCTATTGTTGCAAATGTAAAATCAACAGGAGCCGCAACTTGTTTACAATTAGCACATGCAGGTCGAAAAGCATCCTGCCAAAGACCTTGGGAAGGAGATGCTGCTTTAACTGAAATAGAATTTTCTAAAGGTGAACTAGCATGGGACATAGTCGGACCAAGTGATTTACCATTTGAGGAGGGTTGGCTTGTTCCAAATCAACTGTCAAAGTCAGAAATTAATGACTTAGTAGATACGTGGGTAAAATCCACAAACCTTGCAATAGTTGCAAACTTTGATGCAATAGAAATACACAGTGCACATGGTTATTTGAGTCATAGTTTTTTGTCTCCTATTTCAAACAAACGAACAGATGAATACGGTGGGTCTGTAAAGAATAGAATGCGCTTTACACTTGAACTTGTAGAGGCAGTAAGAGCTAAATGGCCAGTGGAAAAGCCTCTATTTATTAGACTCTCAACAGTAGACGGTAAAGAAGACGGCTGGACTCTTGAAAACTCCATCACTCTATCAAAAGAGCTTAAAGCATTAGGAGTTGATGTTATTGACTGCTCTTCAGGAGCCATAGCAGCTGCAGGTATAAACACTCTACCTACTCCAACTCCGGGCTACCAGGTAAGCTTTTCTGCTGCAATTCGTTCTAAAGCAGAAATTTTAACCCAGTCAGTAGGATTAATTACAAATGCCGCACAAGCAGAAACTATTTTACGTGCGGGACAGGCTGACTTAATTGCCCTTGCTAGAGAAGCTTTATATAATCCTTTTTGGCCGTTGCATGCTGCCCAAGAACTAAAAGCTGATGATAATTTTAATCTATGGCCACACCAGTATGGTCATTGGCTTGGGTTAAGGGAACAAGGAGTTTTTGCTAGAAGACCAGGAGAAATAAATAATTAAAGTAAAGCCTCTAATATACAAGTATATAATGCATACCTATAGAAAATTATTTTTAGATTTTATTATCATCTGCTAGATGTGCTGCAAGCGCAGCTAATCTGCGATCTCTTAATTTCTGACGTTGATCAAAATCTCTATTTGGATATTTATTTTTCATTGTAACACTTAATTTCTCTACTACAGTTGAATCCCAAAGTTTTGGTTTTTCAAATTGTTTTGCTAATTCTAAATACAAACTTGAATACCTATTGCAATAATCTATTATTCCCTCTGGTGCATTTAGATCTAACGTCTCAAATGGTCCCATAAAAGCCCATCGTCTACCTAAGCCCTTACTTAATGTTTTATCAATATCTTCAGCCGATGCAATGCCATTTTCCAAAAGATAAAAAGCCTCATTTAATAGTGCCCCCTGTAACCTATTTAAAATAAACCCATCGATCTCACGAGATAAAACAATCGGATCCATGCCAATATTAAGCATTAGCCCCTTCACTGATGAAGTAACACTTTTATTAGTAGAAGGTTTTGGAACAATCTCAACAAGGGGAATTAAATGTGGAGGATTAACAGGGTGCACTACTAAACAGCGATGAGAACAACTGAGTTTTTCTGTAAAAGCTGAAGCTATCAATGATGAAGATGAAGAACCAACTATAGTATTACTATCTATTACAGAATCTATTTCCTTATAAAAAGAAATCTTTGTTTCTAAATCTTCAAACACACTTTCTTGTGCATAAACTGCCCCTGTCAATGCGTCTGATAAGCTAGAAGTACCTTGTATATTCTTGCTGGGCTTTGAATTTTTTTTAACTAACCCATATTTATGAAGGTCATTTAAATTCTTAACAACTGAATTGATACCTTGGTCTATTTGTTTTGTATTGCAGTCATATAAAACAATATCATGTCCTGCTTGTGCAAAAATTGCTGCCCAGGAGGTTCCAATCATACCAGCTCCAAGAACTGCTATTTTTGATCCCATTAGCCCCCCCTTAAAAACAAAATATAATGGTATTTAATCTGAGATGTTTTTTCTAAATTAAGAATATAAAACAAATTAGCTTGATTCTGAAAGTCGATTGAAGGCTGTTAGTGACCTCTGAATCAAATTCTTATCCATATTATCAACAATAAAAACAATATGTGAACGTTGATCTTCAGTTGGCCAGGATTTCAAATGGATAGGAGGGTGCACAACATGTTGCACACCGTTAATAACAACCGGAGTCGAAACACCTTTTACATTAAGAATTCCTTTTACTCTCAATACATTTTCACCATGACGGTTTAGTAACATAGTTAACCAAATCCCAAACGCAGTCCAATCTAAAGGATGGTTATAACTTATTGTAAAAGATGAAATTGTTTTTCCATGCTTATTTATATCGTGATGATGTAAATCTTCGTTATTGGATTCATTATCAGCTAATTTGAGCCACCTTCTTGTCTCTGAGCCCCTGTTTCTCTTTTCATAAACGTCAGCCCTTAATAACCTACGAACATCTACATTCCCATGTAGTACTTCAACAACATCCGCTGAAGGATTAAGATCTTCTATCTTTTCTCGCAACGTAAGTAATTTCTTTTTCTTGGCTAAGTCTCCCTTTGTAATAACTATTCGATCTGCAACTAAAACTTGTTTCAGCGGTTCTTGATAGCGTTTCATTTGGCTTGATGCATTAATAGAATCGACGGTAGTAATAACAGCTCCAAGTCGGTAGTGGTGTTTAATTACTGTATCTGAGTTTAGTGTAAATAGAATTGGAGAAGGGTCTGCAAGCCCGGTTGTTTCAAGTATTAGTCTTTTATAAGGTGGGACTAAACCAGATTCTCTTTTAGAATTAAGCTCAATGATACTTTCCTTAAGGTCAGACCTAATAGTACAACAAATGCAGCCTGATTGTAACAAAACTGTATTTTCATCCATTTCTTGAACTAGCATATGATCAATACCAACGGCACCGAATTCATTAACCAGCACAGCTGCATCACGAAGAGAAGGATGCTTAAGCATATTATTTATTAATGTAGTTTTACCGCTACCTAGATACCCTGTGACTACAAATATTGGAAGCAAACGGCTATACGCTACCACCAGAATTACCTCGCGCTATAATATTAATTAGAAACTTTTTCTATCTTGTTTAAGAACTCTGTTGATAATGGGTCAACCTCTTGATTGAGAATAAACTCGAGAGATTTCCATAAAGCAGGTAAATTTGGGACAACATCTGATGCTCCGCCAGCCACATTACGCACAATATATTGCCCACCACTCCAATCCTCAGCAGATGCGCCAAAAGGCTTTAAAATATTATTTAGAATTTGAAGTCTATATACTCGCTCAAGATAGATCCTACGCGCATCAGCTTCATAAGCTTCATGACCCGAGTCAGTTCCTGTCTCAGTCCAATGAGGACCATCAACCAAAATACCGCATAAAGCACACATTGTAGATATTTACTTTTCCAAGACCCAAAATTTCATAAATTTCTACTTGAGACTTTTTAACTTTGGTTTTCTACCTTTAAATGGATTCCTTTTGATAAAATCATTTGCTATCTCATCAAACGTTGCCCATTTTATATTGGCATGGCTGTTAATATGACCAATTATTCTCTCAAGCATTAGTAAAGTTTGTGGACGACCTGAAATATCCGGATGGATAGTGAAGGTAAAAACCGCATAATCCATCTCCCTATAAACCCAATCAAACTGGTCTCTCCACCAATCCTCTATGTCTCTTGGATTGGTCCAGCCTCCTGAATTTGGAACTTTTTTCATAAACATCATTGGTGGTAAATCATCTAAATACCAACTTCCTGGGATTTGAACTATTGGGAAGCGATCTCCCATTTTCATGGGTTTCATCCATGTCCTTGGGTGTTTTGAATAATCAATCAATGACCACTCTTCATTAATTCTCATCCAATACGGCAAAAAGTCATGATGCATTTGTGAATGATCATATTTTATACCACGTTCCATGAGTAGGTGGGGTGTATTGGCACTCATTTCCCACCATGGAGCCACATAGCCAGTTGGCGACTTACCAGATAACTTTTTAACCAAGCGCAAAGTCTTGTCTAAAATTGCCGCTTCTTGTTCGGGTGTCATTGCTATAGGGTTTTCATGTGTATAACCGTGAAGACCTATTTCATGACCGGCTTTGGCAACAGCCTTCATCTCAGATGGGAAAGTTTCTATAGAATGCCCAGGAATAAACCAACTGGTTTTAAGATCAAAGCGATCAAAAAGATCCAGAAGACGCGGCGACCCAACCTCAGCAGCAAATACACCACGTGATATATCAGACGGTGAGTCACCGCCTGCATAACTTCCTATTTGACCAGCAACTGCATCGACATCGATACCAAACGCTACNAATATTTCTTTTTCTTTTNTNGGCATTNNACCCTCCCCANCTNNTACTTGGATTNANACTACGTTAAGATAGCCTTNNCNGATAAGCAAGNGAGGCTTTTAACAGTTTNTATAATTTCTATTCTGAAAAATATAAAAATTATCTANTTTTGTTAGNANCAAANCCTGANGAAGGNANNTTATCTGGAATTCTGNAATATAGTAAATTTGCTAAAACGANAATAATTGCTAAAAAACCATAGGCTGCTCTGTANGGCTCNCCAGAAANTTCAAGTNCNNTAGNNCCTTTGTTATCAAATGCACCAATAATTAATCCNGTTATACTTTGCATAATAAAGGGACCACCCATCAAAGCAATTCCTATTAAAGACATCCCTCTCCCGGCAAGATGGTCNGGGAAAAGNGANCTCCCATGTCCNGCTATTATTATATTATATGCACTTAAAAAACCTATGAAAATTAATAANGCTGCAGAAATCTCCANGGGAGGCTTAGGCCAAATAGCTANGATAGAAAGAGATATACCAACCCCCATAGAGCAAACAATAACAAGCCATTTACGAATATTTAGAATCTTTTCAACGTAGCCAATCGAAANACTAGATACGATTAATGCTATTGCTACCCAAAGCAAAATATTACCCGCNTCTATTTGCTTGATANCATAAACATCCATAAGCCAAGGGGCTCCCCACAAACCTATAATTGTTATAGTTACTGGGTATGAAACAAATGCCATGCCAAGAATTGGCCATAAGTTNGGAGTTTTGANTATGTCTCGCATACCACAAATATTTTCCCAGAATGTCTCCTGAGATAATTTTTGAGATCTCTTTTCACAGGATATATCTCCATAACTAGGCGGATGATCTCTAACAAAAAACCATATNAATACTGCNCCCAATGCAATCACTAATCCAACACCTATAAAAGCAGACCTCCAACCAAAACTTTCTGCAACCCAAGCTAATGGAGTTGCNGATAGCATTGCTCCAACACCACCAATGGCAATCATACGCCCCATCCAAGAACTATATTCTTTAGAATTAACCCAACGACCAAATAAAAAAAGNGCCCCCATAAGGACTGGNGCGACTCCAANACCCATCATTAAGCGAGCAAGAAGCAGCTCAAAAAAACTGNTNGATAAAGAAAAAATAATACTACCANCTATTGCAAATAATAGAATTGATGGCATTACCAAGCGCGGTCCGTACCTATCAAATAATATTCCAACTGGAATCTGTACAATTGCAAAAGATAAGAAAAATGATCCGGTAAGGATACCAAGCTCTTCAGCAGAAAGCCCAAATTCAGCAACCAGGTCCTTTGCTATAACTCCATTAGCAGTACGCAAGAACTGGCTCATTATATATACGAGACCAATAGCTGCAATTATTTGAATAAATCGAGTACGAAACCTCTTGTAGGTCTGTAAACCCTGTTCAGAGCTACTCTTCATTAACTGTATATTTGTAAAATGTGTAAATTATAAAACTAAGTTTCACGCATCGTGTCCAAGATTAATCAGTTAGTTTTTCTTTAAGAACCTTGTTNACTGCCGCTGGGTTAGCTTTNCCTTGACTTGCTTGCATAACTTGTCCAANAAACCATCCCATTAGCTTTACCTTGCCACTTTGATATTCTTCAACTTTATCTGGGTTTAAAGAAAATACTTTATCAATAATATCTAAAATCGCCTGTTCATCAGTTACCTGCTTTANACCTTTNTCTTCGATAATTTCGTCAGCATCCCTGCCACTTTCAAACATTAACTCAAAAACTTCCTTAGCAAGGCGACCTGAAAGTGTTCCATCGCTAATACGATCTATTAGACCACCTAACTGAACAGCAGAAACAGGCGTTGATGAAATATCCAAGCCAGCTTTATTGAGAGCACCGAATAACTCCCCTGTAACCCAGTTAGCTGCCAGCTTACCATCTCGACCATTTGCCACAGACTCAAAATATATAGCAGANTCTTGCTCGCCGACTAAAACTCCGGAATCATATGAAGAAATCCCATATTGTTNTATAAACCGGGACTTNAATGAATCTGGTAATTCGGGCAATGAGGTCTTAATNTTATCAACCCAGCTTTGTTCAAATTTAAGNGGAAGAAGGTCTGGGTCAGGAAAATATCGATAATCATGGGCCTCTTCNTTTGAACGCATAGNACGCGTTTCACCTTTTTGNGAATCAAATAACCTTGTTTCCTGATCTACTTTATTTCCACCCTCAATTATATTAACTTGGCGTTGAGACTCNTATTCGATTGCGCGCATAACAAAGCGTACTGAATTAACATTTTTTATTTCACACCTAGTCCCGTATTCCTCGCCTGGACGTCTAACAGAAACATTTACATCACAGCGCATAGAGCCTTGTTCCATATTTCCATCACAGCTTCCAACATATCGAAGAATAGTTCTTAGTTTACGAACATAAAGACCTGCTTCTTCAGGNGAACGCATATCCGGTTTAGAAACAATCTCCATCAAGGCAATACCTGAACGATTGAGATCAACGTGAGTTACATTTGGTCTTAGATCATGAATACTTTTTCCAGCATCCATTTCTAAATGTAACCTTTCAATTCCTATACTTCGGCTTGAACCATCTTTTAAGTCAATTTCCACTACCCCCTCACCTACAATAGGATCAAGATATTGAGAAATCTGGTAACCACAAGGTAAATCAGGATAGAAATAGTTTTTTCTATCAAAGATTGAAGTTAGATTAATCTGCGCATTAAGTGCAAGTCCTGTTCTAACAGCCTGTTCAACTGCTAATTCGTTGATAACAGGTAACATTCCTGGCATTCCTGCATCAATGAAAGAAACTTGGGTATTTGGCTCTGCTCCGAATTCAGTAGGTGCACCTGAAAATAATTTTGCTTTAGAACTGACCTGTGCATGCACTTCAAGACCAATCACCAACTCAAAATCACCTGTCTCACCCTGGATAATATAGCTCATTAATCACTACCCCCCACAAATGTATTGTGGAAGAGAATCAAAATTAGCAGCTGTTTCTATAAATTGACCTGAAATTAAAACATTATGTTCATTAAAAGGTTCACCAATAATTTGTAAACCAAGAGGAAGTCCTTCGGAACTTAAGCCAGCAGGCACTGAAATACCAGGTAATCCGGCCAAGCTTGCGGGAACAGTAAATATATCATTTAGATACATAGAGATAGGGTCATCCATATTGGCGCCAACTTCAAAAGCAGCTGAAGGGGCAGTGGGAGTTAAAATAACGTCTACATTGCTAAATGCTTGCTTAAAGTCTTCTGCAATACGAGTTCTTACACGCTGAGCCTGTAAATAATATGCATCATAGTACCCTGCTGACAAAACGTAAGTTCCTATCAATACCCGTCTTTTCACTTCTTCTCCAAACCCCTCAGCTCTACTTTTTGAATACATATCTTGAAGGTCATCTCCTGATTTACGCAAACCAAAGCGAACTCCATCGTAACGCGCCAAATTTGATGAGGCCTCTGCTGGTGCTACAATATAATAAGTCGGAAGAGCATACTTCGTGTGTGGAAGGGAAATATCTTTTACTTCAGCTCCCCCATTTTTAAACCATTCTATACCCTTATCCCAGAGTTGCTTTATTTCAGGTGACATACCATCCATTTGATATTCCCCTGGTATTCCTACTCTTAAGCCTTTTACTCCTTGGTTAAGATTTAGAGCATAATTAGGCACAGGTTTATTTACTGAGGTTGAATCTTTAGGGTCATATCCAGCCATTACATTCAACATTAATGCCGCATCCTCAACAGTTCTTGTAATAGGTCCAGCCTGATCTAGAGATGAAGCAAATGCGATTATTCCCCAACGTGAACATCGCCCATAGGTAGGCTTTAAACCAACTACACCACAAAATGAAGCAGGTTGCCTTATTGACCCTCCTGTATCTGTTCCAGTAGCTGCTAAAGCAGCTCGAGCCGAGACAGCAGCAGCAGACCCTCCGGAACTTCCCCCAGGAACAAGTTTTTTAACCGCGCCCTTTGGACTCCAAGGATTTGTGACCGAACCATAATAACTAGTCGTATTAGACGAGCCCATTGCAAACTCGTCCATGTTTGCTTTACCAAGTAGTATTGCACCAGAATCCCACAATTTTTCTGTAACTGCAGACTCGTAAGGGGGCTTGAAGCCATTTAATACCTTTGAACACGCAGCGGAATGGATGCCACGTGTGCAAAATAAATCTTTTACTGCAACTGGGATTCCTTCTAGTGATCCTGCGTCTCCACTTTTTAATTTTTTATCAGATAAAGTTGCACGTTGAAGGGCCACATCAAAAGTCTCTTCGACGTAGATATTAAGCTCACGTGAGGCTTCAGCTGAAGATATATATGCCTTGGTGAGCTCAGTAGCTGAAAATTCTTTTGATTTAAGCCCAGAAAGTGCTCTTGCTATTGTTAAATCTGTAAGTTTATTCATTCTACAACCTTAGGAACAACAAAAAACCCGTCTTCTGTATCTGGCGAGTTAGAAAGTAGTTCTTTTTGATTTGCAACATCATCAGGTATATCTTCGCGTTTTGGCAACTCTATCTCTACAACACTAGTCATAGGCTCTATTGATTCAGTATCAACTTCTTTCAACTGCTCAACCCATTGAATAATTCCATTAAGCTCTTTGGCAACAGTATCTATTTCTCCTTCAGCCAAATGGATTCTGGCCAAACGGGATATACGAAGCACGGTGGCTTTATCTATTGCCATGTGTCAATTTCACTTTGAAAGTTAAAATACAAATAGAATAATTTATAAATATTTTTGACGTAATACGGATCGAAGGTATCATCGGATATGCATATCCGCAATATAACCGATATCAATAACCTCATAGAGGCGGACCAACGTATTCTTGGGCTAGACCCTGGAGCTAAAACTATTGGACTAGCTATATCAGATATCCGTCGAATTGTGGCAACACCTTATAATAACCTCTCACGTGAAAAATTCTCGTTAACCTCTAAAAAACTACAAGAAATAGTAATAGAAGAGAATGTTGGTGCATTAATTATTGGTTTACCCCTTAATATGAATGGAAGTTTTGGTCCAGCTGCACAGTCAAATAAAGATTTTGCTGATAATTTAGCACAAGAGAATTTTGCAATAATTTCTCTTTGGGACGAACGCTTATCCACCGTAGCGGTTGAAAAAAGTATGATTCAGGCTGATCTTTCAAGAAAGAAGCGCTCACGTATTGTAGATAAACTGGCAGCAACCTTTATTTTGCAGGGTGCCCTAGATCTAATGGCTAATGAACGCAATTAAACTAAGCCTTAGTTTGTGTTGTACCACGTTGAATAAAGTAACTAGTAATTAAAACTAGGGCTATTCCAGGAAGTGTCATTGCTGTTGGAAAACCATAGCCAATTATCCACTCAGTTAAAATAACTAAACCTGGCATGAAATAGCTATATGCCTGCACTCGAGTTGGACCAATATGACGGGTAGCGTACTGAAAGAGAAAAAAACTTATAACCGTAGTAACTAGTGCTAGATAAAATAACCAACCGTAAACACTAATGTCTGCGCCTGCCCAGTTTGTAGAGCCTAGGTCCTTAGCTGAAATGAAAAGGAATGAGACAGTAGCTACAACAAGCACCCAAAAAGTCATTATTGCCGTTGGTTCGCCTCTATGAAGATTTTTTACTAAAACTCCATATGTCCCAAAACACAAACAGCCTATCAAAAATATAACATCACCATAGTTAAGATCAAAAGATATGAATCGATCTGGATCACCCCTAAATACTACCCACAATGCTCCTATCATTCCTATAGCTAAGGCTAGAAGGCGATGCCAACCGAGCCGTTCACCAATAAACAATGCTGCAATCACAGCTGAAATCGCAGGTACTGTAGTAAAAAGAGTACTGGTATTAAGAGCACTAGTGTATCTGAGGGACTCGAATTGGCACCAAAAGAAACCGACAGGCATTAGTCCAACAATTGTGTAACGAAATAACCCATGCCATCCTGGCCAGGAGATACCATACTTTAACTGTACAAATATTCCCATTATTAATGCTGCCATAGCAAAGCGAATTAACATCAAAACACCTGGCTCAAATGCATACGCAATTGTATGGCCTACTGTAAATGATGTTGAAATCAATAAATTTGCAAGAATAGTCAGACCATGTACATGAATGANCTGACTGCCAATGCTACTATTTTNCATTAACTTATTCATTTCTTTTACGCCACTGGCGTAAAAACTTACCTTGATAAAAGTTCGAGTCGCANACCAAATNTATGCGTTCATACATTACTAATGAATTAATTTACCATAAAAAAAGGTATTTTTNNNGAGTTTCCCCTGTAATTGTTTTGTAATACTTGCCCAAATACCCTTNTCAGGCATATAAGGTNNTTTTGATGACTATAGCAAAGAAAATAATATCATTTAAACATCGACACCTACTTGGAATTGGCGATCTGAGTAAGGATGATGTGACAAATATTCTTGATTTGTCAGAGCACTATATTGCGCTTAATAGAGAACAACATAAAAAACATGATNTATTACGCGGAAGAACATTAATTTTGCTCTTCTTTGAAAATTCTACTCGCACTAGAACATCATTTGAGCTTGCGGGTAAACGCATGGGTGCCGACACAATTAATATTTCTGTTTCATCATCAGCAATAAAAAAAGGTGAAACATTGGTCGATACTGCTATGACTCTTAACGCCATGCACCCAGACCTATTAGTAATGCGTCACCCCAATGCAGGTGCTGTCAATCTTTTAAGCCACCATGTTAAAGGATCCGTTTTAAATGCTGGTGACGGAGCACATGAGCACCCAACTCAAGCATTACTAGATGCATTAACTATTCGTCGCCATAAAGGGCATCTAAACGGATTACTCGTAGCCATATGCGGAGACGTAATGCATAGCAGAGTGGCCCGTTCTAACATTCTTCTTCTTCAATTAATGGGGGCTAAAGTTCGTGTCATCTCCCCTCCAACGCTTACCCCCACAGGGATAGAAGCTCTTGGTGTTGACGTCTATCATGACATGCAAAAGGGTATAGAAGATTGTGATGTAATTATGATGCTTAGGCTCCAATCTGAGAGAATGCAAGGCTCCTTTGTGCCCTCAACTAGGGAGTATTTTCGGTTTTGGGGTCTTGATCAAAAAAAACTTTCTTGTGCAAAAGAAGAAGCCATGATCATGCATCCAGGACCTATGAACAGAGGAATTGAGATAGACAGTGAAGTTGCTGATGACATCACTCGGAGTGTCATTCTTGAGCAAGTAGAATTTGGAGTAGCTGTTCGACAAGCCTGCATGGAACTTCTTGCCTTAAACCTAAAAACAAAAGTGGACTAAAATGAACTCTGACCGCCCTATCGCTTATATCAATTCAAGGCTCATTGACCCTTCATCTAACCTCGATACTAAAGGAGGTATAATTGTACAAGGGAGAAATATCATTGATATAGGACCACATTTATTAAATCCAGAATTGTCAGAAGAAACAGATGTGATTGATTGCAAGGGTCATATATTAGCTCCTGGACTTGTAGATATCCATGTTCATTTAAGGGAGCCAGGGCATGAACATAAAGAAACAATTGAAAGTGGAGGAAAATCTGCAGCAGCAGGTGGAGTAACAACTGTATGTTGTATGCCTAATACTAATCCGGTAATTGATGATGTTGCGCTAATTGAGTTTATTCAAAGACGTGCACGCGAGGCAAAAGGAGTAAAGGTTTTTCCATTTGCTGCTGTCACAAAAGGCTTAGATGGAAAACAGCTAACCGAAATGGGTATGCTTGCAAACGCTGGTGCTGTAGCATTTACTGATGATGGACTTCCAATCATGGATAGTCAGGTAATGCGAAGAGCATTAGCTTATTCAAAGGCTTTCAATATGGTTATAAGCCAGCATGCAGAGGACCTTTCTCTCTCTGGGTGCGGCTGCATGGCAGAAGGGCAGGTTGCAACCCGACTCGGTCTTCCAGGAATCCCCGATGCCTCAGAAGTTGTGATTATAGAGAGAGACCTTAGATTAGTTGAAATCACTGGGGGTAAATATCACGTTGCCCATATTTCCACTGCACAGGGTGTTGAGGCTATACGCATAGCAAAGGACAAGGGGCTAGATGTATCATGTGAAGCCGCCCCCCACCATTTCATTCTAACAGATTATGATGTTGGTAATTATCGTACTTATGCAAAAATGGCGCCTCCTCTAAGAAGTGAGGAAAATAGGCTTGCGATTATAGAAGGTCTTGCAGATGATACTATTGATGCTATTGCAACCGACCATGCACCTCACGACCAAGAAAGCAAGCGGGTTCCAATGCAACATGCATCAAACGGAGTAGTAGGCCTAGAGACGCTTTTATCCCTTACTTTAGATCTTGTTCAAGATGGCAGCATGACTCTAATAAAAGCTCTATCTAAAATGACCTGTGAGCCTGCAAACCTTCTTGGTCTTGATGTAGGAAGACTACAAAAAGGTGGGGCAGCTGATATGGTAATATTTGACCCTNGTGCAGAATGGATAGTTGATTTAGACAAGCTTGTGAGCAAATCAAAAAACACACCTTTTGAGGGTCGCAAGATGAAAGGTAAAGTAACTCGCACTATAGTTGATGGGCGCACAGTTTTTAAACAAGAGGTATAGTTCATAATGCCTGAACCTATGGGTGGATTGCCATATTTATGGCCATTTCTTATCGGTGCAATCCTAGGTTACTTGATCGGGTCAATACCATTTGGTCTTATTTTTTCAATAATTTTTGACCTACCTGATCCACGTAAAATTGGATCTAAAAACATAGGTGCTACAAATGTTTTGCGTTCAGGAAATAAACTTGCCGCGGTTTTAACTCTTCTATGTGATTTTGGAAAAGGTATTGGGTCTGTGTTTTTAGCCTTAGAGTTTGGTCTAGACATGGCATTTTATGTTTCTTTAGCCGCTGTAATTGGACATATTTTTCCAATTTGGCTTAAGTTTAAAGGCGGCAAAGGGGTAGCTACAAGTATTGGTGTATTGATCGGATTTTTCTGGCCTATAGGCTTATCAATATGTGCTGTATGGATATTTGTAGCAGTGATGTTTAGATATTCATCTTTGGCCGCAATTATAGCAATATCAACTTCAGTTCTATTTGCATGGATCTGGGAAAACCCACTAGTAGTTTGGCTTGGACTTTTTCTTAGTGTTCTGGTGATTACTAAACATCGGGAAAATATTAAAAGATTAATCAATGGAAAAGAATCAAAAATTATTCTTAATATAAATAAAAAATGAATAAATAATTTATATTCCCATTTGTATTATTCCGGTCAATCATAACTCTTAAAAATTAAATTTTTATAATATCTTTTATTACTGTTGGTTGACACCTCCGCCCTATAACACCATTTTGAGATCATAAATTCACCCAATGGATCTGATTTAGGAATAAATAATTAAAATATTTAATATTAAATTTAATCTCACTTAAAGTGTGCTGTTTAAAATGGATATCGTAATAGTAGAATCACCGGCAAAAGCAACAACTATAAACAAATACCTTGGTGATAATTTTAAGGTTTTTGCATCATATGGACATGTTAGGGATTTACCCCCAAAAAACGGCTCGGTAGATCCTAGTAACAATTTTAAAATGCTTTGGGAGGTTAGTGACCGCTCAGAAAAACACATCCGCGAAATAGGTGCAGCCACAAAAGGAGCAAATAACCTTTATCTTGCTACTGACCCCGACCGTGAAGGAGAAGCAATTTCTTGGCACGTACTAGATGAATTAACACGTCGCGGTTCTCTCAAAGGCACATCTGTAAAAAGAATAGTTTTTTCAGAAATTACTAAAAAAGCTATTTTAGAAGCAATATCTAACCCAAGGGATCTGGATAATAACCTTGTTGATGCTTACCGAGCTCGTCGAGCCCTAGATTATTTAATGGGTTTTACGCTATCTCCTGTCCTTTGGAGAAAATTACCTGGTGCAAGGTCTGCAGGCAGAGTTCAATCCGTAGCCCTTCGATTAATCGCGGACCGTGAGTCTAAGATTGAAAATTTTACTCCTCAAGAATATTGGACCATCGATGCAAATTTAAAAGCACCAAGCGGTGATGAATTCTCAGCCCGGCTAACGCACCTTAGTGGAAATAAATTAACCAAGTTTAGCTTAACTGATAATTCTCAAGCAAAATCTGCATGTGATATGGTTGTTGGTCCATTCAAAGTTAATACTGTAGAACCAAAAAGAATTCGCCGTAACCCTGCTCCTCCGTTTACGACTTCAACACTTCAACAAGAATCCTCAAGGAAACTAAGGCTTTCAGCAAAAAATACAATGATTACCGCTCAACAGCTTTATGAAGGGATAGAAATTAACGGGGAAAGAATTGGTTTAATAACATATATGCGAACTGATGGTGTGCAAATTGCAACTCAAGCCCTGGATCAAATGCGAGAGACTGTTAAACGCAATTTTGGAGTTAACTATCTCCCAGATAAACCTCGTTATTATAAAGCTAAAGCAAAAAACGCTCAGGAGGCACATGAAGCGATTCGACCGACAGGCTTTGAACGTTCACCAGGCTCGTTAGCAACCCAGCTTAATAAAGACCAATTGAGGCTTTATGAATTAATTTGGAAAAGGACTTTGGCGAGCCAAATGTCCGCAGCTGAAATTGATCGAGTTACTGTATTAATGCATGGTAAAGATGAATCTGTAGAATTAAGAGCTAATGGTTCAACTCTTGCATTTGATGGGTTTCTAACTCTTTATCAAGAAGGTAAAGATGATACACAAGAAGATGATGAAGATGACCGCAGACTGCCCCCACTAAAAGCTAATG